>DASXYG010000128.1:0-31538 GCA_036502625.1 Streptosporangiaceae bacterium
GGGGCGGCCAGGGGGCGGCCAGGGGGCGGCCAGGGGGCGGCCAGGGGGCGGCCAGGGGGCGGCCAGGGGGCGGCCAGGGGGCGGCCAGGGGGCGGCCAGGGGGCGGCCAGGGGGCGGCCAGGGGGCGGGGCGCTGTGGTCCGGCGCAGGGTCGCGCGGCACTGCCCGGGCGTCCGTGGACGACGCCGGGCGCGCGGAACCCTTCGCTCCGGCCGCCGGGAGGATGACCATGGACCGGTGGCCGGTGGCGTTGACGCCGGAGCTCAGAACGTAGGGGGTACGAGCCCGGTACCGCCGACCTCGACCACCGACTGCGGCTGCCGGGCGGCGGTGAACGCCAGGTAGCCGTAGACCTGCAGCCGGACCGTGAGCGTGCCGCTGCCGACCTCGGGCAGCACCCGGGTGCGGATGCCGGACTCCCACAGCAGTAGGTCCGAGGCGCGCAGGACGTGGATCACGTCCTCGTTCGTGCCGGCGCCGAGGTTGGTCGGGATCGAACTGTCGACGAACACCGGGAGGCCGGCCAGCATGCCCACGGCGCCCTCCGCGGTCGGCGCCGTGGAGATCCCGAACGCGTTGCTCGGCCCGGCGGCGCCCGGCACGATCTGGGCGCGGTTCTGGCTGTCGACCTGAGTCTGCACCCAGGCCCACCGGCGCGGGTGCATCACGATCGCGTCGGCCGGCGCGAACCGGCTGGTGGCGATCCGCTGCACGGCGTCCGCGAGCTTGTGGATCAGCGAGTTCGCTGTGGTCGAGCCATCGATCAGCTTCGGCGTCGCGCTGGTGTAGGTGATCGTCGTGATGCCGGACGTCGACCGCACGCCGGTCACCTGACCGGACGAACCGGAGCCGGAGATCACCTGCAGGTCGGTCTTCGTGGCGTAGTCGGCGATCAGGTCCCGGAAGATCACCTCGTCGAACGACACGGGCGACTGGTCGAGCAACTGGATCGCCACGTCCTGCTGACCCGCGATGGTCCGGACCTTCGCCTCGATGCTGGTGTCCGTCAGGTCGGTGTCCGACACGGCGGCGTTGTCCGCCGTCTGGATGGCGGCCGCCGCTCCGGTCGCCACCTTCGGGATGTTGATCGAGTCGGTGCCGCCGGGCAGCGGCAGCCGGGTACACAGATCCGCGTACGGCCGGCCCGCTCGGGCCTTCTCGACCCACTGGTTCATCAGCCACAGCGGCGGCACGAAGTAGCCGCCCGTGCCGTCCGTACGGTTCAGGTCGCGGCGCTCGGCGGCGTAGGCGGCGAGCCGTTGCTGCGCCTCGAAGTCGTCGCCGCGCCGCGCCAGGTCGATGAAGTAGGAATGCCTGCTTCCCGGGCCGTACGGCCCGTCGGCCAGAGCGCCGTTCCGTCCGGACGCCTGCACCCGGCGCAGCGCCGCGGACCCCTCGGTCTCCACGCCGTTGCCGCCGGTCTCCTCGCGCAGCTCGGCGATCCGCTCGTCGTACTCGCCGAGCTGCGAGGTCAAGCGCCGGAAGTCGGCGTCCTCGGTCAGCGTCAGCTCTTCGCGTCCGGTCCGCTCGGCGGCGTCGGTGATCGCCCTGCGCCGCTCGACGACGGCCTGCCGACGCGCGGTCAGCCGCTCGATACGTGCATCCATGAGAGTGTGCGCCCCTTCCTGGGCGGTGGTCTACGAACTCGACTCACACGCGCCCAGTGCCAGGGCGGACGGCGCAGGTCCGCACGGTGGCCACCGTGCGGGATGTTCCGCGGGCCAGTGCCAGGCCCGGGCCGGAGCGGCCGTCTCGGCGTCGTTGGGTCCAGTGCCAGGACCGCACGCGCCTATGTCGAGGATACCGCCGACCAGGGCGGGAGATCGTCCGTACGGGCCGTGTCGTCCGGCCGGTGCGCGGTGATCTCCTGGAACCGCGCGTCCGCGATCGCCTGGCGTACGCGCCGACGCGTCTGCTCCTGCTCGACGGCGAGCATCAGGCACGCACCGAACGCGGCCACGCCCTCATGGTGCACGCCCGCGAACACCTCGGCCCGCTCGGCGACGAACGCCAGTTCACCCACCGACAGAGCGGCGATGGCGGCGGGCGGGTCCGCGTCGACGGACAGCAACTCGGCCGCGGTCTCGTAGTGGATCATGATTCGTTCCCCTCTCGATGGAAATCAGCAGGTCGCGGGTTTTGGCCCGCGTCGCCTTGACCCGGTCCCACGTGAAATGCGATCTCCCCCCGCACGCGGCCGGGCGGGAGGCCGTCACGCCGTGACGTCACGCGTCACACCGCCTCGTACTCGTCGCGCCAGTCGGCGGCGCGGAACTCCTGCGCGCCCTCGGCGACATCCGCACGCGCGAAGACGCCGAAACCGTTCCGCCGCAGCCGGGCCTGCAGCCTGATCATCTTCAGCGGGTCGAAGCCATCGGCCCCGACCATCGGCGCCAGCTCGGCCAGCAACACGCGGAGCTGGGCGGCGTTCTGTGCGCCGGACGTCGGCGCCCGGTCCATCCGCCGCGCGAGGTTCACCGCCGTGGCGGCACGCGCCTCGGACACGTCGCCGTACCGCTCGGCGATCTCCGCCCGCACCGCGCGCTCGACCTCGCCGGCATCATCGCCGTCCGGCGCGCCCGCCAGCTCATGCTCGACCAGCGCGCGCAGCAGCGCCGAGGGCGTCACGCCCCGCCGCTTGGCCAGCGCGGCGAACTCGTCGCGCAGTGCGGCCGGGACCTTCGTGGCGACGGCCACGAATGCGCCACTGCCTGTGTCACTCACTGTTACCTACCTCCGGGTTAACCTGACGCGCCGTAGCGCGAAAAAAAATGGTGCCTGTGAGCCGGGTCGATAGCCGCGCGGCTCAAAAAACGCGAGGTCACGTCGGTTGCCCTTCGCAACTGTCCGGCGAGTCCTCCGCGTCGTCGAGCACGACCACCGCGCCAGCGGCGACAAGCCGCTGTGCCTCGCTCGCGGCTAGCAGCACGCGCTCGCCGGCCGTACGGACGGCCGTGCCGTCGCGCAGCTCGCGGCCGTCGGCGACCGCGCAGCAGACCAGAGCCTCGGCGCTCACGCTGGCCCCGGCAGCATGTCCAGCACGCGCAACACGTCTTCCTCGTCGACGCCGAGCCGCTCGGCGATCGCGCCGGTGCACCGCTCGGGCGCGGCGACCACGGCCAGGGCCAGCTCCACGTCCGTCACGTCATCGCTCATGCGGCGCGCTCCTGTTCGATCAGGCGGTCGAGGTAGGCCAGCGCGTCATCCCGCACGGCCTCGGGTCGTACGGACGCCAGTGCGCGCCTGGCCGCGGCCAGCGTGCGCGTAGTCGAGAGCGCCACGGCGACGCACCCGGCGGCCTTCCGCTCGGCGCTGCCTCGCGGAGCGGCGTCGGCCGTCGTGCGAGCACGGGCGGCCAGCTCGACAACCGACCCATTGCTCGTCCGCTCTGCCGTGTCCGTGTCCGTCGTCGCGCCCCTAAGAGGGGGGCGCGGACGGACATGTCCGGCCGAACTTGCGGACAAAGCGCGGACAAGATCAACGGACATCGTCATCACCACGCTTGGCCAGTCGGTAGAACGGGCGCTGGTCGGTACCTTCGTTGATCAGGTCACCGTTGCCGACCAGTGCATTTAGCGCGCGATGGAAGCTGGCCGGTGGCATATCGGCGACGTTGCGCAGTTCCACCTTCGTCGCGCCGGTGTCCGCGAAGTTGTCCGCTACTACTCGGTACAGCCTGTCCCACGAGGGGACCTGATTCTGTCCGCGGACATCGGCGACTACGCAGGACTCCAGAACGCGGCTCAGGCTGAGTTGGTGCATGTCATCGGTGGGTCCGTCCTTCCTCTTGGTGCGGGTGAGCCGCATCAGGGATGGGTCGCCCTCGATCTGGTAGACGGTGTCCGCCGCGGCCTCGAGCACGGACGAGCCGCGCACGGTGACCTTGTCCTTGCCGGTGTGGTGGACGGCGAGCACCGTGCCGCCGTTGGTGGCGGCCTTGAGCTTGTCGATCGCCAGTACGGCGGTGGACATGTCCTGTGCGCTGTTCTCGTCCGCGCCAGGCATGCAGCGCGACAGGGTGTCCAGTACTACGAAGTCGACACGCAGCGCGCGGATCAACCGCGCCACCGTGTCCAGTTCACCGGCATGCCTCAGGTTGAACTGCGTCGGCAGTACGTACAGCCGGTTCGCCTCAGCGTGCCAACCGTGTTCCCACGCCTCGACGCGCTGGCGAATGCCGTACGCACCTTCCGCGGCGACGTACAGCGCGTGGTACGGACGGGCGCGCCGCTCGCCGTCGCGGTCGATCGGCGCGCCCGCACGGTCGACGATCGGCCGGCTCTGCCACGGCTTGCCGGTGATCACGCTGCACGTCCAGTCCAGCGCCACGAACGACTTCCCCGTTCCCCAGTAGCCGGCCAGCAGCGCGAACGTGCCGCGGTCCAGGGTCTCGGAGATCAGCGGCTGAACCGGCGGAAGGCGCGCGAGCTGGTCGCGGGTAAGTAGGCCCGTCGTGGCCACGAGGTCGTTCAGCTCGGCGAGATCCACCGGCGCCCACGAGGTCGACGCGCGGTTCGGCGCACCCGGCGGCCGGCCGAGGTCGGCCGGATCGCCGGGCAGCACCAGGTCCCCGCTCACGCGACCAACTCACGTGGGTCGACGAACCGGGCGCGCAGCTCCCAAGTCCTCCAGCCGTCCAGCCGGCGGGAGGCGACCTCTGCGGACAGCTCGGCGGCCGACAGACCGAACGTCGACGCACCGGTCGGCTCCGGGCGACGATGGCGGGCGCAGTCCGGATCCGTCGACGACATGCAGCCACACGGGCAGCGCCAACGCCAGGGGGGCGGCAAGGCAGGGCCGAGCTGCGCGCGCAGCGACGGCAAGTCGGAGTCGCGCGCTACCCTGGGCACGCCGGTGCTGCCGCCCGCCGCTTCGGCATCCGCCCGGCCGTCCTCGCGACGGCCGGGCGCTTTCGTCTCGGTCACGCCGCCTCCCCGCCGCCGTCCATGCCGAGCTGGGCAAGAAGGCGCGCGGTCGGGACGACCAGGCGGCGGCCGATCCTGATCGTCGGAATCTCACCGCGGGCCGCCGCCTCGTATGCCGTGTCGCGGCCAATGCCGAGGATCTGCGCCGCTTCCGGGACCGTGATCGTCGGCTTACTGAGGTCAAGATCCATCCGTCTTCCTTCCCCGTCGGTTGCCGTCGGGTCTTGTACGGCAACGGCCTGGCAAGTAGTGTGCAGTCTTGCCGCGGCAATGTCGCGGCCAGTGATCGGCGACTTGATTGCCACGGGAGGCCGGGCATGCGAAATGAGGCGGCGGGCGGCATGAGGCGGACGACGTACCGCTACGAACCGCACGACTCGGGGACCTGGGTAGAGCTCGGCGACGGCCGGCAGATCCCCGCAGAGTTCGCGGTGACGTTCGAGGCTCCGAAAGGAAGCGGCGAACCGTCGTGGGAGATGCAGTTCCGGATGATCGACGGCGTTCCGCAATGCCGGAAGATCCATGTCAACGCGACGGTCGGCGGGCGCGAGGTGCACGCGAGCGACCTTCGCTCACTGCGCATCGAAGACGTCCTTGAGCAGGTCGTCGGGCAGATCGCCGCGGAGTTCATCACCGATGATGAGGGCGTAGTCCACGCCGTACGCCAGGTGATGAACGCCCGGTGGCGGCGCACCAACATCGCGGCCGCGCGTGGCGCGCGCAGCGGCGCCCGGCGGACGATCACCGAAGGCCTGCTGCGCGACGTCGCCATGGTCGTGCAGGCGAATCCCGACGCGCCCGCCGAGGCCGTCGCGGACCACTTCGAGAAGTCCCTGCGTTCCGCCCGGCTCTACATCCAGCGCGCCCGCGAGGCCGGGCACCTTCCGGGCGATGACCAGCCGTGAAGGGGATCATCAAGCGCTGCTACTGCCGCGACGAGGCGGGCAAGGAACTCGGCGCGCGGTGCCCGGACCTGGAGAAGCGGCACCACGGGACGTTCATGTTCTCGGTGCGCGTGGACACGACGGCCAAGCCGCACCGGCTGCTGAAGCGCGCCGGCTACGCCACGCAGACCGCGGCCAGCGACGGCCGGGACCATGTCCGCCAGCTCGTCAAGCTGGCCGGCGCGGACGACGCCGTGCGACGCCGGATCGGTGACCTGATCTTCGAGCGCTCGAAGCGCGGCGGCGAGCTGCCCACCGTCGAGGACGTACGGCGGCGGCTTGGCGTCGGGGCCGACCTGGACGCGCCGAGCGCGACCGTCGCCGAGTGGCTGGAATCGTGGCTCGCCGGAAAGCGGCGGCTGAAGGACTCCACTCGGCGCGCCTACAGGCAGCACCTGGACAACTTCCTCATGCCGCTGCTCGGCCAGATCCCCCGTGACCGGCTCACCCCCGAGCACATCGGGAGCGTGTTCGACACGATCGAGGAGTGGAACGCCGAGATCCGCGCAGCGCACAGCGAGAACCGGGCGCCGCACCTGCCCGACGACCGGCGCAAGCGGAAGAAGATCACCGGCGTCGCCACGCAGCACCGCATCCTCGCGACCTTGAGGAACGCCTACAACGCCGCGGTGAAGCGGCCCGGCATGATCGACTGGAATCCCTGCCTGGCCGTCGAGCTGCCGCCGGAGACACGCGACCCGGCCCGCGTGTGGTCGCCCGACCAGGTGGTCGCGTTCTTCGACGCCGCGACGTCCGAACGGCTGGCCGTGGCGTATCGCCTCGTGCTGCTGCGCGGGCTGCGCCGCGGCGAGGTCTGCGGCCTGCGGTGGACGGACGTCGACCTCGACGGCGAGCACCCCACGGCGACGATCGCTCAAACGCTCCTGGAGTACGGCGGCCACATCCACCTGGACACGCCGAAGACGCGCGCCGGCGAGCGCGTCGTGTCCCTCGATAAGGGCACGGCCGCGGCGTTGCGGGCGCACCGTACGGCACAGCGCCGCGAGCAGTTGGCGGCCGGCCCGGCGTGGACGGATTACGACCTCGTGTTCTGCTGCGAGGACGGGAGGCCGCTCTCCCCTGAAACGGTGACGGACACGTTCCGGCGGATCGCGCGCGGCGCCGGCCTGCCGGTGATCCGGTTGCACGAGGGGCGGCACACCGCGGCGTCGCTCGGCCTTGAGGCCGGGCTGGACATCAAGATCGTGTCCGACCAGCTCGGCCACAGCACCACGCGCATCACCTCGGACCTGTACACGCACGTACGGCGTGCGGTCGCCAGCGACGCAGCAGAGAAGATCGTCGCGCTGCTGCCCGAAGGTGCCGCGAAGACGCAGGACACCGGGTCATGATCCGCGCGAGGTGTTCCCGTTCCGTTCCCGCATCGGGCCGCACGCCGGTCCCGGCGGAGCGACGGAAGCGGCGTTCTCGCAGGTCAGCGGAGGGCGTGGGATTCGAACCCACGAGGCCGGGAGTACCGACCTAACGGTTTTCAAGACCGTCGCACTCGGCCGCTGTGCGAGCCCTCCAGGGGGTGCTAGCTAAGTTTCTCACCTTTGGGTGGGCGGGGCAGCACATCCCTTACCGGTACGGCCAATTCGTGATCTTGGTCTCGGACGGCAGACAGGGGTGCCGGGACCCCTGACAGTCCCGGCACCCCTGGTGATGCTTTGTCTGGCTGTTACTGCCCCTGGGCGGTAACCGGGCCGTTCACGCACGGGCCCTGCTCGTTGGACACGCCGAGGATGGTGTGCACGGCGGCACCGATGCCGGCCGCGTCGATGCCACGGCAGGTCTGGATGGGCAGGACCTGGAAGTTACCGGCGCCGTTGTTGCCAGCGGCCCAGCTATCGAAGTCGTCGGCCTGGGCCGGAGCGGCGCTCAGGATGGCACCGCCGAGTGCGGCGGCGATGGCGCCAGCGGCTACCAGCTTCTTAAGCACGGAGAGTCCCCCGATCTCGGTTACGGACTTGCGTCTGGCCGCGGCAGGCCGGGTGATCCGGCCACGCCGCACGGATCAGTAGATCGCAACTCTCAGTGATCAGCAAGTAACTTACGGCGATTGATTTCCGGCGCGTTGCTCTTGTCGGGCTATGTCGGGGCGCGGGCCCATCACTTACGCCCGATCCCCTCGCGCTGCGCCGTGGTCGACCCGCCTCGCGTCGAGCCGTCAGGTCAGGCCCGGGCACCGCCCATCACCCGCGCCGTGTCCACCTCGCGCCGGACCGTCGGGCTCGATCTGAGCACGGCCACGCCGTGACGCAGCCGCCACGCGTCGCGCCGTCAGGCCAGATCCGGGCACGGCCGCACCCCGCGCCCGGTCGCCGTACGGGCCTCGGCGCTCAGCGCCAGGCGAAGGCGTCGCCGACCATTGCGGCGAGTTGGAGGTATGCGTCGGTGGTGGACTGGCCCAGTTGGTCGAGGTCGATTTCGGCGCCCTCTTCCAAATGGGGGTCGTAGGGGATGCGGACGACGGACCGGCAGCGGGCCGCGAAGTGTTCCTCCAGGCGCCCGATGTCCACGCTGCTCTTGCTGCGCGGGCGCACCATCGACAGGACCACGACCGCGTTGCGGACCAGGTCGCCGTGGGCGTGTGCCTCAAGCCAGTCGAGCGTGGCGCTGGCGCTGCGCGCGCCGTCCACGGACGGGGAGCTGACCAGGACGATCTGGTCGGCCATGCCGAGTACGCCGGACATCGCGGAGTGCAGCAGGCCGGTGCCGCAGTCGGTCAGGCAGATCGAGTAGAAGTGCTCGAGGACGTGCGCCACCGAGCGGTAGTCCTCCTCGCTGAACGCCTCCGACACCGCCGGGTCGCGGTCGGACGCCAGCACCTCCAGACGCGACGGCGCCTGCGAGGTGAACGCGCGCACGTCGGCGTACCGCTGGATCTGCACGCGCTCGTTCAGCAGGTCGCGTACGGTCGCGGCGGTCTCAAGCCGCACCTTGTCGCTGAGGGTGCCCCGGTCGGGGTTGGCGTCGACGGCGATCACGCGGTCGCCGCGCAGGGCGGCGAGCGTCGAGCCGAGGCTCACGGTGGTGGTCGTCTTGCCGACGCCGCCCTTGAGGCTCATCACGGCCACGCGGTGGTGGCCGCCGGCCACGGGCGTGCGCGTACGCGACACGAGCTCGCGGCGGCGCAGCTCAGCGGGGGACTCCCCGGGCTGCACCATGCCGCCGGTCACCTTGTAGAGGGCGCGGCGCCAGCCGTTGGTCGGCGCGCGCTTGCGGCCGCGGAGCAGCATCTCCGGGCGCAGGCTGTCGGCCGTCTCCGGCACGACGTAGCCCATCTGCGGGTTGAACTCCTCGTGCGGCAGCGGCTGCAGCGGCGTGGCCGCGCCCGAGGGGTCCGGCATCTGCTGCTGCGGCCCGGTGTTGTAGGCCGGGGGCGGCATGCGGGGGTCGGGGGCGTCCGGGAAGTCGGGGTACGACGGGGGCGCCATCTGCTCGTATTCCATGCCGCCGTAGCCGTAGACGTCGCCCGCGGGCTGGCCGTACGACTGGTCGCCGTAGTCGGGACCGGTGTAGTAGTCGGTGTGGTCCACCGGAGGCTGGCCGGGAGGCGGCGGCGCGCCGGGGTACGGACCCGGCTCGGGCATGCCGTAGCCCTGCGGCGGCGGGGTGCCCCATCCGGGGTCGGCCGACATCGGGTACGGGCCCGGCTGCGGCCCGGACGGCGGGCCGGGTTGCGGCCCCGACTGGGGGCCCGACTGCGGCCCGGACTGGGGTCCGGAGTCGCCGTACGCCGGCGGGGGCGTACTCAGCCACGGATTCTGCGGGTACGGCTGGGGCCCGGACGGCGGCTGCGGCCCCGCCGGCCCCTGCGGTCCCGATTGACTCTGCTGGTTCTGGGGCGGCTGACCAGGCTGGACATGCGGGCCGGACGGGCTTCCGGACGTGCCGCTGCCGTTCGCCTCGTTATCCAGCGCGTCGAGTGATCCCAGGTCGTTATGATCCTCTGCCCCGAAGGGCTCGCCCCGATCGTACTTAGCCACCTGGTTCCCCCTCAGGCCCTGCTGAGCGGTCCGAAGACATATCAGCGGCAGCCTATGGCACCGAGCCCTTTTGCCATAACCGGTACAAGCACACGCTTCTCACTGATTGTCAGCGGTCTCCTACTGTCGTCCGAACGGCCGTACGGCAGTAACGTGCTCGTCATGCATGCGATCGTGGTGGACGAGCCCGGCGGGCCCGACGCGCTGACCTGGCAGGACGTACCCGACCCCCGGCCGGCGCCGGACGAGGTCGTCATCGAGGTCGCCGCCGCCGGCGTGAACCGGGCGGACGTCGCGCAGCGGCAGGGCGTCTATCCGCCGCCGCCGGGCGCCTCGGAGATCATCGGGCTCGAGTGCTCGGGGCGCATCGCGGAGGTGGGCGCCGAGGTCGACGGCTGGTCCGTGGGCGACGAGGTGTGCGCGCTGCTGGCCGGCGGCGGCTACGCCGAGCGGGTGGCCGTACCGGCGGGGCAGGTCATGCCGGTGCCCGACGGCGTGTCCCTGGTCGAGGCGGCCGGGCTGCCCGAGGTCGCCTGCACCGTCTACTCCACGGTGTTCATGCACGCCGGGCTGGCGTCCGGCGAGACGCTCCTGGTGCACGGCGGCGCGAGTGGCATCGGCACGTTCGCGATCCAGCTCGCGCACGCCCGCGGCATACGGGTGCTGTGCACGGCAGGGTCGGAGGAGAAGCTGGCGCGCTGCCGCGAGCTCGGCGCCGACGCCGCGATCAACTACCGCACCGAGGACTTCGTCCAGCGCGTACGCGACGAGACCGGCGGCCGGGGCGCCGACGTGATCCTCGACATCATGGGCGCGCCGTACCTCGACCGGAACATCAGCGCGCTCGCCCCCGATGGGCGGCTGGTCGTCATCGGCATGCAGGGCGGCGGCACGGGCGAGCTCAACCTCGGGAAGCTGCTGGTCAAGCGGTGCAGCGTGTACTCCGCCGGGCTGCGTGGCCGCCCGGTGGAGCAGAAGGCGACGATCACCCGCGCGGTGCGCGCCGAGGTGTGGCCACTGGTGGCCGACGGCACCGTACGCCCGATCATCGACCGTACGGTTCCGCTGGCCGAGGCGCGCGACGCGCACGGTGTGATGGAGGCCGGCGACCACGTCGGCAAGATCATTCTCACCACCTGAAGACCGGCTGGCCATGACGGGAACGCGGAAATCTCCGCCGGAGTTGTCATTGCTGACGTACGACCGCATCCGATTCGACGAGACTTGACGATATGAACCACCCGATGAACGAAGACAACGACCAGGACCCGCACATCGTCGTGGTGGGGCCGAACGGCATGGCGTCCGCGGCCGCCGGCGACGCCGAAGGCGAGGCCGGCGAGGGCAAGGAGCGCTCGGTCGCGGAGATGGTCGAGCAGCCCGCCAAGGTCATGCGCATCGGCAGCATGATCCGCCAGTTGCTCGAAGAGGTCCGCGCCGCGCCGCTCGACGAGGCCAGCCGCGCCCGCCTGCGGGAGATCCACGAGTCCTCGATCAAGGAGCTCGAAGACGGCCTCGCGCCCGAGCTCATCGAGGAGCTTGAGCGGCTGACGCTGCCGTTCACCAACGGCAGCGACAACCCGCCGAGCGAGGCCGAGCTGCGGGTCGCGCAGGCGCAGCTCGTCGGCTGGCTCGAGGGCCTCTTCCACGGCATCCAGACGACCCTGTTCGCCCAGCAGATGGCCGCGCGCGCCCAGCTCGAGCAGATGCGCCGCGCGCTGCCGCCCGGCGCGATGCCGATGCAGGAGGAGCAGGGCGGCGGCATCCAGCGTCCGGGTTCCGGCCCGTACCTCTGATCCGCGTTCGCCCGGGTCAGCGGGCGATGCGGACTCCGCCGCCGTACGCACGGCCCGCGATCGGTGACACGCGCACCACGTCACCGGTGTGCGGGGCGTGCACCATCATGCCGTCGCCGATGTAGATGCCGACGTGGTGCATCGACGGCGGATAGAAGAACACCAGGTCGCCGGGGCGGAGCTGGCCGCGCGGCACGGGCGTGCCCGCGTGGAACTGGTCGAGCGTGTACTTCGGCAGCCGGATCCCGGCCGCGCGGTACGCCCACTGCACCAGCCCTGAGCAGTCGAACGACGCGGGCCCGGCCGCGCCCCAGACGTACGGCCTGCCCTGCATCCGCAGCGCCGCGCGCGCCGCGCGGACACCGGGCGCGGAGCCGCGCAGCGCCGACGGCGGGAACTTGTGGCCGGTGCGCGCGCGGCGCAGCGCGTCCGCGGTCAGCCGGTTCTGCCAGCCGGACAGCAGCTTCTCGATGTGGGTGCGCTTGCCCGCGAGCCGCCCGCGCAGCCGCCGTACGGCCGCGAGCCGCCGGGTCGCGACCGTCCGCGTGCGCCCGGCGATGGTGATCGCCGAGGCCAGGCGGCGCAGGACGGTGTCGTCGCGGGTGGACAGCCGGTGGACGGTGGCGGCGCGGTCGAGCACACCGCGCGGGTCGCCGGACGTGGCCAGCGCCATGACGGAGTACGAGTCGCCGGACATGTAGCTGGCCGCGGCGAGCCGCGCGACCTGGCGCCGCATGCCGTCGAGCCGCCCCTGGTCGTGCGCTGCCATACGCCGGGCGAGGGCGGCGGTACGGCGGGCCGTCTGGAGCTGGATCCGCAGGCCGCTCCACTGCTCGGCCAGCACTTCGACCTGGTTGCTGAGCCTGTCCACACGCTGTGGACCGGTCGGGCCCGGCTTGGCGGCGGCCGGAGTGGCGCCGGCCAGCGGGATGGCGAGCGCCACGGCGACGGCGCACACGGTACGGCGGAGATGACGGACGTGACCCACCCAGAGGCTCCTTCGCGACATGCGGAAATGGCCGTGGGGGGATACGTACGGCGACCGTTCGAACACGCTACGAGGTCAGACGGTCACTGTCGCAGCGAACGACGGAACCCGCCGTAAAGAATCCATTGCCCGAGAGCCGTCCCGGGCGGCCCGGGCTCAGGGCTTGGGCGTGAGGGCGTCCTCGCCGAAGAGGCGCTCCAGGACGCGGGCCACGCCGTCGTCGTCATTGCTCGACGTGTGCCGGCCGACGGCGGCCAGCACCTCGGGATGCGCGTTCCGCACCGCGTACGCCGTGCCGGCCCAGCCGAGCATGGGCAGGTCGTTGGGCATGTCGCCGAACGCGACGACCTCGGCGGCGGCGATGCCGCGGTCGTCGCAGTACGCGGCGAGCGCGGTGGCCTTGTCGACCCCGAGGGCGCTGACCTCGACCAGCCGGGTGCCGTTGGAGTGCGTCGGCGTGAGCAGGCCGCCGAGCGCGCCGCGTACGACCGCGAGCAGGTCGTCGGCGGCCAGCACCCGGTCGCGGACGAGCAGCTTCGCGCACGGGAGCGCGACCAGCTCCGCGGCGTCGACCCGGCGGCGCACGGTGTCCACGCTGTCCCACCCGCTGAGGTCGTACGTACGCTCGGCGACCATGCCGTCGGCGTACTCCACCCCGAACCCGGCGTCCGGCAGCGCCCGCCGCAGCCGCGCCACCGCCTCGGCCAGCGTCTCGGCGTCGATCAGGCGCGCGGAGACCACGCGGTCGGCGCGCAGGTCGTACACCATCGCGCCGTTCGCGCAGAGCGCCACACCCCGATGGCCGACGGCGTCGACGATCGGCCCCATCCACCGCGGCGGGCGCCCGGTGACGAGCACGATCTGCCCGCCCGCCCGCTCGACGGCGTCGAGCGCCGCGACGGTCCGCGCGGAGATGCCGCCGTCCGAGCGGACGATCGTCCCATCAAGATCGGTGGCGACCAGCCGCGCCCGAATTCCGCACATGCGCCCACGTTACTGGGACCGCGGCGCCCGTCAGCGGGTGACCGGCTCCAGGACGTCACGCCCGAGGAAGCGGCGGAGGGCCTGGGGGACCACGACCGAGCCGTCGGCCTGCTGGTGGTTCTCCAGGATGGCGACGATCCAGCGGGTGGTGGCGAGGGTGCCGTTGAGGGTGGCCAGCGCCTGGGGCTTGCCGTCCTTGTCGCGGTAGCGCTCGTTGAGGCGGCGCGCCTGGAACTCGGTGCAGTTCGAGGTGGAGGTCAGCTCGCGGTAGCGCTGCTGGGTGGGGACCCAGGCCTCGCAGTCGTACTTCCGGGCGGCGCTGGTGCCGAGGTCGCCGGCCGCGGTGTCGATGATGCGGTACGGCAGCTCGACCTTGGCGAGCATCCGCTTCTCCCAGTCGAGCAGGCGCAGATGCTCCTCGTGCGCCTCCTCGGGGCGGCAGTAGGAGAACATCTCGATCTTGTCGAACTGGTGGACGCGGAGGATGCCGCGGGTGTCCTTGCCGTACGAACCGGCCTCGCGGCGGAAGCAGGTGGACCAGGCGGCGTAGCGCCGGGGCAGGGTGGCGCCGTCGAGGATCTCGCCGGAGTGGTACGCCGCCAGGGGGACCTCGGACGTGCCGACCAAGTAGAGGTCGTCTTCGGGGAGCTGGTAGATCTCGGCGGCGTGGGCGCCGAGGAAGCCGGTGCCGGCCATCGCCTCGGGCTTCACCAGGACCGGCGGCACCATCGGCGTGAACCCCGCCTCGACGGCCTGCTCCATCGCCATGTTGAGCAGCGCGAGCTGGAGCAGCGCGCCGACGCCGGTGAGGTAGTAGAACCGGGCGCCGGAGACCTTCGCACCGCGCTCCACGTCGATCGCGCCCAGCGTCTCGCCGAGCTCGAGGTGGTCGCGCGGGGTGAAGTCGAACGCGGGCGGGGTGCCGATCTCCTCCAGCACCACGTAGTCGTCCTCGCCGCCGGACGGGGCGCCCTCCTCGATGAGGTTGGGCACGCCGGCGAGCGCCGTGTCGAGCTCGGCGCCCAGCCGCTCGGCTTCCGCCTCGGCCTCCTTGACCTGGCCCGACAGCTCCTTGGCGCGCGCCAGGATCGTGTCGCGCTCCGCGCCCGAGGACCGGGAGACCGACTTGCTGACGCTCTTCTGCTCGGCGCGCAGCGACTCGAAGTCGCCCAGCGCCGAGCGGCGCCGCTCGTCAAGGTCGAGCAGCCGGTCGACGATCTTCTCGTCCTCACCGCGGGCCCGCTGCGACGCGCGCAGGCGGTCCGGGTCCTCTCGTAGGGCTCGCAGGTCAATCACGCAGCCGAGGTTACCGGTACGCGCCGGGGAACGCTTACCGGTTATCCCCAGCCCCGAGGTGACCCCGGACGTACGCCGCGAACTCCTCCTCGGGGCCCGGCACCGCGCGCTTCGGCACCATGACCAGGTTCTTGGACGTCGCCATGCGGAACAGCCACACCCGCCGCGTCTGCTCCAGGCGGCCGATCTCGGACCAGTCGAGGCGGCTCTCCATCCCGCCGTTGCTGATCGCGAGCCCGCTCTCGGTGATCTCGCCCACGCTGCCCCGGCGCAGCCTGGCGCCGTTGGACCGCCAGAGCGCCCAGGTCGCGAGGTCGGGCGCGAAGATCACCAGGACGATGATGGCCACGATCTCGACGACGCCCGTCGGGCTGATCCGCTGCGCGAGGACCGTCGTGGTGATCCACAGCGCCACGATCACGAACAACACGATCCGCAGGAAGCGCATGAACCGCCACCGGCGGAACAGGTTCCAGGCGAACACGTCGCGCAGGTCGCGGTATTCGGTGGTCCAGTTCAGCCGGTATCCGTCACGGGACTGCTCTGACACGGTCGTACGATAACGCCGCCGACCCCGCGCGCGTACGGGAACGCGGAGGCCGGTCAGACGCCCGATTCGCGGATGCGCCCCAGCCAGGAGGCCGCGGACGCGAAGTCGGCGTCGGTCACGCCGCGGCGCGGCGTGGGCGCGGTGCCGTCGGCGCGCGGGTAGCTGCCGAGGAACCGGACGTCCGCGCAGATGCGGCGCAGGCCCATCAGCGCCTCGCCCACGCGGGCATCGGTGATGTGGCCCTCGCAGTCGATGCTGAAGCAGTAGCGGCCCAGGCCGAGGCCGGTCGGGCGCGACTCGATGCGCGTCAGGTTGACGCCGCGCACCGCGAACTCCGTGAGGATCTCCAGCAGGGCGCCGGGGTGGTCGTCGGCGATGAACGCGACGACGGTCGTACGGTCGGCGCCGGTGGCCACGGACGGGCGGCCGGGCCGCGCGACCATGACGAACCGGGTGATGGCGTCGGAGTTGGCGCCGATGTCGTTCGCCAGCTCGACCAGGCCGTAGTGACGGCCGGCGATGGGCGCGGCGATCGCGGCCTCCGCCGGGGAGCCGGGCTCGGCGACCGAGGCGGCCGCCGCGGCGGTGGACGAGCCCGTCAGCACCTCGGCGGCGGGCAGCGCGTTGGCCAGCCAGCCGCGGCACTGCGCGGCGGCGTGCGGATGGGTCATGACGCGCTTGACGTCGGCGAGCTCGGTGCCCGGCCTGGCCAGCAGCGCGAAGCTCACCGGGAGCAGCACCTCGCCGGTCACGCACAGGGGCTCGCCGGTGGCCAGTTCGTCGAGCGTCGCGGGGACCGCGCCCTCGATGGAGTTCTCCAGCGGGACCATCGCGGCGTCGCTGGTGCCGGCGCGTACGGTCTCCAGCGCGGCCGGGACCGTGGCGCAGGGGATCAGCTCGGAACCGGACGCGGCCTGGCCGGCGCGGTCGACGGCGATGGCGAGGGCCGCTTCGGTGAACGTGCCTTCGGGACCCAAATAGGCGTATCGGACGGGCATGGGGTCAAGGCTATGCCGCCCGGCCGAGTGATCGGTCGTGGTTCGCGCGTGCCGCGCCATCCGGCCGACCGAATGCGCGGCGAACGGGCCGTCGTACGCATCGTCGTACGCGGCGAACGGGGCGCGGTGGGTGTCGCCGGCCATCGCACGCTCCGGCTACGCGGTCGCGGAGTCCGGCAGGACGCGGATGCCCTCGTCCATGGTGTCCGGCGACCGGACGAGGTCGTCGGTCTCGCCGAGCAGCACCGGCGGACCCTGCCCGAGGCGCGCCGAGCGCACCGCGCGGTCCTCCTCGGGCGAGAGCGGCTGCACGCCCTTGCCGCCCTGGACGATCTTCGCGTACGTCCGCGTCTCCGTACGGCTGTTGATCGACGTGATGACGACGCCGTCGCCGTCGGAGTTCAGCAGCGCGAGCGAGAACGAGAGCTGGCCGGACATCTCCTTCAGCGCGTCGTATCTGACGATCGAGACATCGCGGACGGCGCGCGCGTCGAGTGGGCCGCCGTCTCCGGAGACATGGCGGAGGGCGTTGCGGCATTGGTCGGACGTCCTTGCCGCACGGTTGTAAGCGATCAACGCGAGCACGAGGCCGAGTACGCCGCCCCCGGCACCCGTCAAGGCCAGGATCGAGTCCATCACATCGGTCAGCGTAGCCCTAACCGTCCGCTCACGCTTGGATACGACTCGTCATCGGCGCTGGTGTCGGCTGAGCACCGCGTGTCGGCGTGTCGCGGCGCCGTGGCAGCCAGTAAACGAGCAGGGCCATCAGCGCCAGCGCGCCGAGCCCGTAGCCGTCCTGGACGATCTTGCCGAGGAAGCGCGGCCCGATGCCGTCGGCCAGCATCGTCACGCCGAGCCAGGGCACCGGCACGACGAAGAAGGCGTACGTCACGACGGCGGCGATCACCCGGCGCCGGTCGTACGCCCGGCCCGCCAGCGCGCCGATCGCCACGATCACCCAGGTCAGATGGTGGATCCAGGCCACCGGCGACACCGCGACCGACAGCAGCCCGGTCACCGCGACGCCCGCGGACTCCCGGCCCGCCAGCGACAGCCGCCGCGCCCCCCGGTACGCGAGGACGACGACCGCGACGACGGCGACGACCCACAGGACGGACACGACGGGACCGGGGAGGTACGTCCGCATCAGCATGCCGCGCAGCGCCTGGTTGGTCGTGCCGGTGTTGGCGCCGAGCCGGTCGCTGCTGAACAGCGCGCCGAACCAGTAGTCCGTCCAGTCGCCGGGGAGCAGCAGGAACGTCGCGAGCGTGACGCCCGCGGCGGTGGCCACCGAGGTGACGGCGGCCTTCCGGCGCCCGGTTATCCACAGGTAGATCACGAACACGCCGGGCGTCAGCTTCACCGCCATGGCCAGCCCGACCAGGACGCCGCGCGGCAGCCGGCCGCCGTCGGGCTTCATGCAGTCGGCGACGCACATCACCGTGAGGATGATGCCGACCTGGCCGAACCGCACCTGGTCGCGCATCGGCATGACGTACGCGAGGGCGGCGACCAGCACGCCCGCGGCCAGCGGCACGGCCCAGCCGTACCTGCTCAGTGTCCGCACGCGGGCCAGCAGGGGGCGGAAGGCGTACGCCACCGCCAGCGCGAGCGCGACGTACAGCAGCGCGGTCCACACCCACTGCGCCCCCGGCCACGGCAGCATCGCGAGCGGCACCGCGAACACCGCGCCGAGCGGCGGATACGTGAACGGCAGGAGCTGCGGAGGCGGCGTGAGCGTGTCGTAAACCGAACGGCCGAGCAGGACGCTCTGCCCGCCCGTACGGTAGACGTCGAGGTCCACCAGGCGCTGGTCGGGCTGGTTGGTCAGCCAGTACTGCACGAGCGGCGCGACCGCGAGCGCCACGATGGCCACCGCGCCGGCCCAGTAGACGGCCGAGCGGATCGTCATCCGGTGGTCGCGGGCTTGGCGCGTACCGGTCAAGCCTGTGGACATTGGTACGGCCTCCTGCCGTGACCGGCTACCGTGATCGAGGTCGGCACGTGTCCATCCTGGGCGTTTTTCTGACGGTTCACTGCGGGTGAGGAGGTCGGGTGGTGCTGCTCGCGCGGCGGGCCTCGCTCATCGTGGCCCTCGCCCTGCTCCTGCTCCCGATGGCCTTGGCCCATCCGGCGGCCGCGGCGGCCGCGAAGGCCGCCCCAACAGTACCGGCGCGGCAATCGGCCGCGCGCAGCGTCGCGCCCGGATCGGGCCACGCGGTGCTCGTCGGCATCCCCGGCCTGCTGTGGAGCGACATCACGGCGGCGAACACGCCCACCCTGTGGCGCCTGGCGCGTACGGGCGCGATCGGGAACCTCTCCGTCCGCACGGTGACGTCCACCACCTGCCCGACCGACGGCTGGCTCAGCGTCTCCGCCGGCCAGCGCGCCACGCTGAACACCCGGGCGCACAACACGTGCGGCCTGCCCGCCTCGCCGTCACATGACGGCGACGGCCACGGTGCGCAGGTCAGCGACTTCGCGCGGCTGCGCGCGCTGAACCTCGCGACCTCCTACCAGGCGCGCCTCGGCCTGCTCGGCGACGCCGTCCACAAGGCCGGGCGGCACACCCTCGCGATCGGTCCCGGCGGTGCGCTCGCCGCCGCCGACGGCAAGGGCAACGTCGACCACTACGCCCCGAACCCCACGACGGTGCCGAAGTCCGCGTGGGCCGACTCCGGGCTGATCGTCGTCGACGCCGACAACATCGCACGTACGTACGTCGACGCCGGCGTGAACCTCGGCGGCGAGCAGGCGGCGGTCAGCGCGGCGGGCCGTGCCGACGCCGTCCACGCGGCCGACCAACAGGTGGCGGCGACGCTCGCGCGGGTGCCGTCCGGCTCGACCATCGTGGTGGCCGGCGTGTCGAGCGAGAGCGCCGACACCCGGCTGCGCGCCGGCATCGTCGTCGGCCCGCGCTACCACCCCACGTACCTCACCTCCGCGTCCACCCACCGGCCGGGGCTCGCCACGCTCACCGACATCACGCCGACGCTGCTCAGCGGCATGGGCGCGCCGTCGCCCGGCGACGCGATGGTCGGCAAGGCCTGGCAGGACGGCGGCGGCCGCCCCGCCACCACCGCCGATGCCGTGACCGACCTCGTCGGCGCCGACTCCGCCGCGCTGGTGTCCGCCGCGGTGCTCGCGCCGTTCTTCGTCGTGCTGGTCGCCGTGCAGATCCTGCTCTACATCGGCGCCGCGTTCGCACTGCGCCGCCGGTTCGCGGGGCGGCCGCGGCGGCGCAGGCGCGTCCTCGGCGCGACCCGGGTCGTCGCGCTCGCCGGCGCGGCCGGCCCGGTGGCCAGCTACCTCGCGAACATCGTGCCGTGGTGGCGGGCGGCCCACCCCCTGCCCATCGTGATCGGCTGCATGGTCGCGGCCGACGTCCTGGTCGTGGCGCTCGCGCTCGGCGGCCGGTGGCGGCGCGGCGTCATGGCGCCCGTCACGATCGTCGCCGGCATCACCGCGCTCACCCTCGGCCTCGACGTCCTGACCGGCTCCCACCTGCAACTGAACAGCCCGACGGGCTACTCGTTCCTCGTCGGCGGGCGCTACTACGGCTTCGGCAACATGGCGTTCGCGGTGTTCGCCACGTCCGTGCTGCTCGCCGCCGCCGGGGTCGCCCACCACGTGGCGCGTACGTGGGGGCGGCGCGCGGCCGTGGCGGTCGTCGTCGCGGCGGGCCTCGCGGCCGTGGTGCTCGACGGCTGGCCATCCTGGGGCGCCGACGTCGGCGGCGTGATCGCGATCGTGCCGGGCGCCGCGGTGGCCGCGCTGATGATCGCCGGGCGGCGGGTCTCCCTGGTCAGGCTCGGCGTGTTCTGCGCCGTCGGCGTGGCCGTGATCACCGCGATCGCCGTCGTCGACTACCTGCGCCCGGCCGCCGACCGTACGCACCTCGGCGTCTTCGTCCAGCAGGTCATCGACGGCGACGCCGGCCCCGTGCTGCTGCGCAAGCTGAGCGCGATGCTGCACTCCCTGAGCAACGTGTGGGTGACCGCGCTGGCCATCTGCGCGCTGCTGTTCCTGTTCCTGGTGCTGCGCCGGCCCACGCAGTACCGCGCGAGCGCGCTCGACATGGCGTACTCCCGCGCCCCCGCGCTGCGCGCCGGGCTCACGTCCGCGATGATCACCGCCGTGGTCGGCTGCCTGGTCAACGACTCCGGCATCCAGATCCCCGCGCTGGCGCTGACCGTCGCGATCCCGCTGGCGCTCGCGGCGTCCGTACGCGCGCTCGAGCTCGGCCCGGTCAGGCCGCGGGCGGCGCCGGCGCCTGAGCCGCGGCCCGTGGTCGTGACCCGCGACGACTCTGGATGACCAGCGCGGCGAGGATCCCCAGCATCAGCCACGGCGCGATCTGCGCGCGGCCCACCGTGAGCAGCCAGCCCAGGTCGGCGGGCAGCGGCACGACCCGCGCCGGCAGGTAGGCCAGCGACACGACGAGCGTCCTGGCCACGATCACGCCGTCGAACCGGTTGCGCGGCAGCGGCGCGAGCAGTGCGTACGCCACGCCGTCGTACCACGGCAGGACGTACGACGACGCGAACAGCCAGGCGATGTTCAGCGCCGCGCTGATCCGGAACGCCTCGCCGGAGCCGTCGGGGTCGTCGGCGGGCCCGGCCAGCGACCGCAGCAGCAGGATCGCCAGGACCACCGTCAGCACGACCGTCGCGACGCTGATGATCTGCCGCGACGTGGCGTGGCCGAGCGCGCCGTCGAGGTGCGGCGCCACGAGATGCCACGGCACCGCGAGGGAGACCATGCGCGCCGCGGAGCGCGTCTGGTCCAGGACGTGCGGCCCGCCTGCGGCGTACGCGACGCCCGCCGTGACCACGAACCCGCCGAGCACCCACGCCAGCGCGCGCCGCCGTGACCTGCGCACCCACAGCAGCCCGCCGAGCGCCAGCCCGACCGTGGCCTTCACCGCCACCGCGAGCCCGAGCAGCACCCCGGAACCGAGCTCGGTGCGCCGCAGCGCGACCAGGGCGGCCACGCTCAGCGCGATGCCGAGGGTGTCGACGTGCAGGCCCGCGACGAGCTGGTACAGCAGCAGCGGGTTCAGCGTCCACAGCAGCACCGCGCGCAGCCGCCCGGCCGGGTCGCGCGCGTAGCGGTACAGCAGCCAGCCGGCCAGGATGAACGCCGCCGCGTTGAGCAGCGCGAGCACGAAGATCGTCAGCCGTACGGAGTCACCGCCGATCCACGACGCGAACGCCTGCACCGCCGACGCCAGCGGCCCGTAGACCGACACCTCCTCGCGCCACGGCGCCTCGACGGTGTCGGCGATCGGGTCGCCCGGCATGTTGACGGCGCCGGTGGTGTACGGATTGTGGCCGAGCACGACCATGCGGCCGTACGCGGCGTAGTTCAGGTGGTCGGCCGAGCCGAACGGCGGCATCAGCGCCAGCGCGACGGTCAGCACGAACCCGCTGATCAGCAGCGCGCGCGGGGTCACCGACCAGCCGCGCCCCGACGCGAACAGCACCAGCGCCAGGCCGCAGGCGCCCGCGATCACGGCGACGGCGGACAGCGTGATCACCAGGTGCGGGCCGGGGTGGGCGGCGAGATCGAACGGCGGCCCGCCGCCGGGCAGCCGCGGCTCCACGACGGACGGGCCGAGCAC
This sequence comes from Streptosporangiaceae bacterium, assembly GCA_036502625.1. Taxonomy (GTDB): domain Bacteria; phylum Actinomycetota; class Actinomycetes; order Streptosporangiales; family Streptosporangiaceae; genus DASXYG01. Next base: position 22,096 of record DASXYG010000128.1, read on the forward strand.
CGCGACCGTGAACGTGACCAGGGCGCTCACGAAGATCGCGGCGAGCCCGGCCGGGCCGGCGACGGCGGACGCCCACGGGAGCCGGGCGGTCGGGGTTCCGGCGGCCCGCGCCCGGTCAGCCACGCGGGACCCCGGCGTCACTGCCCGAGCCGACGCCGGATGCGGCGGACCCGCCCCGTGACGTACGGGCGCATCTCGCGGATCGCGAGCGCCCGCCCGACGTCGGTGAACTGCCGCGCCCTGTGCACCTGCGCGCGCCAGTCGGTTCCGGTCGCGCGGTGTTCGAGCGGCACCTCCACCTCGACGACACGGAACCCCTTCTGCAGCAGGTCGATGGTCAGCGCGGTCTCCACGCCGAACCCGCCGGCGAGCGGCAGCGCCGCCTCGAACGCCGCGCGCGTCAGGCAGCGCTGGCCGTTGAGCGGCTGGTCGGCGAGCCATCCGGTAGCGCGTCTGATGCCGTCGCGCGACAGGCGGACGACGAAGCCGTGGCCGCCGAGCTTCATGCGGTCGCGGGGGAACAGCGCGATGGTCATGTCGGCCGCGCCGGAACGGACGGGGTCGATCAGCGGTGCCGCGCTGGCCGCGGTGTCGGCGAGGTCGGCGTCGAGGAACAGCAGGTGGCGGTGGTTCGCCCGGTTCTGGGTCTCGTCGAGCAACCGTACGGCGCCGGCCCCCGTCTCCATGGCCGCGCCCTTGCCCCGGTTGCGGCCGTGCCGGACGACCCGGGCGCCGGCCGCGCGCGCGGCCTCACCCGTGTCATCGGTGGAGCCGTCGTCGACGACCACGACGAGGTCGACGCCGGGGAGCGCGCGCGCGGCGCGGACGGTGGCCGCGATGCGGTCCTGCTCATTCTTCGCGGGCATGATCACCGCGACGGCGTTGCCGCCGGTCGTGTCCGAGGCGCCGGTTCCCTGCCCGGACGTGCCGGTAGAAGACATACGCAGATGCTATTGGGAAAGCGCGGCGGCGCGCAGCGCGAGCGGGAGTCAGCCCCGCGCGGACGCGGTGGTGGCGCCGAGAACCGTGTCGTGTACGGAGAAGACCGTGTCGAGGCCGGTGACCTGGAGGATCTTGCGTACAGCGGGCCGCGGGCCGGCGAGTTCCAGCGAACCGCCGCGTTCGCGGGCGCGCTTCAACGCGGCGAGCAGCACGTTCATCCCCGTGGAGTCACAGAACTCCACGCCGGTGAGGTCGACGACTATGCGCGCCGGGCCCTCCCGGAGCGCGCTGGCGAACTCGGCCTGCAACCGGGGTGCGGTGTACAGGTCGATCTCACCTCCGGCGGTGACGACGGTGTGATCACCATGAGATCGGCTCGAGACCTTCAGCTCCACAGCGCAGACACTAGCCTGTCGCGGCGCCGCGGGCCAGGACAGCGGCGAGCCGCGCGCCGCAACGCCCTGTTACCTGCGGAAAAGTCGGGTCGCTCGCGTCAGCCGCGGCGGGATTCGGACGCGTCGCGGTGCAGCATGCGGACGTGGCCGTGCGCCTCTTCGTCGGGCCATCGATGCTCGCCGGGCGCGGCGTCCGCCGCGCTGCGCAGCGCGTCGATCTCACGGTGCCAGCGCTTCGTCTCGACACGACTCGCGCGTGGCCGTACGCCGATGAGCAGGAGGACCGCCGCTGCCGCCGCGGCGATCACGATCGTCATGAGCATCGAACTTCCCTGAACCGCCGGTGTCGCCTCGTACTGGTCCTTGGCGATCTCACCGATTTTATGCGTGTTCGCCGGAGATTCCGCCGTACGGACGGCGAACGTTCCGCGATCTGGACGCAACGGCGGGGTCCTGCTTCACCGGACACCCGGACTGCGAGAGACTACGTCGGTGGGTAGTCGTCACCCGGAGCCGCACCGATGAGCGGCGAACACGAGGACCCGCATCAGGCACGCGTCCGCGATCATCTGGAAGCGATGCGGCAGCGCTCGGAGAAGGCCCAGTCATGGCGCAACCAGGCAGGTTTCTACACCAGCCTGCTCAACAGGCAGGGGTATGTCACGGTCCGCGCGCAGCTCAGCCGCGCCGACCTCGCGTTCCTCACCATGGCGCGCGAAGACGTGATGTCGCTCGCCGATGTGGCGCTGCGGCTGCTCGAACTGCACAGGCCGCGTGACGCCGGCGGCATCACCAGCGACCCGTCCAACCCGATCAGGCGGTGCCGTAGCTGCATGTGGCGCTGGCCGTGCCCGACGTTCCGCGCGTTCTCCGACGCGCTCGGCGGCGAGGCGTAGGGGTCCCCTAGGGGTGAAATTCAGGGCGTCCCCCGATGCGCGGCCCGGAATCGCGGCATAGCGTGGTCGCCATGATGAAGTTCGTATGGATCGTCGTCGCGATCTGCCTCGCGCTCTTCGTGCTCAGTTTCCTCTGGGCGGCCCTGAAGTTCCTGCTCGTCGTGGGGATCATCGGCGTCGTCATCGCCGCGCTCGTCGGCTTCTTCGGCCGGACGTTCGGCGGCTCCCGCAACCGTTCCTACTGACGACCCCTGACCGGCCCGGTGGGCCCGTCGCGCGGGTCAGGACGTCCGGGCCGCTCCGTCGAGCGACTCGGACCCCTCCTTGGCAATGGGGACGAGCGCCCCATCGGCCAGGACGGCCCACACGATGGTCGTGCCGTCCTCGTGACGCACACCCCACTGGTCGGACAGACGGTCGACGATTCCGAGCCCGCGCCCGCCGAGCGCCGACAGCGACGTGTGCGACACGCGCGGCTCGGTGGCCGCACCGCCGTCGATGACGGAGACCTCGACGTAGCCGTCGGGGGATATCCGCCATGACAGGCGCACGTTTCCTGACGGCAGGGGACGGGCGTGACGGAGCGCGTTGCTCAGCAGTTCGCTGACGATGAGCACCGCGTCGTCGACGACCGCGCGCATCACGCCCGCACCGGCCAATTCGGCTCCCAGCCGGTGGCGGGCGAGGCCGACGCTCGTCGGATCGTGCGGGAGCAAGATCGCGCTCGGCGCACTCACCCTGTGTCGACCTCCCTTGATCGGCTTTCCGGCCACCGAGATCTCACGCTCCCGGTACGACCGAAATGCCCAGCTAAACGCGGAGAGAAACACACGCAGCAGGTTGCCGACCAATTACGAGGAGTGATCTTTTCGTCGCAAGTCGGCGCGCTTCGCTTGACCATGCGCGGAATTGCCCCACAGGGGCCTGCCGCGCACACTTCGCGACGCGGTGCAACGTGACGAGCATCATGGTCATGTCGGGTCATGACGGCATTGTCGTACCCCTGCGAACGCCGATGTCCCACGCATTCGGCCTGCCATGGGTGTCCGGGTCCGGTCAGCCAGGTCGGGTGTACCGGCGGGCTCGACGTCACATCATTACCGTCATCCGACCGGCGGCGCCGGTCAATTACGAGGGATCGGAACCTCTGACGATGTCACGTTCCAATGAAAAGAAACGCGACTCTTTCCTGTCCTTTGTGTAAACGAGTCCACTCCTCTAGGCGACACGGCTTCTCGACAGTTCTCCGTCGCCGGCCCGAGCCGAATACTAGAACGAATCCGGAGCCGACTCGCCTGACCTCGAATTATCCTCAGAATCGAGGGAAACCGACGCGGCCGTGCGCAGCGTCATCCGCATGCGGGTGCCGCGCGGAACCCGCGACTCCGCGGTGATCTCGCCGCCCTGCGCGCGGACGAGCCGGCGCACGATGTACAGCCCCAGCCCGATGCCGCCGAACCTGCGGCGGTCGCCGGCCTCGCCCTGGACGAACCGCTCGAAGATCCGGTCGTGGTCGCCCGGCGCGATGCCCACGCCCTCGTCGTCGACCTGGACGACGATCGCGGCGTCGTGCCCGGAGCCCTCGGCCCAGGCGGTGACGGTGATCGGCCCGCCGTCCGGCGCGTACTTCAGCGCGTTCTCCAGGAGCTGCCCGATGACGACATCGCTGGCCATGGCGTCGCCGTACGCGTCGGGCAGGTCGTCGGGGACGTCGACGACCAGGGTGTGCCGGTCGGTGAGCGTACGGAACGCGACGGACGTGCCGACGATCAGCTTGCCGAGGTCGAACGGCGCGTTCGTGACGCTGAGCTGGCCGGTGCCCGCGCGCGAGCCGAGCAGGAGCTGCTCGACGAGGCGGCCGAGGGACCCGGCGCGCTCGGCGATGGTCGCGACGGCGCCGTGGCGGTCGTCGTCGGAGAGGTGCTCCCACCGGTTGACCAGCGTGCTCGCGAACCCCTGTACGACGGTGATCGGGGTGCGCAGCTCGTGGCTCGCGGTGGCCATGAAGAGGTCCTTGGCCTCGTCGAGCTCCTTGGACTTCGTGACGTCGCGGAAGTCGACGACCCGCTCGCCGGTCTCCGGGATGCCGGCGACCAGGATCTCCAGCCAGCGGCCGTTCGCGAGCTGGTGGGTGACGGACGCGTCCTGCCCGGGCAGCGGGAACGGCAGCGGCTTGCCCATGACGTCCTCGGCGCTGATGCCGGTCAGGACCCCGGCGGCGGGGTTCCACTGGCGGACGTGGCCGGCGTCGTCGAGCACCGCGATGCCGTCGGCGCTGGAGTCGATCACCGCGCGCTCGTGCGCGCGCTGCCGCTTGAGGTCGGCGTACGCCATCGCGTTGGACAGCGCCACGCCCGCGTTCCCCGCGAGCAGTTCCAGCAGCTCGAGCTCGACATGGCCGACCTTGCGGCGGCTGTAGAGCGCGTAGAGCGCGCCGTACGGGCGGCCCTGGACGTACGACAGGCCGAGCGCGATGGTGTGCAGGCCGGACAGCTCGGACCAGATCAGTTCGTCCAGCGACCGGGTGACGCCGGTGGCCAGCATGACGGCCTTGCCGCTGCGCTGGAGCTCGCCGACGAGGCTGGTCTCGAGGTCGGCGGTGTCGTTGCGGAGGTGCTCGGGCAGGCCGGTCAGCGACACCAGCCGCAGCCGGTCCCCCTCGATCAGCGTGAACCCGCCGGCGTCCGCCCCGGTCAGCTCGGTGAGGCTGACCACGATGCGGTCGAGCAGCGACGGGAGGTCGAGCTCGGTGTTGATGTCGGCGACGACGTCGGTCAGCCGGCGGACGAGCCGGGCGCGCTCCGCGACGTGGTGCTGCGCGGCCTCGTCCTCTTCGTACGGGCGCAGCACGCTGATCCAGCCGGTCAGCCTGCCTTCGGAGTCGCGCAGGGCGCCGGTGCTGATGCGGACGTCGACGAGCGAGCCGTCGCGGCGGAAGCGGCGCGTCGCGATGGACACGTCGCCGCCCGCCGCGACACGTTCGAGCACGGCGTGGTGCTCGGCCATCAGTTCGTCCGGGACGATCGCGGGCTCGCGCCCGGTGATCTCGTCCGCGCGCCAGCCGAACAGCCGCTCCGCCGCGCGGTTCCAGAGGATCACCCGGAACCTGAGATCGAGCGCCACGATCGCGTCGGGCGCCGACTCCACGGCGGCGGCGGCGAGAGGATCGGGGTTCACGCAGGCCATCGTGCCATCAAGCCGACCATGATCGCCGCCGGACCACAGGATGCACCTGCGGTTACGCCACGGTGGCCGGTCCGCCGGTCTCGCTGACCATCGGCCGCGCGGCCGCCTCCCACGCGTGCATGCCGCCCGAGACGTTGGTCGCCTTCCAGCCCGCCTGGTTCAGCGCCTGCGTCGCCTGGGCCGAGCGGCCGCCGGACCGGCAGACCACGTAGACGTCCCGGTCGGCCGGGATCTCCTGGGCGCGCTCGCCCAGCGTGCCCAGCGGAATGTGGACGGCGTGCGGCGCGTGGCCCGCGACCCACTCGTCCTGCTCGCGCACGTCGAGCAGGTACCCGTCATCGGGTACGGCCGTGACGTCGATCGCCGGGATGTTCCCCCCGAAGGGCACAGTCATCGCCTCTTCCCATCGCCTGAAAAAATCCTGGGTCGCACGGAACCATGCGGAACCCGCTCTCGTCCAACCCGCATGAGGCGCTGGACCGTGCTCGTTCTGCCGCTCGTACTCGCCTCCGCGGCCGCTTGCGGCACCAACGATGCCAACGTAGGACCACAAGGACGCTCGAGCACGCACGCGTCCGCCACCGATCTCACCGTCACGGTGACGGCGAAACCCGGGGCGAAGCCGCGTGCCTGGTCGCTGAGATGCGACCCCGCCGGCGGCGACCATCCGGCCGCCGCGAAGGCCTGCGCCGCCCTGGCGAAGGCCAAGAACCCGTTCCAGGCGACACCGAAGAAGCGCATGTGCACGCAGATCTTCGGCGGCCCCCAGAAGGCCCGCATCAGCGGCACCTGGCACGGCACCAAGATCAACGCGTCGTACTCCCGGCAGAACGGCTGTGAGATCGACCGCTGGAACGCCATCAAGACCGTTCTCAACCAGAAGGCCTGACCGGACGTCCCCAGAACCGGGGGGCACGGACGGCCGTCGCGCGCGACTCGGGGCGTGCGCGGCGGCCTTGTCCTTTTCCCCGTCGAACGCGCTATTTCAGCAGCTTCGACATCCGGCGGTCGGCCAGCGGCTTGCCGCCGGTCTGGCATGTGGGGCAGTACTGCAGCGCCGAGTCGGCGAAGGACACCTCGCGGATCGTGTCGCCGCAGACCGGGCACTTCTGGCCCGCTTTGCCGTGCACGCGCAGGCCGGTCTTCTTCTCCGCCTTGAGGTCGCCGGTGGCCAGGCCGCGCGAGCGCTCGACCGCGTCGCGCAGGGTGTCCTGGATGGCGGCGTAGAGCGTGGTCACGTCGTCGTCGGTCAGGCTCGACGCCAGCTTGAACGGCGACATGCGCGCGACGTGCAGCACCTCGTCGGAGTACGCGTTCCCGATGCCCGCGATCACGCTCTGGTCGCGCAGCAGCCCCTTGATCTGCGTACGCCGCCCGTCGAGCAGCGCGGCGAACGCCTCGCGGGTGAAGCCGTCGGCCAGCGGATCGGGGCCGAGCCTGGCGATGCCGGGCACCTCGGCCGGGTCGGAAACCACGTAGACCGCGAGCCGCTTCTGCGTGCCGTGCTCGGTGAGGTCGAACCCCGAGCCGTCGTCGAGGTGCACGCGCAGCGCCATCGGCCCCCGGCCCGGCTTGGGCGGCGCGGACGGGAGGTCGTCGCGCCAGCGCAGCCAGCCGCCGCGGGCCAGGTGGATGACCAGGTGCTCGCCGTCGCAGTCGAGATCGAGGAACTTCCCGTGGCGGGCGGCGGCGGTGATCGTACGCCCGGCGAGGTCGGTGACCGGCGGTGCGTACGTCTTCAGCGCGGAGATGGCCGCGACGTCAACGCGGCTCACACGGTGGCCGACGGCCCGCTCCCGGAGGAATCCGGTGAGCGCCTCGACCTCGGGCAGTTCGGGCATGACCCAAGTCTGCCAAATGGCAACAAGCGGCCCCGGGAACCGGCGTCCCGGCCGCGACAGCGGCGCCGCCCGCCCCGTACGGTTGGCGCATGAGCACGCCCCTGATCCTCGCCGAGGAGCTGGTCCTGCTCGGCCACGACGCCTCCACCGGCCGGCGGATCGCCGACGGCACCGGCCTGACCGTGGCCACGGCGGGTTCGCTGATCGCCGACCTGGCCCTGGCCGAGCGCATCGACCTGGACAGCAGGCGGGTCGCGGTGCTGAGCCCGGCCCCCGTCGGCGACGCGGAGCTCGACGGCGTCCTGGCCTGGATCGCCGCCGAGACCCGGCCCCGCAAGCCGGAATGGCTGATCTCCAAGCTGAACAAGCGCGATCTCCCGAGGCGCGTCCAGGCCCGGCTCGCCACGCGCGGCATCGTCCGCGCCGAGGAGCACCGGGCGCTCGGCATCTTCCCGTACGACCGCTACCCGCAGCTCGACCCGCGCCCCGGGCACGAGGCGCGCGGGCGCATGTGGGAGGCGATCAACGGCGCCGCGCCGACCCCGCGTACGGCCGCGCTCATCGCGTTGACCAGCGCGTGCCGCCTCGACCGCAAGATCTTCCCGGACGTCGACCGGCGCCTGCTGAAGCGGCGGGCGAAGGAGATCTCCGAGGGCGAGTGGGCAAGCGCGGCCGTACGGAAGGTCATCCAGAGCATCAACGCCGCCGCGGCGGGCGCGGCGGCCGCGGCCGCGAGCGCCGGCGCCGCGGGATCGAGCTGATCAGCCGGTCCACGGCGGCGCCACGCCCCACCCCCAATGGGGGACGGGCGCTTCCCCGATCGGTTCGGCGCCGGGCCGCGAGTTGGCCACCGCGAGCCGCGTGCCCCACTCGATGTATCCGGCGAACGCGGCGCGGAACTCCGGATCGTCCGGGAGGCCGACCTCGTCGGCGGCGTCGTGCAGGAGGCTCACCCAGCGGCGCCGCTGCGCCTCGCTGATGCCGCGCCCCAGGTGCTGGCGCAGCATGCGCGGATAGCCGCCGCGCTCCCTGGTGTAGCGGTCGGGCCCGCCGAACACCTCGCCCAGCCAGACGGCCACGTGGTCGGGGTGGTGCGGGTCCATCCCGGCGAACAGCGGGCCGACCAGCTCGTCGTCGAGGACATGGCGGTAGAACGCGGTGAACAGCCTCCGCAGCGCCTCCTCGCCGCCGGCCCATTCGTACAGCGTGGGCGCCTGGTCGGGCGCGCCGCCGCGGCCGGCGACCGGCGTCGCCTCGTAGTGGCGCATCTCCTCGATCCGCTCGACGTACGGGCGGATCGCCGCGAAGAACGCCGGGAAGTGCTCGCCCTTGCGGAAACCGTCCATGTGGTCGGCGGCGGACGTCCAGACGATGCGCAGGACGAAGCACGCGGGCTCGTCGACGCAGCGGGCCAGGTCGTACTCGACGCATTGGGGCGCGGCGGCCAGCGACTCGGCGGCGCGCGCGTACGCGGACTCGAATTCGGCAGCGTCGCCGTCGGCGATTCGGTACCGGATGTACTCGGTGATCACCCGGCGAGCCCATCATGGAGACATGCGATGGACAAGTACGCACCTTCGGGTAAGTACGTGACGGCCGGGCGCATCTACCACTGCCCGGTCGAGGTGACCATGGAGGTCATCGGCGGCAAATGGACGCCCGTCCTGCTCGCCCACCTGAAGGAGGGCGTGCGCAGGTTCGGCGAGCTCCACCGCCTGATGCCGGACGTCAGCGAGAAGATGCTGGTGCAGCGGCTGCGCGAGCTCGAACGCGCCGGGCTGGTCGCGCGTACGGTCCACCCGGGGCGCACACCGCGGGTGGAGTACGACCTCACCGACGAGGGCCGGTCGCTCGGCCCCGCGCTCCAGGCGCTGTACGACTGGGGACGCGGCCGCGCCGACCGCGAGGGCCTGACGGTCAGCCCCGTGGGCGGCTAGGCGGCGCTCGGCGCCGGCTTCTCCTCGGTGTCCGCCACCGGTTCCGCCTCGGCGCGCTTGCGGGAGACCGATGACGTGAACGGCTCGCCGAGCGACGACCGCAGCACCGCGAGCAGCGTGTGGGTCGTGGCGCGCGTGGTGGCCGAGCGCGCGCGGCCCTGCGGGATGCGGTAGAGCTCCTTCGCCCAGCACGGCATGACGTCGATGGCCGCGCGGCTGATCAGCACGCTGCCGGCGCGCGTCGTG
>DASXYG010000129.1:0-14605 GCA_036502625.1 Streptosporangiaceae bacterium
CATCGCCTCGGCGATGATCTCGCCGACCGTGGTGTCGCCGGCCGAGATCGACGCGGTGGCCGCGATCTCTTCCTTCGTCTCGACATCCTTCGCGGCAATGGCGAGCGCCTCGCAGACCGACGCGACGGCGATCTCGATGCCGCGCTTCAGCGCCATCGGGTTCGCGCCAGCCACGACGTTGCGCAGCCCTTCCCTCACCAGGGCCTGTGCCAGCACCGTGGCCGTCGTCGTGCCGTCACCGGCGACGTCGTCGGTCTTCTTCGCCACTTCCTTGACGAGCTCGGCCCCGATCTTCTCCCAGGGGTCCTCGAGCTCGATCTCCTTGGCGATGCTCACACCATCGTTGGTGATGGTGGGCGCACCCCACTTCTTCTCCAGCACGACATTGCGGCCCTTGGGACCGAGCGTCACCTTCACGGCGTCAGCGAGCTGGTTCATTCCGCGCTCGAGGCCGCGGCGCGCGTCCTCGTCGAACGCGATCATCTTTGCAGCCATAGGCTTCCAGTCCTCCCAGATACGGGTGGCTTACGACCGAGCCGACGCCCGCGACGGACGGCCGCGGCGCCATGAGCGGTTTCGTCCCGCCCCCGCGCCGAGGCCTCGTCACCTCGATCTCGCCTGAGTTGTCACTCTCTACCTTAGAGTGCCAGAACACTGTCTAGCACTCGCCGATGGAGAGTGCAAATGGCCGCGATCGCGGCCCGTCCGCCGGTCAGGCGTCGAGCCAGATGACCCCGTCGCCGCCCGCCGTGCCGACGGCGATCGTGCGGGTCGTGCCGGGGACGCGGAGCAGGCCGCTCGGCTCGGCGTTCGTGCCCGACATGGCGGGCGTCGACCACGTGCCCGAGGTGGAGCGGTACTGCGCCGTGGTCGGCAAGGCGTACTCGGTGCGCAGCGCCCACAGCCCGCCGGCGTTCGCGGGCGCGACTCCGAGGACGCCGCCGCCGGCGAGCGGTGTGGACACCTTCGACCAGGCCTTGCCGTTCCAGTGGACGACGATGGGCCGGATGTCCTCGTCGGTGTACTGCGCGATGCCGGTCGCGTAGACGTCGTTCGTGCCGGCGAACGCCACGCCGGTCAGGCTCTCGAGGTCGCCGTCGCCGCCGTTGGCGGGGTAGGAGGGCACGGTCGTGGTGGTCCACGTCGAGCCGTTCCAGTGCATGGCGTACGGGCGCTGCCGGATCTCGTAGTCGCCGTTCGGGCCGAGGTCGCGGTGGCCGACCGCCCAGACGTCCGCGGAGCCGTGCGCGACGATGCGGTCGATCGTGACGTCCTTCGCGAGGGTGCGCTGCTGCCACGCGCTGCCGTTGTAGTGGCGGATGAACCCGGTGCCGCCGGCCCAGAGCACGGCGGTGCTGGTCGCGGCGATGGTGGTGACGCCCTTGCCGTAGCCGGCGCCGGGCGTGCTCCACGTTCCGTCGTCCCACTTGCGCAGGTGGGTGCCGCTCTTCGTGTCGAGCAGCCAGGTGTTGTGCACGGTGCTCGCGGTGACGGCGTCCACTTCCCGTGTGCCCGCGGGCAGCGCCACCTTGCTCCACGCCGAACCGTTCCACCGGGCGGCCAGCGGCTGGGTCGAGCCCTGGACGTTGCCGGCGGCCCAGATGTTGCCCCAGCTACTGGCGCCGACGGCCGCGAACGCGCCGTTCTCGGCGACGACGAGCGGCTTCTTCCATATCGGCGCGGTCTCGGCGTTCGCGGGAGCGGCGCCGAGTGCCACTGCGGCGGCCGCAGTCGCAACGGTCGCGGTGAGAGTACGGCCGAATCGTGCCATCGGGTGACCACTCCTCGGATCGGCGATGTGCGGCGGGGCCGCGTTTCACCGAGAGGACGATCTCCACGCGATACGGGTTGTCGCGGGCGTTTCACGGATTCCACTGCTGACCGTTTCCGGACATTCCCATTCGCCGGTGAATCCGGGGAAATGCGAAGGCCCGGCCTCCCTTACCGGAAGGCCGGGCCGTCAGTGATTCAGCGTGTTGTCAGATCGCCTGGACCGCGTCGGCCTGCGGGCCGCGGTCGCTCTGGGTGATCTCGAACTCGACCCGTTGGCCCTCGTCGAGGGTGCGGTAGCCGTCCATCTGAATCGCCGAATAGTGCACGAACACGTCCCTACCGCCGTCGACCGCGATGAAGCCGTAGCCCTTGTCCGCGTTGAACCACTTGACGGTGCCCTGAGCCATTGCCCAACAACTCCCTAACTGCGCTCGGGCCTCGGACTCCGCCCACCTTCGTGCGGAACCCGGATCGTTCCGCAGGCTTTCGGCCAACGGCGACCGATAGCGACCATACCCGGGGGAACCTCGAATCGGCACCCCTCAAATCGGGTCAATAGCGCTCAGGTCGTATCCGGGCAGGTCAGCAGCCGCCCGCCACCGCCGGGATGATCGACACCTGCGCTCCGGCCGGGGTCTCGGTGTCCAGGCCGGAGGCGAATCGGACGTCTTCCTCGCCCACATAGATGTTCACGAAGCGGCGCAGTTTCCCGTCGTCACCGACCACGCGGCCCTTGATCCCGGGGTGCGCGGCGTCCAGCGCGTCGAGCAACTCGCGCAGGTTCGCGCCCTCGGCGGTCACCTCGGACGCGCCGCCGGTGTACGTACGCAGGATCGTCGGGATGCGGACGTTGCTCATTTCGCCAGACCAGCCTCTCGGAACGCTTCGATGGACGGACGGATCGTGGCGGTCGGCTTGGCGAAGCCGGCCACCGCGTCAAGGGTCTTCAGGCCGTCGCCGGTGTTCAGCACGACGGTCTCCGCGTCGGGGTCGAGGCGCCCGTCGTTCAGCAGCTTGGTGAGCGTGCCGACGACGACGCCGCCCGCGGTCTCCGCGAAGATGCCCTCGGTGCGGGCCAGCAGCCTGATGCCCTCGACCACCTCGGGGTCGGAGACGTCCTCGACCGCGCCGCCGGTGCGCCGCGCGATGTCCAGGACGTAGGGGCCGTCGGCGGGGTTGCCGATGGCCAGCGACTTCGCGATCGTGTCGGGCTTCTGCGGGCGCACGACGTCGTGGCCGTCCTTGTACGCCGTGGCGACCGGGGAGCATCCGGTGGCCTGCGCGCCGAAGATCTTGTACGGACGGTCCTCGACGAGGCCGAGCTCGACCAGCTCCTGGAACCCCTTGTCGATCTTGGTGAGCTGCGAGCCGGACGCGATCGGGATGACGATCTGCTCGGGCAGCCGCCAGCCGAGCTGCTCGGCGATCTCGTACGCCAGCGTCTTGGAGCCCTCGGCGTAGAAGGCGCGCAGGTTGACGTTGACGAAGCCCCAGTCCTCGCCGATCGCGTCGCCCATGAGCTCGTTGCAGAACCGGTTGACGTCGTCGTAGTTGCCGTCGATGGCCACGAGGTCGCCGCCGTAGACCGACGCCATCATGACCTTGCCGGCCTCGAGGTCGGCCGGGATGAACACGCAGGAGCGCAGGCCCGCGCGGGCGGCGGCGGCCGCGACGGCGCCGGCCAGGTTGCCGGTGGAGGAGGCGGACAGCGTCGTGATGCCGAACGTGCGGGCGGCCTCGAGGGCGATCGCGACGACGCGGTCCTTGAACGAGTGGGTCGGGTTGCCCGAGTCGTCCTTGACGTGCAGCGACCGCATGCCCAGCTCGCGGGCGAGGTTGTCCGTACGGACGAGCCGCGTGAAGCCGGGCGCCTGGTTGACCTTCTCGGCGACGTCGGCGGGGACGGGCAGGAGGTCGCGGTAGCGCCAGATCGACTTGGGGCCCGCCTCGATGGCCGCGCGGGTGACGGTGCCGAACTCGTACTTCATCTCCACCGGCCCGAAACACTCGTCGCAGGCGAAGCGGGTGGTGATGTCGTACGTCTGCCCGCACTCCCGACAGGAGAGCGCGACGGCGGGCCCGAACGGGGCGGTGGTCTTCTCAGCGGCGAGTGTCGCCATGATGCGAGGCCCTTTCCCCTCATCTGTCCCGGAACCGATCTGGCTCCGAGCCGGAATTGGCACCTGCCCCGGGCGGCCTCGACATTGGAGAGCACGCGTGGTCCGGGGAGGTTGCCGGGGCTTCAACGGGCCGGTCCCTCCACCCCTCTGGATGAGCAATATGAAGTTGTGTGTCCGCCAAAGCGGCTCGTGTCCGATCCTAGGTGACGAAGCGGGGTCGTATCACCCCGGGGTGCGGACGCCAACAAGGCTACTGTGCGGTGCATGGGTGAAGGCCAGGTGGTCGTCGCGTCGAACCGCGGGCCGATGTCGTTCTCGATGTCGGACAGCGGGCGGTTGTCCGCGCGGCGCGGGGGCGGCGGGCTGGTCTCGGGCCTCGCGGCGGTCGCCGACGAGGAAGACGTGCTGTGGGTGTGCGCGGCACTGACGGACGCCGACCGGATGGCCGCGCGGCACGCCGCCGACGGCCGGATCGACAAGGCCGGCCACGACACCGGCGGCGCGGCGGTCCGCATGCTGAACATCCCGCCCGCCACCTTTCACCGTGCGTACAACGCGGTCGCGAACTCCACCCTGTGGTTCTGCCACCACATGCTGTTCGACACTCCGAACAAGCCGGTGTTCGACGCGTCCGCGCGGCGCGAATGGGCGTCGTACCGGGAGTACAACGCGACGTTCGCGGACGCCATCGCGCGCGACGCCGTCGACCGCGCGCGCACGCTCGTGCAGGACTACCACCTGACGCTGGCGCCGCTGATGCTCCGCGAGCGCCGCCCCGACCTGCGGATCGCGCACTTCTCGCACACCCCGTGGGCGCCGCCTGACTACTTCCGGCTGCTGCCCGACGACATGGCGCGCGAGGTGCTGCGCGGCATCCTCGGCGCGGACCACGTCGGGTTCCTGACGCGGCGGTGGGCCGAGGCGTTCATGGACTGCTGCGCGGCGGTGCTCGACGCCGGGATCGACCGGCGGAACGGCGCGATCGCGTACGCCGGGCGGGTGACCCGCGTGGGCGTGCACCCGCTGGGCGTGGACGGCGGTGCGCTGCGGGAACGCGCGGCCGCGCCGGACGTCGCGGCGCGCGAGCAGGCGCTGCGCGAGCGGGTCGGCGACCGGTCGCTGATCGTCCGCGTGGACCGCACCGAGCTGTCGAAGAACATCGTGCGCGGCCTGGCGGCGTACCGGGAGCTGCTGGTCACGTACCCGGAGTGGCGCGGGCGCGTGGTGCATGTGGCGTTCGCGTACCCGTCGCGGCACGACCTGCCCGAGTACCGCGAGTACACCGCGGCGGTGCAGCGCATGGCGGGGCAGATCACCGACGAGTTCGCCACGGCCGACTGGGAGCCGCTGATCCTCCAGGTCAACGACGACTACCCGCGGTCGCTCGCGGCGTACCGGCTGGCCGACGTCCTGCTGGTGAACCCCATACGCGACGGCATGAACCTGGTCGCGAAGGAGGGACCCGTGCTCTCCGCGCGCGACGCCGCGCTGGTGCTGTCGCGCGAGGCCGGCGCGGTCGCGGAGCTGGGCGGCGACGCGCTGACGGTCGACCCGTACGACGTCACCGGCACCGCGCGCGCCCTGCACGACGCGCTCGGCATGGACCACGCCGAGCGCGCCGCGCGGCGCGTCCGGCTCGCGGAGGCGGCCACCGCCGTGCCGCCGCGCAAGTGGTTCGCCGACCAGTTGGCCGCGCTCGGCTGAGCCGGTCAGCGCCGCGCGACGTCCGGCGTACGGATGTGCTCGGGCAGCACGCCGAGGCCGACGAACCGGCGGAGCACGCGGCGCGCGGCGGGCATGGACGACACCAGGCGGAAGAACGCGGGCGTCTTGGCCTCACCGCTCAGCGTCGGGGTGATCACGCGGTTCTGGATGATCTGCTGGACCCGCTGGGTGATCGTCGCGGGTACGGAGCGGCGCCGCTGGACGCCGATCACCGCGCGCCCGTCGAGCGGCACGCCGTCGCGCTGGGTGCGCAGCAGCCCGTCGGCCAGGGCGTTCGCGGTGGCCACGGCGTCCTGGACGGCCAGGTTGATGCCGACGCCGGCGATCGGCGACATGGTGTGCGCGGCGTCGCCGATGCACAGCAGGCCGGGACGGTGCCAGCGGCGCAGCCGGTTCAGCCCCACCTGGAGGACGCTCGTGTCGTCCCACGAGGTGAGCCGGTCAACGCGGTCGCTCAGGAACGGCAGCAGCTCGGCTACGGGGGTGCGCAGCGCGGAGATGTCCTGGGCGCGCAGCTTCTCGGCCGACCCCTTGCGGATCAGGTACGCGAGCTGCCAGTACGTGCCCCGGTTGATCGCGACCATCATCTGGCCGGCGCCGAACTGGAGGAACGTCTCCTCGGTGTCGGTCTCGACGCGCGGCAGGCGGAACCAGAGGACGTCCATCGGGGTGGCCATCTCGACGGGTTCGAGGCCGGCGGCGGCCCGTACGGCGGAGTGGCGGCCGTCGGCGGCGACCGTCAGCTTCGCGCGCAGCTCGTGCTCGCCGTCGGCGGTGCGGTAGCGGACACCGCGGATCGCGCCGCCCTCGACGATCACGTCGTCGGCCTCGGCCTCGGTGATCAGGTGGAACGCGGGGTACGTCTGGGCGTGGCCGGCGAGCAGGTTGAGGAAGTCCCACTGCGGGACGAACGCGACGTACGGATGGGGGACGGAGAGGCCGCCCAGGTCGGCGAACGGCATCGGCCCGTCAGGCGTCCCGACCGCGATGCCGTGCGCGCGGTACTGCGGGAGCTTGTCGAACTCGGCGAACAGGCCGAGCTCGTCGAGCAGGGTCAGCGTCGACGGGTGGACGGTGTCGCCGCGGAAGTCGCGCAGGAAGTCGGCGTGCTTCTCCAGGACGGCCACCTCGACCCCGGCGCGGGCGAGCAGCAGGCCGAGCGTGATCCCGGCGGGCCCGCCGCCGACGACGCAGCACGTGACGCTCTTCGGAGCCATGTCGATCACCCCTAATTCAACGGTTGATGAAATTCAACCACACATGACCGCCGAGGTGAAGTAGCGCGTCCGGATCAGGCCGGTTCGACGGCGTCGCCCACGGCCACGACGCCCGGGGTGCGGATCTCGGCGTAGACGCCGAGCATCATGTCGTGCCGCGCGGCCAGGGTCTTCAGGACGCGGTTGTCGTACGCCAGGCCCGGCTGCGCGGCGTTCGTCATCACGCACCGCTCGACCCGTTCGGCCACCGCGAACTCGACCCCGCCGACGCGCAGGCCGCGGCCGACCCAGGCGTCCTCGACGGGTTCGTCCGGCGCGCCGGGGACGTCCACGACGATGTTCGGCCGGAAGCGGGCGACCGCGATGGCCACCTCGGGGAGCTGGGCGGACATCCAGCGCAGCGCGGAGGTCGTGATGATGTGGACGGGCGCGGCGTCCAGGTGGGTCCAGGCGTCCTCGGTGGCCAGCGTGCAGGGCAGGCCGAGCTGTGCGGCCAGGGCGGTGTCCATGGACGGGTCGTCGCCGCGGAGGTCGCGGCCGTCGGGGAAGGTCAGGACGGGGACGTCGCCGTCGTAGCGCGCGTGGAAGTCCAGCAGGCCGTCGATGCGGCGGAACCTGCGGGTCGCCTTGCCGCTGCCGAGCTTGCCGTCGGCGTCGTGCACCGCGTACGTACGGTCGCCGTGCAGCCGGTCGGGGTCGACGGCCGCCGAGGCGACCCGCTCGCCGCCCATGGACTTCACCGGGTAGCGGTACAGCTCGACAACGGTCCCGGCATGCGACATCGGATCACCCCAGAGCGTCGGCGAGTGCGCCGAGCATAGACACGACGCCGTCCGGGCCGTCAACGACCAGATCGGCGCGCGCGGCCAGCTCCGTGACCTCCGCCGACCCGCTGCATACGGTGACGCCGGGCAGGCCCGTCTCGCGCAGCGCCTCGACGGCGGCGAACGCCGGGAGGTCGCCGAGGTCGTCGCCCGCGTACAGCACGGAACGCGCGGCGCGCTCGGCGAGGAACCCGCGCAGCGCGGCGCCCTTGTCCACACCCTGTGGACGCAGCTCCAGGACGAGGCGGCCGGGTTCGAGGCGCAGGCCCGTTTCGCCGGCGAGCGCGCGCAGCGGGGGTTCGAGGCGGGCGAACGCGGACTCGGGGTCGGCGGCGCGGCGGGTGTGGACGGCGAGCGCGTGCCCCTTGTCCTCCACCCAGACGCCGTCGGGGGCGCCGCGCAGCAGGCCGGGCAGCCGGTCGCGCGCGGTGGTGACGCCGGGCGCCGGGGGCGGCTCCTCGACGGTGCCCGCCGACCAGCGCTGCAGGCCGTACTGCCCGAGGATCACCAGGCCGGGGACGTCGGCGAACCCGCCGAGCGTCACCGCCTCGGCCACCGGGCGGCCGGTCACGATGACGACCGCGCTCAGCAGCGGCGCCAGCCGGCGCAGGACCGGGGCGGCCATCGGATGGGCGTACGCCGCGCGCGGGTCGGCGACGATCGGCGACAGCGTGCCGTCGAAGTCGAGCCCGACCACCGCGTCGGACGGCGACCGCAGGATCGCGGCGATCCCGGCGCGTCCCTGCGGCGTACGCGGCGCGAACCCCGGTGGCATCACCCGGCCAATTATGGCGGGCGCGGGGTTCAGCGGCGGTACTGGGCGCGGCGGGTCAGCCGGGCGGTGCGCATGCGGCGCAGGCGCTTGACCGTCATGGGGTCGTAGGCGAGCGCCTCGGGGCGGTCGATGATGGCGTTGAGGAGCTGGTAGTAGCGCGTCGCGGAGATGCCGAAGCTGTCGCGGATGGCCTGCTCCTTGGTGCCCGCGTGTTTCCACCACTGGCGCTCGAACACCAGGATGTCGGCATCGCGTTCGTCGAGCGCGGGGTGGGACTGGCCGGTGCTCGCGGGGTCGTCCGCGTCGGGGATGGGCATGGGCCGCTCCTCACGAAACTCTCGGACATGCTACGCGTCTCGGACCCCGGCCGTGCCCGGTACGGCGGATCGCCCGGCCGCGACGGTGTTCTCCGAAGTCGGATCGTCGTACGCTCGGCCGGGTGGGCGCCAAAGACTGCATCTCGCTCCTGACCGACTACGGCCTCGAGGACGGGTTCGTGGCCGTCTGCCACGGCGTGGCCGCGCGGATCGCCCCGATGGCGCGTGTCATCGACGTCACCCACCTGGTCCCGGCCGGCGACGTACGCCATGGCGGGTCCGTCCTGGCGCAGACCGTGCCGTACCTCCCGCCGGGCGTCCACGTCGCGGTCGTCGACCCCGGTGTCGGCACCCCGCGCCGCGCGGTCGCCCTCGCGGCGGCCGACCGCGTCTTCGTCGGGCCGGACAACGGGGTGCTGTCCTGGGCGGTGGCCGCCGTCGGCGGCGCCGACCGCGCGTACGTCCTCAGTAACGAGAAGCTCTGGCTGCACCCGGTCTCGGCCACGTTCCACGGGCGCGACATCTTCATGCCGGTGGCCGCGCACGTCGCCGCCGGGATGCCGCTGGCGTCCGTGGGGGAGGAGCTGCCGCTGGGCGCCCTGGTGACCCTGCCGGAGCCGAGCAGCCGCGTCTCCGGCGGGCGGATCGACGCCGAGGTGATCTCCGTGGACCGCTTCGGGAACGTGCAGCTCTCCGTGTACGACGGCGACCTCGCCAAGGTGGGCGCGCGGGTGGGCGGCACGCTGGTGGTCGAGGCGGGGCGGCGGCAGTTCCCGGTGCCGCTGCGGGAGACGTTCGGGTCGGTGCCGCCTGGGGAGCTCGTGGCGTACACCGATTCCGTGGGGCGGCTCGCCGTCGCGGTGAACTCCGGTGACGCGGCGGAGCGGCTGGGCCTGCCGCCGGGCGCGCACGTACGGCTCACCCCGTCGGCATGACGGCGCCCTTACCTGAACTATATGTATGCTACATGTATTTGCTGGTAGACTGATCCCGTGGACGCACCCGGCACCTCGCAACCAGACGCCGATCCCGTCGGCCAGATCGACCTGGCGATCTTCCGCCTGCGCCGCATCTGGCAGAAGCCCACGCTGAACCGGCAGTTGCGGGCGACGCAGGGCGACGACACCGCGCGGATCCACCTGTCCAACATCTTCGTCGTCCACGCCATCGCGCGCGTGGCCGCCGAGTGCGACACCGAGATCACCATCGGCGCCGTCGCCGACCGGCTCGACGTCGACCCGTCCACCGCCAGCCGCCTGGTCGGCGGCGCCATCGACGCCGGAATGGTGACCCGCCGCGCCTCGGAGGCCGACGCCCGCCGCGCCCAGCTCACGCTCACCGACGAGGGCCGCGCCGTACTCGCCCACGCCGCGAAGGTGCGCCGCGACTACATCGGCGGGCTGATGGCCGAATGGCCGCCGGAGGACCGCGAGACGTTCGCGCGGCTGCTCACCGAGTTCTCCAGCGCGGCCGCGGTGGCCTCGGAGAACCCCGCCGCGCTCAGCAGGATGTACCAGGCCGCGAAGCGCCAGTAAGGGTCAGTGGCTCTCGCCGCGCGCGATGTCCAGGAAGCGCACGGCCTCGCGTCCGCCCAGGCCGAGGGCGTCGCGCAGCAGCTCGACGGTGGCGCGGCGCGGGCGGCGCACCCGGCCGCGTTCGAGGTCGCGGATGGCGCGGTCGCTGATGCCGCAGCGGCGGCCGAGCTCCTCCTGAGTCAGGCCGAACTCGCGCCGGTGCGCGCGCAGCAGCGGGCCGAAATCCGGTTCGTCGACCGTCGGCAGACCCTTGTTCACGGCGGCTCCCTGACACTGATCGGGCATACCGTACAACGCCCGGAAGCGCCGCCACGGGCGAACCGGTCACGCCGCTATCGGACGAGCCGTCCATTCCCTGGTCAGCCCGCGTGGCGGCACCTGTCGGGATTGCCTTGCCGGTGCGGGGGCGCAATGATGGCGAGCGGGCCGGACCGCGCGTGGCGCGTCGGCCCATCGGGGATCGAGCGGTTGGAGGCACAGTCGTGGGCAAGGTCGCGCGGTCGGGCGCGCTGGTCGTATCGCTCACACTCGCGTCGGCGCTCGCCCCCGTCCTCGGCACTCCCGCCCGCGCTGACGTCGTACGCGACCGCGAATGGGCGCTGCGGGCCATGCACGGCCCGCAGGCGTGGAAGTACGCCAAGGGCGACGGCGTCACGGTCGCCGTGCTCGACACCGGCGTCTATCCCGGCAACCCCGACCTCACCGGCCGGGTGACCTCGGGACCCGACTACACCCACAGCGGACGCCACCACGGCTCGCCGTACTGGGGGCGCCACGGCACCGCGATGGCCAGCATCATCGTGGGCCACGGTCACGGCGCTGGCGGCGCCGACGGCGTCATGGGCATCGCGCCGGGCGCGCGGATCCTCTCCATCCGGGTCACGCTCGAGGCGTCCGACCCGCTGCGCGGCAACAAGACCGCGCTGAACCGCACCCGCTACGCCCTGGCCAACGGCATCCGCTACGCCGCCGACCACGGCGCCAAGGTCATCAGCATGTCCCTCGGCGGCGGCACGCCGTACTACGACGGCAGCCAGACTGAGCGCGACGCCATCGCGTACGCCACGCGGAAGGGCGCCGTGCTGATCGCGTCCGCGGGCAACGACGGCGCGCACGGCAACCGGCGTACGTTCCCCGCCGCGTACACCGGGGTGATCGCCGTGGGCGCGGTCGGCAAGAAGCTGCGCCGCGCGCCGTTCTCCAACAGCCAGCGCTACGTCAAGGTGCTCGCGCCCGGCGTCAACATCGTGACCGCGGGCGGCAGGCACGGCTACGCGTCCACGACCGGCACCAGCGCGTCCACGGCGTTCGTGGCGGGCACGGCCGCGCTCGTACGCTCGCGGTACAAGCGGATGTCCGCCAAGGTCGTGGGGCAGGCGCTCGAACAGGGCGTGGGCAGCGGCGACACCCTGGACGCCCGGCGCGCGCTGGTCGCGGCCGCGCGGCTGAAGCGGGCGACCGGCGGCGGCACCACCCCCTCACCGATGGCCACCGACAAGCCCACCGCGTCCGGGAAGACCGACAGCTCGCAGACGCTGCTGTACGCCGGCATCGGCGGTGGCGCGCTGCTGCTGGCGATCATCGCGGCGGTGATCGTGGTGTCGACGCGGCGCCGGCGCCGCGCGGAGGCCGCCCAGGCCGAGGCCAACGACCGGGTGAGCCGCTCCCGCAGGCCCGACCTCGGCACGGTGCCCCCGGTGTCGTCCCGCGGCCGCATGCCCGACCGCCGCGGCCCCAACCCGGCCGACCAGCGGCCCGGCGCCCCCTTGGCCGACCACCGGTCGGGCAGCCACCTGGCCGCCTTCGCCGCCGCGCATCCGGAGCCGACCAACGGCAACGGCAACGGCCACGCCCCCATCCAGGCCCTCCACCCGTTCCCCCAGGGCCCGGCGGCCCCATCCGACCCGACCCCCCTGAACCCGTACTCCGACGTCCACCCCGCCGCCGAAACCGAGACCTTCGGCGCCATCCCGGGCTCCACCCCACCGCCCACCCCGCCCACCCCGCCCGCCGCGCCCCCGGCGAGCCCCACGGACGCTCCACCGTCTCCGTACGACCCGCCGCCGCCGTACGACGCGGGCCCGCCGCCGTACGAACCGACGCCGCCGTCCTCGTACGACGCGGCGCCGTCCCCGTACGACCCGGCGCCGCCGTACGACCCGGCCGGTTCCGGCCCCCAGGCGCCGTACACCCCGTACGAGCCCGGCGCCCAGGACCCGTACGGCTCCGGCCCGCAGACGCCGTACGGCACGGGCGACTCGGGCCCGCAGGCGCCGTACGCCGGTTCCGGGCCGCAGGCCGTGTACGGATCCGGCCCGCAGCACGCGTACGGCGCGGACTCCGGCCCGCAGGTCCCGTACGGCGCGGGCGACTCCGGCCCCCAGCACCCGTACGGCGCGGACTCCGGGCCGCAGGCTCCGTACGGCACCAGCGGGCCGATGCGCCAGATGGAGCCGCCACCGCCGCTGCCCGACCCTGACTCGGCGGAGCCCCCGCCGCCGCGGCCGCACCCCACCACCGCGCCCATGTCCGCACCGCCCGCCCCACCGCGCGCGGACCCCCCGCCCCCCACGGTCGAGACCCCCGAGCCGCCGCGGACCTCGCCTCCGGCGTACGGCGGCGACACCCCCGCGCGTCCGTACCAGTCCAGCGGCTCCGTGTGGGACACCCCGAAGCTCTGGCAGGGCGCGGACACCAGCGCCACCGCCCCGTTCGAGGCCGAGGCGCGCAGCGACAGCACCCGCCGCGACCCCGCCGCCGACCGCGGCACCACCGGCTGGGCCACCGCCGCGGGCTGGGACGCCACCCACCGCCCATCCGACGCCAAGCCCGGCGACCCCACGGACGGCGACGACGAGGACGACCGCCACCTCTGACCCCGGCCCGCCCCGCGTCGGGTAAAGCCGGGCCGTGGGTTCCGCAACGGAATGGGGGCGAAATCCGCGCCCCCGGTACGCGGCGATCTTGAAAGTCCGTACTATTTGCGTGGCGCGGCGGCGATGTGCCGCTTTCGCGCGTGAATCGGGAGGCGTGGGTGGCGGACGAAGCGCGTCGATCATGGACGGCGCGGGCGGCGATGATCATGGCAGGGCTGGCGGCGAGCGCCACGCTGCTCCCGGTGTCCGCGGAGGCCGCGCCCGCGGCCGCCCCGTCCACGGTCGCGGCCCGCACCGGCGCCGGCGACGGCCCGCGCCACGAGGTCACGTACTTCTACGGCTCCGAGCCGCAGAACATGCTCGACGCGTACTGGCACACCGCGAAGCGCCCCCAGCCGGCCATCCTGATCCTGCACGGCGGCTACTGGGTCGCCGGCGACAAGAGCGCCTGGCAGCGCGCCGCCCGCTGGTTCGCCGACCGCGGCTACGCCGTCTTCTCCGCGAACTACCGCCTCGCCCAGCAGGCCCCGTGGCCCGCGCAGCGCGACGACACGCTCGCCGCGATCGCGTACATCAAGAGCCACGCCGCCGAGTTCGACCTCGACCCCGGCCGCCTGGCGGTGCTCGGGTCGTCCGCGGGCGGCCAGATCGCCACCGACATCGGCACGTACGGCTCCGCGGCGAAGCGCATCCGCGGCGTGGTGGCGCTGTCCCCGGTGGCCGCGCCGTACCAGGCCTACCTCGACGGCTCGGGCACCGACGTGACCAAGCGCCGCAAGCGGCTGCGGCGTACGGCCGCGAAGCTCGCGGGCTGCCGTCCTGGCCCGTCCTCGGCCTGCTGGAGCACCTGGTACAGCATGACGCCGAAGAACCGCGTCACCGCGGGCGACGTCCCCATGTTCATCGCCTTCTCCCGCGACGACCTGGTCTCCCCCACGGAGGGCCTGGGCCTGCGCGACGCCCTGAGGCAACACGGCCTCCAGGCCCGCCTCACGGTGGTGCCCGGCGCGTACCACGGCGGCGCCCTCCTCCACCGCCCCGGCATGTACGCCCAAATCCTCAGGTTCATGAACCACGTAACCCGCCGGGTCACCCCCCAGCGCACCACGACCCCGCCAACCACCCCCACCCACACCCCCTCCCGCACCCCCACAGCCACCCCATCCCCAACGACCACCCCCACGACCGGCTCCCCGTCCCCCACCCTCCCGACAATGCCCCCAACCCCCACCCTCCCGACCCCCAGCCTGCACGTCCCGGGGCAGTAACCCAGGGGCGGCCACCCTGCCGGAAGCCCCTCCCGACCCGAGCGCGCACCTCTCCCACACGCTTCCCCCGGAGCCCGCACCTCCCCGGGACAGCGAGCCGCGCGAGTCACTCACCCCGCCACCCCACCTTCGCTCCGGGCAATGAGGCAAGGAAGCCACCCCCCCCCCCCCCCCC
>DASXYG010000130.1:0-117893 GCA_036502625.1 Streptosporangiaceae bacterium
CCCCCCCCGCCCGGGATCAGGACGTCAGGACGCCAGCGCCCCCGGGCCGATCAGCGACTTCAGGTCGCCCTGGAAGCTGGGGTCGACGCGGACGGGGTACTGCGACAGGTCCAGGAGCACGGCCTTCGGGCCGCGGATGACCTCCAGGCGCAGCGGCGTCTCGCCGCGGTGGACGGTCAGGCAGTGCTTGAGGTCCTCGACGAGCTGCGGGTTGATGCGCCGCTCCTCCAGGCGTACGGTCACCGGCGGCTCGCCGCCGCCGACCGCGGCGGCGGAGATGTCCAGCGGGCTGAGGTCCATGACCACGACCGACACCGAGCCGTCGCGCTCGTTGAGCCGGCCCTTGATCACCACCGCGGCGTCTTCCATCAGCTCGTTGGCGTACAGCATGTACGACTTCGGGAAGCACAGGCACTCGACGCTCGCGCCCATGTCCTCCACGACGAGCGCGGCCCAGGAGTCGCCCTTCTTGGTGACCTTGCGCGCCACCGAGGAGATCATGCCGGCGATCGTCACCTCGCCCTCGGTGCGGCCGCCCTCGCCGAGCTCGGTGATCGCGGTGTCGGCGGCGCGCGACAGGATGCGCTCGGCGCCGGCCAGCGGGTGGTCGGAGACGTACAGGCCGAGCATCTCGCGCTCGAAGCTCAGCTTCGTCTTCCGGTCCCATTCGTCGCCGGAGAGGTCGAGGTCGAGGCCCATCGGCACGGACGCCTCCGCGGCCTCGTCGTCGCCGCCGCCGAACAGGTCGAACTGGCCCATCTGCTCCTGGCGCTTGGTGCTGATCACCGCGTCGACCGCCGACTCGTGGTGCATCATCAGCGGGCGCCGCGAATGGCCGAGGGAGTCGAACGCGCCGGCCTTGATCAGCGACTCGATGACGCGCTTGTTGCAGACGACCGTCGGCACCTTGTTGAGGAAGTCGGCGAACGACGTGAACTTGCCCTTGGTCTCGCGGGTCTCGACGATCGCGTTGACGACGTTCGTGCCGACATTGCGGATCGCGGACAGGCCGAACCTGATGTCCTTCCCGATCGGCGCGAACGTGCCGGCGGACTCGTTGACGTCGGGCGGCAGCACCTGGATGCCGGAGCGGCGGCACTCCGCGAGGTAGACCGGCATGCGGTTCTGGTCGTCGCCGACGGACGTGAGCAGCGCCGCCATGTACGCCGCGGGGTGGTTGGCCTTGAGGTAGGCGGTCCAGTACGAGACCACGCCGTAGCCGCCGGTGTGGGACTTGTTGAAGGCGTAGCCGGAGAACGGGAGCATGGTGTCCCACACGGCCTTGATGGCGGCCTCGCTGATGCCGCGTTCCAGGCACCCGCTGTGGAACTTCTCGTACTCCTTCTCCAGCGCCTCCTTCTTCTTCTTGCCCATGGCGCGGCGCATGAGGTCGGCGCCGCCGAGGGTGTAGCCGCCGAGCTGCTGGGCGATGGCCATCACCTGCTCCTGGAAGACCAGGAGGTGGAAGGTGTCGCCGAGGATCGGCTCAAGCCAGTCGCGCAGCTCGGGGTGGATCGGCTCGATCTCCTGCTTGCCGTTCGAGCGCAGCGCGTAGTTGGTGTGCGCGTTCGCGGCCATCGGCCCCGGGCGGTACAGGGCGCTGGCAGCCGCGATGTCGTCGAACTTCTTCGGCTGCATGAGGCGCAGCAGGCCGCGCATGCCGCCGCCGTCGAGCTGGAACACCCCGAGGGTGTCGCCGCGCGACAGCATCTCGTACGTCGAGGAGTCGTCGAGGGTGAGGGTCTGGAGGTCGATCTCGGTGCCCTCGTTGGCCTTGACGTTCTTGATCGCGTCGTCGATGACGGTGAGGTTCCGCAGGCCCAGGAAGTCCATCTTCAGCAGGCCCATCTCCTCGCACTGCGGGAAGGGGAACCCGGTGATGATGGCGCCGTCGGAGTCGCGCCGGTGCAGCGGGATGACGTCGAGCAGCGGCTCGGACGACAGGATGACGCCCGCGGCGTGGACGCCGGTCTGGCGGGTCAGGCCCTCGATGCCGGCCGCGGTGTCGAGCACCTTCTTGACGTCGGGCTCGTCGTCGTACATCTTCCGCAGCTCGACGGCCTCGGCGTAGCGCTTGTTGGCGGAGTCCCAGATGGCGGCGAGGTCGATCTCCTTGCCGCCCTCGGCCGCGGGGAACGCCTTGGTGATGCGGTCGCCGAGGGCGTACGGGAACCCGAGGATGCGCGTGGAGTCCTTGATGGCCGCCTTCGCCTTGATGACGCCGAACGTGAGGATCTGCGCGGTGTTCGCCGAGCCGTACATCTCGGTGACGTAGCGGATCATGTCCTCTCGACGACGTTCGTCGAAGTCCAGGTCGATGTCGGGCATGGTCACGCGTTCGGGGTTGAGGAACCGCTCGAAGATCAGCCCGTGGTCGATCGGGTCGAGGTCGGTGATGCCCATGACGTACGCCACCATCGAGCCGGTCGCCGAACCGCGGCCGGGGCCGATGGCGATGCCGTTGTTCTTGGCGTACATGCAGATGTCGGCGACGACGAGGAAGTACGCCGGGAAGCCCATCTCCTCGATGATGCCGATCTCGTACTCGATGCGGTCGCGGATCTCTTTGGTCTCACCGCCCGGGAAGCGCCACCGGATGCCCTCCTCGACCTTCTGGCGCATGCACGACGACTGGGTCTCGCCCTCGGGGACGGGGAACTTCGGCATGAGGTCGCGCTCGGCGAAGACCTCGTCGTAGCAGCCGGCCTCGACGCGCTCGGCGATGAGCAGCGTGTTGCGGCAGCCCTCGGTCCACTCGTCGAAGGCGTTGATGCCGCGCATCTCGTCGGCGGTCTTGATGTAGTAGCCGGCGCCGTTGAACCGGAAGCGGTTCGGGTCGTCCTTGGTCTTGCCGACGGAGACGGCGAGCAGCGAGTCGTGCGCGTCGGCCTGGCTCTCCACGACGTAGTGGGAGTCGTTGGTGACGACGGGCTTGAGGCCGAGCCGCTTCCCGACGTTGAGCACGCCCTCGCGGACCTGGCGCTCGATGTCGATGCCGTGGTCCATCAGCTCGACGAAGACGTTGTCGCGCCCGAAGATCTCGGTCAGCGTTCCGGCGTACTGGAGCGCCTCCTGCTCCTGGCCGAGCCGCAGCCGCGTCTGCACGCCGCCGGACGGGCACCCCGTGGAGACCATGATCCCCTCGGAGTGCTCGGCCATGAGCTCGAGGTCCATGCGCGGCTTGCCGTAGTAGCCCTCGATGGAGGCAAGCGACGAGAGCCGGAAGAGGTTGCGCAGGCCGGCCGCGTTCTGCGCCCACATCGTGAGGTGGAGGTAGCGGCCGCCGCCGGAGATGTCCTTGCCGCCCTCGACCGACTCGTCGCCGTTCTGCCGCGCCTGGCTCCAGCTCACCCGCTTCTTCAGGAACCGGGACTCGGGGGCGACGTACGCCTCGATGCCGATGATCGGCTTGACGGGGCTGTTCTTCGCGGTCTGCCAGAACTCGTACGCGCCGAACATGTTGCCGTGGTCGGTCATCGCCACCGCGGGCATCTCCAGCCGTTCCGCCTCCGCGAACAGCGGCTTCAGCTTGGCGGCGCCGTCGAGCATGGAGTACTCGGTGTGCACGTGCAGGTGGGCGAATGAATCGGACACGGCGGTCGGCTCCCCCTTGTGATCTCCAGTTGGCGCGCGCGTCCAACCCTAACGGGGGATCAAGATCGACTCGTGCCTTACCCGGTCAGGCGCGAGTCTTGGCGAGCAGCTCGATGATCTCCTCGGTGCTGCCGGTCTCGCCGAGCCTCGGGAAGATCCGCTCGACGCTGTTGTCGTGCGCGTCCTCGTCCATGTCGGACATCGCGTCGGTGGCCAGCGTGACGTGGTACGCGTGCTCGTGCGCGGCGCGTGCGGTGGACTCGACGCCGATGCTCGTGGCGACGCCGGTGAGCACGATCTGCGTGACGCCGCGGCGGCGGAGCTGGAGGTCGAGGTCCGTGCCGTGGAACGCGCCCCAGTTGCGCTTGGTCACGTGGATGTCGCCGGGGTTGCCGGCCAGGTCGTCGACGATCTGGTCCCAGCCCTCCGGGGGCGTGCCGCGGTTGCTGGTGGCCTCCGTACGGCCGGGTGCGGCGTCGGAGCCGTCGGGGGCGAAGGTCACGCGGACGAGCACGACGGGGAGGCCGTTGGCGCGGAACGCGTCGGCGAGGCGGCCCGAGCGGGCCACGACGTCGGCGGTCGCGTGCGGCACGCCGGGGGCCGCGACGACGCCGTTCTGCAGGTCGATCACGACGAGAGCGGTGCGGTCGTCAAGGGTGGTGACGGGCATGGAACGCCTTTCGTACGGGACAGCGGCACGCCGACCGTAACGATCGACAGTCTTAACTGTCAAGTTCAGACTGAACACCTCAAGCTTATGATCACCGGGCGCCCCGTACGGCGCCACCGGCTGCGCGCCGAGGCGACGCGGTGACCTGAACGCGTACGGACGACCCGGCCGACATCCGGGTGTCCGCCGCCGAGCTGGGGGCTCGGCGGCGTTCCAGGGCGTGCGCGCGCCGTTCCATCCGTCAACGGTCGCGTTCCCCGCGTTCTGAGGCGGTGTACGGGCTCAGCCGCGCTCGTCGTGCGGGACCACCACGACGGGGCACCGCGCGTGGTGCACGACCTGGGTGCTCACCGAGCCGAGCAGCAGCCGGCTGAACCCGCCGACGCCGCGCGACCCGACGACCAGCAGGTCGGCGTCGCGCCCGGCGTTGACCAGTTCCTCGGCCGGGACACCGGAGACCACGTGGATCTTCGCGTCCACGCCGCCCGTGTCCACCTCGGCGATCTCGGTGCGCGCCTCCTCCTCGGCGGCGCGCAGGTCGGCCGGCTCCGGCTCCCCGATCAGCGGCGAGCTCGCCCGCGCCAGCGTGACCGGCACCGTCACCACGGCGAGCACCGTGAGCGGCGCGCCGCGCAGCCGCGCCTCCTCGACCGCCCATGCGAGCGCCTTCCGCGCACCGGCCGATCCGTCCGTACCGACGACCACTCCCGACATGGCAACCCCTTCCGTCACGGCTGGGGCATACCCCGCTCGTGCGCCGTCAACGTCGGGCGCCACGGGCGTTGTGCGCGCAGCATCGCGCCGCTCGTCGCGAACAGGACGAGCGCGGCGCCGAGGCCGGGCAGCAGCGTCCACAGGATGGGCAGGCCGAGCAGCGGCGCGGCCAGCGCCGTGGCCACCGCGACGACGCACAGCGCGATGCCCGTACGGTCGTAGATCGGCAGCCGGAACAGCCGGGCGAGCGGGAAGAAGTGCACGCCCACGCCGAGGCAGACGAGCAGCGGGATGAGGTCGGTGCGGCCGGTTATGGCCAGCACCCGGGCGATGACGGCGATGCCCGCGAACTCGATGACGACGACGATGCCGAACCGGATCCCGATGCGGCGGCCGGCCCGGCGGCCCTCCTCGCGCTCGGCGGCGTCCGGCTCCGGCAGCGCGCGGGCCTGGCGGAACATCAGGACGGCGCCCGCGACCAGCGCGGCGAACGCCAGCGCCGCGACGGCGACCAGCACGATCTGGACACCGGCCGGCACGCCCGCGGAGGAGCCCCAGCCCGTCCAGGCGAGCGCGAAATAGCCGAGGACGATCATGCCGGACGCGCGGCCGCGCAGCTCGGCGCGGTTGCGCGTGGCCGTGATGATCGGGGTCATGGCGTGTCTCCGTTGGCTCCCGGCCCGGCGAGGAGGTCCCGCAGGGCGGCCTGGTAGTCGGTGAAGGCGCGGCGCCCGGTCTCCGTGAGCGCGACGTACGTCACGGGCGAGCGCCGTTCGTAGGCCTTGGTGATCGCGACGTATCCGGCCTCGTCGAGCTTGCGCAGGTGGGTGGACAGGTTCCCGGCGGTCATGCCGAGCAGCGCGCGCAGCCGGGGGAACGTGATGCGGTCGTGGTCGGGCAGGGTGGCCAGGGCGACGGTGACGCGGAGCCGCGCCTGGGCGTGGATGACCGGGTCGAGGCCGGGGAGCGGTTCGTCGCTCACCGCCGCCCCCGCCCGGTGACCGCCCAGAACCCCGCCCACAGCAGGAACCCGCCGCCGCCGGCCAGCGACAGCACGAGGAAGTCGCCCGGCATGCCGGCGAAGACGCTGCCCGCCGCGGCGACGAGCATCCACACGCCGAGCGCGTACTGCGAGAGGTCGCGCCACAGCATGCCGCCCGCAAGGTACATCAACCCGGTGACCAGCAGCGCCGTGCCGGACCACAGCAGCGAGACGGTCTCCTCGGACATCCCCTGGCGGTAGAGGCCCGCGTTGATCACGGCGAGCGCGCCGAAGCCGAACGCCCAGGCCCAGCCGTACATTGCGCCGGTCAGCCGGGACGGGCCGCGCACGCCGCGCCCGGCGCGGACGCCGACGACGATGGGCAGCGCGATGGCGGCCGCGTAGAGCACCACGAGGATCGCGATGGCCGTCCACACCGGCAGGAACGGCCCCGGGCCCTGCGGCGCCGCCAGGTAGCAGGCGCCCCAGCCGACCAGGAACGCGACGCCCCACAGCGTGAAGATCGGCGCCGGGTTCACGCCGAGCCGCTTGCCGACATGCCGCCGCTCGCGCGCGATCAGCTCCATCGACGCCTCGGGCGACATCCCGGTGTCGTCGTCGGGCGCGTCTCGTTCCACCGGTCCCACCCACCGTCATTGCAAACAGGTTTGCGTTACAAACTCCATTGGAGCACAAACCTCGGACGGGGTCCACCGCGGAGGCCCGCCGGCCGGGTTAGGGTCGCGTACCGGAGGTGGTCATGGGCGAGGACGTACTGGCGCGGTTGCGGGAGATCTGCCTGGCGCTGCCCGAGGCGGTGGAGAAGCCGTTCGGCGGGCACTCGTCGCCGGCCTTCCGCATACGCGACAAGCTGTTCGCGATGGTCGGCGAGGACGGCGGCGACCTGTGGCTCAAGGCCGGGCCCGGCGTGCAGGAGGCGCTGGTCGCGTCGGCGCCCGAGCGGTACTTCGTCCCCCCGTACGTCGGGTCGAAGGGCTGGGTGGGCGTCCACCTCGACGCCGGCCACGACTGGGCCGAGCTCGCCGAGCTCATCGAGGACAGCTACCGGTTGATCGCGCCGAAGCGCCTGTCGGCGCGGCTCGACGACCGCTGACGGGGGGCCGCAGGTGGGACCGATCCTGATCGTGGGCGGCGGCGTCGGCGGCGCGGGGTGCGCGCTCGCGCTGCACCGCGCCGGGTACGACGTCACGGTGTACGAGGCGCGTCCGGAACCGGAGGAGACGCCGCCGCGCGCGGGGCCGCGGCCGGCGCTGTGGTGGGGCGACGACCTCGGCGCGTTCCTGACGCTGGCCAGCAACGGCATGCGCGCGCTCGGCGCGGCGGGCGCCGCGGAGGCGGCCGCGGCCGCGGGGTTCGAGCTGACCGAGATGCGGGTGCTCGCCGAGTCGGGCGAGCGGATCGCCGCGATACCGCTGAGCGGCCACGCCGACCCGCTGACCCGGTTCCGCTGCGTGCGCCGCGCCGAGCTGTGCGCGGTCCTGCGGCAGGAGGCCGAACGGCGCGGCGTCGCGGTCCACTACGGCGCGCGGCTGACCGCGGTCGAGGAGGACGCCGACGGCGTCACGGCCCGGTTCGCCGACGGCCGTACGGCACGCGGCGCGCTGCTGATCGGCGCCGACGGCCTGAACTCCGCCACCCGTACGCTCATCGACCCCGGCACCGCCGCGCCCCGCTACGCCGGTCAGCGGGTCTTCTACGGCTACACCACGGCCGTGACGCCGCCGCCCGAACCGCTGCCGCGCATCACGATGGTCCGCGGCGGCGCCGCGTTCGGGTTCGCGGTCTCCCCCGGGGGCGAGACGTACTGGTTCGCCCGCGTCACCGGCCCGGAGCTGCCCGCGGCCGAGCTCGCCGCCGCCCCGGTGCAGCAGTGGCGTACGGACCTGGTGGAGCTGCTGCGCGCGGACGCCACCCCGGCGGCGGACATCGTGGCCACCACCGGCGACCTCATGGCGACGAACGCGCGCGACCTCCCGGACGTCCCCCGCTGGTCCACCGCGCGCACGCTGGTCATCGGCGACGCCGCGCACGCCGCGTCTCCGGCCACCGGCCAGGGCGCGTCGATGGCTTTGGAGGACGCCGTCGTGCTGGCCAAGGCGCTGCGCGACGAGGCCACGACCGCGGCGGCGCTGGAGGCCTACGAACGGGTGCGCCGCCCCCGCGTGTCGCACAACATCGCCAACAGCGCCCGCCTCACCGGCGCGCGCCGCGGCGGCCCCACCACGGACGTCGAGCGCCGCGCCGCCGCCGAGCACCCGCCTCCGCCGCCCGGCGAGGAGGACCCGGGGATCGTCCGCCTCCTCGACTGGACGGCGCCGCTGCCCTAGGTCACAGCGGCGCGCCGTGCGTCTGCCGGCCGCCGAGGTACGTCGCCACCACGCCGAGGCCGCGCAGGCCGCCGAGGTCGGTGTCGTGCGGGTCGGCGGTGAGCACGGTCAGGTCGGCCTGCTTGCCGACCTCCAGGCTGCCGATCTCGTTGTCGAGGTGGAGCTGCCAGGCCGGGTCGATGGTCTGCGCGCGCAGCGCCTGGTCGACGGTGACGCGCTCATCCGGCGCGAGGACCCGGCCGCTTCCCCTGGTCGTACGGGTGACGGCCGCGGCGACGTTGCCGAGCGGGCTCGGCGGCGTGACGGTGCCGTCGTTGTGGAACGACACGCGCAGCCCGGCGTCGAACGCCGACTTCGCGGCCGCCCACCCGGCGCCGTGCTCCTCGCCGAACAGGTCGTCGACCAGGGCGTCGCCCCAGTAGTAGAGCTGCTCGGGGAACAGGCTGACGGTGGCGCCGAGGTCCGCGGCGCGGCGGTACTGCGCGGCGGTCATGGCGCCGCAGTGCTCAAGGCGCGGGCGCAGGTCGTCGAACCCGGTCGCGCCCTGGGCCTGCTCGTACGCGTCGAGCACCGCGTCGATCGCGGCGTCGCCCTCCGCGTGGCAGGCGAGCTGGAAGCCCTGCTCGGCGAACGCGGTGGCCAGCTCGGCGAGCCGTACGGGCGGGATGTCCAGGCCGCCGCGGTGGTCGTCGCCCAACCCCATGCGGCGCGTCGCCTCGGTGTCGAGGTACGGGAACGACGTGGCGGCGTCGCCCTGCCACGGCGAGCCGTCCACCCACAGCTTCACCCCGGCGCGGGCGAACAGCGTGCCCGCGCCCGGCCACTCGCCCATGCGGTGGTCCGCGTCGGCGGCCAGCGCCGCCGTGCCCACTTCGTACGCGCGCAGCCGCACCCGGATGTCCGGGTCGCCGGCCAGCAGCGCGAGCCGGTCGCGCAGGTGCGCGCCGTACGCCATGTCGGTGACCGTGGTGATGCCGGCCGCGGCCAGCTCGGCGTACACCTGGCGCATGTTCACCGGGAACCGGGTGCCGGCGGCGCGGCTCGCGGGCGCCATCAGCACGGCCACGGCGGCGGGCTGGCGGCCCTCGCCGGTCGGGTCGCCGTGGGTGTCGCGGACGAACACGCCGCGCGGCGGGTCCGGGGTGTCCTTCGTGATCTGCGCGGCCTCCAGCAGCGCGGTGTTCGCGTACGCGGCGTGGCCGCTGTCGGCCACCACGACCACCGGGTTGTGCGGGGCCAGCTTGTCGAGGTCGGCGCGGGACGGCGGGGTGAGGCCGGGCTGGAGCAGCACGTCGGCGCCGTAGAACAGCAGCGGCGTGCCGGGTTCGGCGTCGGCCGCGGTCGTCCGGATGGTCTCCAGGACGTCGGCGCCGGTCGGCACGGTGAACGGGCGGACGTCGACGGCCGGCGGCGCCAGCGCCATGGCGGCCAGCGTGGGATGCCCGTGCGCCTCGACGAAGCCGGGCAGCAGCGCGCGTCCGGCCAGGTCGACGACGTACGTGTCGGGCCGGCGGTGGCGCAGGACCTCCTCGGTGGCGCCGATCGCGCGGATGCGCCCGTCGGCGACCGCCAGCGCCTCCGCGCGCGGGCGGCGCGGGTCGACCGTGACGACCGGCCCGCCCGTGAAGATGAGGTCGACCATTCCGCCCCCCGGATTTGGTACGTCCACGTTTCAGGTGGGCTACCTACCCCAATTCCGGGGGGCGTCGAACGTCACGTGAATGGAATTCGCCAGGCGGGTTGTTCAGCGGCGGTGCGGCGGGAGGGTTTTCGTCCACAGCGACGCGCCCGAATTGTCGCGAAGATGGACGGTGAGCGCCTTCGACGCGGCGTCGATCTTCACCTGCCCGAAGAACTGGAATTCCGTCGCCGGAGACGCGTTCGCCACGGTCGGGGACTTCACGAAGACCTGCTGGCAGCCGAAGGTGCCGTCCACGGGCGACGCCGGATACGAGCCCGCGTTGAGGGGTCCGGAAACGAACTGCCAGAACGGGTTGAAGTCGTCGTACGCGCCCTTTCCCGGGTCGAAATAGTGCGCGGCGGTGTAGTGCACGTCCGTGGTCAGCCAGACGACATTCTGGATGTCGCGCCGTTTCAGGAATGTCAGGATCTCCGCGATCTGGATCTCCCGGCCGAGCGGCTTGCCGTTGTCGCCCTGCGAGACCGCCTCGAGATTCGGCTTTCCCTGCGTGGTGTCGGTGACGACGATGCCGAGCGGCATGTCGTTGGAGATGACCTTCCAGGTGGCCGTCGACGCGGCGAGCTCGCGCTTCAGCCATTCGGCCTGCTCGCGGCCCAGGATGCCGCTGTCGTTGGCGGTCTGCCTGTCCGTGGAGTTGGCGTCCCGGTACCACCGCATGTCCAGCACGAACACGTCGAGCAGCGGCCCGTGGTGCTGCACGCGGTAGATCCGGTTCTCGCGGTCGTACCGCGGGGTGATCGGCGTGTACTCGTGCCACGCCTGCCGGGCGCGGTACTTCAGGACGTCGACGCGCTTCTCGGTGTAGAGGTCGTCGTCCAGGATCTCGCCGGGGTACCAGTTGTTGTGCGTCTCGTGGTCGTCCCACTGCTGGATCTGCGCCACCGACGCGTAGAACCGCCGCAGCGGCGCGTCGAGCAGGTTGTACTTGTACTGGCCGCGGTACTCCGCCAGCGTCTCGGCGACCTTCGCCTTCTCGGGGGTCGTGACGTTCCGCCAGATGGAGCCGTCCGGGAGGGTGGCGGTGGGCTCGATCGGGTCGTCGGCGTACACGTTGTCGCCGTTGCAGAGGTAGAAGTCCGGGTCGAGGGCGCGCATGGCGTCGAAGATCCGGTAGCCGCCGCGGTCGGTGTCGATCCCCCAGCCCTGCCCGCCGAGGTCGCCGGACCACACGAACGACACGTCCTTCGCGCGGCGCGGCACCGTACGGAACTCGCCGTCCACCGGCTCGGCGGCCAACGAACCGTCGTGCAGGTCCACGGCGCCCGCCCGTACGTACAGGCGCTCGCCGGACGGCAGGCCGCGCAGCACGGTCTTGCCGGTGAAGTCCGAGTCGGGGGTGAGCAGCGGGCCGCGCATGCGCCGCGACCTGCGGAAGCGCGGGTCGGTGGCCACCTCGACGACCATCCGCGACGGGCGGTCGGCGCGCACCCACACGGTGCCGTCGCCGTAGCCGACGTCGCCGATCTGCAGCCCGTGGGTGAGGCGCGGCCGCCCGGACCTGACGAACGCGGGCGCGGCGAACGCGCCCCGCACCCCGACCAGCCCGGCGGCGAGCGCGCCCCCGGCGACGGCGCCGCCGCTCAGCAGCACGCGGCGGCGGCTCGGAACGGGTGGAACGTGCTCGGACACGGCGGCCTCCGGGGCTCGGCTCAGTGGGACTCCCCTGTTGCTATCGGGACGAACCGAACCCCCGGTGACCGGCAGGCGGCCGGGAGGTGGCTAGATCTCCCGTTGCAGCGGCATGAGCTCGGCGGCGAACCCGTCGACGAACTCCGCGGACGGCATCGGGGCGGCGGGCCGTACGACGAACTTCGTCAGGCCGGCCTCGATGTAGGACTCGATCAGGCGGCGCGCGCCGGGCCAGCCGTCGGCGACGATCGCGGACGGGTCGAGGTCCGGGTCGCGTTCCCGCGCGGCCGCGACGAGCTGGTCGGGGACGCGGCCGTCGAACGTGATCGGGATGTTGACGCCGTAGTGGTCGTCCTCGATCTCGCGGCCCGCCTCGGCGGCGGCCTCCTCGATGGACAGCCGCGCCGTACGGGCCTGGTCCGGTGTGGTGAAGCTGGCCAGCCAGCCGTCGCCGTAGCGGCCGACGCGGCGCAGCGCGACAGGGGCGTGCCCGCCGAGCCAGATGTCCAGCGGCTTCGCGGGCAGCGGTCCGATGTGGCCGCCGGTGACCGTGAAGAACTCGCCGTCGAAGTCGAACCGCTCCTGCCGCAGCGCGAGCCGCAGCAGCGCCAGGGACTCGTCGAACAGCGCCGCGCGGCGGCCGGGCGGCGCGGGGAACAGGTAGCGCTCCGTACGCC
Source organism: Streptosporangiaceae bacterium (assembly GCA_036502625.1). GTDB lineage: Bacteria > Actinomycetota > Actinomycetes > Streptosporangiales > Streptosporangiaceae > DASXYG01. Next base: position 12,317 of record DASXYG010000130.1, read on the forward strand.
GCGCGGGCCGCAGCCCGAACACCGGCAGCACCCGCCGCGGACTGAGCGCGGCCAGCGACAGGAGCTCCTTCGCGACGAGCACGGGGTGCCGCCCGGGCAGCACCGCGACCCCGGTCCCGACCTTCAGCTTCCGCGTACGCGCCAGCGCATGCGCCATCCCAACGAACGGCTCAACCAGATCCCCATGCGTAACCTCCGACAACCACAACGAGTCAACCCCCCGCTCCTCCAGTTGATCAACCGCCTCCCCGAACCCCTCAGCCCCCAGCCCCGCCAAACTCACACCAATCCGTATCTTCATCCACCCATTCGACCACCCCCCGCCACCCCTCCCCCACAGCGCCACCCCTTCCGCACCCCCGCTCTCTCATGCACCCCGCATCACCACCCAAAACCCCCGCTCCGCGCAACAGCCCCGCGCCCCAAGCCCAACTGCCCTCCCCCCACCTCAGCCCGCACCTCGGTCCCCACCTCAACCCCCACCTCAGTCCCCACCTCAGTCCCCACCCCAGTCCCCACCTCAACCCCCACCTCAGCCCACACCTCAGCCCACACCTCAGCCCACACCTCAGCCCACACCTCAGCCCACACCTCAGCCCACACCTCAGCCCGGCATATCCAAGACCGGGCACCAGGGGCACGGCCTCCAGCCAGCCCGGTACGAGGGCACCACGCAACCCGGACTCCCCAGGCGGCGGGGAGCGCGGCGCTACCGCCCCAAGAAAGGCCGCGCTGCGCGCGACAGACCCCCCGCGACCTCAGCGCGGCATATCCAAGGCGGGGCCGCAGGGCTACCGCCTCAAGCCAGCCCGACACAAGGGCACCACGCAACCCGGACTCCCCAGGGCGCGCCGCCGCCAGGAAAGCTGCGCTCCCCAGGCACCCGGTGATCAGGGCACAGGCCTTCCGCCCAAGAAAGGCCGCGCTCCGCGCGACAGCCCCCCAGCGACCTCAGCCCGGCATATCCAACGCTGGGCCGCAGGGCTACCGCCTCAAGCCAGCCCGACACAAGGACTCCACGCAACCCGGACCCCCCAGGGCGCGCCGCCGCCAGGAAAGCCCTGCGCCCCGGGCACCCCGGCGATCAGGGGCAGGCCTGGCGCCCGGAAAAGGCCGCGCTCCGCGCGACAGACCCCCGCGACCCCAGCCCGCCATATCCAAGGCCGGGCCGCAGGGCTACCGCCTCAAGCCAGCCCGACACCAGGACTCCACGCAACCCGGACTCCCCAGGGCGCGCCGCCGCCAGGAAAGCCGCGCGCCCCAGGCACCGGTGATCAGGGCACAGGCCTGGCGCCCGAGAAAGGCCGCGCTCCGCGCGACAGACCCCCCGCGACCCCAGCCCGCCATATCCAAGGCCGGGCCGCAGGGCTGCCGCCTCATGGCGGCCCGGTGACACGCGTTCTGTGTGTGGCGGTCAAGCCGCTGCGGGGCCGGTCCAACCGGTGTCGGCGGCCCACCGTTCGGCCGCGGCCATCAACACCTCCGTAGCGGGGGCCTTGATCTGTCCGTAGTCCGACAGGTCCGGCACGCTCAACGCCAGCCGCTGCTTGAATGCGCCCCACGCCCGGCGGGCGTCCTCGTCCGCACGCAGGTAGTCCCGGAACAACAAGGCAAAGCGGGCGTTGGGTCCGGTGCCCTCCCGCAGGTGGACGTTGCACGAGCGTGCGCCGATCGGCGGCGCGAAGACGAGCTTGTGACACCGCTGCCCGCCGGAGACCTCGAAGCGGTTCCACGGCTCCGGGCGGCACCGGAAGCCGATCGCCGCAAGCAGCGGTGCGTCCCGTGCCTCGTCGATCGACCTCATCCGCACCTGCACATCGATGCAGTCCTTGGCCGGCAAGCCCGGTACCGAAGTGGATCCCACGTGGTCGACCCCGAGCGCGAGGTCACCCAGCACATCTCGCAACACACCGGCAAGCGGCTCGAACTCCGCCAGCCACTGCGGCCGGTACTCCACCACGGCAACCTGACCGCGCTCATCGGGAAACGGCATGTCGTCGCACACTACATCTCGTCCGAGCGACTCCACAGACGGCGGTACCGCATCCGGCAACCCGCCAACTGGACGGCCCAGCGCCCGACACGAACAAGATCAACGAGGCGGGGCGCCAGCCCGTCACCCCAGCCCCGCCACCACCGCGGCCGTAACCCCCCGCAGCCCGCCCTCCGGCGTCCCCCGTCCCGTCAGCCGGACCGCACCCGTCGCGTACGACGCCGCCACCGCGTCCTCGATCGACCGCGCGACCTCCGCCTCCCCCAGGTGCCGGAGCAGCAGCGCCGCCGTGAGGATCTGCGAAGTGGGGTTGGCCTCGTCGCGGCCCGCCAGGGCGGGTGCGGAGCCGTGGACGGGTTCGAAGTACGCGGCTTCCGCGCCGATGTTGCCGGACGGGCACATGCCGAGGCCGCCGACCGTGGCGGCGCCGACGTCGCTGAGGACGTCGCCGAGGAAGTTCTCCATGACCAGCACGTCGAAGTGCGCCGGGTCCGCGACGAGGTCGTGGCCCGCGGCGTCGGCGTATCTGTGGTCGGGGTCGATGTCCGGGTACGCGGTGGCGACCTCGTCGAAGATCTGGCGGAAGAAGGCGTAGCCGCGGAGGACGTTGCTCTTGTCCACGCACGTCACCCGGCGGACGCCGTCCGCGGGCGCGCCGCCGCGGGTCCGCGCCAGCTCGAACGCGTACCGCACCACGCGTTCCACGCCCGGCCTGGTCATGAGCATCTGGTCGGTCATCGCGTGCGCGTTGCCGACGCCGAGACCCCGCGAGGCGTACAGGCCCTCGGTGTTCTCCCGCACGATGACGTAGTCGATCGGGGTGCCGCCGTCCAGGGCGCCGCGGACCCCGGGCAGCAGCCGCACCGGCCGCACGTTCGCGTACGCGTCGAGCCCGGTGCGCAGGATCCCGCCCAGCACCCCGGCCTCGGTGCCGTCCGGCTTCCGCACCTCCGGCAGCCCCACCGGCCCCTTCAGCACCGCGTCGTACGACTCCCGGATCCGCGCCAGCGCGTCGTCCGCCAGCGCCGCCCCCGTACGCGCGTACGCCCCGGCCCCGCCGTCCTCGTACCGGTAGTCGAGCCGCACCCGCCCCGCGCACGCGGCGTCCAGCACCGCGATCGCGGACTCCACCAGCTCCGGCCCGATCCCGTCTCCGGGGATCACGCCGATCGTGTACGCAGGGATCATGCGCACGATTGTGCGCGTACGGCCGCACCGCGCGTACGGCGGGGTCGCCGCCGCTACGGGGCCGCGGGCGGAAGGCGCACGGTGAAGGTGGCGCCCTCGCCGGGGGCGCCGGCGATCGTGAGGGTGCCGCCGTGCGCCTGGACGACCTCCCGGACCAGCGACAGGCCCAGGCCGAACCGGCGCCCGCGCCCGGCCGCCGACTCGCCCCGGGCGAACCGCTCCATGAGGTGGCGCGCCTCGCCGGGGTCGAGCCCGGCGCCGTCGTCGGCGACCGCGAGCGTGACGCCGCCGTCCGTACGGCGGACCGAGGCGGTCACCCGCCCGCCCGCGTCGACATGCGTCAGCGCGTTGTCCAGCAGCGAGGACAGGGCGCGGCGCAGCGCGGAGGGCACACCGCGGACGAGCAGCCGGTCGCCCCCGGCGTCCGCGTCCTCGACGTCCGCGGCGAGCGTGGCCGCGCGTTCGCCGGCGAGCGGCTGGAACGCGGCTACCGTGTCGGCGGTCAGGTCGCCGAGGTCGAGGATCTCGGCGGAGTCGGGGTGGGCGCGGAGTTCGGCGGACAGCAGGAGGTCGTCCACGACCTCGGAGAGGTTGCGGGCGTCCTGGGTCAGCCGGTCCAGGTCGCCGGCCAGGCGTTCCGGGGGGTCGCCGCGGGTCAGGTGGCGGCGCAGCATCTGGGTGCGGGTGTGCATGACGGTGAGCGGGGTGCGCAGCTCGTGGCTGGCGTCGGCGACGAAGCGGCGCTGGATGGCCAGGGCGCGGCCGAGCGGGCGTACGGCGCGGTAGCCCACGAGGCCGCCGACCGCGGCGGCCGCCGCCACGCCCACCGCGCCGGCCGCGGCCAGCGCGCCGAGGAGCCGCTCGGACTCGTCGTGCCGCTCGCGGTCGTCCAGGTAGCCGACCACCCGGCGGCCGCCGGCGCCGCGGCCCGCGTACACGAGGTAGTGCGCGTGGCCCGCCCTGATCGTGGAGAAGCCGTCGCGTGGCGGGTGCCGCGCCGCGTGCCGCAGGTCGTCGGGCGCGCCGGGGGACATCTCCGTACGGCCGTCGGGGCCGTGCGCGACCAGGGTGACGTTGCCGGGCGGGTCCACCACGTCGTCCGCGGAGCGCACGGCGCGCTGGAGCTGGTGGTGCGCGTCCGCGGCCTGGCGGTGGCCGGTGAGCAGCCACGTGGTGCCGCCCACGGCCGCCACCACGATGGCCACCGCGACCGCGGTCTGCACGGCCATGGCGACCGCCGCCCGCCGCAGCATCCGCGCGTCCGGGTCGGCCGCCCGCCGCGTCACGCCGCCCCCATCTGGTAGCCCACGCCCCGTACGGTGCGGATCACCGCGCGGCCGAGCTTGCGGCGCAGGTAGTGGACGTACAGGTCGACCGCCCCCGGGGTGTCGGCGTCGTCGAAGACGCGGGCCAGCAGTTCCTCGCGGGTGAACACGCGGGCGGGGCGGGCCGCCAGGGCGCGCAGCAGCTCGCATTCGCGGCCGGACAGCTCGACCGGGTCGCCCTCGTCGGACAGCACCCGGCGTGACGGGACGTCCAGGCGCTTGGTGCCCAGGTCGAGCTGGTCGGCGTGGTCGGTGTGGCGGCGGCGCAGCGCGCGCAGCCGGGCCAGCAGCTCGTCCACCTCGAACGGTTTGACCAGGTAGTCCTCGGCGCCGGCGTCCAGGCCCTCGACGCGGTCGGCGACCGTGCCGCGTGCGGTGAGGAGCAGCGCGGGCGCCACGACACCGCGCGCCCGCAGCCGCCGCAGCAGGTCCACGCCCTCGATGGCGGGCAGCCCGCGGTCCACGACGAGCAGCCCGTACCGCCGGGTCAGCCCGAGGTGCAGGCCGCGCTGCCCGTCCTCGGCGACGTCCACGGCGTAGCCCGCCTCCGCGAGCAGCTCGTGCAGCAGGACGGTCAGCTCGGCGTCGTCCTCGACGAGCAGCAGCGGGGTCGGGGCGTCCTCGTTGGCGGTGTTCGCGCCGGTCACGCGATTCATCCTGGCACGCCGCCCGAACCTGGTCACTACTGGCCTGTCGAAGACAGATCTAAGAAACAGGCCCGAGAGTTGACCCACGCTCACACGAAGGAGGCCCGATGGACGCAGCCGCTCCCGGGGGGACCGCACCGCGCGCCCGAAGCGCGCCACGCGGCGGCGGCCACGTACGGGCGGACCGGACGCCGGAGTGGCGGCCCGGGGCGCGGACGGCGCGCGCCCGGCGGGCCGACGCCCTGGAGCTCGCCGCGGCGGCCTCGGTGGTCGCGGTGGTCGCGCTGTTCCTCGCCGACGGCGGCGCGGCCACGCTCGACGGCGCCGCCGGGATCATGATCGCCGGCGGGCAGCTCACCGGGCTCGTCGGCGCGGACCTGATCCTGGTGCAGCTCCTGCTCTCCGCGCGGCTGCCGTGGGTGGACCGGGTGTACGGGCACGACCGGGCGCTGGTCGCGCACGGACGGCTGGGCCGGGTGGCGCTGCCGGTCCTGGTCGTCCACGCGCTCGCGCTGACGATCGGCTACGCGGTCCGCGACCGGGTGTCCTGGATCGTGGAGCCGTTCCACATGCTGGTCGCGCTGCCGGACATGCTGACCGCCGCCCTCGGCTTCGCGCTGCTCACCGCCGTGGCCGTCACCTCGGTCGCGGCGGCGCGGCGGCGGCTGGGGTACGAGCGCTGGTTCGCCGTCCACCTGCTCGCGTACGGCGGGGTGGTGGCCGCGCTGCCGCACCAACTGTCGCTGGGCTCGGACCTCGCCGCCCACCCGGTGGCCTACGCGTACTGGCTGGCGCTGTACGCGGGCACGGCCGCCGCGCTCATCGTCTTCCGCTTCCTGCTCCCCGCCGTCCGCACGCTGCGCCACCGGCCGCGCGTCGCGGCGGTCGTGCCGGAGGGGCCGTCCGTGGTGTCGGTGTACGTCACCGGGCGCGGCCTCGCCCGGCTGCCCGCGCGGGCCGGGCAGTTCGCGCACTGGCGGTTCCTCGCCCCCGGCCTGTGGACGGCGGCCAACCCCTACTCGCTGTCCGCCGAGCCGGACGGCCGCACCCTGCGGCTGACCGTGCGCGCGCTCGGCGACCACTCGGCGCTGCTGCGCGCCGTACGGCCCGGCACGCCGGTGGTGATCGAGGGGCCGTACGGCGTGTTCACCGCGGACCGGCGTGCGCGCCGCGACGTGCTGCTGATCGCCGCCGGCATCGGCGTCACCCCGATCCGCGCGCTGGCCGAGCGCCTCGCGCACACCGCGTCCGGCGAGGTCACCGTGTTGTACCGGGCGAACACCGGCGAGGATCTGGTGCTGGCGCGCGAGCTCGCCGACCTGGCGAACCGGTACGGCATCGGCCTGCGGTACCTCGTCGGGCCGCCGCGCCGCGGGTCGTGGCTGCCGGACGGGATCGACGACGCCACGTCGCTGGCCCGCCTGGTGCCCGGCATACGCGACCGGTCGGTGTTCGTGTGCGGGCCGCCGGGGTGGACGGACCTGGTGCTGGCCAGCCTGCGCCGCTGCGGGGTGCGCCGCGATCAGGTCCACTACGAGCGGTTCGCCTGGTGAGGGCGCGCAGCGCGGTCGCCGCGTCCGTGGTGGGGCTCGGGGTGCTCGCCGCCGCGTGGCGCGCCGGGCAGCAGCAGGGCGGGACGGCGGGCACGGTGGCGGCGACGCCGGCGGCGACCGGTTCCGCGAGCCCCGCGCCGTCGTCCGCGGGCGGTGTGCGCCGGGTGGACGGCGCGGTCGTGCCCACGCCGTACGGGGACGTGCAGGTGCGGGCGGTGCTGCGGCACGGTGTGCTGACCGACGTGGTCGCCGTGCACCTCACCGACCACGGACCCCGGTCGGTGGAGATCAGCGCGCGCGCCGCGCCCATTCTGCGCGGCGAGGCACGCGCGGCGCGGTCCGCGCACATCGACACGGTCAGCGGCGCGTCCTACACCAGCGACGGCTACCGCCGCTCCCTCCAGTACGCGCTCGACCACGCGGGCGGCTGACATGCGCCGCGTGGAGCACGTGATGGGCATGCCGGTGGGCATCGACGTACGCCGCCCGGCGGTCGACCCGGGCCCGGTCCTGGACCGCTGCTACGCCCTGCTGCGCCGCGCCGACGACGTGTTCAGCCTGTGGCGCCGCGACACGCCCATGTCCCGGTACGCCGCGGGCGCGGCGGGCCTGGAGGAGGTGCCGCCGGAGATCGCGGGCGTACTGGCGCTGGCGCACCTGGCCCGGCTGCGGACGGGCGGCTGGTTCGCCGCGCGCCGCCCGGACGGCACCCCCGACCCGACCGGCATCGTGAAGGGCTGGGCGGTCGCCCGCGTCGCGGACGCGCTGGACGCCGCGGGGCTGACCTCGTGGTGCGTCAACGCCGCCGGGGACGTGTGCGTGCGCGGCGCGCCCGCGCCGGGCCGCCCCTGGCACGTCGGGATCGCCGACCCGCGCCGGCCGGGCGCGGTGGCGGACGTCGTCGCGGTCGGCGGGGCGGGCCGCGCGGCGGTGGCGACGTCGGGGGCCGCGGAGCGCGGCCCGCACATCTGGGACCCGTTCACCGGGCGGCCCGCGGCGGCGGACCCGCTGTCGGTGTCGGTGGTGTGCGCCGACCCCGTACGCGCGGACGTGCTGGCCACCGCCGCCGTCGCCCGCGGCCCGTCCTGCGTTGCCTGGCTGGACGCGGAGCCGGGCGTCGAGGCCCTGGCCATCGCCGCGGACGGCGCCGAGACGCGCACCCGGGGCTGGCCGCGCGGCGCCGCGCCCGCGTGAGGCGTACGGGTCAGCGGCCCTGGAACTTCGGGGCGCGCTTCTCCACGAACGCCTGGGCCGCCTCCTTGTGGTCCTCGGTGCGGCCGGTGTGGTTGTGGTGGGCGGCCTCCATGTCGAGGCACTCGCCCAGCTCGCCGTGGACGGCGCGGTTGAGGTTCTCCTTCATGTACCGGTACGCGATGGACGGGCCCTCGGCGAGGCGCCGGGCGCGGGCCATGACCTCGGACTCCAGGGTGTTCGCGGGGAAGACCGCGTTGACGATGCCGAGGCCCTCCGCCTCGGACGCGGGGACCCGGTCGGCGAAGAAGTACAGCTCGCGCGCCTTCGCGGGGCCGACGAGCTGGGTCAGGAACCAGGTGCCGCCGTAGTCGCCGGCGAACGCGACCTTGGCGAACGCGGTCGTCAGCACGGCGTCGTCCGCGGCGTAGCGCAGGTCGCAGGCCAGCGCGAGGGACAGGCCGGCGCCCGCGGCCGGGCCGGGCAGCGCGGCGATCGTGGGCTTCGGCATCTCGTACAGCTTCCCGCTGGTGGCGCGGTGGCTGAGGCGCTGCCGGTGCACCTTCACGTCGTACGGCACGGGGGCGCGCGAGCCGTCGGCCATGGCCTTGACGTCGCCGCCCGCGCAGAACGCGCCGCCCGCGCCGGTCAGCACGACCACGCGCACGTCGTCGTCGACCTCGAAGGCGGCGAGCGTACGGGCCAGCGCGTCCAGCATCTCGGGCGTGAGCGCGTTGCGCCGCTCGGGGCGGTTCATGGTGATCACGCCGACCCCGTCGTCGACGCGCGCCAGCAGGTGTTCGGTGCCGGTGTCGATCTCAGTCATCGGTCTCCGTCCGTACGGGCGTCCATGCGGACGCCGCAGATCTCGTACGTACCCTGGTGCGCCGGGCGATCCAGGGACACGCCTGTCACCCCTTCGCCCGCCCGCTCCCCGACCGGGACGAACTCAACAACCTGCCGCCCCTCGTCGAGCACCAGCCGGGTCCCCCCGGATCCCCGCCCGCCCGCGCCGTCGGGGCCGCCGGGCGCTTCGGGCGCCAGCCCCAGCACCTCACCCCAGCGCCGCGCCACGGCGGGTGGGTCGGTGGCCGCGACGGTGATCCCGGTGATGCCGCCCGGCTCGTGCGCGGGCGCGCCGCCGGTCCACTCCGGGCCCGCCCAGTGCCAGGACTCCGGGGGCCGGGCGGCGTCCAGGGAGACGATCGCGCCCGGGACGTCGCGGGGGTGCAGGTGGGTGCCGCTGATGTCGGGGCGGTCGTCCTGCCACACGACGCGGACGCCCAGGGCGGTGAGCCGGGCGCGGGCGGCGTCGAGGCCGGCGAGCTGGAAGATCGCCATGTACCCGGCGTCGCCGCCGCGGCGGTCGAGGTAGCGGCCGGCCGTGGTGCCGTCGCGCACGGGGGCGACGACCTCGAGGAACGTGTCCCCCACCGCGTAGACGGCGTTCCTGAGGCCGAACCTGGCGATGCCGGGGTCGGCGTACGGGGCCCGCAGGCCGAGGTCGGATTCCAGCCGGGCGGCCACCGCGTCGAGATCGCGCGCGACGAGGGCCACCTGGCGCAGGCGCACATCCGAGGGCATCCCCCGACCCTACGCCGGACCAGAATCCGGTTCTACAAATGGGGGCGGCGCCCGGGATCAGCCCAGGTCGGCCTGCTCGGCGCGCCGCTCCTGGCTCCGCCGGTGGAAGAACGCCCCGAACGAACCGGCGAGCGTGGCCACGATGCTGATGCCGTACGCCTCGAGGAACACGTCGACGATCCTGCCCCAGGTGGTGACCGGGTTCCGCATCTGCGAGGACACGGTCAGCAACTGCGTCGTGGTGAAGAACAGCGCGTCACCGAACGACCGGATCTCGGTTTGCGGCCCGTTCCGTTCGGCGTAGTAGATCGCCACGGTGGCGATCAGGTCGATGCCGATGCTGATCACCACGATGGCCGCGAGCCGACTGCGCAAATGCAGGTGGGTGGGGGTGTCCGCGCGGACGATGGCGGACAGCTCGCGGAGGGCGTTCCGCATGAATTCCATGCGCGCCGTCTTACCACCCCGGCCGCGATTACGGAGTGTGGCCACCTTCGGCCGTGGACGGCGACTACGCAACGTGCTGTCATGTGAGGCCCCGCGGTGGGGGCGGGAAAGGAGCGCCTGCCATGCCGGACGATCTTTTAGCGGTGAAAGAGCGGGCCGTGGAACGGCTGCTCGCACTACCCGGTGTGACCGGAGTGGGCCTGGGAGGCCGGGTACGCGGCGGCCGCCCGGTCGACGAGCCGGTGCTGAAGGTGTTCGTGGAGCGCAAGCGCCCGGTGGCCGAGCTGGCGCCGGACGAGGTGCTCCCGGCGGAGATCGAGGGCTACGGCGTGGACGTCTCCGAGGCCGGCTACGCCGTCGACTTCGTGGACCCGGCGCCGCCGGAGCCGGGCTCGCCGCTGGTGGGGCCCACGGACGACGACACCGGGAAGTACCGACCGCTGCGCGGCGGCACGCAGTTCCAGGCGGACGTCAGCGGCGCGGGCACCGGCACCCTCGGCTGCCTCCTGGTCGACCCCACCGAGAACGTGCCGAACACGAGCCGTACGAAGGTGTACGCGCTGACCAACCTGCACGTCCTGCGGCACACCGACGAGAAGACCGGCGCGCTGCTCGACGCCCCGGTCGAGGGCTCGACGCGCTGCGGCCAGCCGACGAAGTACGACAGCGTCACGAAGTGCTGCTCCGACCAGTTCGGCACGTACGTGAAGGGCGCGCGCGACACCGTGCGCGACGCCGCCATCGCGAAGCTCGACCCCGGCCAGGTGTGGCGCGCCGAGGTCGAGGGCATCGGCCCGATCGACGCGATCGCGGTGCCGCCGACCCCGCAGGACGCGCAGTCGCACACCTACCAGCTCCGCAAGCGCGGCTCCACGACCCGGCTGACCGGCGGCACGGTCGAGGCCGTCAACTCCTCGGTGCAGACCAAGGACGGGCTGCTGCGCACCAACGTGATCGTGATGACGCCGAACCCGAACCGGGACATCCGCCCGGGCAAGCAGGTGTTCGCCGCCGACCACGGCGACTCCGGATCGCTGGTCGTCAACGCCACCCGGCAGGCGGTCGGGCTGCTGTTCGGCGGCACCGCGAGCGAGGACGCCAACCACAACCCGATCCCGATCGTCAAGGCGCACATCACCCCGCTCGCCGACGTCCTGAACGCGTTCGGCGCGAGCTTCCCGGTGACGGTCGCGGTCTCCCAGGCGAACGGCGAGGACTGCACGGTGCCCGGCGGGCAGCCGGTCGCCCTGCCGGAACCGCCCCGCGAGCTGCTCCCGTCCGGGTTCGCCGGGCCCGTCGCGTACGGCACCGTCATGACCCGGGTGCGCGCCGACCTGGAGGGGTCGGCGGCCGGGCGGCGCCTGGCCGCGCTGTGGCTCGCCCATCACGAGGAACTGCTCGACCTCGTCGACCACCGGCGCCGCGTCACGATCGCGTGGCACCGCGGCGGCGGCCCGGCGCTGTTCCAGACGCTGCTGCGGATGGCCGCCAACCCGAGGATCGCCATGCCGGCCACCATCAACGGCGTCTCGCCGATGACGCGCGCCGACCGCATCCTCACCGTGATCCACGCCAACGCCTCACCGGCGTTGCGCGACGCGCTCGATCTCGCCCGCGCGTCCCTGCCGGACCCGGCGCTGCTGACGTACGACCAGTTCCTCGGGGCGCTGGCCGCGAGGTGAAGGGGGCATCGTGCCCGACAACGACTCCGGTACCCCCGGACCCCGCGATCCGGAGACCATCACCCGGATCAAGCGGGACGCGACCCAGCGGCTGCTGGCGATCCCCAACGTGGTGGCCGTCGGCATCGGCCCGAAGATGACCGGCGACGCGGCCACCGGCGAGCCCGCGATCAAGGTGTTCGTACGGGAGAAGCTCCCGGCCGAGCGGGTGCCGGCCGGCGAGCTGATACCGCCGCGCATCGAGGGCGTGCTCACCGACGTGGAGCTCGGCGGCGACGAGATCCCGATCACCGCGCCGGTGGACGAGCCCGGCGTGTTCAACATCGCGGCCCAGCCGTTCGACGACACGACGCAGCGGCCCGTACAGGGCGGCTACCAGCTCACCTCGGTCGGCAGCACGGGCCACGGCACGCTCGGCTGCCTGCTGTGGGACCCGGCGAACCACGAGGTCGGCTACGCCCTGACGAACATGCACGTGGTGCAGCCGCCGGACATCACGTCGGTGACGAAGAACGTCACGAAGCTGGGCCAGCCGGCCGGGGACGACAGCAGCAGCAAGTGCTGCAACGACGTCATCGGCCTGTTCGCCGGCGGCGGCAAGTCCGCCGACCGGGACGAGGCCCTGGTGAAGCTGTCGCCGGCGATGAAGTGGCAGGCGAAGATCGTCGGCATCGGGCTGGTCGCGGGCAAGCACACCCTCATCCAGAACGACGTCACCGGCACGCCGTACAAGGTCGCCAAGCGCGGCCAGCGCTCCACGCTGACCGGCGGCACGATCAGCGCGATGCAGGCCACCACCGGCACGGGCGAGACCGACAACCTGATCATCATCAAGCCCAACCCGAACACCTCGGCGGGCACCCAGACCGTGTACTTCGCCATCGAGGGCGACTCCGGTTCCGCGCTGGTCAACGCCGCGAACGAGGTCGTCGCGCTGGTCAAGTCGCGCGACGACGCGGGCAACGCGTACGCGTTCCACATCGACCACGTGCTGAAGCGGCTGAAGGACACCGACGGCGTCACCGCCGAGGTGGCGACCGCGACCAGCGAGACCGACGTGCACACCGTGCCGGGCGGCACGTTCGTCGAGGTGCCGCCCGAGGTGGCCGAGCGGGTGGCCGCCGACCCCGCCGACCGGTCCGCGTTCACCGGGTCCGGCGGGCGCGCGCCGCTGAACGCGCCGTGGTTCTCCGACATCGTGCCGTCTCCGCGCACGGTCGCGGCCGTCCTCGACGACCTGGCGGCGTCCGAGTCGGGGCGGCTGCTGCTCGCGCTGTGGCGGGCGCGCGGCGCCGAGGTGCGCGCGCTGGTCGACGGCAACCGGCACGTCACGATCATGTGGCACCGCGGCGGCGGCGCGGCGCTCATGCAGCTCATGCTGCGGCTGCCCGCCGACCCGCGCCGCGCGCTGCCCGCGACCCTGAACGGCGAGCCGCTGATGGCGTGCGTGGACCGGCTCGCCGCCGTGCTCGCCCGCGAGGGGACGCCGGGGCTGCGCGCGGACCTGGCGCGCGCCCGCGCCGTACTGCCCGACCTGTCCGGGATGACCTATGCGCGGCTGGTCGCCGTCCTCGGTGCCGCGCCGGACGCCGCGAAGGAGCTGATCGTCGATGCCTGACGCCGCAGGGAGCATCGAGCGCCTGGCCGTCGAGCTGGCCGGGGTGCTCGGCTCCGTCACGAACCGGTTCGGCGACGACGGCGCGCTGGACACCTTCGACGAGCTCGGCGTGCACTTCCCCGACGAGTTCCTCACCCAGCCGCAGATCAGCGCCGCGCGGCAGACGGTCTTCACGGTCGGCGCCGAGCTGGAACCGCTGACCGCGACGCTGGTCACGGCGATCGAGGGCGGCGACGACACCGGGACGCTGGCCGCGTCCGTGGCGCTGCTGGCGCAGTGCGGACGGGTGGTCGCCGCGATACCGCAGCTCGGCGACGCGCTCGAGGCGAACGCGACGACCCTGCCCGGCATCACGAAGGTGGAGGTCGACGCGCTGGTGGCGGACTTCCCCGCCAAGGTCGCCGACCTGCTGATCGCCGACGTCCTCCGGCTGTCCACGCCGGCCGCGGCCGTCCTCGAGGTGTTCGGCGTCCTGGAGCGCACGTTCGACCCCGGCGACCCGGACGACCCGGCGCGCCCGCCGTTCGAGGCCGTCAGCGTGCACCTGGACCGGCTCGTACCGGCGATCACCGACCCGGTGCGGCACCTCCAGGGCCTGTACGGGTGGGGCGGCGCGTCCTTCGACGCGGGGAAGCTGCTCGGCGTGCTCGAATCGGCGATGGCCGCGCTCGGGCTGCCCGTCATGTTCACCCCCGCGACCGGCACGACACCCCCGTCATTGCAGTTCTTCGCGTTCGACCTGACGCCGACCGCCGACGGCAAGGGCCTGAAGCTGGGCGTGGTGCTGTCCGGCAACAGCGTCGCGGCGTTCGACTTCCCGCTGTCGCCGCCCACCTGGTCCGCGCACGTCGCGCTGACCGGCTCGCTGCCCGCGGACACCGGCGGCGAGATCCGCCCGCCGTTCGACATCACGCTGACGCCGCCGTCAGGGACACTCACCGGCGGCGCGACCGTCGGCGTCACCGCGCAGCCGCCGCAGCCGTTCATGCTGCTCGGCGAGGCGGGCGGCAGCCGCCTGGAGTTCGCGTCGGCGCGGCTGGACGCGGGCGTGACGATGGCGTTCGACACCGGTACGGGCACGGCCACGGCGGGGCCGGTCGCCGACGGGGAGATCACCGGCGGCAAGCTGGTCGTCGACTCATCCGGCGGCGACGGGTTCATCGCCACGCTGCTGTCCGGCATCCACTTCGAGACCGACTTCGGCGTCGGGTTCACCTTCGCGCCGGACACCGGCCTGCACTTCCACGGCTCGGGCGCGCTGGAGATCCAGATCCCGGTGCACGTCGAGCTCGGCCCGATCGAGGTGCAGGCCGTCTACCTGCGCGCCGGGCTCCAGGACGCGACGGTGCCGGTGGAGCTGTCCGCCGGGTTCTCCGCGAACCTCGGCGTGCTCCAGGCCAGCGTCGACCGGCTCGGCCTGCTGGCCACGCTGTCGTTCCCCGACGGCGGCGGCAACCTCGGGCCCGCGGACCTCGCGTTCGGCTTCAAGCCGCCGAACGGGGTGGGGCTCGCGGTGAACGCGGCCGTCCTGACCGGCGGCGGGTTCCTCGACATCGACACCGCGGCCGGCGAGTACTCAGGCGCGCTGGAACTGGAACTGCTGGACTTCCTGTCGATCAAGGCGATCGGCCTGATCACGACCCGGATGCCGGACGGAACCCAGGGCTTCTCGATGCTCATGGTGCTGACCGCGGAGTTCCCCGGCGGCCTCCAGCTCGGCTTCGGGTTCAAGCTCATCGGCGTCGGCGGCATCGTCGGCCTGAACCGCGGCATGCGGCTGGACGCGATCGCCGAGGGCGTGCGCACGGGCGCCATCGAGTCGGTCATGTTCCCGCAGGACGTGATCGCCAACGCGCCGCGCATCATCTCCGACCTGAAGGCGTTCTTCCCGCCGGAGGACGGCATCTTCCTGATCGGCCCGATGGCGAAGCTCGGCTGGGGCACGCCGACGCTGGTCAGCGCGTCCGTCGGGGTGATCATCGAGGTCCCGGGCAACATCGCGCTGCTCGGCGTGCTCCAGGTCGCGCTGCCCGCCGAGGACGAGGCGATCCTGCTGCTCCAGGTCAACTTCGCGGGCGCCATCGAGTTCGACAAGCAGCGCATCTGGTTCTTCGCGTCGCTGTACCACTCCCGCGTGCTCACGATCACCATCGAGGGCGAGATGGGGCTGCTGATCGCGTACGGCGACCAGCCCGACTTCGTCATCAGCGTCGGCGGGTTCCACCCCGCGTTCACGCCGCCGCCGCTGCCGTTCCCGGTGCCGAAGCGGATCGCGATCAACCTGCTGAACACGTCCGCCGCGCGCATCGGCGTGGACGGCTACTTCGCCGTCACGAGCAACACCGTGCAGTTCGGCGCGCACGCGGAGATGTTCTTCGGGTTCAGCGCGCTGAGCCTCGAAGGGCACCTCGGGTTCGACGCGCTGTTCCAGTTCTCGCCGTTCCAGTTCGTCATCGCCGTCCACGCCGACGTGTCGCTCAAGGCGTTCGGCGTCGGCGTGTTCACCGTCACCCTGGACGGGACGCTCAGCGGCCCGGCGCCGTGGGAGATCAAGGGCAGCGCGTCCATCTCGTTCTTCTTCTTCTCGATCGGCGTCGACTTCGACATCTCGTGGGGCGAGGCGCGCGACACGACGCTGCCGCCGGTCGACGTGCTGCCGCTGCTGTCCGGCGAGCTGGCGAAGGCGGAGAGCTGGCGCACCCGCAACCCGGCGGGCGGCGCGCCGCTGGTCAGCCTGCGGCGGCTCGCCGAGGGCGAGTCCGATTTCGTGCTGCACCCGCTGGGCACCCTGTTCGTCCAGCAGCGCGCCGTGCCGCTGGACATCACGGTGGACAAGGTCGGCGGCGACCGCGCCGCCGACGTCAACCGGGTGGCGCTCGACATCGACGACACCGGCGGGGGAAGCGGCCTGGTCAAGGTGTCCGACGCGCAGGACGAGTTCGCGCTGGCCCAGTTCCAGGACATGACCGACGCGGAGAAGCTGTCGCGCCCGGCGTTCGAGGACGAGCACGCCGGCGTCGAGCTGGCCCCGGACGGCACCGCGCTGGCGTCGTTCCGCGCCGTACGCCGCAGCGCGCGGTACGAGGAGATCGTCATCGACTCGGTCGGCCGCCAGGCGAGCAGCCTCGCGACCTTCAACTCCACGCTGTTCAGCCACTTCCTGGCCGGCGCGAGCGTGGCGCGGTCGCCGCTGGCGCAGGCGGAGCGGTCGCTGCGGCAGCCGTTCGCCGACACGATCACCGTGCCCGGCGACTCCTACGTCGTGGCCAGCACCCGCGACAACAGCGCCGACGGCCCCGTGTTCACCAGCGAGGCCCAGGCCCAGGCGCATCTGGCGACGCTGCTCGCCGCCGACCCCAACAGCGTGGACGCGCTGCACGTCATTCCGGCCATGGAGGTGGCGGCGTGAGTACCACTCCCAACGCGTACTCGTTCCTCTCCTGGCTGCGGCGCGGCCTCGCCACGAAGATCACCCAGCCGGCCGGGGCGGCGGCGCGCGCGAGCGTCAACGTCAAGCTGAAGCTCGACGGCACCGCCGTCTCCGGCGGCACCACGATCACCGCGCCGGTCGCGCACGACGTCGCGCTGTACGGGCCCGGCGACGTGGTCGGCGTGGACCCGCGCGCCATCGTGCGCACCGACCCGCGCAACTGGATCACCAACTTCGACCCGAACTACCTGCCGTTCGTCGAGTTCTACGACGAGGACTTCCCGTGGCGGTACAGCCCCGACGTCGTGGACCCGGCGACCGGGCGGCTGCGCCCGTGGCTGGCGCTCATCGTGCTCACCGACGACGAGTTCACCGACACCGGCACGCTCCCCGGGCGCCCGCTGCCGCAGATCGCGGTCGACGACCTGGGCGCGCTGCCGCCGCCGGACCAGACGGGCGCGTGGGCGCACGTCCACGTCAACCGCACCGTCACCGCGTCCGACACGGAGACCGTGTCCGACGACATGGCGGCGGTGCTGCCGCGGCTGTCGGCGGTCATCGCGGAGAACCCCGACCTCGCCTGCTCCCGGCTGATGTGCCCGCGCCGCCTGGACCCGGAGCAGGGCTACCACGCGTTCCTCGTGCCGGCGTTCGAGACGGGCCGGCTCGCCGGGCTCGGCCAGGACCCGGCGGGCGCGCCGGGCGCGATCCAGACGAGCTGGGCGGACTACCCGAACCGGCCCGAGTCCGGTTCGATGCCGTACTACTACCGCTGGGAGTTCCGTACGGCGAGCCTCGGCGACTTCGAGTTCCTGGTGCGGCTGCTGAAGCCGCGCACGGTCGGCGCGCGCGTCGGCAACCGGGACATGGACGTGCGGCACCCCGGCGCCGGGCTGCCCGGCATCACCGACGCGCAACTCGGCGGCGTGCTGCGGCTCGGCGGCGCGCTGAAGGTGCCGGACTCCGCGCTGTCGCAGGAGGAGCTCGACGAGGCCGCCACGTACGAGAACTGGGACCAGCCGTTCCCGCATCCGTTCCAGCGGGCGCTGGCCGCGCTGATCAACCTGAGCGACGACTACACCGTGGCCGGCGTGGTCACCGCGCACCAGGCGCTGACGGCCGTGGCCCGCAGCTTCGCCGAGACGCACACGGTCACCGACGACGACCTCGACCCGCTGGTCACGCCGCCGCTGTACGGGCGGTGGCACGCGCTGGTCGACCGGCTGCTGACCAACGCCGACGGCACACCGGCCCCGCATACGGACAACTGGGTGCACGAGCTGAACCTGGACCCGCGCTTCCGCGTGCCGGCCAGCACCGGCGGCCGGGTCGTCCGCGACCACCAAGAGGAGTACATGCAGGCGGCGTGGGACCAGCTCGGCGACGTGCTGGACGCCAACAGGCGCATCCGCGCGGCGCAGTTCGCCCGCGAGGTCGCGTACTCCTTCCACGCCAACCACCTGACGCCGCTGCTCGACACCGCGTCCGGCCAGATGCTCACGGTGTGCGCGCCGCTGCAGGGCCGGGTGATCCCGGACGACGACGAGATCCGCGCCGCCATCGCCGCCCGTACCGCGACCGGCGGTACGCCCGCGCGTCCGGAGACGATCGCCGCGACGATCGCCGACAGCCTCATCGCCACGACCCCGCTGTCCCCGGCGATGCGCCGCGCGGCGCGGCCGGGCTCGAAGCTGATGCGCGCCCTGCCGTTCGCGCCGCCGCCCACCACCCCCACCCCCGAGGGCGCCACCGGCGGGACGGGCTCCGACGGCACCGGCTCCGGCGGGTCGCCGCCGCCGCGCCGCACCGACCTCCTCACCCGGATGAACGCGGGCCAGGTCACCGCGGCGCCGCCGAAGACCGCGCCGCCGGGCGTGGTCACCGTCGACGACCTGGAAACGGAGCTGTCCGGCCCGGTGATCGGGGTGCGGGACGCCCGCGAGGGCGCGTCCGTGCCCGACCCCGTGCCGAACCCGGTGCCGGGCCTGGACACGAGCGCCGACTTCGTGATCTCGCTGCCCGGCGACGGCGTCCACCCGACCGCCGGCGGCCCCGACAGCCCGGAGGCCGTCCGGTTCAAGACCGCGCTGAACGACGCGTACGGCACGTTCAACGCCGCCGACCGCGAGGGCGCCGTGACGCCGCGCGCGGCCCTGCCGTTCGGCGCGATCGCCGAGGCCACGATCGACGGCCTGCACCCCGACACGACGGTGCCGCGCCGCGCGCTCGGCGGCATCGCGATCCCCGGCCGCTTCCTGCCGCCGCCCCCGGGCGACGGCGGCGGCGACGGCGGCCCGATCCTCCAGCTCCGCCCGACCATCGCCGCGGTGCTGGAGGACCCGCTGACCGAGGTCATGGCGTATCCGGTGATCGACGTCCCGATGTTCAAACCGCTGGTCGACATGTCGTCGGAGCTGTTCTGCCCGAACGTCAACCAGGTGCCGCCGAACAGCGTCACGCTGCTGGAGACCAACCCGCGGTTCATCGAGTCGTACATGGTCGGCCTCAACCACGAGTTCGCCCGCGAGCTGCTGTGGCGGGAGTACCCGACCGACCAGCGCGGCAGCGTGTTCCGGCAGTTCTGGGACCCGCGCATGGTGCTCGGCCTGCCGTCCGAGACCGACGACCAGCGCAAGGAGCGGCTGCGCGACATCCAGAAGATCCACCTGTGGCCGGCGGGCTCCGGGCTCGGCAAGCACAACAACCGGGGCCCGTCCGTCGAGGACCTGGTGCTGGTGATCCGCGGGGAGCTGCTGAAGAAGTACCCGACCGCGGTCATCTACGCGCACCGCGCCGACTGGCGGCGCCACCCCGACGGCACGATCGACCCCGCGCAGGAGCGCCTGCTGGTGCCGCTCACCCCCGCCGAGGAGGCGGACCCGCCCCACGCCAAGGTACGGATGCCGCTGTACGACGCGAAGATCGAGCCGGACGTGTACTTCTTCGGCTTCGACCTGACCGAGGAGGACGCGCGCGGCGGCACCGGGGCGCCCGGCGACGAGGACCCCGGCTGGTTCTTCGTGATCAAGGAACGCCCCGGCGACCCCCGGTTCGGCCTCGACATCGAGCGCGACGGGCCGCTCGAGGTGTGGAACGACCTGTCCTGGCCGGACGTCACGCCGGCCGCGAACGGCACCCGTCCGCTGTACATCCGGCTGGACGCCACCACCCCCGGCCTCACGCTGACGGCGCCCACCGATCCGGCCGACGTGGAGAAGGCCGACCAGTACGCCGAGGACCGGGCGCTGACGTACGGCGCGGCGATCAACAGCGCCGACCTGGCGTACGTCCTCTACCAGGCGCCCGTGCTGGTCGCCGTGCACGCGAGGGAGATGCTCGGGAATGGCTGACACGCCCGCGCCGCTCAGCGACGCCCTGCCGGTGCTGCTCGGCCCGGTGCGCACGGAGTACCGGTTCACCGCCGCCGAGCTGCTCGTCCGGGTGTTCCCCGACGAGTGGCAGGTGGACTCCTTCGAGGAGAAGCGCACGGCGCGCGAGAGCGACCACGCCCTGACGTACTGGCGGTCGTACTGGGAGGCCGGCGGCGACCACGAGGAGCGGCTCGCCGCCTGGCGGCACCTGGCCTCGTACGTCGGCAGCGGCCGCGCCCGGCACCTGACGCGCACCCGGAGCCCGCTCAACCCCGGCGGCGAGCCGCACCGCGCGAACCCCGGCCAGGTCATCCTGGTCGTGGCCACCGACGACCCGGTCCCGTCGGGCGACCGCGCCGCGGCGACGGTGTACTGGCGCGCGGTGTACCGCTCCGGCGGCGCGCCGGCCGGCGTGCACGCCGCCGACCAGGCGCTGAACACCGCCGTCGGGCGGACGCACGCCGACAAGGTGCGGTCGCTGCCGCCCGCGCACCTGGACCGCGAGCCGCGCGTGGGCGACCGCGCGCACGCCGACGTCCTCGTGGCGTTCTGCGACATGCCGAAGGTGGCCGCCGCGGACACCAAGCCGGGCACCTGGACCCAGCCGTCACGCGCGCGCCTGCTGCCGGACGCGTTCACCCTGCTGGGGTTCGCCGGCGGACAGCAGGTCCTCAACGTCGCGGGCAAGCCCGTGCCCGCCGACCTCGCCGTCGGCCCCGACCCGTCGGCGTCCGACGCCGACCAGTTCGCCTCCTCCGGCGGCTCGCTGCACGTTCCGGCGGCGCTGAAGTGGCTGGTCGACTTCGACACGGCGGTGGCGTCCGGCATGGGCTTCCGCGTGCCGCTGACCGACGCGCTGCGCGCCGGCCTGGACCGCATGGTCGTCCTCGGCGTCCGCAACCGCGACCCGGCCGTGTCGAAGAAGGACCTGGAGGCGCTGATCGGCCACCAGGCGCAGAGCCGCGCGGGATTCCGGCTGCTCGCGCAGGGCGCCCCGACGAACAACACCGGCAAGACACCGTCGGCGCTCGGCACCGGCGACGAGGAGGCCGAGGCGTTCGCCGCGCAGCTTCCCGCGGCGGCGGGCAACGGCTCCTGGCCGGCGAAGACCGACGGCCAGTGGCTGGCCGAGCTGCTCGGCATCGACCCGGCCGTCGTGGCGTCCGTGCCCGGGGCGGACGGCACCGACCAGCGCGAGGCGCGCGCCATGAACACCGCCCTGTGGCCGGCCACCTGGGGCTACCACCTCGGCACGATGCTGAACCCGATGTTCGGCACCGCGGCCATCGACGCCACGCGCCAGTTCTTCGTCCGCTTCGTCAGCGGACGCGGCCCGGTTCCGGCGATCCGCGTGGGCAAGCAGCCGTACGGCGTGCTCGTCACGACCGCGTTCTCCCGCATGGCCTGGAAGGACACCGACACCGCCGCCGCGCACCGGCGCACGCTGAACGGCCTGCTCGCCACCGTGGCCGCGGACTGGACGACGCTGGCCGCCGAGGCGCCGCACCTCGGCGCCGACGGCGACCCGCACGGGCTGCTGCTCGGCATGCTGGGCCTGCACCCCGCGTCCGTGGAGTTCTACCAGCGGTACGCCCAGAGCGAGGAGGACTACTTCAACCGGGCGAACCTGTCCGGCGCCGGCTCGTCGGTGCTCGACGCGCTGAACGAGCTCGGCCTCCGGCAGTCGGTCCGTACGCTGCTGACCCGCCTCGGCTAC
Source organism: Streptosporangiaceae bacterium (assembly GCA_036502625.1). Classification (GTDB taxonomy): domain Bacteria; phylum Actinomycetota; class Actinomycetes; order Streptosporangiales; family Streptosporangiaceae; genus DASXYG01. The sequence continues at coordinate 34,063 of DASXYG010000130.1, forward strand.
TCCGCGGACGCGCCCGATCCGGACGCGGCGTCGCGCCTGTTCACCGGCCGCCAGCACGCCATGAAGGGCCCGGTCGTCGACGACCGCCCGCTGTCGGAGTCCGACCCGGTACGCGCATACACCGACGACGGCCACAACTATCTGCAATGGCTGGCCGCCAACGCGCGCACGGCGTTCGACACCGTACGGGTCGAGGGCGGGTTCACCGGCGGCAGGCCCCCGGCCGCGCTGCTCTACCTGCTGCTGCGGCACGCCGTGCTGAACGCGTACGCGGAGGCGGCGCTGCGGCTGTCCGCCGCCGCGCACGGCCTCACCGACGCGGCCGTGGTCGCCGCGCGGCGCGAGCCGCCGTTCATCCACATCAGCGCCCGCACGCAGGTCACCGAGAGCCGCTACGGCCGCCTGTACGCGCCGGACCCGGCGGTCACCGGCGCGCCGGACACGCTGCTCGCCGACTTCATCCCGACCGTCCTCGGGCAGCCCGGCACCCAGGACCTCGCCGACCAGCTCGACGCGATCACGACGCTCGGCACCGTGCCGACGGCGCGGCTGGAGCGCGTGCTCGCCGAGCACCTGGACGCCGCGACGTACCGGATGGACGCCTGGCGGCTCGGCCTCGCCAACGAGAGGCTGTTCGCGCTGCGCTACCCGGCGGACGGGTCGCCCCCGGTTACCGGCGTGCACATCGGCGCGTTCGGCTACCTGGAGGACGTCAGGCCGCGTACGACCCAGCCCACGCCGGTCACGCTGACCGGCGAGCTGGCGCAGGTGTTCAACCCGCCCGGCACCGCGCCGCCCGTGCACGACCCCGCCAACCAGGGCTACGTCCACGCGCCGTCGCTGCCGCAGGCCACCACGGCCGCGCTGCTGCGCACCGGCTACCTGGCGAACGCCACGGCCGACAACCCCGGGTCGCTGGCGGTGAACCTCAGCTCCGAGCGGGTGCGCACGGCGCTGGAGTTCCTCGACGGCATCCGCGCCGGGCAGTCCCTGGGCGCGCTGCTCGGCTACCGGTTCGAGCGCGGCCTGCACGACCGGCACGCCATCGCCGAGACCGACTCCTTCATCAACGCGCTGCGCCAGGCGTTCCCGCTGGTCGCGGCCAAGCTGCCGGACACGGTGCCGCCGCCGGACACGGCGATCTCCGAGATGGAGGCGAGCAACGTCGTCGACGGGCTCGCCCTCGTACGGCAGATCACCCGTACCGGACCGGCGACGTACCCGTTCGGCGTGGACGGCCTCCCGCACGCCGACGACGGGCAGACCGCGGCGATCAGCGCGGAGGCGCGGCGGCTCGTCGAGATCCAGGACGGCCTCGCGGACCTGGCCGTCGCCGAGGGCGTCCACCAGACGGTGCTCGGCAACCCGGAGCGGTCGGCGTCGACCATGGACGCGTTCACGAAGTCCGGGTTCCCGCCGGACCCGCAGGTCGTCCAGACGCCGCGCACCGGGCAGCGGCTGAACCACCGGCTGACCCTGCACCTGCGCGACGGGCTGGCGCCGAAGACGTCGCCGGCGCCCGGCGTGGCCATGACGCCGCGCGGCAGCGGCGACCCGGCGGTGGACCAGTGGCTCGCCGACCTGCTGCCGCATCCGGGCGACGTGGCCGTGAAGGTCGTGTGGACCGACCCGGCGACGCTGACGCAGCACAGCCGCGTGGTCGCCCAGTCGGAGCTCGGCCTCCAGCCGATCGACCTGCTGTGGGCGCTGCGCCCGACCGACCAGGCCGCCATGACGGACCTCGACGACCGGATCGTGGGCCGGGTGCAGCACGCGGAGAACCTGCGCGGCGACACCGAGCCGGTGATCCGCTACACCGACCGGATCAGCGGCAAGATCTCCTTCTTCGAGCTCTCGCCGCTCGTGGACGCGCTGCGGCGGCTCGTCCTGGCGGCGCGCCCGGCCAAGCCGAGCGACTACCTCACCCCGGCCGACGGCGCCCCGCTTGACCCGCACGCCGACGACGACGTGGACCTGCCGCGCAACCGTCCGCAGGCGGTGCGCGACGCCCTGGCGTCCCTGAAGACCGCGCTCGCGGGCTTCACCCACGACCTCGGGGTGCCGCTCGCCGACCCGATGGCGCACCGGCAGGCGCTGCTGACCGGCGTGGACACGTTCCTCACCCGGTACGCCGACCTGCTCGTCACGGCGAACGGCTGCGGGCTGGTGCGCAGCGGCTGGGGCGAGCTCGTCCAGTGGCGCCGCCTGCGGTTCGGCGACGTGTTCGCGGCCGTGAAGACGGCCGCCGACCGGATGACGGCGTCGCTGGCCGCGGCCAACGCCAAGATCGCGGCGTACGACGCGCAGCCGTCGAGCACCCCCGCCGACCAGCGGTTCGCGCCGCTCCAGCAGGCGGAGCGGCTGCTCACGACCGCGCCGACCGTGCCGCGGCCGAACACGCCGCAGCAGTTGCGCACGATCGTCGGGCAGCGGCGCACCGCGTTCGCCAACCGGCTGGCCGCGCTGACCGCGATCGCGCACACCTCGCGGACGACGATCAGCGGGCTGCTCGCCGACGTACGGGCGCTGCTGCCGCTCACCGCGTTCGACGCCACGGACCTGGACCTCACCCCGATCCAGGACGCCGTCGTCGCCTTCTGCACCGACCTCCAGGCCCGCGCGGGCAACCTGGCGGACGAGCTGAACAACCGCATCACGGCGGTCGACGCCGCGCTCGTGCGGTACGACGCGGCCACCGCGGGCGCCGACCGGGCCACCGCGGCCGCCGACGCGATCCGCGCCGCGCTCGGCCCCGACGCGCTGGCCACCGCCGAGTTCGGCATCGGCCGGCCGCTCGGCCAGGCGTGGCAGAAGGTGCTCCAGGCCAGTGGCCAGGGCAAGCTCACGCAGCACCTGACCCGGGACTTCCCGGTCGACGACTGGCTGCACGGCCTGGCCCGCGTACGCCCGCGGATGGCGCTGTGGGAGCGGATCACGCTGCTCGCCGGCGCCGTCGGCCAGGACGAGCCCGACCTGGTCCCGATCCAGCTCCCGTACACCGCGGGCGACCCGTGGCCCGGCCTGGAGATCCCGTCCACGTTCGCGTTCACCGGCGACCGGCTGCTGCTCACGACCCACTACGCGGGCACGTTCGACCCCGGCGACCGGCAGTGCGCGCTGCTGCTCGACGAGTGGACGGAGACGATCCCGCAGACGCGGGCCACCACGGCGATCGCGGCCAACCACGACCGTCCCGGTTCGCAGCCGCCGCAGTCGATGCTGCTGGTCGCGCCGCCCGCCCGGACGGGGGCGTGGAAGTTCGACGACCTCGTCGCCGCCGTCGCGGAGACGCTCGCGATGTCCAGGACGCGGATCGTCGAGCCGGGCCAGATCGACGCCACGGCGTACGCGCAGTTGCTCCCGGCGACCGTGCTGTCGTCCGCGCCGCGGCCCATCACGATCGCCACCGACCTGTCGGCGAACAACGACCTGCCGCTGTCCGGCGGCCCGTTCCGACCCGCGAGGGGCTGAGGACATGGTGCGACCCCCTGTCATCACCGACATCCGTACGGCGCTCGCCGCGCGCGCCTTCCCCACGGTCGCCGTGTGGAACCGGCTGGAAGGGCGGCCGCGCACGACCGAGTTCGACCGGTCGCTGAAGGCCGAGGTGCGCGACCCGCTGTGGATGCTGGCGCGGCAGTGGCAGTTCGGGGAGTTCCACGGCGAGGACGCCGGATCACCGGTCACCGCGACGTACCACCTGCGCACCGCGACGGCCACGCGGTACCGGGCCCGGGAGACCGCGCCGGGCGCCGTGCCGCCGAAGCTGCCGCTGGAGACGGCGGTGGAGCGGCGCGCCGTGCCGTTCACCGTCGGCACCGACCTGATCGGCCTGGACCTGCGGCTCGTGCTGGGCCGCAGGTGGACGAAGCTGATGAACGCCGCGATACCGCCCGGCCCGGTCCGCGACAAGATCACCGCGCGGTGGCCGATCCCGCTGCCCGACCCCGCGTCCGAGGCGGACGCCACGCTGGTCTCCCACCCGGACGTCTGGGCCACCGCGCAGGCGGTGTCCGGCCGGTCCATGGACGGCTACGAGCTGTACCGGCGGCTCAAGGCCGGCGGCCACTCCTACGACGGCACCTCCGGCGTCAACGACCACTGGAAGCAGGAGCTCGACAAGCTCAACACCCGGTTCGTGGGCTGGTTCGACGACCTCATCGCGCAGCCCGCGGCGGGCGCCGAGGCGTTCGACCCGGCGCGGCTGGAGCACAGGTTCGCCCTCGGCGTCCCCGAGTCCACCGGCGAGACGGTGCTGGCCGCCGAGGCGTACCCGGGCGGCACGCTCGACTGGCATGACTTCTCCTACGACCGGTCGGGCACGGCGCTCGGCACCGCGGGCGGCCCGGCCACGGCGACGACCGTGACCAGGACGATCGTCCCCGGGCCCGTCACGTACGCGGGCATGCCGAACGCCCGGTTCTGGGCGTTCGAGGACGGCCGCACCGACTTCGGCGCGGTCACCGCGGACACCACCGACCTCGTGAAGCTGCTGTTCCTCGAGTTCGCCCTCGTCTACGGCGACGACTGGTTCCTGCTGCCCTGCGACCTGGACCAGGGCACGCTGGCCCGCGTGGACGGGCTGGTGTTCACCGACGTGTTCGGCCAGAAGAACTGGGTCGAGCCCGCCGGTTCGGGCCCGGACGACGACTGGCAGCGCTGGACGATGTTCAACCTGGACGTCGCGGGCGACGGCGACGGCACCGGGGCGCCGGTGGCCGCGTCGCTCGGCCTGTTCCTGCCGCCGACCGTGCCCGGCACCACCGAGGGGCCGGCCGTGGAGCAGGTGCTGATGGTCCGCGACGAGGCGGCCAACATGGTGTGGGGCATCGAGCGCGCCGTGTGGCTGGCCACCGGGTCACCGCTGGTCGGCGAGGAGGCGGCGCGCGAGACGCTGGCGTTCCGCCGCAGGCTGCACCCGCCGGACGACCCCGGCGCGCCGGTCGCCGCGATCCAGTACCAGGCGCAGAACACCGTGCCGGAGAACTGGATCCCGTTCATCCCGGTGCACGTGCCGGACGACAACCGGGAGGTCCAGTTGCAGCGCGGCGCGATGCCGCGCGTCCTCGACGGCGAGACGACGCCGCCGGTGAAGGTGCGGCCGCGCACCACCCTGCTGAGCCCCGGCCTGGACGCGGCACAGCCCGCCGCGTACTTCGTGCACGAGGAGGAGGTCCCCCGCGTCGGCACGCGGCTGGACGTCGCGTTCAACCGGGTGCGCCGGGCGGACGGCGCCCCGGTCGTGTGGCTGTCGGCGCGCCGGTCCACCGGACGCGGCGAGGCGCACAGCGGCCTGGAGTGGGACCGCCTGCTCAGCACGCCGTAGCCCGTACCGGAGGCCGGCCGCCGCATCAGGTCCGCTCGTCTCCCGACAGGCGCCGCAGGGTGGCCTCGTCGGCGTCCGGCCCCGGTACGTACGCGAACCCCGGCCCGGGGATCTCCCGGCCGGTGTTCCGGTCGATCATCACCGGGTCCACCGGATGGCCGGAATCCGCGTCCACCAGGAGCACGTTGTCCCGCTCCGGCGCGGCGTGCGCGCGCCCCCAGGTGGCCAGCGCCACGAGCACCGGCTGGAAGTCGCGCCCGGCGTCGGTCAGGACGTACTCGTACCGCGCCGGCCGGTCGGCGTAGCGCCGCCGGTCCAGCAGCCCCGACTCCACCAGCGTGTTCAGCCGCCGGGTCAGCGAGTTCGTCGAGATGCCCAGGCTGCGCTCGAACTGGTCGAAGCGGGTCAGGCCGTGGAACGCGTCGCGCAGGATCAGGATCGACCACCACTCGCCGACCCGGTCGAGCGTCAGCGCGGTCGGGCAGTTCATGCCCGCGAAACTCTTGTGCCGCATTCGACCGCACCCCCTTGCGTCATGGAAGCCACCAACTGTACTTTCCCTTCCATTATGGAAGGAACTCGATCGTGGCCGGTCTTCGCGGTCACCGCGCTCGGCGCCTTCGTCGCGTCGCTCGACGTCTCGATCGTCAACATCGCCTTCCCGTCCGTCCGCGCCTCCTTCCCCGACGTCACGGAGGCGGGCCTGGCCTGGATCATCACCGCGTACGGCATCGTGTTCGGCGCGCTGCTCGTCACTGCGGGCCGCCTGTCCGACCGCTACGGGCGGCGCCGCGTCTTCGTGACCGGCCTCGCGGTCTTCGGCGCGGCGTCCGCGCTGTGCGGCCTGGCCCCGTCGCTGCCGGTCCTCGTGGCCGGGCGCGCGGTGCAGGCCGTCGGGTCGGCGTGCGTGCTGCCGTCCTCGCTGGGCCTGCTGCTCGCCGCGTACCCGGCCGCGCGGCGGTCCCAGGTCGTCGCGTTCTGGAGCGGCGTCGGCGCGCTGGCCATCGCCACCGGGCCGAGCCTCGGCGCGGTGATCGTCCAGGGCCTCGGCTGGCGCGGCGTCTTCTACGTGAACCTGCCGGTCTGCGCGCTGGCGATCGCCGGGGTACGGCCGGCGCTGCGCGCGTCGGGCCTGGCCGACGACCGTACGGACGCCGCGGGCCGCGGCGACCCGCTGGGCGTCGTGCTGCTCATCGCCGGCCTGTCCGCGCTGGTCCTGGCGATCTCCCAGGGCAACGACTGGGGCTGGTCGGACCCCCGCCTGCTCGCCGCCCTCGCCGCCGCCGCCGTCCTGCTCGCCGCGTTCGTCGTACGGGCGCACCGCCGTACGGACACCGTCCTGGACCTCACGCTGTTCCGCGAGCGCGCGTTCTCCGCCGCCAACTCCGCGATGATCGTCTTCAACGTGGGGTTCTTCGCGATGCTGCTCGGCAACATCCTGTTCCTCACCGGCGTCTGGCACTGGACGACCCTCGCCGCCGGGCTGGCCGTCACGCCCGGCCCGATCGTGGTGGCGCTGGTGTCCGGCCAGGCGGGACGGGTCGCCGCGCGGATCGGCTTCCGCCCGGTGCTGCTCGTCGGCGCGGCCTTCTTCGTCGGCGGCATGGCGTGGTACCGCTTCAAGGTCGGCCCCGAGCCGGACTTCCTCGGCGCGTGGCTGCCCGGCGCGCTGCTGAGCGCCGTGGGCATCGCGCTGACCGTGCCCGTGCTGGCCGCGGGCGCGGTGTCCACGCTGCCGCCGCACCGGTTCGGCGTGGGCAGCGCGGTGAACCAGACGGCACGCCAGGTCGGCGGCGCGATCGGCGTGGCGGTGCTGGTCACGGTCCTCGGCCCGGCCGCGTCGCTGCGCGGCTTCCAGCACGTGTGGGTCGTCATCGCCGTGTGCGCGCTGGCGTCGGCGTGCCTGTCCGCGCTGATCGGCGCCCGCCGTACGGCAGAGGTCACCGGGCCCGTCCCCGCCCGGTGACCGCCCCCGCCGCCGCTCGGGCAGCGTAGGGGCCCGCGCGGGGACCGGTCCCGGTCAGTGCCGGGCGCGGATCTCCCAGGTCTCCGTGGCGCCGTCGGGGTGCACGGCGTACGCGCGGCTCCACATGTTGGTGGCCGTGCACGCGTGGTTCGGGATGATCCGCAGCGGCTCGCCCACGGCCAGGTCCGCCGTGCCGGGTCCCGTCAGGTAGCCGTGCTCCTCGTTGGCGGCCGCGAACGTGATGCCGTCGCGAGGGCGTACGTCCAGGTCGCAGACCAGGCCGAGGCCGCCCGCCGTCGGGTTGCCGTCCGAGCTCATCGACTTGGATCCGGCGTCGATGATCGCCCGCCCGGCGCGCTGGGTGCTGACCACGCGGGCCAGCACCGTCTGCGCGCAGGTCTCCGCGGTGGCGCTGCCGTTGCCGATCTGGTTGGCGTCGTAGTAGACGTACGTGCCGGGCCGCGCCTCGGTGACGCCGTCGACCACCGGCGACGACGTGGCCGCCGGGGTGGAGCCCACCGAGACGATGGGGCTGGCGTGCCCCGCGTCGCGCAGCCCGCCGGCGATCTCGGCGAGCAGCTTGCCCGCCGCGGTTCCCGCCGCCTCGACGGCGGCGCGGTCGCCCGCGTGCTTGCCGACGTGGCCCTCGTGCGTCATGACGCCGCGCAGCTCCAGCGCGGGCAGCGCGGCGAGCGCCGCCGCGGTGGCCACCGCGTGGTCGGGGTCGACGCCCGCGCGGTGCAGCCCCGTGTCGCACTCCATGAGGTACGGCACCGCCACCCCCGCGTCGGCGGCCGCGCGGGCCAGCGGCTCGGCGGCCTCCACGGAGTCCAGCGCCACCATCAGCCCGCCGCGGCGCAGCGCCTCCACCGCGAACGCCACCTTCACCGGCCCGACCGGCTGGTGCGCCCACAGCAGGTCGTCCACGCCCTCGTCCTGCAGCAGCCGCACCTCGGCGGGCGTGGAACAGGTGAAGCCGATCGCCCCTGCGGCGAGCTGCCGCCGCGCCACCTCCAGGCACTTCGACGTCTTAAAGTGCGGCCGCAGCCGTACGCCCGCGCCCGCCATGCGCGCCGCCATGTCCGCGACGTTGCGGTCAAGCCGCGCCACATCCACGACGAGCGACGGACTCCCCATCCCACCGAACGGACCAGCCATCTCGTACCCCATCCCCTCAACCGCCCACATCCTGCCCGACCGTCCGATTATGGCGGTTTCGCTGCCCGTGGCGGGCTCGGGGAAGCCGCGCGGTGCGCGTGACAGGGGCCGCGCCGCGCGTGACAAAGGCCGCGCTACGCGCGACTGATTTGCCGCGACCTCAGCCCGGCACCTTCTTCGCTGAACCGCGGGGGCTTCGCCCTCTGCACGGCCCCCGTCCCGGTTCGCTCCACGGGGAAGGCCGCGCTGCGCGGGGGAAAGCCGCACGGCACAGAGACAAAGGCCGCGCTACGCGCGACTGACTTACCGCGACCTCAGCCCGGCATCTCCTTCGCTGGGCCGCGGGGGCTTCGCCCTCTGCGCGACCCCCGCCCCGGTTCGCTCCACGGGGCGGGTCGTGGCCTGGGCCTGGCATGCGGGGAGAAGGCCGCCTTGCGCGTGACAAAGGCCGCGCTGCGCGCGACTGATTTTCCGCGACCTTGGTGGGGCGGGTTTTTGGGTTGGGCCGCGGGGGCTTCGCCCCTTGAGCAAGCTCGCCGGTGGCTGGGGCACGGTGACACACACCGGGGAGCGCGGGCGGGTTGGGGCCGCGCGTTAGAGACCTTAGGGCGGGGTCGGGTTAGGGCGGCAGCCTCCGCGGCCTAACCCCGAGAACGGGTGACTGAGGTCGCGGGCAGGGCAGTCGCGCGCAGCGCGGCCTTTGGCGGGAGGCCGCCGCGCAGCGCCAGCGGAGGACGCAGGGGCCTGAGGTCGCGAGGAGGGGGAGAGGGGGGTGGGTTTGTTTGGGGGGCTTGGGTGTCCTTTGTGTGGGGGGTTCTTGGGTAGGCAGTCGGCGGGAAGTTGTGCGGGCCTCTCTGGGAGGGGTTGTGGGCATGTCGGTGGCGAGTTCGCGGTCGGTGGCGGGGGCGGCTACTGCTCCGGGGCGGTTGCTTCTGCTTACCGGGACCATGGGTGAGGGACACAATGTGGCCGCCCGGGCGCTTGAGGAGTCGGCGCGGCGGGTTTGGCCTGGTTGTGAGATCGGGGTCGTGGACGTCCTTGACGTCATGGGGGCCGGTGCGGGGGACGCGCTGCGCGGGACGTACGTGACGAACGTGCAGGTCACGCCCTGGCTGTACGAGCTGTTCTTCGCGTCGATCCATCGCATGGAGTGGTTCGCGCGTACGTCGAAGCGGGTGCTCGGGTCTTGGGCGGCGCTGCACCTGGCCGCGGAGATCGACGCGTTCCGGCCGGACCTCATCGTGTCGACGTACCACGTGGCCAGCGCGGCGCTGGCGACGCTGCGCCGCCGCGGCGGGCTGCACATGCCGACCGCGACCTGGGTGACGGACTTCGCGCCGCACCCCATGTGGATGTTCGCCGACACCGACGTCACGTACGTGCTGCACGAGACGTCCGCCTCGGCGGCGCGGTCGGTCGAGCCGGACGCGCGCGTCCGGGTGGCGGCGCCGCCGGTGGGCGACGCGTTCACCCCGGGCGACCGGCGTGCCGCGCGCGCCGCGCTCGGGTGGGCGCCCGGTGAGTACGTCCTCCTGCTGTCCGCCGGGTCGTACGGCTTCGGCGAGATCGACGCGACCGTGGACGCGCTGCTCGGCGCCGACGAGGACGCGCGGATCGTGGTCGTCTGCGGCCGCAACGCCAAGCTCGCCGAGCGGCTGCGCGGGCGCGGGCTGCCCGAGGCGCGGCTGACCGTCCTCGACTGGGTGGACGACATGCCGACGTACCTGCACGCCACGGACGTCGTGCTGACCAACGCCGGAGGCTCGACCGTGCTGGAGGCGCTGGCCTGCGGGCGCGCGGTCGTGACGTACCGGCCGATCGCCGCGCACGGCCGCGCCAACTCCGCGCTGCTCGCCGAGGCGGGGCTGGCGCTGTTCCCCGCCGACGAAGCCGAGTTCGCCGACGCGATCAAGGCGCTGCGGACCCCGACCGTACGGGCCAGGTACGAACGGGCCGCTCGCGCGTACGCGCAGGCCCACGCCCGCGCCGACGACCTGCGCGCCCTCGCCCGCCTGATGCCGTCCACGGCCTCCGGCGCGGCAGGCTGACCCGCCTGCCCGCAAACCCCCTCCCTGACCCGCCCGCACGCGAACCCCCTCCCCTCGCGCCGCACCCAGGCAACCGGCCCCCGCATCCCACACCTCACCTCAGGGCGGGGCGGGATCCCCGCAGGGGCTGCGCCACGGCCTCCCCCGCCAAAGGCCGCGCTGCGCGCGACAGCCCGCCCGCGACCTCAGTCACCCGTTCTCGGGGTTAGGCCGCGGAGCCTGCCGCCCTAACCCGACCCCGCCCTAAGGTCTCTAACGCGCGGCCCCGACCCGCCCGCGCTCCCCGGTGTGTGCGCTGCGCCCCAGCCACCGGCGAGCCCGCTCAAAGGGCGAAGCCCCCGCGGCCCAACCCAAAGACCGCTGCACCAAGGTCGCGGCAAATCAGTCGCGCGCAGCGCGGCCTTTCCCCGCGCATGCCACGCCCAGGCCACCTGCCCCAGCACGACCCGCCCCGTGGAACGAACCAGGGCGGGGGTCGCGCAGAGGGCGAAGCCCCCGCGCCCCAGCGAAGGAGATGCCGGGCTAAGGTCGCGGCAAATCAGTCGCGCGCAGCGCGGCCTTTTCTCACGCGCAACGCGGCCTCCCCTCCGCGCAGCGCGGCCTTATCTCACGCGCACCGCGGCCTCCCCTCCGCGCAACGCGGCCTCCCCCTCACACAACGCAACCCTCCAAGGACACCCAGCCCGCAGGAACCCCGCCCGCCAGGAACCAGACACCCCGCCAGAAACCCAAACGGATCCAGAAGCCAGGCCGCCCGCCAGAAGCCGAAACCCAAGCCGAGCCAGCCACCCCCCACCCCCTCACCCCTGCGAAAACGCCGCATCGAACGCCGCATCCGGCGGCGTGATCGCATTCACCGCCCGGATGAACGCCAGCGACTCCGGTGCCCCCTGCAACCGGTCCATCCCCGCGTCCTCCCACTCGATCGACACCGGCCCCTCGTACCCGATCGTGTTCAGCGCCCGGAAGCACTCCTCCCACGCCACGTCCCCCCGCCCCGTGGAGACGAAGTCCCACGACCGCCGCGGGTCCGCCCACGGGAGGTGGGACGACAACCGTCCCCGGCGGCCGTCCGCTCGCCGCATCTTCGTGTCCTTGCAGTCCACGTGGTACAGGCGGTCGGCGAAGTCCAGGATGAACGCGGCCGGGTCGATGTCCTGCCACACCATGTGGCTGGGGTCCCAGTTGAGGCCGAACGCGGGACGGTGGCCGATCGCCTCCAGGGTGCGCACGGTCGTCCAGTGGTCGTACGCGATCTCGCTCGGGTGGACCTCGTGGGCGAACCGGACCCCGGCGGCGTCGAACTCGTCCAGGATCGGGTTCCAGCGGGCGGCGAACTCCGCGTACCCGTCGTCGATCATGGACGCGGGCACGGGCGGGAACATGGCCACGGTGTGCCAGATCGGCGACCCCGTGAACCCCACCACCGTGGACACCCCCAGCCGGGCGGCCGCCCACGCCGTGGCCTTCATCTCCTCCGCGGCCCGCGCCCGCACACCCGCCTCCGCGCCGTCGCCCCACACGCGCGGCGGCACGATCGCCCGGTGCCGCTCGTCGATGGGGTGGTCGCAGGTCGCCTGCCCGACCAGGTGGTTGGAGATCGCCCACACCCCGAGCCCGTGCCGTTCCAGCGTGTCCCGCACGCCCCGCACGTACGCGTCGTCCTCGGCGGCCCGCACGACGTCCAGGTGGTCGCCCCAGCAGGCGATCTCCAGGCCGTCGTACCCCCACTCCCCGGCCAGTCGGCACACCTCGGCGAACGGCAGGTCGGCCCACTGCCCGGTGAACAACGTGATCGGACGGCTCATCTCAGCTCCCTGGGGTGTCGTCGATAGGGGTCCACACGCCCTCCGCGCCGGCACTGCGCTGCACGGCGTCCAGCACCCGCTGCACCCGCAGCCCGTCCGCGAACGACGGCGACGGGTCCGCCCCGTCACCGATCGCCCGGACGAAGTCGGCCACCTCGTGCGTGAACGTGTGCTCATACCCGAGCAGGTGCCCCGGCGGCCACCAGGCCGCCAGGTACGGATGCGACGCCTCGGTGACCAGGATCCGCCGGAACCCGGCCGTCTCCGCGTCCGAGGACCCGTCGTGGAACCACAGCTCGTTCAGCGCCTCCAGGTCGAAGGCCAGGCTCCCCGCCGAGCCGTTGACCTCCAGCCGCAGCGCGTTCTTCCGCCCGGCCGCGACCCGCGTGGCCTCGAACGACGCCAGCCCCCCGCCGGACATCCGCCCGGTGAACAGCGCCGCGTCGTCCACGGTCACCGGCCCCCGCCCCCCGTCCCCGGTCGGCCTCTCGGTGACGAACGTCGAGGTCAGCGCCGCCACACCGGTCACGGACTCGCCCGTCACGTACTGCGCCGCATCCACGATGTGCGCCCCGAGGTCGCCGAGCGCGCCCGAACCCGCGCGCGCCGCGTCCAGCCGCCAGGCCAGCGGCGCCTCCGGGTCGGTCAGCCAGTCCTGCAGGTACACGGCCCGTACGTGCCGCACGGCCCCGATCCGCCCGGACGCGACCAGCCGCCGCGCCAGCGCCAGCGCCGGGACCCGCCGGTAGTTGAACCCGGCCATCGCGCGCACCCCGCGCTCCGCCGCCCCTGCGGCCGCCTCCGCCATCGCGCACGCCTCCGCCACCGAGTTGGCCAGCGGCTTCTCGCACAGGACGTGCTTGCCCGCGGCCAGCGCGGCCAGCGCGATCTCCGCGTGGCTGTCGCCGGGCGTGCACACGTCGATCACGTCGATGTCGTCGCGGTCGAGCAGCTCGCGCCAGTCGGTCGTCGCGGACGCCCAGCCGAGCGTCCGCGCCGCCGCGTCCACCGCCGTACGGTCGCGCCCGGCGACCGCGGCCATCACCGGGCGCCGCGGCAGGTCGAAGAACGCGCCCGCCGTACGCCACGCCTGTGAGTGCGCGCGCCCCATGAACGCGTAGCCGACCATGCCGACGCCGAGCGGACGCACCCCGTTGTTGGTTGCCAAGCCGAAACTCCAATCCGGTCAGTCGAAGGCGGTGGGCAGGTAGCGGTCGACGTTCGCCTTGGTCACCACGGCCGAGAACAGCGTGATCGACGACGGTACGGACGTCTCGTCGAGGTCGCCCATCGTCTTGTTCTGCGCGATCAGCCGGGCCACCCGCACCGCGGACGCGGCCATCGTCGCCGGATACAGCACGGTGGCCTTCAGCACCGAGTCGTCCGCCTTGATCGCCTGCATGGCCGCCTTCGACCCGGCGCCGCCGACCATCAGGAAGCCCTTGCGCCCGGCCTGCCGGATGGCCTGCAGCGCGCCCACGCCCTGGTCGTCGTCGTGGTTCCACAGCGCGTCGAACGTCGGATGCGCCTGCAACAGCTCCGACATGCGCGCCTGCCCGGTCTGTACGGTGAACTCCGCCGCCGCGCGCCCGGCCTTCTTCAGCCCGGGGAACGTCTTCAGACCGTCGTCGAACCCCTTCGACCGCTGCTGCGTGAGCTCCAGGTTGTCGATCCCGGCCAGTTCCAGCACGCTGCCCTTGCCGCCGAGCCGCTGCCCGATGAACGTCGCCGCGTTGAACCCCATGCGGTAGTTGTCGCCGCCGATCCACGTGCGGTACGCGGACGTCGTGTCGAAGACGCGGTCGAGGTTGACGACGGGGATCCCGGCGTCCATGGCCTTCTGCCCGCTCGGCGTCATCTGCTTGCCGTCCGCGGGCAGGATGACCAGCACGTCGACCTTCTGGTTGATCAGCGTCTGGATCTGCCCGGCCTGCGCCGACGCCTCGTTCGACCCCTCGGCGACCACGAACGTGACGTCCTTGTAGCGCGCCGCCTCGGCCTTGGCCTGCGCGTTGATGCCGCTCAGCCAGCCGTGGTCGGCCTGCGGCCCGGCGAAGCCGATCGTGACGTGCTTGCCCGGCTTGGCGTTGTCGGCGTTGACGCCCGGGCCGGCGTTGGTGCTCGCGGCGGTGGGCTCGCTGTTGCTCGTGCAGGCGGCCAGTGCGCCGGCGCCGAGGATGGCGCCGCCGCCGACCAGGAACCCGCGGCGTGTTGCTGACATGGGCGATCCCTTGCCCTTCATCGGGGGGTGGTGGGGGTGCGGGAGGCCAGCAGCTTCTGCACGAGCACGGCGATCACGATGATCACGCCCTTGGCGAGCTGCTGCGTGGCGGTGGAGAGGTTGTTGAGCGTGAAGATGTCGTTGATCGTCGTGAAGACGAGCACGCCGAGGACGGACCCGACGAGCGTGCCCCGGCCGCCGCTGAGCAGGGTGCCGCCGATGATCACGGCGGCGATCGCGTCCAGCTCGTACAGGTTGCCGTTCGCTGACGTGCCGCTCCCGGTGAGGATGATCAGCATGATCCCGGCGATCCCGCAGCACAGCCCGGACAGCGCGTACAGGACGAGCGTGTGCGCGCGGACGTTCAGCCCGGCCAGCCGCGCCGCCTCCGGGTTGCCCCCGACCGCGAACGTGCGGCGGCCGAACGTCGTACGGTTCAGCGCGATCCACCCGACGGCCACGACCACCGCGAACATCAGCACCAGCGGCGGGACCACGCCGAACAGGTAGTGGTCGGAGTAGCCGAGGTTCACCAGCGCCTGGTTGGCCGGGCGCACGGTCTGCGTGGTGCCGCCGGAGATCTGGATGGCCAGCCCCCGCGCGCTGGCCAGCATCGCGATCGTCATGATGAACGCGACGACCTTCCCGTACGCGATGAACGCCCCGTTGACGATCCCGCACACCAGCCCGACCACCAGCGCGGTGAACACGATCCCCACGACGCCGAACGACTGCGTGGCCACGGTCGTCGCCCACACCGTGGACAGCGCCACGATCGCGCCGACCGACAGGTCGATGCCGCCCCCGACGATCACGAACGTCATCCCGACCGTGACGACCCCGATCACCGACGCCTGCGTGAGGATCACCACCAGGTTCCCGAGGTTCAGGAACTCCCCCGGCTTGGTGGCCCCGCCGATCACCGCCAGGATCACCAGCACCCCGATCAGCCCGGCGTTGCGCAGCTCGGACGGAATCCGCCCGGACCTCGGCCGTACCATCCGCTGGCGGGCCTGACGCCGTTCGGGCGCGGGGCGCCCTCCTTGGCTCGGCCCGCTGGGTCCTCGGCCGCGGGACAACCACGTCGGGCGCTGGGCGCCCTTTGGTGGTTGTTCGCCCCGCGGCCTGCGGCGCGAATCGATCTCCGTCGCGGGCTCAGGCGAAGGTGCCAGTGGAGGTTCACCGGAGCCGGAGCCACCAGGGGGTACGTCAGGGCTCGTCATCGCGTGCTCCCTTGCGTGTGGCCGTCCATGACGAGCCCGAGTACGTGCGGTTCATCGAGGTCCGCGGCCGGCCCGGTGTGCACGATCCGGCCCTCCCGGACGACCAGCACCCGGTCGGCGAGGCCCAGCACCTCGGGCACCTCGCTGGACACCAGGACGATCGCGACGCCGGACGCCGCCAGGTCGCGGATCAGCGCGTACAGCTCGGCCCGCGCGCCCACGTCCACGCCGCGCGTGGGCTCGTCGAGCAGCAGCACCCGGCAGCCGTGCAGCAGCCACCGGGCGAGCAGCACCTTCTGCTGGTTGCCGCCGGACAGCGTGGCCACGCCCCGCCGCGGGTCGGCCGGCTGTACGCCCAAGGCCCCGGCCTGCTCGGCGGCCTCGGCGTTCTCCCGCCGCCGGTCCACCCACCCGAGCCGCGCGTACCGGGCCAGCGACGCGATCCCGATGTTCACCCCGACCGAGGCGAGCATCAGCAGCCCCTGCGACTTCCGCTCCTCCGGCGCCAGCCCGACCCCGGCGCGCACGGCCGACCGCACGCTCCCGGCCCGTACGGCACGCCCGTCCACCGCGACCGTCCCCGACGACGCGCGCCGCGCCCCGTAGACGGTCTCCAGGATCTCCGAGCGCCCCGCGCCGACCAGCCCGGCCAGCCCGACGATCTCCCCGGCCCGCACCTCGAACGACACGTCGCGGAACACCCCGTCCAGCGCCAGGTCCCGTACGGACAGCACCGGCTCGGGCGCGTCCGCCGGTTCCGGACGGGCCGGGAACCGCGCCTCGCTCGACCCGCCCGTCATGTGCGCGACGAGCGTCGCGGTCGGCGTGTCGGCGGGCCGCCCGGCGGCGACCGTACGCCCGTCCTTCAGCACCGTGACCTCGTCGCCGACCTCGCGGATCTCCGCCAGCCGGTGCGAGATGTAGACGACCGCGACGTCCGCCTCGGTCAGCTCGCGGATGATTCGGAAGAGGTTCGCCACCTCGTCGTGCGCCAGCGCCGCGGACGGCTCGTCCATCACGATCAGCCGCGCGTCGTAGGAGAGGGCGCGCGCCATGCTGACGATCTGCTGCCCCGCCGCGGGCAGCCGCCCCACCTCGACGCCGGGCGGGATGTCCGCGTGGCCGAGCCGGTCGAGCAGCTCGGCGGCGGCGCGGTCGGCCGTACGGCGCCGCCCGAACCCGGCCGTGGACGGCTCGTGGCCGAGGAAGATGTTCTCCGCCACCGATAACGCGGGGACGAGGTCGAGCTCCTGGTAGATGGTGGTGATGCCGTACCGCAGCGCCGCCGTGGGCTGCGGCAGCGCCACCGGCTCGCCGCGCCAGCGGATCTCGCCCGCGTCCGGCGTGTGCATGCCCGCGAGCACGCGGATCAGTGTGGACTTCCCCGCGCCGTTCTGCCCGAGCAGGCAGTGCACCGCGCCCGCGCGCACCGTGAGGTCCACGCCGTCCAGCGCACGCGCGCCGGGGAACTCCTTGACGATGCCGCGCATCTCCAACAGCGGGGCGTCCACCTCAGCCGCCGGAGAACACGTGGTCGCTGATGAGCCGCGCGGCGCCGACGACGCCCGCGGTGGCGCCCAGCTCGGACAGCACGAGCGGCAGGTTCCCGGTGGCCAGCGGGGTGGAGCGGCGGTAGACGGCGCCGCGGATCTCGGCGAGCAGCGGATGCCCGAGCCCGGTCACCCCGCCGCCGATGATCACCAGCCCGGGGTTGAAGAACGACACGAGCCCGGCGAGCACGGTGCCGACGCGCTGCCCGCCGTCGCGCATCATGCGGGTCGCGGCCGGGTCGCCGGACGCGACCGCCGCCCCGACGTCCGCCGCGGTCAGCTCGCCCGCCTCGGCCAGCCGCGCGGCCAGCGGCTCGGACCGCCCCGTACGGGCGGCGTGCGCGGCCATGCGGGCCAGCGCGGCGCCGGAGAAGTACGCCTCCAGGCAGCCCGCGTTGCCGCACGCGCAGGTCGGGCCGTCGTCGTCGACCTGGATGTGGCCGATGTCGCCCGCGCTGCCGGACATGCCGCGGTAGATGGTGCCGTCGACCACGATGCCGCAGCCGATGCCGGTGCCGATCTTCACGAACAGGAAGTCCTCCACCGAGCGGGCGAGCCCGGCGTGCAGCTCGCCCAGCGCCATGATGTTGACGTCGTTGTCGACCAGCACCGGGCAGCCGAGCGCCTGGCTCATCTCCTCGCGCACCGGGTACTGGTCCCAGCCGGGCATGATCGGAGGCGCGACCGGCATGCCCTCGCGGAAACTGACCGGACCGGGCACCCCGATCCCCGCGCCGTGCAGCTCGGCGGCGTCGGTGTCCGCCCGCACCTTACCGGCCAGGTCGTTGACGTGCGCGAGCACCACATCGGGCCCGTCGCGTACGTCCGCGGGCCGCGACGCGTGGCGCAGCACCTCAAGCCGCCCGTTGGTGACGGCGACGTCGACGGAGGTGGCGCCGATGTCGACGCCGAGGAACCGCAGGTGCTCCGACAACCCGACGATGCCGGACCGCCGCCCGCCGCGCGACGCGGCCAGCCCGGCGGCCGCGACCAGGCCGAGGTCGGCGAGCCGGTCAAGCTCCTGCGCGATCTTCGACCGGGACAGCCCCAGCCGTCCGGCCAGGTCGGCGCGCGGGCTGGGACCTTCGTCGCGCAGCAGCCGCAGCAGCCGCGCCTGATGGCCGTTCTCCGGTCGTACGGTGGCTCGTCTCACGGACCGCCTCCGGGGTGGGGGTTGCCGTGAACATAAGCACTTCCGCCACCGGCGGCAAGACCTTCTGTCGCACTCGCGCGGACTTTAACCATTTCGTGTCCGAAGTTGCGACACGCCGGCCTCCTTGTGCCACGCGCCGATTCGTGTCATAACGCGAAGGGAACTTTCGGTGCATACCGGACGAGGAGACCGATCGATGCGGCGATCACCGGCACGACGCGTACGGCTCCGTCATCTCGGCACGCTGGCGGCGGCGGTGGCCGCGGTGGGCACGGCCGCCGCGACCACCGGCGCCGCCGCCCCGTCCACCGTCCAGCACACCCACGCCGCCCATCAGCGCTGGGTGAGCACCTGGTCGGCGTCGTCGACGCAGGGCCCGGCCGACACCGCGACGTGCCCGGCGCACTCGGGCGTCACCGACGGCACCGTGCGCGACGTGGTCGTGCCGAGCGCCGGCGGCGACCACGCGCGCGTCCGCCTGACCAACCTGTTCGGCGACCGGCCGCTGCGCGTGGGCCGCGCGTCGATCGCCGTCCGCGACAGCGGGTCGTCCGTCGTGGCGTCCACGCTGCGCACGCTGCGGTTCCACGGCCGTACGAGCGTGACGATCGACCCGGGCGACCTGGCCGGGAGCGATCCCGTGTCGCTGCCCGTCCGCGCCGGCCAGGCGCTGGTGGTGAGCCTGTACTTCCCGGACGCCACCGGCCCGGCCACCCAGCACCCGCTGGCGCTCCAGGACGGCTACGTCTCCCCCGGCGACCACACCGGAACCGCTACGGCCGGGGCCGCGCGCACCGTCAACTGCTGGACGTTCGCCGACCGGGTCGACGTCACGCCCGCCCGCCGCGTCACCGGCACGCTGGTGACGCTCGGCGACTCGATCACCGACGGCTCCCACTCGACGCCCAACGCGAACCGCCGCTGGCCGGACGACCTGAACCGGCGCCTCCAGGCGCGGCACGGCCCGATCCTGTCCGTCGCGAACGCGGGCATCAGCGGCAACGAGGTCCTGGTCGACCGGGTGCCGGTGACGTTCGGCCCCAGCGCGCTGCACCGCCTCGACCGCGACGTGCTGTCGGTGCCCGGCGCACGCGACGTCATCCTGCTGGAGGGCATCAACGACATCGGCGCGGCCAGCGCCACCGGGACGAGCATCATCGCCGGCGACAAGCAGATCATCGCCCGCGCCCACCACCAGGGCCTGCGCATCTTCGGCGCCACGCTCACCGCGTTCGGCGGCTCCAACCCCCAGTACGGCGGCGACTACGGCACCGCGTACGGCGAGCGGCAGCGCGAGGCCGTCAACCACTGGATCCGTACGGGCCACGCGTTCGACGGCGTGATCGATTTCGACAAGGCGACCGCCGACCCGTCGAACCCGCAGCAGATGGCCCCCGCGTACGACAGCGGCGACCACCTGCACCCCGGCGACGCGGGCTATCAGCGCATGGCCGACAGCATCAAGATCTCCGCACTACTACGCACTAAGTGACCCCACGAAGGCCCGCCAAGCCGTCCGCGACACCGTCAGATGACCGCGCTCCCGGTCCTTCGTATCCCGCACCCCCACCGCCGTCTCACCAGCGGCGATCTCAACACACTGTCCCTGAGTCGACTGACTGTACGAGGACTTACGCCAACCCACGCCAACCTCGACGCACTGACCCTGAGTCGATTCGCTGTACGACGACTTACGCCAGCCAGTGATCATTACTTTCCTCCGGCATGTCCGCGATCACCGCCATGATCAATTCCTTGGACATACTAGGGGACAACGCGGCAGCGGAGATCGCATCCCATGCCTTGGACAGCATCGAAACCTGCTTTGGGTCATCCGCCAGTGTTCCCCCGGTGATGCTGTCCACGAAGGCGATCGGGGACTCGTCCTCGAAACTGAGGATCATCAGCGGCCCGGCGCTGCCCGGATGCGCCCCCTCGGTGAATGGCATTATCTGTAGCGTCCACGGAGCATCGGGCCGGATCAGATGCTCTAGCTGTGCCCGCGCAATACTGGGACTCCCCACAATGTGATAGAGGCTGGATTCGCTGAGTACCACGTGTACCTCGGTCGGTTCATTTCGATCGAAGATCCGCTGGCGATCCATTCGCTCCTGCACCAGCTCAGGGTCCGCCACAAATATCTCTGCGTAATCCCTGGTCTGCAGGAGACCGGGGATTACGCGACAGTCCCAGATGCGTATCTCCGTGGCGCGCTGTTCGACCTCCATGAGGCTTCCGAACTCGGTAGTCTCAGCCTCGGTGGCGGCCTGGAGCTCGATCAGCATGCCATGGACGCTGAGCGCCTCGTCACTCTTGCGAGCGAACAGCGGCTTGGGGGTACGCCGGTTCATCTCGATACTGCGTATGGTCTCCCAGTTGTAGCCGATGGCCTCCCCGAGCTGTTCGCGCGTGAGCCCCGCCTGCTCGCGCAGCCGCCGCAGCTCCCTCGCGAAATGTACGCGCGCGTCCATATTGCCACCCCACCCCATTGTGGTACTCGGCCGTGTCCCATGTGACCCAATGCCGTCCCGACCAGGAATGGCGACGAGCCTACGCCGAGCATGGCACCCTAGCCGCACAACACCAAGAAAAACCCATTCTCGAACACCATTCGAATTCCCCGGGTCATTTCCCCGCCCCAAAGGAGCCCACCCCATGACCATGTTCCGCACCGACGACGACCTCTCCACGTACACCTTCGTAGAAGTCCCCGCCGGAACCGAGGTCCGCTGCGAGCCAGACCCCCCAGGCGGCATCCTGCTGATCTTCGGCACCCACGACCGCACCATCCTGAAGCTAGCCCCCCAAATGCTCGCCCCCCTAAAGGCCGCCCTCTCCCCATGACCCCCCTCAAGATCCGGGGCGCCCGGCCCCCACCCCCACCCCACCCCGGGCGCCCCCACCCCCACCCGCCCCCGGCTCCCCCCGCGCGCTCCCCAGCACCGCGGCCAGACTCCCCCCGCAAAAAGGCCGCGCTCCGCGCGACAGACCCCCCGCGGCCCTCAGCGAGCCATCCTCTTCGCGAGCCCGCAGGGCTACGCCTCAATGCACCCCGGATCACGCGATCCCCGCGCCCGCGCTCCCCGATACCGGGACCGAGCTCCGCCCGCACAAAGGCCGCGCTCCGCGCGACAGACCTCCCGCGCCCTCAGTCGGCCATATCCATCGCTGGGCCGCGAGGCTGCCGCCCAAAGCAACCCAGATCAAGCGGTCTCCCGCCACCCGCACTCCCCGGGCACCGCAGCCAAACTCCACCCGCACAAAGGCCGCGCTCCGCGCGCAGACCCCCCGCGCCCCCAGCCAGCCATCCTCTTCGCGAGCCCGCAGAGCTACGCCCCAAAGCAACCCGGATCACGCGATCCCCGCGCCCCGCACTCCCCCGGGACGGGGACCTGGCTCCCCCCGCACAAAGGCCGCGCTCCGCGCGACAGACCCCCCGCGTCCTCACCCAGCCATATCCATCGCTGGGCCGCGAGGCTGCCGCCCAATGCAAGCCAGGCCACAGGAGCTCCGCGTACAGCGTCTTCCCCCCAGCCCGCCCCCTTCGCCGGAGCGCGCGGCCGCGGGCCGGAAGCACCGCCCGTCTGCGCAGAGCCGAGTGGCCGCACAGGCTCAGGCGCGCCTGTTGTGCTGACCAGCACCAGACGGGTCGGGGCCAACCCAGCGGCGGCCGGATGAACCGCCAGCCGAATCCGCCCGACAGATCAACGGAATCCGTACAGGAAGGGGTCACGACAGTGAATACGATCATCAAGGAAGCATCGGCAGAGCACACCGGGCCTCAGCTTCTCTGGCTGGATCTGACCCGGAAGTGCCAGCTCAAGTGCGTGCACTGCTACAACGAATCGGGGCCTGAGGGCACTCACGGCACCATGGGTCTCCAAGACTGGATCAGTGTCCTGAACCAGGCGGCGAGCTACGGTATTCGCCGCGTCCAGGCCATCGGTGGAGAACCGACCCTGCACCCCGAGGCCGCAGAACTGGTCGACCACGCGCTGGGCCTCGGCCTGGAAGTCGAGATCTTCAGCAACCTGGTCCACGTCTCCGAACAGTGGTGGGACCTGTTCCGCCGCGCGGGGATCGCGCTAGCCACGTCCTACTACTCGGACCGAGCGGACGAGCACAACGCGATCACCGGTCGCTCCAGCCACCGCCTCACCAGAGCGAACATCGAGAAAGCGGTCCGCCTCAGCATCCCCCTCCGCGTCGGGATCATCGCCACCAGCGGCGAACAGCGCGTGCGCCAAGCGCGGCGGGAGCTTGAGGAGATCGGGGTGACCAGCATCCGCGTCGACCGGGTACGCCACTTCGGGCGGGGCGCTCAGCGCCAGGCACCAGACATGGCCCAGCTCTGCGGCCGGTGCGGCACCGGTAAGGCCTCGGTCAGTCCCACGGGCGAGGTCTCACCGTGCGTGTTCTCGACCTGGATGAGCGTGGGGAACGTCCACGACGCCGCGCTGGCCACTATCCTCAGCGGAACCGCCATGACGCAGGCCAATGAGTCCATCCAAGCGGTAACCCGTACGGGCGGTTGCGATCCTGATGACGAATGTAGTCCTGGGCACCCTGGCAGCGGTTGCAACCCCAGAACCTGAAAGAGCCCGATGACCCGCAGCCTCCCCGGACCCGAGTTCCAGGCGCTGATCCGCCCCCACACAGGCGACCTGATCGACCTCCGGCCCACCCCATCCGGACACACCTCGGACGTCTCGATCCTGGTCACGTCCGAAAAGGGCCGGTTCTTCGTCAAGGCCGTCCGGAACAGGCCCGGCGGGCGACGCGACTCCCTGGTCCGGGAAGGCCTGATCAACCCGTACGTTCGCCCCATCTCCCCAGCCGTCCGATGGCAGATCGAGGACGACACGTGGCTCGCCCTCGGCTTCGCGTACGTCGACGGCCGGTCCGCGGACTTCACCCCGGCCTCCCCCGACCTCCCGGCGATCATCGACACCCTGAACCGGATCGCCGACCTCGACCTGCCCGAGGTCGCCCGAGCCTGGCCGGAGACCCGATGGGACCGCTTCGCCGCCAACGAGACGGACGCCGCGCACTTCGCGGGCGACGCCCTGCTCTACACCGACATCAACCCCGACAACCTGCTGATCGGGAACCGGGAAACCTGGGCGGTCGACTGGGCCTGGCCCACCCGCGGCGCCGCGTTCATCGACCCCGCATGCCTCATCCTGCAGTTGATAGCCGACGGCCACACCCCCGAATCCGCCGAGTCCTGGGCAGCAGGCTGCAAGACCTGGGCGACCGCCGCCCCGGAAGCGATCAACGCATTCGCCCTGGCCACCCTCCGCATGAACCGCCACCACGCCGACCGCCACCCCGACGCCCCATGGCTGGCGGCAATGGCAACAGCCGCCCAAACGTGGACGGACCATCGAGCCCTCTGAACGCCCTCCACACCCGGCCCCGCAGAGGAAGAGCACAACGAATCGGGGCCTGAGGGCGCTGAACCTCCGAGACTGGATCCGTGGCTCGAAGACGAGACCGGCCTGTCGCCGACCTCCTGGAAACGACCGAGTGACCATGCAAGCTGAACCGGCCGCGAAGCTGCGCCGCCGTCTTGCCGACCAGCTCGAAGGAGAGGGAGAACTCCGTTCCCCCGCATGGCGGCGAGCCGTCGAGACCGTTCCCCGCGAGGTCTTCATCGGAGGCCGCATCTACCGCCGAACCGGCCCGGCCGGAGGCACATCCTGGGACGTGGTCACGCGCGCGACGCTCGGCCCCGCGGACTGGCTCGCCCTGGTCTACCAGGATGAGACCTGGGTGACCCAGATCGCCGGAGACGACCACGGCGATCCGGCCGAAGGCGCGCCGTCCTCATCGAGCACCCTGCCGAGCCTCGTCGTCCGGATGCTGGAGGACCTCGACGTCAGCGACGGGAACACCGTCCTGGAGATCGGCACCGGCACCGGCTACTCCACAGCCCTCATGTGCCACCGACTCGGCGACGCCAACGTGACCTCGATCGAGATCGACCCGGACGTCGCCGTCCGCGCCCGCGCCGCCCTCACGACGGCCGGCTACCGGCCCGCCCTCGTCTGCGGGGACGGCCTCGCAGGCGACCCGGCACACGCCCCGTACGACCGGATCATCGCGACCTGTTCCGTCCGCGCCATCCCGGCACCCTGGCTGGACCAGTGCCGTCCCGGCGGACGCATCCTGACCACGCTGTCAGGCTGGCTCTACGGCTCCGGCTACGTGAACCTCGAGGTCACCGCGCCCGGCCACGCGCACGGCCACTTCATGCCCGGCACCGTCTCCTTCATGACCGCCCGCCCCCATGCCGCACCGCTCCTCACCGAGCTGCCCGCCCGCGAAGGCACCGGACGCACCACATCCATCGGCGCCGATCTGCTCACCGACTGGATGGGCCTGTTCCTCGCACAACTCGCCCTCCCCACCGCATGCCGCGCCACGGTCATCGACGACGACGGCCGACCCGCCCACGTCATCGTGGACATGAACACCCGCGCGTACGCCTGGCTCCAGCAACGCGACAGCGGCGATTGGACGATCATCGAAGGCGGCCCATCCTCCGTATGGCGCACGGTCGAACAGACCGTAGAGGCCTGGCACAAAGCCGGCCGCCCCGACCAACAGCACTTCACCCTCGCCATCACCCCCGAAACCCAAACCGTCCACCTAAAGACCGACGGACAAGACCTAAGCTGGCCCCTCCCCAGCAGCACCCCGTAAAAGCCCAACCGCCCCCCTTCGCGCCGACCCAGCGCCACCCCACTCCGGCGCCCCGGGCCGCCGCTACCCCGTACAAGGCCGCGCTCCGCGCGACAGCCCCCCGCGACCTCAGTCCGGCATTCTCCTAATGAGCCCGCAGGGCTACGCCTCAAAGCAACCCGGATCACGCGATCCCCCGCCGCCACCTGCACTCCCCGGCGCCCGCGGTCAAGCTCTCCACCCGCACAAAAGCAACGCCGTCCGGCGTACACATCGATTTAGACTTGAGCCCAGAAGCGTCTGACGGAAGGAGCCGGTGTGAGCGTCGACGTACCCGAAATGGTCACGATTCCACGCGCTGAGCTGGACGCGCTCAAGGCCGAGGTGAGGCGCCTCCGGCGAGAGGTCGGGCGCGACGTGGCCGAGCGACGGATCAACGCCGATCCCGGCCCGGCCGGCGACGCGCCCATGTTCACCCGCGACGAGTTGGCGGCCGCATGGGGAATCGTTGAGTGATCGGCTGATCCGCTTCCCGGGCGCATCTTGGCAGGAGATCGAGGCGCTGCCGCAGCCCCTGCGGTGGACCGTACAGGGCGTGATCTTCCATCTGCTCGACGAGCCGACACCGACCCTTGCCGACCCATTTCCCGCCGACAGCCCCCTACCTGGCGCGTACGAGCTGCACCTCTACACCGACGCGGTGACGATCTGGTACACCGTCACCACGTACGAAGGCCAGGAGATCATCAGCGTTCAACACGTCAGGCTCGACACCTGACCGGCAGAGATCTCGGCTTGTAGGACCCGCCCTACGGTGCGGACGACGCGGCGGGACACCACCGACGTCACGAATGTTCGCGGTGGCGCCCCGATCACCCCACCGGCCCGAACTCCTTGCGTGTGTCGATGACCTTTCCGAAGAGGTTCCAGCGGGTGCCCTTGAACCGGATGAGCTGCATCGACTCGATGGGGAACCCGTCCTTCGGGCCCGTGTTCACC
The DNA here is from genome assembly GCA_036502625.1 of Streptosporangiaceae bacterium. Taxonomy (GTDB): domain Bacteria; phylum Actinomycetota; class Actinomycetes; order Streptosporangiales; family Streptosporangiaceae; genus DASXYG01. The sequence continues at coordinate 60,202 of DASXYG010000130.1, forward strand.
GTGATACCGGGCAGTAGCATGTCGTCCATCTGGTTCGTCTGGTTGCGCATCGCGTCGCGCAGCCCCTCGCGCGTCGGGCACTTCATCGACTGCACGGTCTTGGCCAGGCTCTCCGCGACCGCCCAACCGAAGGCGTGGAACTGGTCCTGCGGGTCGGCGCCCGGCTGGTACTGCGCGAGCTTCTGCTTGTACAGCTTCATCGCCGGGTCGTTCGCCCACTGCGGGTCCGACGGGTCCTTGAAGTACGTGGCCGACACGATGCCCTGCACGTTCGGGAACCCGACCGGCTTCAGTACGGTCGTCGACGCCGCCACGTTGTTCAGGATGTGCAGCGGGTTCCACGCCTTGTTCCCGGCATCCGCCGCGAGCGCCTGCGACCCGAACTTCGGCGTCGTGATGTCCAGGAACACGTCCGCCTTCGACTCCGCGAGCTTGCTCATCTGCGGGCTGACGGTCGGGTCCGTGACCTCGTAGCTCTGCTTGGCCACGACCTTCACGCCGCTCCCGGCGATCGCCTTCGTGAACCCGCCGAGCAGGTCCTGCCCGAAGTCGTCGTTCTGGTACAGCACGGCCACGGTCGCGTGCGGCTTCGTGTCCTTCAGCCACTTCGCGTAGATCCGCGCCTCCGCGACGTAGCTAGGCTGCCACCCGATCGTCCACGGGTGCTTGGTGTCCGCCCCCCACTTCGACGCGCCCGTCGCGACGTAGATCTGCGGCACCTTCTGCTGGTTCGCGTAATCCCACACGGCCGTGGTCGACGGCGTGCCCAGCGTCTCGAACAGCGCGAACACCTTGTCCTGCTCGACGAGCCGCCGCGCCTCCTCTATGGCCTTCGGCGGCTGGTAGCCGTCATCGCGCACGATGAACGTCACCTTGCGCCCGCCGATGCCGCCCTTCTCCTTGTTGAGGTAGTCGAAGTACGCCCGGATCCCCTTCGGGATCTCCCCGTACGCCGACGCCGGCCCGGACAGCGGGTACGTACCGCCCAGCTTGATCGAGTTCTTCGTGATCCCGGTCGTCTGCTGCCCCTTGCAGGCCCCGGTCGCCTCCGTCCCCCCGCCCCCGGCCCCCCGCTGGCTGCACGCCCCGAGCGGCGCGGCGACCAGCACACAGGCCAGCGGAATCCCGATCCGGCGCGGAATGGTGCGCATGTCGATCACTCACTTCCTGATGCGGGCTAGGCGCCGCAGGAGCCCGGCGAGGCCGGTGGGCGCCACGAACATGACGACGATGATCAGCAGGCCGAAGATGATCCCCGGCGCGGCCTCGTTGACGTCCTGGGAGACGCTCGGCACGAACATCACGAAGAAACCGCCGAACACGGGCCCGGACATCGATCCGAGCCCGCCCACGACGAGCCCGGCCAGCAGCGTGATGGACAGCACGACGGTGAACGAGTCCGGCGACACGAACCCGATCACCCAGGCGTAGACGGCGCCCGCGACCCCGGCGAGCATGGCGCTCCACGCGAACGCGAGCGTCTTGTAGAACGCCAGCCGTACGCCCATCACCTCGGCGGCCGTCTCGTTCTCCCGTACGGCGAGCAGCGCGCGGCCCACCCGCGACCGCATCAGCGAGCGCACCAGCCAGAACGACACGACGGCGACGGCCAGCGCGCAGAAGTACAGCCACTGGTCCTGCGCCAGCCCCGTCCACGCGGGCGCGTCCGGCTTCGTGATCGTCAGCCCCATCGAGCCGCCGGTCAGCGACCCGAACCGCTTGAGGAACGGCTGGAGGAACAGCGCCACCGACAGCGTGACCAGCGCGAGGTACAGCCCGCGCAGCCGCAGCGCGGGCACGCCGAACGCGAACCCGACCGCGAAGCACAGCACGCCCGCCACGACGAGCGTCACCGGGTACGGCACCACGTGCCGGAACATCAGTACGGCCGTCGCGTACGCGCCGAGGGCGAAGAACGCGCCGTGCCCGAGCGAGATCTGCCCGCTGTAGCCGACCAGCAGGTTCAGCCCCAGCAGCGCCACCGCATACACGAGCACCAGCGAGAACTCGAAGTTCCAGAACGGCACGAAGTAGAACGGCGCGTACAGCGCCGCGGCGGCCAGCACGATCCCGCCCGCCCACCGCGCCCACCGGACCTGGCGCGCGGTCATGCGCGTTCCACGGTGGGCCGGCCGAACAGGCCCTGCGGCCGCAGCAGCAGCACGACCAGGATGATCACCAGCGGCACGCCGACCTTCAGGTCCGACCCGACGAACCCGATGTACGCGCCCGCGAGCGTCTCCGCGACGCCCACGATCAGCCCGCCGATGACCACCCCGACCGGGCTGTCGAACCCGCCCAGCGTGGCCGCGGCGAACGCGTAGATGAGGACGCCGCTCATCATGTTCGGCTCCAGGAACAGCAGCGGCGCGACGAGGATCCCGGACAGCGCGCCCGCCGTCGCGGCCAGCCCCCAGCCGAGCGCGAGAATCCGGCCCACCCGTACGCCCGACAGCCGCGCCGACACCGGGTCGCCGGACACCGCGCGCATGCCGAGCCCGATCTTCGTGTGCTGGAACAGCAGGTACAGCAGCCCCATGACCACCGCGACCACCCCGAGGATGCCGAGCGTCCCGTAGCCGAACTGCACGCCGCCGAGGTTCAGCGCGCCGCCGGGGAACGGGTTCGGGAAGTCCTTGATCAGGAACGACCAGAAGAACCCGGCGGCGGCGTTCACGAACACGAACAGCCCGACCGTCACGATCACCACCGTCAGCTCGGGCGCGCCCTCGACCGGCCTGATGATGATCCGCTCGATCAGCATCCCGCCGGCGAAGGAGATCAGCAGCGTCGTCGGCAGCGCCAGCCAGAACGACATGCCGGAGTGCACGAGCTGCCAGGCGATGTACGTGGAGAACATCGCCATCTCGCCCTGCGCGAGGTTCACGATGCCGGTGAACCGGTAGATCAGCGCGAGCGCCAGCGCCAGGCTCGCGTAGATGGCCCCGGACCCGAGCCCCTGGACGACCTGCTGGAGGAAGTTCACCATCGCGACCCCCTAGACCCGGTATCCGAGGTACGCCTGCGCGACCTGCTCGTCCGCGCGGATGTCCGCCGCGGAGCCGGACAGCACGATGCGCCCGGTCTCCAGGACGTGCGCTTGATGCGCGATGCCCAGCGCGAGGTGCGCGTTCTGCTCGACGACGACCACGGTGGTGCGCTCGTCCGCGTTGATCGCCGCGACGATGCCGAACAGCTCGCGCGTGAGGATGGGCGACAGGCCGAGCGACGGCTCGTCGAGCAGCAGCAGCCTGGGCCGCAGCATGAGCGCCCGCCCGATGGCCAGCATCTGCTGCTCCCCGCCGGACAGGCTTCCGGCCACCTGGCGACGCCGTTCCCGCAGGGCGGGGAAGTGGTCGTAGACGCGGTCGAGGTCCGTACGTATGGCCGCGGCGGGTTCCCGCCGCACGTACGCCCCGACGCGGAGGTTCTCCTCGACGCTGAGCTGCGTGAACGTGCCGCGCCCCTCGGGCACGTGCGCGACGCCGAGCCGCGCGATCGCCTCAGGCGCGCGCCCGAGGAGGTTCGTCCCGCCCAGGGTGACGGTGCCGCGCCCCCGCACCATCCCGCAGAGCGCCCGCAGGGTGGTGGTCTTCCCCGCCCCGTTAGGCCCGAGAATCGCGCAGATCTCCCCTTCGCCGACGGAGAACCCCAGCCCGTGCAGGACGCGAGAGCCGCCGTACCCGGCGTAGAGGTCCGCGACGTGGAGGAAGGGGGCCGCGCCCTCGGGCACGGGCTCGGACGGGTTCCCGGGTTGGTTCGAGTCCGCGTTCGCCGCGTTTTCGGGCGAGGCCGGGGGCGGGTTTTCGTTTGGGTTCATCCGGCCGTCCCGAGGTAGGCCTCGATGACCGCGGGATCCCGCTGGACCACCTCGGGCGTACCGGCCGCGATCGTACGTCCGAAGTCCAGGCACACGACCCGGTCGCAGATCCCCATGACGAACCCCATGTGGTGTTCGACGACCACGGTGGTGACCTCCAGGTCGCGCCGGATCGCCCGCAGCGTCTCGGAGAACGCGTCCACCTCCTGGTACGACAGCCCGTTGACCGGCTCGTCCAGGAGCAGCAGCCGCGGATGCACGGCCAGCGCCCGAGCCAGCTCGACCCGTTTGAGCGTGCCGAACGGGAGCCCGGCGGCGGGATGGTCGGCCAGGTCAGCGAGGTCGAGCCGTTCGAGGACGTCGTCCGCGTCCCGGCGCAGCCGCCGCTCCTCTTTCCGTACGCCGGGCAGCGCGAGCGCGGCGGACGTGAACCCCGCGCGCCCCCGGTGATGCGCCCCGACCATGACGTTCTCCCGCACCGTGAGCTGCGAGAACAGCCCGAGATTCTGGAACGTCCGAGCGATCCCGAGCTCGGCGATCCGGTGCGGCGGGGTGCGGAGAAGATCGTGGTCCGCGTACGTGATCGTCCCGGCCTGCGGCTCGTACCTCCGGGTGAGGCAGTTGAACACGGTGGTCTTCCCCGCCCCGTTAGGCCCGATCAACCCCACAAGCTCCCCGGCCTCAACCGTCAGCCCAACGTGATCAAGCGCCGTGATCCCCCCGAACGCCACGGTGAGCCCCTCAACACGGAGCGCCGCGTTCCCAGCCACCACGCCCCTCCCAACCCGCCGAGCCACGTTCTGGAATTAGGCCGTCAGCGTAGGTACGGGCGTGAGGCCGCGCATTGGGCACGCCCACCCAACTTCCCGTGCTCCGCGTTGTCCGCCCCCCACAGTGGTCCGAACCGCCCCGCGCCCCGGTCCCGTCCCCCAACCCAGCCCCCCGCACGCCCCCAAAGCCCCCAGCCCCGCGCGCCCCCAGCCCCCAAGCCCCGCGCGTTCCCGGGCCGCGCCACGGTCCTCCACCCCAAAGGCCGCGCTCCGCGCGACAGACCCCCCGCGCGGCGCCCCCTCTCGACCCGAACACACACCCCGGCCACGAACTCACCCGTGCCGCCGCCGCACCGCAATCCAGGCGCCGCATACTCCCGGGACGCGCCACAGATCTCCGCCCCAAAGGCCACGCTCCGCGCGACAGACTTCCCGCGACCTCAGCCCGGCGATCTCTTGGCTGGGCCGCAGGGCTACGCCTCTAACTGACCAGGCACCTGGTACTCCCCGCGCGGCGCCCCTCGACCCGAACACACACCCCGGCCCCAGACTCACCCGCGCCGCAACCGGACGCCGCACATCCAGGCTCCGCAAGCTCCGCGGGCGCGCCGCCGCACCGCAATCCAGGCGCCGCAAACTCCCGGGGCGCAGCGCCGCTCCCGCGAAAAGGCCGCGCTCCGCGCGACAGACCCCCTGCGACCCCAGCCCAGCAACCTCTTCGCTGGCCCGCAGGGCTACGCCTCCAGCCGACCGGCCGCCGGGCGCCCCACGCGCAGCCCCAAACCCGAACACCCAGCCCTCCCCACCGCGAACCCCACACCCCCGGGTCACCGCAAGCCCGGCCGCCACACGTCCCCGGAACGCAGCGCCGCCCCGCGAAAAGGCCGCGCTCCGCGCGACAGACTTCCCGCGACCTCAGCCCGGCGATCTCTTCGCTGGCCCGCGGGGCTACGCCTCCAGCCGACCGCCCGCCGGGCGCGCCACGCGCAGCCCCAAACCCGAACACCCAACCCCTCCCCACCGCGAACCCCACACCCCTGGGTCACCGCAACCCCTCCGCCACAAGGTCCCGGAATGCAGGGCGCAGGGGGCTGTCCCGCGCAGCGCGGCCTCTGGGGCGAAAGCCCATCGCGACTCCCCCTCGGAGCGCGGCGCCCACCGCCGGGACCGCACCTCCACGGAACCCGCGCGCCTCAGGCGACGGGCTCCCCGCGCACAAGCCCCCGTCACCCGCTCAGCCAAAGGCGACAGCCCGCGGCCCAAGCAAGAGCCCTGCAAAGCCGCGGGAAATCCACCGCGCCCAACGCGACCTCTTTGGGCAGGCCACAAGCCCTACCTCAAAGCCGCCCCGAGCCACCTCCCCAGCGCCTCCCCCACCGCCCCCCGATCCGGCTCCCCCGCCCAGGCCACACACCCATCAGGCCGTACGAACAGCGCCCCCGGAGCCCCCGCCTCCACCGCCCCCGCCGTGACCACCCGCATCCGATCGCGATATCCCGCAGCCACGTCCCGCAGCACCCCGGACGGATCCACCAGCACCGCCCGCCCGTCGCGCATATGGTCGCCAAGCCGGGACCCGTCGGCCAGCTCGTAGTCAGGCGCGCTGGCCCCGATCAGCGGGTGGTCGCCGGGCATGTCGTACCGCTGCCAGATGCCGGAGATCTTCTTCGCGAAGTACGTTGCGCCGTCGGCGGTCCGCGCCAGGTCGGCCACCACCTCGCGCAGCGCACGCGCGTACGGGTCCGGGCGCATCAGCGCGATCTGCGCGCGCGTCCAGTCCAGCACCCACGCGCCGAGGGGATGCCGCTCGGCGGTGTAGGTGTCGAGCAGCCCGGCCGGTGCCGTCCCGCGTACGGTGGCGGCCAGTTTCCAGCCGAGGTTCATCGCGTCGCCCAGGCCCAGGTTGAGCCCCTGCCCGCCGAACGGCGAATGCACGTGGGCCGCGTCGCCGGCCAGCAGTACCCGGCCCCGCCGGTACGTCGTGGCCTGGCGGGCGTTGTCGGTGAACCGGGTCAGGCTCGTGACGCCGGTGACCGTGACGTCGGCGCCGGTCACGTGGCGGATCGAGGCCTGCAGCTCATCGGCGGTCGCGGGGGTGTCGCGGTCGGCCGGTGCGCCGCCGAACGCGATCGTGGTGATCCGCCCGCGCGGCGGGTCGTTGACGTAGACGCCGGTGGCGGTCGCCTGCCAGCCGACGGCCAGATCCCGCACCCCGTCCACCTCGGCGACGGCGTGGTACGCGGTGATCTCCGGATCGGTGCCGGGGAAGTCGAACCCGGCGAGCTTGCGCACCGTGCTCCGGCCCCCGTCACACCCGACGAGCCACCCGCACCGGATCGGCCCCGGGCCGGTCGCGACCGTCACCCCCGCGGCGTCCTCCGCGAAACCGGTCACCTCGACACCGCGGCGTACGTCCACACCGAGCCCGGCGACGTACTCCGCGAGCAGGGCCTCGACCTGCCGCTGATGGACCAGGTCGACCAGGTCCGGCGGGTAGAGCCCGGACAGCTCAGGGTCGGACCCGTCCAGCATCTCGTCGCTGAGCGTGATCGCCGCGAAGTGCCCGGCGAACCTCGGCAGCGCACCCGTGCCGTCCGTACGCCGGGCGGACAGGAACGAGACCGACCACTCCTTCTCCTCCTGGGCCCGCCGCAGCGCGGGCAGCAGGCCGCGCCGGTAGAGCGCCTCGACGCTCGGCCGGTTCAGCGTCCCCGCCTTCAGCGTCGGGGCGATCTCGGCCAGCCGTTCGAGCACGACCACCGAGGCGCCGCCGATCCGCAGCTCACCGGCCAGCATCAGCCCCACGGGCCCGCCCCCGGCGACCACCACGTCGTAGTCGAACGGACGCCCGGCCGCCCCGGATCGCGTGGTCACGGCGTGGCCCCCTCGATCAGCCGCCGGACGATCGGCCCGGCCACATGCATCGCCAACCGCAGCGACGCGTCGTCCTCGGGCGACAGCCGTGCCAGCAGCTCGGCCAGGCGGTCATGCCGGTCACGAAGACGGTCCGCCACCAGCCCGCGACCGGCGTCCGTGATCTCGATCAGCGACGCCCTCCCGTCCTCGGGATCCCTGATCCGCGCCACCAGCCCCTGCCGCTCCAGCCGCTGGACGAGCTGACTCATCGACGGCTGGCTCACACCCTCCGCCGCCCCCAGCGCCTTGAGCCGCGCCGGCCCGTCCCGCTCGAGCGTGCCCAGGCACATGACCGCGGTGGCCGTCAGCCCCCCGTGCTCGGTCAGATGCCGCATCACCAGCCGCATGACCTCGTCGAACGCCTCCGCGACGCCATCCCGCCCCGTCTTGCCCATATGTCATTTATATCATGACCCTATGCAACTCAGTCAACCCGTTACATCAATACCGCCGCCACGCCTGCCATGAAGCCACTCTCCCAACTCCATTTACATCACGTAGTCATCTAACTTCGCAGCCGTCCCCCGGCCTGCCCGTACGCAAGAGTGGGGCGGGCCGCCGTTGACGTACCGGCCCGGCACGGGGAGGATCCGGCCATGCCGGGAGTCCCCGCGGCCGTCGCCGGGGTTGACACGGTCCGCGCCGAACGCGCGCGGATCCTCGCCGAACTGCGCGAACACGTCGGTGACCTGGCCGCCGAGGCCGGGCTCGCGATCCGGGCGCAGATCCCGGCGTACCGCGCCGCCGCCGCGCCCACGACCGCCGAACTCCGCGACCAGGTCCTCTCCCACTACGTGGCGAAGCTGGACGCGCTGGACCGCGACCGCACCCCGACGATCGACGACATCCCGTTCGTCCACAAGGCCGCCATGCGCCGCGCCCGCGCCGGGCTCGCCCTGCACGACTACATCACCGCGTACCGCATCGGCCACCAGGTCCTCTGGGACGCCGTGGTGGCCACCGCCGGCCACTCCCCGCCCGCGCACGAGGCCGCCCTCTCCCTGGCCGCACCGCTCATGCGCTACTGCGACCTCGCCACGGCCCACGCCGCCCACGCCTACACCGAGTTCCGCCACCACCTCGGCACGGAAGCCGCCGAGACCCACCGCACCCTCCTGGACGCCCTCCTCGACGGCCACCTCCCCGACCGCGGCCCGGCCCTGTCCGCCGCCCGAGCCCACGGCCTCGACCCCGGCGCACGCATGGTGGTCCTCACCGCCATCCCCATCGACCCCGACCCCACGGCGCCCCACGCCCCCAACGCACCTCCCGAGCCCCCCGCGCCGTACGACCCCGGCGCGCCCGACGCCGCCGCCCCGTACGACCCCGACGCCCCCTACGCGGTCAGCGCCGCACTAGCCGGAACCCGCGTGGTCGACGCCCGGACCCTCGCGGTCGTCCGTCAGGGCGAGATCGTCGCGATCCCCACCCTCGGCCACACCGCCGACGCCCCCACCCTGCGCACCCGCCTCTCCACCCTGTGCGCCCACCTCGACGCGCTCCGCGAGCGCCTGGCCGACGACGACATCCCCCTGGCCATCGGCGTCAGCACCGTCGTCACCGACGTCTCCGCGCTCCCCGCCGCGTACCGCGAGGCCCGCGCCGCCCTCGACCTGCTCCCCTCCGACGGAGGCGTAGCCGCCCTCCCCCGCCTCTCCGCCTTCGAGTACCTCGCCCTGCGCGCCGACCCCACCGCCACCCACCTCGTCGACCCCCGCGTCCGCACGTTCATCGCCGAGGACCGCGCACGCGGCGGCGTCCTCATCGCCACCATCCGCGCCTTCGCCGCCTCCGACCTCAACCTCCGCACCACCGCGGCCCGCCTCCAGATCCACCACAACACCGCCCAGTACCGCCTCCGCCGCATAGCCGAGCGCACCGCCCACAACCCCCGCCACATCGAGGACCTGATCGCCCTCCTCGTGGCCATCTCCCTGACCGACCCCGCCCTCCCCCCGCCCTGACCCGCCCATGGCCCCCCGTACCAAAGGCGGCCCCGAAACACTGGTCCCGGCAACCGATTCGCCGCGGCCCGCCGCTGTTTACCGTCACGGCATGAACGTGGCCGGGGGACTGCGTACGTACGCCGAGCGGCACGGACGGCGGGCGGCACTCGGACTGGACGTCCGTACGTTCGCGGCCCGCAGCGCGCGCGTGGCCACGCTCCTGCGGGAGCGGGGCGCGCGGCCGGGGGAACCGGTGGCGATCATGCTGCCGGACGTGCCCGAGTTCGCGGTCGTCGCGTACGGCGTGCTCTGGGCGGGCGCCGTGGCCGCGCCGGTCAGCACGGCGCTCCCGCCCGCGGACCTGGCCGCGTACCTCACGGCCCAGCGCGTACGGCACCTGTTCGCCTGGCACGCGGTAGCCGAGACGGCGGACGCGGCAACCTCCGGAACCCCCGTGCACTGCCTGTTCGTCGTCCCCGGCGAGTTCGAACGCCTCCTCCGCACCGTCCCCCCGTCCCCGGCCGTCCACCCCCGCGACCCGGCCGACCCCGCGCTCCTGCTCCCGCCGCCCATCACCCCGCCCGGCGCCCTGACGCACGGCGACCTGGCCCGGCTGGGCGACGTCCCCGATCTGTACGCGCGCGCGTTCGGCACGGCGCTTTACTAGTCATTCTCGACCGGTATAGTTAAGAATTATGGATGGCCGCCGCCGTACGCTCACCACTCGTCCGACGCCCGCACGGCCCGGGGGAGGCGGTGCGCGTCGGGGCCCGGTCGTGGTGATCGTCGGCGGCGGCGCATCCGGCACCCTGACCACGGTGAACCTCCTGCGCGCCCTCGCGGGAACCGGCACCGCGTGCCGCATCGTGCTCCTCGACCGCCTCGGCCGCCACGCCCGCGGCACGGCGTACTCCACGACGGACGACACCCACCTCCTCAACGTCACCGCCGCCCGGATGAGCGCCTTCCCCGGCGACCCGCGCCACTTCCTCCGCTGGGCCCGCTCCGTCGGCGTCGAGCTCACCGACGACACCTACGCCCCCCGCCGCCTGTACGGCAGATACCTCACGGAGACCCTCGACCAAGCCATCGCCGCCGCCCCGTCCATCACGGTCACCCGCGTAACGGCCACCGCAACCGCGATCACCGAACTCCACCCCCGCACCGAGCCCGACTCCGGCCACGCGCTGCGCGTCCACCTCGGCGCGGGCGGCCGGATCGACGCCGACCTGGTCGTCATGGCCACCGGGAACCGGCCGCCGGGCGATCCCGTTCCCGGCCTGCGGTGGTCGCCCCGCTACGTCGCCGACCCGTGGCGCCCCGGCGCGCTGCGCCACCGTACGGGCCGGGCCGTGTGCGTCGGCACCGGCCTCACCATGATCGACGTGGCGCTGACCCTCACCCGGGACCCGTCCACCGTGGTCTACGCGGTCTCCCGCCACGGCCTCACCCCGCGCCCGCACGACACGGCCGCCGCGGTGTGCCCCGCCCCCGCCGCACCGCCGCCAGACGGACCGTTGCGTCTCGTCGAGGCGATCCGCTGGCTGAACACCGTGATCGCGCGATGTCCCGACTGGCGCGTCGCGATGGACCTCGTCCGCCCGTACGTCCCCGACCTGTGGCGCCGCCTGCCCGACGCGGACCGCCGCATCTTCCTGGACCGCCTCGCCCGCTACTGGGAGGTGCACCGCCACCGCATGCCGGAGGCCACCGCCCGCCGCGTCGACGCCCTGCGCGCGTCCGGCCGCCTGCGGCTGGTCACCGGCGCGGTCCGCGGCGCCGAGATGTACGGCGACGCCGTCGAGGTCACGATCGCCGGACCCGGCGGCGACCACATGATCAGCGCCGACTGGCTCGTCAACTGCACCGGCCCCCGCGAACGCCTCACCCCGGACGGCGGCCCGTACGACCCCGACGACCCCCTCTTCACCCGCCTGATCACCTCAGGCCTGGCCCTACCCGGCCCCATGAACATCGGCCTGGCCACCACCCCCGAAGGCGCCCTCCTCACCCCCGAGGCCGCGGCCCACCCCCGCCTCTACACCCTCGGCCCGCCCCGCCGAGGCGCCCTGTACGAGTCCACGGCGATCCCCGAGATCCGCTGCCAAGCCCAGACCCTCGCCACCCACCTGGCCGCGGCCCTGACCCAGCCCGCGGCCACCCCCCACGCCCCGGCCCCGGCGCACTGACCCGGGCCACCCGCCGACGACCCCACCCCGGGGGCTACCGCGTCAGGTCGATCGGGAACTCGCTGATCCCGTCCCCCACCGTGATGTACGTAGCGGTCGGCCGGTATCCGGCGTCGACCAGACCTCCGATCGGGGAGCAGACCAGCAGGTAGCGGCCCGGTTCGGGGGCGGTGAGCTGGTAGCGGCCGTTGCCCGTCAGCCCGGCGTCGACCTGGCGGCCCCCGGCGTCGACCAGGGTCAGCGCGGCCTGTGCGGGGGTGCCGCCGCCGAGGGTGACCCAGCCGGAGATCGTGAAGTCCCGGTCGTACGCCGCGCCCCCGTTGCCCACGGCACCGGACTCGTACGGAACCGGCGGCCCCGCGTCGAACGAAACGGGCGCCCCGCTGTAACCGCCCGGCCCCGGCCCGTACGCAACGGGCAGCTCACCGCGACCCGCGAGCCCCGGATCGTACGCGGCGGGCGGCCCCGGTTCGTACGCGGCGGGGGCACCCGGTTCGTACGCCTCAGGCCCCGGTTCGTACGCGCCCGGCGGCTCGGCGCCGCGCAGAGCCGCGGGCGCGGGCGGTGGCGAGGCGCGCCCCGCCATGTAGTCGCTGAAGAGGTCGGCGACCGGGTCGGCGGGCGCCGCCGCGCCGTTGGGCGCCGCGGGCAGGGCGCGGGCCCCGGCGGAGACCGGCGGCTCGAGGGCGGGCGGGCCCGCGGCTCCCCCCGGCTCGGCGGGGGCGCCCCGGCTGCGGAGCGGCTTCTGCTTGAGGAACCAGGACAGGATGAACGCGACCACGATCAGCGGGACCAGGTAGAGGAAGATCGGCGGCAGCGCCTCGGCGAACGCGTTGACGAACGCCCGCCGGATCGGGCCCGGGAGGCTCCGGAGCATCTCCGGGGTGATCGAGTTGACCGGGGGGATCTTCACGTGGCCGGCCGCGCCCTTGGGCATGTCGGCCGCGAGGTGGTCGCTGAGGCGGTGGGTGAACAGCGCGCCCACGATGGACGCGCCGACGGACGCCCCGATCTGCCGGAAGTAGTTGGCGGACGCGGTGGCCGCGCCCATGTCGCGCGCCGGCGCCGAGTTCTGCACGACCAGCACCAGCACCTGCATGACCAGCCCGATGCCGAGCCCGAGCACCGCCATGTAGATGCCGTTCTCCACCCGCGTGGAGTCGACGTCCATCAGCGAGAGCAGCCCCATGCCGATGGCCGCGATGCCCGTGCCGAGGATCGGGAAGATCTTGTACTTCCCGGTGGCCGTGATGATCCGCCCCGAGCTGATCGAGGAGACGAGCATGCCCGCCACGAACGGCAGCATGAGCAGCCCCGACCCGGTGGCGCTCGCCCCGTCGACCGTCTGCAGGAACGTCGGGATGTAGCCGATCGCCCCGAACATGGCCACGCCGATGATCATGCCGATCAGCCCGGCCATGTTGAAGATCGAGTCCTTGAACAGCCGCAGCGGCATGATCGGCTCGGACGCCTCGTACTCCGCCAGCACGAACAGCGCGGCGAGCACCACGAACCCGGCGCCCAGGCACATGATCACCGTGGAGCTCCAGGCGTACTTCGTGCCGCCCCAGGTGGTGAACAGCACCAGGCACGTGGACGCGCCCGCCATGAGCGCGGCGCCCACGATGTCAAGCCGGGGTTTGCGGGACCTGTCGCGCTTCGGGAGGTGCAGCACAACGGCGGTGACGGCCAGCGCGATCACGCCGATCGGCAGGTTGACGTAGAAGCACCAGCGCCAGGACGCGTGGTCGGTGAAGAACCCGCCCAGCAGCGGCCCGGCGATCGTGGAGATGCCGAACACGCCGCCCATGAACCCCATGTACTTCCCGCGCTCGCGGGGGGACACGATGTCGCCGATGATGGCCTGCGCGCTGATCATCAGCCCGCCGCCGCCGACGCCCTGCAGCGCGCAGAACGCGATGAGCTGCGTCATCGTCTGCGACAGCCCCGCCAGGGTGGAGCCGACCAGGAAGATCACGATGGCGAACATGAACACGCCCTTGCGACCGAACTGGTCGCCGAGCTTGCCGTAGATCAACAGGCCGACCGTGGACGTGAGCAGGTACGCGGTCAGCACCCAGGGCAGTTCGTCCAGGCCGTGCAGGTCGCCGGCGATCGTGGGCAGCGCCGTGTTCACGATGGTCTGGTCGAGCGCCGCGAGCAGCATCGCGAGCATCAGGCCGATGAACACCAGCATGATCTGCCGGGGCGTCAGCCCCGCCGGGCCGGCGGCCGTGCCGCGCTCGGTCGTGGCAGTCACGTTCCGCACCCCCCATTCGACGGGCGAGTCATGCGGTCAAAGGCGCGTCCGGGGTGGATTTGCACCTCGCGATGAATTATGCCGAACATTCGCCCGAAGCGAACCTTTATATCCGTGGCCTGTGGACAACTGTTATGTCATAGGTGCGTGGCAGGCTGCGCGGCATGACCGACGAACCGGCGCCGATCGCGACCTCGCCCGTCTGGGCGTCCGACGACCGCGTGTCCACACCGAAACTCGGCGGCGAGCGCGAGCTGCTCATCGCCTTCCTCGAATACCACCGGCGCACGTTCGAGCTGAAGTGCCTCGGCGTCCCGCCGGGCCGCCTGTCCGAGCGCGGCGCCCCGCCGTCCACGATGTCGCTGCACGGCATCGTCCGCCACCTCGCCGCCGTGGAGCGCTGGTGGTTCCAGATCCAGTTCACCGGCGCCGACGTCCCGATGCTCTACTACACCGACGACAACCCCGACCTCGACTTCGAGGGCCTCGACGACGACGTCACCGTCGACCTGGAGGCGTGGCGTACGGAATGCGCGAAGTCCCGCGAGATCACCGCCGCCGCCGCGCTCGACGACACGGGCCTCACCAAGGCGAGCGGGCAACCGTTCACGCTGCGCTGGCTCCTCATCGACATGGCCACCGAGTACGCCCGCCATTGCGGCCACGCCGACCTCCTCCGCGAGGCCATCGACGGCACGACCGGTCTGTGACCCCGCGCGGCCGCCGTACGGGGACAATGGCCGCGTGAGCACACCCGAGCCGCCGCTGACCGGCTTCACCGTCGGCGTGACCGCCGCGCGCCGCGCCGACGAACTGGTCGCGCTGCTGGAGCGGCGCGGCGCCGCCGTCGTCCTCGGCCCCGCGATGCGCATCATGCCGCTCGCCGACGACTCCGAGCTGCACGCCGCGATCCGGCAGGTCATCGCCTCCCCGCCGGAGATCGTGGTGGTCACGACCGGCATGGGGTTCCGCGGCTGGCTCGACGCCGCGCAGGCCAAGGGGCTCGGCGAACCCCTGCTCGACGCATTGCGCGGCGCGGCGTTCTTCGCCCGCGGACCCAAGGCGGCCGGGGCCGTACGCGGCGCCGGGCTGCGCGAGGAGTGGTCGCCGCCGTCGGAGTCCTCCGGTGAGCTGCTCACCCACCTGCTGGCGCGCGGCGTGGCCGGGCGGCGCATCGCCGTCCAGCTCCACGGCGACCCGCAGCACGACTTCCGCGACGCCCTGGCCGGCGCGGGCGCCGACGTCTCCGCCGTGCCCGTCTACCGCTGGACCCCGCCCGCCGACCCCGCGCCGCTCGACACCCTGATCGACGCCGCCGCGGAACGTGCGCTCGACGCCGTCACGTTCACCAGCGCGCCCGCCGCCGCCGGCACCCTCGCCCGCGCCGACACCACGGGCCACGGAGACGCGCTGGTCACGGCCCTGCGCGAGCGCGTGCTCGCGATGTGCGTCGGCCCCGTCACCGCGGCGCCGCTGCGCGAACGCGGCGTCCCGGTCGTGTGGCCGGAACGCGCGCGTACGGCCGCAATGGTGCGCATGCTCACCGAGGAACTGCCCGCGCGCCGCCCCTGACCGGCTACCCGTCGGCGGGCGTGCGCGCCCTGGCCAGCTCGGCGACGCGCGCGAGCGTCGCGGCCGGGTCGGCGCCGCGCCCGATGGCCAGCCCCGCGATGTACGCGGTCAGCGGCGCGGCCGGCCGGGCCACCCCGTGCGCGACGTCCTTCGTCATGTCGAGGATGCCGTCCCGGTCCACCTCGGCCGGATCGAGGCCAAGCTCACCACAGACCTCATGGGTCCATTCCTCAAGCGTGTTCACGTACGGCTCCTCTCGCGTCGGCGTGCGCCCCCATCATGACGGGCGCGGGGCGGCGCCGATTGACCCGCTTCCACCGCTCCCGTACACAGGGTTCACGTGCCCGACGATCCGGCGCCCCCGACACGACGGAGTTGATGGTGAAAGTCGCGGTTCTCGGCGCCGGGGCGATCGGCGCGTACGCCGGCGCCGCCCTGTGCCGCGCCGGCGTGGAGGTCCACCTCGTGGCCCGCGGCCCGCACCTCGCGGCCATCCGGCGCCACGGTGTGCGCGTCCTCAGCCCGCGCGGCGACTTCCACGCCCGCCCGCACGCCACCGACGACCCCGCCGAGATCGGCCCGGTCGACCACGTACTGCTCGGCCTGAAGGCCACGTCGTACGCCGCGGCCGGGCCGCTGGTCGCGCCGCTCCTGCACGACCGTACGACCCTCGTCGCCGCGCAGAACGGCATCCCGTGGTGGTACTTCCACGGCCTGGCCGGCCCGTACGAGGGGCACCGCATCGAGAGCGTCGACCCCGGCGGCGCGGTCACCAGGGCGCTGCCGCCGCACCGCGCGATCGGCTGCGTCGTCTACGTCGGCTCGGAGATCGCCGAGCCCGGCGTGATCCGCCACATGGACGGCACGCGGTTCTCCATCGGCGAGCCGGCCGGCGGCGTGTCGGCCCGCTGCACGGAGTTCAGCGCGGCCATGGTCGCCGGCGGCCTGAAGTGCCCCGTGGAGCCCGACCTGCGCGACGACATCTGGATCAAGCTGATGGGCAACGTCGCGTTCAACCCGCTCAGCGCCCTGACCCGCGCCACCATGGCGGACCTGTGCCGCCACCCCGGCACCCGCGAGCTGGTCGCGTCGATGATGCGCGAGACCCTCGACGTGGCCGCCGCCCTGGGCAGCCGCCCGGAGATCTCCGTCGACCGGCGGCTCGCGGGCGCCGAGCGCGTCGGCGCGCACCGGACGTCCATGCTCACCGACCTGGAGAACGGCCGGCCGCTCGAGCTCGACGTCATGCTGACCGCGGTCGTCGAGCTGGCCGGCCTCGCGGGCGTGCCGGTGCCGACCCTGCGTACGGTGCACGCGCTGACGGACCTCCTCGACGCCACGGTCACGTCCTGACGCGGGCCCGTACGCGCGCGAGAATGGGCATGTCGGTACGGGAGGTGTGCGGCATGACCACCATGACAGCGCGGCGCCGCGTGGTGCGGTTCGTGGGGGGCGCGGGCGGCACCGCGACACCGCGGCCCGACACCCTCGTCACCGAGGAACCCCTGGAGATGCGGGTCAACGGCACACCTTTGGCCGTCACCATGCGCACACCCGGGCACGACTTCGAACTGGTCACCGGGTTCCTGGTGGCCGAGGGCGTGATCGCGCACCCGTCGGAGATCCGCGCCATCCGCCACTGCGCCGACCTCACGGCCGCGCCCGGCGAGATCCCGGTGGCCGGGCTGATCGCCGAGAACATCGTGGACGTCACCCTCGCCCCGGGCGTGGACGTGCCCGAGGAGACGATGACCCGGCACACCGTCACCACCTCGGCGTGCGGCCTGTGCGGCAAGACCAGCCTCGACGCCGTCCGCGCCACCACGCGCTTCGACGTCGCCGCCGACCCGGTCGCGCTCGACCCCGAGGTGGTGCTCGCGCTGCCCGGCCGGCTCCGCTCCGCCCAGCGGGTCTTCGATCGTACGGGCGGGCTGCACGCCGCCGGCCTGTTCACCGCCGAAGGCGAGCGCATCCGTGTACGCGAGGACGTCGGCCGGCACAACGCGGTCGACAAGCTCCTCGGCTGGGCCGTCCAGCACGACCTGCTCCCGCTGGCGGGGAGGGTGCTCGTCGTGTCGGGCCGGGCGTCGTTCGAGCTCGTGCAGAAGGCCGTGATGGCGGGCATCCCGGCCATGGCCGCGGTATCCGCCCCCTCGACGCTGGCCGCCGAACTGGCCGAGGAGTCGGGCCTCACGCTCGCCGGGTTCGTCCGCGGCGACTCCATGAACGTCTACACCGGCGCCCACCGCATGGGCATGACGGTCGCCTGATCACCCCTTCCGGTCGCGGTAGAGGTCGCGCAGCAGGGCGATCTCCGCCATGTGGTGGATGGCCTCGCGGTTGATGTGCAGCACGAGCTCGGCCATCGCGTGCTCCGACCAGGGACCCTCGGCGGCGCCGGCCTTCTCGGCGAGGCCGTCCGCGCCCAGCCCGCGCACGCCCGCGATCCACCGGCCGTACGCGTCGTCGAGCTGGGCGAGCGCGCCGTCGGCCGTGCCCGCGTAGTCGAAGGTCATGTAGTCGCCCGCGGGGCCGTCGAAGTGGCCGGCGTTGCGCATGGCGAACACGCCCACGATGACGTGCGCCAGGCGCCACGCGATCGTGGTCACCGGCGCCTGCTCCGGCTCGGGATAGGCGAAGTCGACGATGTAGTCGCCCGAGCCGCCCGCGATCTCCGCGATGCCCTCGCCGCGCGGGCGCACGTTCCAGGAGCCGGGCGCCGGCTCCCAGAAATACTCGTCGTCGGTGAGGCCGTCGAGGCGGGGGCGCGCCTGCGCCCGCCAATGCCAGTCGAGCTGCTCGACGAGTTGCTTGTTCCAGTCGATCCGCATGCCCGAACGCTAGCGGTCGCCACCGACATTCACCGGTCACCGGCCTCCCGACCACGGAAACACGCGCTTTACATCGATCGCGGGCCATGCGAGGGTCGTTACGGTGGAAATGAATACGGTATGCAGTATTCGTAACGGCGTTCAGAACCAGAATATGGACAAGTGACGGGAGGCGCCATGGCGAAGGCACTGGAGGGCGTCCGCGTCCTCGACATGACGCACGTACAGTCGGGCCCGTCGTGCACCCAGATCCTCGGATACCTGGGCGCCGACGTCGTGAAGCTGGAGTCGCCGAGCGGCGACATCACCCGCCGCCAGCTCCGCGACCTGCCCGGCGTCGACAGCCTGTACTTCACGATGCTCAACGGCAACAAGCGCAGCATCACGCTGAACATGAAGTCCGAGCGCGGCAAGGAGATCTTCACCGACCTCGTCAAGAGCTCCGATGTCCTTGTGGAGAACTTCGGACCCGGCGCCGTCGACCGCATGGGCTTCACGTGGGAGCGGCTCCAGGAGATCAACCCCCGGCTGGTCTACGCCTCCATCAAGGGCTTCGGCCCCGGCGCGTACGCGACGTACAAGGCGTACGAGGTGATCGCCCAGGCCATGGGCGGCTCCATGAGCACGACCGGGTTCGCGGACGGCCCGCCCACCGCCACCGGCGCCCAGATCGGCGACTCCGGCACCGGCATCCACACCGTCGCGGGCATCCTCGCCGCGCTGTTCCAGCGCCAGAGCAGCGGCCGCGGCCAGCGGGTCGAGGTCGCCATGCAGGACTCCGTGCTCAACCTGTGCCGGGTGAAGCTCCGCGACCAGCAGCGGCTGACGCACGGGCCGCTCGGCGAGTACCCGAACGACGAGTTCGGCGACGAGGTGCCGCGCTCGGGCAACGCGTCCGGCGGCGGCCAGCCCGGCTGGGCGGTGCGCTGCGCGCCCGGCGGCCCGAACGACTACGTCTACGTGATCATCCAGCCGCCGGGCTGGGCGCCGATCACCGAGCTCATCGGACGCCCCGAGCTGGCCACCGACCCCGAATGGGCCACCCCCGAGGCCCGCCTGTCCAAGCTGGACAAGGTGTTCGCGCTGGTCGAGGAGTGGTCGCTGCGCTCCGGCAAGTGGGACGTGCTGGCCGCGCTGAACGCGCACAACATCCCGTGCGGCCCGATCCTGTCCACCCGCGAGCTCATCGAGGACGCCACGCTGCGCGACAACGGCGTGGTCGTCTCCGTCGACCACCCGGACCGCGGCGCGTACAGCACGATCGGCTCGCCCATCCGGATGTCCGACTCCCCCGTCGAGGTCGCCCGCTCGCCGCTGCTCGGCGAGCACAACGGCGAGGTCTACGGCGAGCTCGGCCTGTCCGAGTCCGACCAGGCCGCGCTGCGCGACGAGGGGGTCATGTGACGCCCGCGACCGTACGGAAGGGGGAAACCATGCGCTGAACGCGTCCGCGCACTACCGCGCCGCGAACACGGGGGCAGGGGGGATCCACGAGTCACCCGCAAGCGGAGGTCGGATATGACCACCTCACCCACCGCGGATTCACGGTCGTATCGCGAGGTCACGGACGCACGCGGCCGCGTGTACCGCATAGGGGAGTCGGATCGGAGCCTGCTCGGCCATCGGCGCCGGCTGATGGTGGTGCTCCCCTGGGTCGCCATGATGGCGATCAGCGTCTTCGAGTACGCCTATGGTTCGGCCGAGGAGACCCTCACCTCGGCGCACGGCTGGACCAGCACGAACACCTTCTGGATCCTCACCGTCTGGGTCTTCTTCCAGGCCGGGGTCGCCACCCCCGCCGGCTTCCTCCGGGAGCGGGGGATCCTGACGGCGCGCCGGGCGATGCTGATCGGCTCGGTGCTCTCCCTGATCGGCTTCCTGTCGATCTCCCATTCGCCGTCCGTGTCCCTGGCCATCCTCGGCTTCGGCGTGGTCGGCGGACTCGGTGCCGGGCTGGTGTACGCGACCTGCATCAACATGGTCGGCAAGTGGTACCCGGACAACCGCGGGGCCCGTACGGGATTCGTCAACGGCGGGTTCGCGTACGGCTCGCTGCCGTTCATCGTGATCTTCAACTACTGGTTCGACACGAGCAACTACCAGCTCGTCCTGGACCTGATCGGCGCCTTCGTCCTCGTGGCCATCGCCATCTGCGGGATCTTCTTCAAGGACCCGCCGAAGAACTGGTGGCCCGAGCACATCGACCCGCTCAAGGCCGCCGCCCAGCGCAACACCACCACCGCCTTGACGAAGAACCCGCCCGCGGTGAAGCAGTACTCCCCGAAGGAGGCGTTCCGTACCGGGATGATCCCGCTGATGTGGGTCAGCCTGGCGTTCATCTCCGGCGTCTCGATCTTCGGCATCTCCTTCGAGGTGCCGTTCGCCAAGGACCTCGGCTTCGGGCCCCTGATGGCGTCGCTGTCCGCGGGCATCCTCGCCGTCGTCAACGGGGTCGGCCGCGCCGCGGTCGGCTGGGTCTCCGACATGATCGGCCGCAAGCAGACCCTCATCGTCGTGCTGATCATCGAGGCCCTCGCCCAGTTCGGAACGCTGTGGGCCGGCAACGCCCACAACGAGCCCATGTTCCTGGTGATGGCCTTCGTCTCCGGCTTCGGCGCCGGCGCCTTCTACCCGTTGTTCGCGGCCCTCGTCCCCGACTTCTTCGGCGAAAACCACAACGCCACGAACTACGGCATCGTCTACAGCGCCAAACTCGTAAGCGGCCTGTTCGGAGGCGGCCTAGGCGCCATAGTCATCGCCGCCTGGGGCTACACCGGCGCCTACACCCTGGCCGGGATCATGGGCTTCGTCTCAGCCGCCATGGCCCTCCTCCTCCGCCAACCCGGCCGAAGTTCCACCCCCACCCCCGAACCCCCCACCTAACCCTCCCGCGTCGGCCCGTCCCACCCCCCACCGGCACGGGCCGACGCACCCCCAAGCCCGCGCCCCTCCCCGAGCCCGCCCCCGCCAACGCCCCTATCCGCGCGGCGTTCCACGCCGCCACGGACCGCACCGAGCGGGCCACCCCTCACAGCCGCGTAACCCACGGCTGAGGTGCGAAAGGAGGCGCGCCTCCCCTGAGCCCGGAACCCGGCCTCATCGCGGCCACCCGCCCTCGCGCACCAGACCTCACCCTGAGCACGGGACCGCAGTTCGGGGTCGGCCACCAGCCCTCGCACACCAGACCTCACCCTGAGCACGGGACCGCAGTTCGGGATGGGTCACCCGCTCCTACTCCCCAAGGCCCACGCAACCTCGCTCCCGCCCCCGGGGAGACCGAGACCCGCCCAGCGCCAAGGCATCCGCCCCACCCAGAGCAAGGACGAGCCCTCCTCACGAGAGGCGAACCCCCGGGAGGGGACCCCACCCTGAGCTCAGGCCGCACCCCACCTCACGGCAGCGCAAAGCGAGGCCGGGGCGGCGAAGGCGAACGCGCCTCACCCTGAACCCAGGCCGCACCACCCCACACCTCACGGCAACCCAAGCCAGGCCGGGACGCGCAAAGCGAGGCCGGGGCGGGGCCTCACCCTGAGCTCGGGTCTCTCCCCCGCACCCTCACGGGCACGTAAAGCGGGGCTGGGGTGTGGAAAGGGGGCGCGCCTCACCCTGAACCCACGCCGCACCACCCAACACCTCACGGCAACCCAAGCGAGGCCCGGGCGGGGCCTCACCCTGAGCTCGGTCTCCCCCGCACCCTCACGGGCACCTAAAGCGGGGCTTGGATGTGGAAAGGGGGCGGGTCTCACCCTGAGCCCGGGATCGGGGATTCATCGCGGGTCCCCCGCCACCTCCGCGCCCCCAAGGCGGAGCAAGACCCCCCAGAGCCCGAAACTCCCCAGGGAAACCCCGTTCCCATGCTCAAGATGAGGCCAGTTCCCCCGTCACCTCCACGCCCCCAGGCGGAGCAAGACCCCCAGACCCGTTCCCATGCTCAGGGTGAGGCCGGTTCCCCTGTCACCCTCCGCGCTCCAGGCGGAACAAGCCCCCTCACCCCTCAGGCTTTTCCTCGCCCATCTGGTGGTACGTCTCGCGAGTCGTCTCTGTGTGCTTTCGCATCAGGGACGCGGCCTTGGCTGAGTCGTGGGCGGCTATCGCGTCGATGATCTTGGCGTGTTCGGTCCAGGAGCGGTGGCCTCGGTGGCGGGCTACCGGGGCGTAGTACCAGCGGACTCGGCGGTCGACCTGGCGGGTCAGCTCGGCCAGCGGCGCGTTGCCGGAGAGGTCGGTGATCGCGGCGTGGAGGTCGGCGTTGGCGGCGACCATGGCGTCGACGTCGTCGGCGTCCAGCGCGTCCACCCCGCGTTGGCGGAGTTTGCGCAGGTGAGCAATGGTCTCTTCGGTGGCGTGGCGGGCGGCCAGGCGGGCGGCCTCGGTTTCCAGGAGGCTGCGGACGGCCAGGAGCTGGTCGGCCTCGTCCTCGGTGGGAATGTGGACGTACGCGCCGTGGCCGGGGCGCAGCTCCACCCATCCCTCGGTGTTCAGCCGCTGCAAAGCCTCGCGTACGGGCTGGCGGGAGACGCCCAGGCGGCCGGCCAGCTCGCTTTCCACGAGGTGGGCGCCGGGGCGCAGGGTGCGGTTGACGATCAGGTCGAGGAGGGTGTCGTACACGCTCTCGCGGAGCGGTACCGGCCGCGCGACCCGGGGAATCTCCGCTTCGGCCTCGCCACCGGACACCATCCGTACAACCCCCGCGGATCGTGGGCCGTTTCCCGTACGGACCCGTTGTCCACAGCCTACTGGCTACGGCCGACCATTCCCGAGACCACACCGGCCGCGCGGTTAGGGTGGCCGCCATGCTCATCGCCGGGTTCGACGACACCACGCAGGTCCCACGCGCCGAGCCGCGTCCGGTCGGCGCCGTCCTGTTCGACTTCTCCAACACGATCTTCCACTCGGTGGACACCGTGACCTGGCTGTGCGCCACCGCGCACCGGGTCGGCACGGAGATGACCGAGGCCACCGCGCGCCGCCTGGCCGACGAGCTCACCACCGCCTGGTCGCTCCCGGGCGTCCGCGCCGCTCAGGAGGGCCGCGACCTGTCGCCGGAGCGCCACGAGGCGGCCGTCGTGGCGTGGGCGCGCGCCGTGCCGGAGCTCGCGCCCATGGCGCAGGCGCTGTCGGACGAGCTGCGCGCGCCGCGGAGCTGGGTGCCGTACGACGACACGCGCCCGGTGATCGCCGCGCTGCGCGCCGCCGGCCTGCCCGTCGGCGTGGTCAGCAACATCGGCTGGGACCTGCGCGGATACTTCCCGGCGCGGGGCATCGAGGTGGACACGTTCGCGCTGTCGTGCGACTTGGGCGTCGCGAAGCCCGACCCGCGGCTGTTCGCGTACGCGCTCGACGGCCTGGGCGCCGACCCGCGCGACGTGCTGATGGTCGGCGACACCCCGGACAGCGACGGCGCGGCCGCGGCCCTCGGCATGCGGGTGCTCCTGCTGCCGCGCGGCGGCGAGCTGGCCCGCATGCGCGGCCTCGACGCCGTCCTCAGGCTGGTCGGCCTGAACGGCATGGACGGGGTGCGTACGCCCCGCTAGAAACGCCCGTGGCCGAGGCGGTCGATGACGCGGGCGAGCGCCTCCACGACGTCCGGGTCGAACTCGATCGCGACGTCGTGGCGCAGCCGGTCCAGCGCGGCCGCGGACCTGTCGTGGTCGCCGGAGCCGCCGACCATGTCGTCGTACGCGTTGGCCACCCGGATCACCCGGCTGGCCAGCGGCAGCTCGGGATTGGGTTTGTACGGCTCGCACTGGTGCTCGACGATGTTCGCGACGGCCTCGAGCACGCCCGCCTGCCGGATGACCTCGGCGCCGAGCTTGGCGATGCGGAGCTGCTCGTCGGCGCCGGCGAAGACGGTCGCGCCACCCGGGATGGGGTCGGGGAGCGAGAGCTGCCCGATGTCGTGCATGAGCGCGGCGTACTCCAGTTCGAGCAGCTCGGCCTCGTACATCCCGAGCTCGCGGCCGATGGCCACGGAGAGGTCGCCGACCCGCCGCGAGTGGCCGCTCTCGACGTAGCCGCCCACCTCGGTGACGCGGGCCAGCGCGCGGACGGTCTGGAGGTACGTCGACCGGATCGCGGCGTAGCGGCGGAACGCGATCTGCGTGACCAGCAGCGGGCCGGTGAACACCAGCAGCGCGAGGATGCCCATGATGCCGATGGCCAGCGCCACGATGATGGCCGTCGCGGCGACCGCGATGTCGAGCCGGAGCTGCGACTGGAACTCGTCGGCCAGCGCGACGCCGACCCGCGCGGACAGCGCCTCGGCGCGGATGAGCGCGGTCACCACGAGGTCGATGGCCATCGCCAGCACCACGGCGCCCACCATCGCGGCGAGCGCCGTCCACCAGGCGCCGCGCAGGTCGAGGTGCGGCGCGAGCGGCCGGTACGCGAAGGCGACGGCGGCGATCGTGATGAGGCGGCGGGCCAGGACGTCAAGCCGCGGCAGGCGGCCGACGGCGATGTGCGGCAGCGCGCCGATGGTCATGGCGATCGCGGTCACCGCGACGACCTGCATGGCGCTCTGCTGAGCGCGCTCGGTGCCGCCGATGTTGAGCAGCAGGGTGTAGCCGAGCGCGCCGGCCATGCTGATCGGCGCGGTCTCGCGGTTGCCGGGCATGGCGAGCCTGGCCAGCTCCCCGAGCACGATGAGCGCGCCGAACGCCACCGCGAGGCGCGGCTGGTCTGCCGGATTGACCAGGACGGCGCCGAGCGATGCGACCACGAGGACGGCGGCGGCGACGATCAGCGTCACCTGACCGGCCCCCCACGTCGGCCATGACGACCAACGCGCCTCGCGTCTCACCATGTAGATGATGGTCTCACTCCGTGCGATGCCGGCACGGGCTAACCTGCCGGATCGCCGGAGACGCGCAACGGCGCGGTCGGGTCGTCGTGGTCCTGCCTGGCAACCTGCCCCGGGGAGTCCGGCGGTCCGACGGGGCGCGGAGGGTCCCAGCCCTCACGCTTGATCGAGCGGATCAGGGCGTCCACCATGACCGGGTCGAACTGCGCCCCCGCGCATTTCAGCAGCTCTTCCAGGGCTTCCGGTACGGGCCGTGCGCCGCGGTACGAGCGGGTGGACGTCATGGAGTCGAGGGCGTCGGCGACGCCGATGATGCGGGCGAACTCGGGGATCTCGTCGCCGGCCAGGCCCATCGGGTAGCCGCGTCCGTCGATGCGCTCGTGGTGGTGCAGGATGCCGGCGAGCGCCTCGTCGAGGAACCCGATCTCGCGGACGATCTCCAGGCCGCGCATCGGGTGGAGCTGGATCGTGGCGAACTCGTCCGGCGTGAGCGGCCCGGACTTCTGGAGCACCCGCGTGGGCACGCCCAGCTTGCCGACGTCGTGCATCATGCCGGCGTGGCGTACGGCGTCGACGCGGTCGGCGTGCATGCCGAGCTCCTCGGCGATCATCGCCGACCCGCGGGACACGCGGACGCAGTGGCCGCGCGTGTAGTAGTCCTTCGTCTCGACGGCCTGGCACATCGCGGCGAGCGTCGCCTCGTGCGCCCGCTGCTGCTCGGTGTACTGCGCGAACGCCCACCGGGCCACGACGAGCGGCGTGAGGACCAGGAACACCGAGACCCAACCGATGATCGTCCACAGCGCGGCGATCAGCAGGCCGAACGTGGCGTACGCCGCGTAGTTGGCGACCAGCGAGACGGCGGGGCCGCGGTGCAGGTACTTCGGCGACCGGAAGCGGAGCTGCCCGATGAACAGCAGCACGCCGCCGACGAGGAGCATGTTCACCGCGATGTAGACGAACGCCGCGATGAGGTACGGGCCGATCAGCCCGGGGAACTCGCTGGCCTGCGGGACGCCGTGCTTGCCGTGCAGCGTCTCGAAGACGGTGCCCGCGGCGTACGCGCTGACGCTGAACTGCGCGGCGTTGAACGCGCGCTTCACCACGGGCAGGCCCTTGCGGACGCTGAACAGGGCCGCGAGCGAGACCAGCGCCGCGCCTGTGGGACCGACCAGGACTACGGACGCGAGGGCGGCGGAGAAGCTGAGTGAGACCGTTGCGTCGTCGGCGATGGACGTTGACGTCGACTCGCATGCGACGAACAGGGCACCCAGCATCGCCGCCACCGGCCACGCGACATTGCCGTAGTCACCGGTGTAGATGAGGATCGCGGCTGCCGCGACGACACAGCCGACATACAGACGGCCCGCCAACGGCAGCGCGTTCACCTACGAACCCCCAGGACCTGCCGGGCACCTATCCCCAGGCGATTCCGCTGGGCGCCGCGAACATCCCGACCGCCAGCACGCTCAGCGCGATCACCGACAACAGCAGTGCGGTAAGCCTCTGCCAACGCATTCCACTCGCCTCCCATTAACCGTGCACCGATCAGCCTCCCAACTCGATCGGCGCGCCCACCACCGTAACGCGTTCTCGCGCGTTGTCATAGCCATTCGGCAGAACATGAGGCAACGGGCACATTCACGATATGTAATCGCGAAGACGAAACGAAGTCGGATTCACGTTCCCGGAACGACCAGATGAATGAGATCTCACGAGCGCCCGACGACAGTTGACCCGGATTCACGGGGATGGGTCACATAGTGATCACCTAACGTAATCACCGAGAGCGCACAGTTCGTACCCGAAATCGACCGTACGGCCCCCATGCGGACCACAAAGGGCCGTATGGGAGCGGTTATTCGGCCGGTCCTATCTCGACTCGTACTTCCTGGATGCGCACCATGATCTTGTCGCGCAGGCCGGGGGGCGCGGCGTCACAGCCGCAGCGCTCGCCCACGAGCTTCTTGATCGCCTCTTCGAGGCCGTACTCGTCCAGGCAGTCGCCGCATTCGTCGAGGTGCTGGCGGATCTTCTCGCAGCCCTCGCCGTCGAGCTCGCCGTCGAGATAGATGTAAAGCTGGTCGAGGACGTCGCTACACGGCGTCTCGTGGGGCTTCCCGCAGCTCATTTCGTTTCCTCCCCGGCCGGTGCCCCGGAGGCCGCGCGCACGATGCCCCGATCGTGCGCATAGCCCTCCAAACGGGCCCTCAACTGTCGCCGGCCCCGGTGCAACCGGGACATGACGGTGCCGATCGGGGTGCCCATGATCTCGGCGATCTCCTTGTAGGCGAACCCCTCCACATCCGCAAGATAGACCGCGATGCGGAACTCTTCCGGCAGTTCCTGCAAAGCGTCCTTGATATCGGAGTCGGGCAGCCGTTCCAGCGCCTCGGCCTCCGCGGACTTCAACCCGACGGACGTGTGCGACTCAGCGCGCGCGATCTGCCAGTCCTCGACCTCATCGGTGCCGGCCTGGCGCGGCTCGCGCTGCTTCTTCCGGTACGAGTTGATAAAGGTGTTCGTCAGGATGCGGTACAGCCACGCCTTGAGGTTCGTGCCCTCCTTGAACTGATGGAAGGACGCGAACGCCTTGGCGAACGTCTCCTGCACCAGGTCTTCGGCATCGGCCGGATTGCGCGTCATGCGCAGCGCGGCCGAGTAAAGCTGATCGAGATACGGCATCGCGTCGCGCTCGAAACGCTGCCCGCGCTGCTCGGCGGTCTCGGTGACCTCACCCACCCCCTCGGCGTGTCCGGCGCTCGGGGCGCCTTGAACACCAGAGAGTACCGGGGACAACCCGTTACCGGCGAACACGCGGCCCTCCGGACGTGTGTCCGGCCGGTCTGCCATGACCGCTGCCGACATCCAGGACTCCTCCCAGCTCGCAAGGCTTACGAGCGCTGGAACACGGGACCGGTCGCGGTGATTCCCGGGCACGAAGGGTGACGGCTGCTCGTTGGAGGGAGATGATGGGCCTCGGACCTCGATCGCGGTAAGGAGCGGCAGTGCTGCCAGCCACGTCGACACATCTCACGGCGGAGGGGCTCGATTCCCTTACCTCGTACTGGAGGTTCTATCGGAGGGTGGCGGCCGCCCAGCGCGCGCGATGGCTGCCGCGCAAGCCGTCCCGGGTCCTCGACCTCTCGGGTCCGGGCGCCGCGAGCGCCGCGCAGGCCGCCGCGGCCGGCCACCGGGTCCTGCTCGTACGAGAACCGGAGAACGGCGAACGCCCCACTACAGCCGTGCCGCGCCCCCAGGCGGGCGGCTCGGTGTCGACGATCCGCGCCGACGCGACGTCCCTGTCGTTCCTGTCCGACGCCAGCATCGACGCCGTGATCGCCGACGACCGCGCGCTGTCCCGCCACCTGCTCGCCGAGATGCTCGTCACGGAGCTGGCGCGGGTGCTGCGCCCCGGCGGCCGGGTGATCGCGAGCACCGACTCCCTGATGTTCGGCATGGCGATGCTCGCCGGGCAGGAGTCCTGGGCCCAGTTGTCCGACGTCCCGAGCGCCGAGGTCGTGCTCATCCCCTGGCCGGACGGCACGTTCACGCGCTGCTTCGGCGCCGACCAACTGCGCGAGCTGTTCTCCGACGCCGGGCTGGAAGTCGAGTGGATCCGGTCGCGGACGATGCTGTCGCCGTCGACCGTGGAAGGCGTGCTGGGCGACGACCCCGAGGCGCTGCGCCGGCTCGTCCGCGCGGAGCTGCAGGCCAGCCGCAACGACGATTCGGTCGGCATCCACCTGGTCGTGAGCGCGCGCCGCCCCGGCTAGAAGAGCGTGGCCGTGGGGTCGCCGGGGGCGTCGCCGCCCTCGGCGCTCTCACCGTCCGCGCCGTCCGCGCCCTCGGCGGGCAGCGGTTCGCGCAGCTCAGGTCCGTTGTTGCGGACGTTGTTGACCTCCGTCGACACCGGATAGGCGACGAGATGGGACGCGCCGTCGCCGGCGGCCATGGCCGGGGCGAGCAGGTCGCGCATTTCGTCCGGGTCGGTGCTCCGGTAGTCCAGCCAGGCGTCCCAGCGGTCCGCCGGGATGACCATCGGCATGCGGTCGTGGATGCGGCCGAGGTCGTCGGGCGCGTCGGTGGTGATGATCGTGCACGACCACAGCCAGGCCTCGTCGCCCTCGCGCGACGGGTCCTTCCACAGTTCGTACAGCCCGGCGAAGGCGAGCATGCCGTCGTCGCCGGGGTGGATGTAGAACGGCTGCTTGCGCGGCTTGCCGGACGCGGTCTTCGCGCCGTCCTCCTGGGCGTACCACTCGTAGTAGCCGTCGGCGGGCAGCAGGCAGCGGCGGCGGGCGAACGCGCGGCGGAAGGCCGGCTTCTCCGCGACGGTCTCGACGCGCGCGTTGATCAGGCGGCTGCCGATGCCGGGGTCCTTGGCCCAGGACGGCACCAGGCCCCAGCGCGCGACGTGCAGCTCACGGGTGACGGTGTCGTCGCGCGAGCGTTCCATGACGGTGTAGACGGGCTTCGTCGGGGCGACGTTGTAGTCCGGCGGAAGCTCCTCCGGTGTGGTGTCGCGCTCGATGAAGAAGGCGTCGAGGAGATCCTGGCGCCGACGGGCGTTCGCGTACCTGCCGCACATATCCACAGCCTACGATTCGCCGGGGCCGGTTCGGCGCCGGAGCCTCTAAGCTCGGAACATGCCGTCCGAACAGCCCGTAGCACCCTGGCCCGCGCCGGTCGCCGCCGCACCGGTCGACGCGACCGTCACCCTGCCCGGCTCGAAGTCCGCAACGAACCGGGCGCTCGTGCTGGCCGCGCTGGCCAACGGCCCCAGCCATCTGCGCGCCCCGCTCCGCAGCCGCGACACGGCGCTGATGGCCGCCGCCCTGTCCGCCCTCGGCACGCGCATCGCCGAGGGTGACGGAGACCTCCTGGTCATGCCCCGCGGCCTGACGGGCCCCGCCACGGTCGACGTGGGCAATGCGGGCACGGTGATGCGGTTCGTGCCCCCGGTGGCCGCCCTGGCCGCCGGGCCGGTCCGGTTCGACGGCGATCCGCGCGCCCGCGAGCGGCCCATCGGCCCGCTGCTGGCCGCGCTGCGCGCTCTCGGCGCCCAGGTCGACGACGACGGCCGCGGCGCCCTCCCCTTGACCGTCAACGGCGGCGGCGCGGTCGCCGGCGGCGCCGTCACGCTCGACTCGTCCGGGTCGTCGCAGCTCGTCTCGGGGCTGCTGCTGTCCGGCCCGCGGTTCGAGAAGGGCGTCGAGGTGCGCCATTCGGGCCCGCCCGTGCCGTCCCAGCCCCACCTCGCGATGACGGTGGCCGCGCTCCGCGAGTTCGGCGCCGAGGTCGACGACGACATGCCCGATGTCTGGCGGGTCTCCCCCGGCCCGCTGACCGGCCACGAGCTGACCATCGAGCCCGACCTCTCCAACGCGGCGCCGTTCTGCGCGGCCGCGCTCGTCACCGGCGGCCGCGTCACCATCGCCGGCTGGCCGCGGCAGACCACCCAGCCGGGCTCGGAGCTCCCCGAGCTGCTGACGACCATGGGCGCCGCCTGCGAGCTGACCGGCGAGGGGCTGACGGTGCGCGGCGGCGCGTCCATCCGCGGCATCGAGGCCAATCTGCGCGACGTCCCCGAGCTGACGACCACGATCGCCGTGCTGGCGGCGCTGGCCGACTCCCCGTCCACGATCACCGGCGTGGCGCACACCCGTCTCCAGGAGACCGACCGGCTCGCCGCCCTGGCCCGCGAGCTCACCGCCCTGGGGGGCGACATCACCGAGCTGCCCGACGGCCTGGAGATCCGCCCCCGCCCCCTCACCGGCGGCGTCTTCGCGACGTACGACGACCATCGGCTGGCCACCGCCGCCGCCCTGCTCGGCCTGGCCGTGCCGGGCGTCGCGGTGGAGAACGTGGCCACCACCGGGAAGACCATGCCCGGCTTCACCGACCTCTGGGACCACATGCTGGCGGGGAGGCCGACCTGACGAAACGCCGCCACGACTACGACGAGGACGACGTCCGTGTGCGGGCGACCGGCGGGTCGCGCCCGCGCACCCGCCAACGCCCCCGCCATGAGGACGCCGCCGACGGCTTCGTCACCGCGGTCGACCGCGGCCGCTACACCTGCCTGGTCGACGACCACCCCGTCACGGCGATGAAGGCGCGCGAGCTCGGCCGCAAGGGCGTCGTCGTCGGCGACCGAGTGCGCCTCGTCGGCGACGTCACCGGCCGGCCCGACACCCTCGCGCGGATCGTCCGCGTCGAGCCGCGCGCGTCCGTCCTGCGCCGCAGCGCCGACGACACCGACCAGGTGGAGCGCATCATCGTCGCCAACGCCGACCAAATGGTCGTCGTCACCGCGCTCGCCGACCCGCCGCCGCGTCCCCGGCTGATCGACCGCTGCCTCGTCGCGGCGTACGACTCGGGCCTCGACCCACTGCTGTGCCTCACGAAGGCCGACCTCGCCGCGCCCGACGACCTGCTCGCCGCGTACGAACCGCTCGACGTCCGCTATGTCGTGACCCGCAGGGGCGGCGACCTCACCGAGCTGGCCGAGCTCCTCGCCGGCCGTACGAGCGTCCTGGTCGGCCATTCGGGCGTCGGGAAGTCCACGCTGGTGAACGCGCTGCTCCCGGAGGCGCACCGCTCCGTGGGCGAGGTCAACCCGGTCACCGGCCGCGGCCGGCACACCTCCACGTCCGCGATCGCCCTCGCGCTGCCCGGCCCCCGCGCGGGCTGGATCATCGACACACCCGGCGTCCGCAGCTTCGGCCTCGGCCACGTGGCGCCGGAGAACGTCATCGGCGCCTTCCCCGACCTCGCCGAGGGCGCCGCGTCATGCCCGCCCGGCTGCACCCACCTCCAGCCCGACTGCGCGCTCGACCCCTGGGTCGCCG
The DNA here is from genome assembly GCA_036502625.1 of Streptosporangiaceae bacterium. Taxonomy (GTDB): domain Bacteria; phylum Actinomycetota; class Actinomycetes; order Streptosporangiales; family Streptosporangiaceae; genus DASXYG01. The sequence continues at coordinate 92,162 of DASXYG010000130.1, forward strand.
ACGGCCACGCGGAGCCCGCCCGCCTCGACTCCCTGCGCCGCCTCCTCCGCAGCCGCGACGATCAGCCCTAGCCTCAGTCCGCGCCGTACGGCCGGCGCACCCCCACCTCGTCGAGGCGCAGCAGCAGGTCGGCCGGGTCGGTGTAGACGCGGTAGGCGCCCGCGCGCTCCAGCTCCTCCCGGCCGTAACCGCCCGACTGCAGGCCGATGCCCAGCGCGCCGGCGCGCCGCGCGGCCAGCAGGTCCCACACGCTGTCGCCGACGACCATGCACGTAGCCGGGTCGACGCCGAGCAGCGAGGCCGCGGCGAGGAACAGGTCGGGGTCCGGCTTGGCGTGGCGCACCAGGTCGCGGGTGATCATCGGGGTGTCGTCGGGCAGGCCCAGCATGCCGAGCGCCGAGTGCGCGGTCTCGGCGCGGCCGCTGGTCGCGATGGCCCACGGCACCTGGTTCTCCGTCAGCGTGTTGAGCAGGTCGCTCGCGCCGGGCAGCGGGCCCACGGAGTCGAGGTTGGCGAGGTACCGCTGGGCGTGCCTGCGGGCCAGCTCGTCGATCTGCTCCTGGGTGAGCGTGATGCCGGTCTCGCGGATCAGCGCGGACACGAACAGGCCGCCGCTCATGCCGATCCGGCGGTGGACCCGCCATACGGCGAGGTCGATGTCCATGCTCACCAGCGCCTCGCGCCAGGCGATCACGTGCTGGTACACGGAGTCGATCAGCGTGCCGTCCAGGTCGAACAGGAACGCGGGCGGATGGGACTCGGTGAACGTGAATGACGTTTCCACAACGATCAGTGTGACGCGAGTCGCCGCAGTTGGCACGGTGCCGCGCCCGATCCGCGTACGCACCGGATCCGGAAATCACCGACACATAACGCCACGCCGCCGCGACGCTGTGGTCCCGGTTCGCGATAGCGTCTGGCGTCATGGCGGGTTTTGACGATGACCTGCGGCTCGCGCATGTTCTGGCAGATGCCGCCGATGACACCTCGATGCGGCGGTTCCGCGCCCTCGACCTCAAGGTCGAGACGAAACCCGACCTCACTCCGGTCACCGACGCCGACCGGTCGGTGGAGGAGGCGATGCGCAGCACGCTGAAACGCGCCCGGCCGCGCGACGCCGTCCACGGCGAGGAGTTCGGGCGCACCGGCCACGGCCCGCGCTGCTGGGTCATCGACCCGATCGACGGCACGAAGAACTACGTACGCGGCGTGCCCGTATGGGCGACGCTCATCGCGCTGATGGACGGCGACGAGGTGGTGGCCGGCGTGGTGTCCGCGCCGGCGATCGGCCGCCGCTGGTGGGCCGCGCGCGGCAGCGGCACGTGGACCGGCCGGAGCCTGTCCGCGGCGACGAGCTGCCAGGTGTCCGGGGTCGGCAGGATCCAGGACGCCTCCCTGTCGTACTCCGACCTGTCCGAATGGGAGGCCGCCGGGCGGCTGGACTCCTTCCTCGGCCTGGCCCGCTCGGTGTGGCGCACCCGCGCCTACGGCGACTTCTGGTCGCACGTCATGGTCGCCGACGGCAGCGTGGACATCGCGGCCGAGCCCGAGCTCTCCCTGTGGGACATGGCGGCGCTGACCGTGATCGTCGAGGAGGCCGGCGGCCGGTTCAGCGACCTCGACGGCAAGCCGAGCTCCAACGGCTCCGGCCTGATCTGCACGAACGGCGCCCTGCACGCCGACGTCCTCGAGGTCCTCGCCGGCGGCAACCCGGACCTGCTCATCTAGGCGGCCGCCGTGGCCACGCGCAGCGTCCGTACGTCGCGGACCGCGTAGATCGCCAGCGTGGCCGCCGCGACGACCCCGCCCGCGACCAGGAGCGCGCCGGACAACCCGAACGCCGCCATCGCCGGTCCCGCGAGCGCCTGCCCGACCGGCAGGAACACGAACGACCCCACGGCGTCGTAGGAGAAGAGCCGGCCGAGGCGGTCCGGCGGGATCTCGCGCTGCATCGTGAGGTCCCAGTTGACGCCGAACACCTCCATGCCGAGGCCGGCGAGCACCGCCGCGGCGATGAGCCAGCCGACCGGCGCGCCGTACGCCAGCAGCGCCAGCGACGGCAGGACCAGCAGCACACCGGTGTTCCCGGCCAGCAGCGGCCGCCGGGCCCGCAGCCAGAACATCACCAGTGCGCCGAGCGTCAGCCCCGCCGCGTTGGCCGCCACGATCAGCCCCCACGGCCCCGCGCCGCCGAGCCGCTGCTTCGCGACGATCGGCCCGAGCACCTGGAACGCCGCGCCGGTGGCCGCGTTGACGAAGCAGAACTGCACGACGATCGACCACAGCCAGGTGCGCGACCAGAAGTCGTGCCAGCCCTCGACGAGGTCGCGCACCATGGACGGCGGCGCGCCGCCCGCGCGTACGGGCGCCAGCCGCATGCCCGACCACAACGCCGCGGCCAGGAAGAACGTGGCCGCGTCGAACGCGATCGCCTGCCCCGGCCCGAACGCCGCCACCGCGAGCCCGCCGACCGCCGCCCCCAGCACCTGCGTGGAGTTGCGCCCGAGCCGGAACACCACATTGGCCCGCTGCAGCGCACTCACCGGAACGGTCTGCGGAAGCACACTCTGCGTAGCGGGAAACAGCATCGCCGCCGCGGTCCCGTTCATCGCTTCGAGCACCCCGAGCTGCCACACCTGCGCCACCCCGCCGAGCAGCAGCCCCGCCGCAACAGCCTGCGTCACCCCCGCGCCCGCGGCGGCGACCACGAGGATCCCCCGCCGCGGCACCCGATCCGCGATAACCCCGCCGAACAGCAGAAACACAACCTGCGGCACCGTACGCGCGGCGAGCACCAGCCCCAGCGCACCCCCCGAGCCACTAACCCGCAACACCGCAAACGCCAACGCAATAGGCGCCACGGCGTTCCCCACCATCGAGACCGTCCGCCCGCAGAGCAGTAACACGTACGGCCGCGCCAGCAACGGCGACCGCGATGACGGGAACACCCCCCACGCTTAGCAGCAACCCCACCGGCCAGCCAACGCATTTACCGCCGCCCGCGCCTCGAGCTCACCCTGAGCCCGGGACTGTGGTCCCTACACCGGCACCCGCACGCGCCTATCCGTGGGCGGACCGCTCCGGACAGACCCGCCGTCAGCTCCGCCCTTCCGCGGCGCGGCTCTCCTGCCACCGCTCGACCGCGGTCCGTACGGCCTCCTCGTCCTCCATGGCATGGCCGCCAGACGCCCCCGCGGCGCCGAGGATCACGTCGCCGTCCGTGATCAGGACGCCGCCCGCCCACGGTACGAAGTCGCCGCCGTACAGGTGCTGGATGCTGTCGACGATGCCGCCGGGCAGGTCGACGGCGCCGGAGGGCTTCAGGGCGTACAGCGCGGTGCGCGCCTTGGCTACGGCGATCCGGCTGGTCATGGGCATACCGCCGTCGGCGCGCCGCAGCACGACCACGGTCCCGGCCACGTCGACGACGGCCACGGCCAGCGGCGGGAACCCCCGCTCCGCCCCGACCGCCAACGCGGTCTCCACCACCCGGTCCGCCTCAGCCAGCTTCAACCCGGGAAGACGCGGAGCATCAGTCATGATCATGAAATTAGCAGCGCCGCCAGCCACCGTACGTACTGGCCAGCGCGCTCCCGTACGGCCGCTGCACTGGCGGGCGTGCCCCCGTCCCGGCGAACATGGCACGCGTGACCGACCAACCCGCGCGCTGGAGCCAGGCGACGGTCCACCCCGACATGTGGCCCGACCCCGACGACGACCCCCGCAACAGGGAAGGCCCAAGCCCCGCCGGTGACCACGCGACCCTCCAGGAGCCCCCCAGGGAACTCGGTCCCAGGCTCAGGGTGAGGCCGCATGTGCGGGCGATCCCTGGGCTGCGTACGGATGAGGTGTGTGTGGACCTTGGAAGGCAAGAGCGGGTGCCCACCCCGCACCGCGGCCCCACGCTCAGGGTGAAACCCACCACACAAGAGCAGGTGCCCGCGAAGGGATCACGGTCCCGGGCTCAGGGTGAGATCCCCTTACGCGCGCGGTCCTCGCGCCACGTACGGATCAGGCGTGTGTGGACCCTGGAAACCAGGAGCGGGTACCCCACCCCAAACCACGGACCCACGCTCAGGGTGACCCCCCAGACAAGAGCGGGTGCCCGCGACGAGATCACGGTCCCGGGCTCAGGGTGAGACCCCATGGGGCAAGCCCCCGCGAAGAGACCCGGTCCCGGGCTCAGGGTGAGGCTGCGTCGAGGTCGTGGATGATCTCGGTGACGATGGTGTCGGGTGAGGGGCCTATGTCGACCGTGAGGGGGTTCTCCGCCGCGGTGGGTTCCTCCAGGGCGGACAACTGGGTGTCCAGGAGGGCTGCGGGGAAGAAGTGGCCGTGGCGGGTACGGAGGCGGTCGGCTATGACGGGGCGGGTGCCGCGGAGGTAGATGACGCGGGCGTCGGGGATGCCCGCCAGGAGGACCTCACGGTAGCGGTGCTTCAACGCCGAGCAGGTGATGACGAGGTGGTCGCCGGCGTCGAGGCGGGCTGCGGCGTACGCGTGGATGGCGGCCAGCCAGGGGGCGCGGTCGGCGTCCGTGAGGGGTTCGTCGCGGGACATCTTCGCGATGTTGGCCGCGGGATGGAAGTCGTCGCCCTCGGCGAAGTGGTAGCCGAGGCGGGTCGCGAGGCGCTCGGCGATGGTGGTCTTGCCGCTGCCTGACACGCCCATCACGATCAGCAGCCGTGGCCGCGAACGGGAGCTAACGGATTCCACCGGGCAACCGTACCCGGACGGGCGGAGCGTCCGTCCCGGCCGCGCCCGGCGCACGGACGAGGCACGTCCCGGCCCCGCCCGGCGCACGGACGAAGCACGCCCCGGCCGCGCCCGCGCACGGACGAAGCACGTCCCGGCCGCGCCCGGCGTACGGAAGGCCCCGGGCGCGCGAAAGGGGCCCGTACGGCACCGGGCCCCTCGTGTCAGCCTTCGATGTAGCTCACCAGGTGTTCGCGTTCGGCTTCGAGTTCGGAGATCGCGGCCTTGACGACGTCGCCGATGCTGACGATGCCGACCAGGCGGTTCTCGTTGACGACCGGCAGGTGGCGGATGCGGTAGTCGATCATCACGGGGCGCAGGTCGTCGGACGAGTCGTCCACGCCGCACGTACGGACATCCGTCGTCATGATGGACGCGACCGTGGCGTCGAGTACGGCGTCGCCGCGGTCGTGCAGGCGGCGTACGACGTCGCGCTCGGAGACGATGCCGCCGATCGTCGCCCCGTCGTCCTCGCTGACGACCACGGCGCCGATGTTGTGCTCGGCGAGAAGCGCCAGCAGTTCGCGGACCGTCGCCTCTGGGCCGATGGTCGCCACGAACTTCCCTTTGTTGCGCAGGATCTCGCTGATGCGCATAGCCCGACCTCCCCGGATGCGTCGCGGCAGGACCCTCATGGAACCACGGCACGACCACGGAGGGAAGTCGCTCCGCCGCGTTATGTATGCCGCGTTCACGTGATCTACCTGCCGAAATCGGCCCTCAGTGCCCGAGTGGTCCCTCAGGTGGCTACGCTGACGCACCGTGGGAGACAGCCGAGCTCGACATTCCGGACCACGGGTGCGCACGCGCGCCGCCGCGGCGGTGGCGATCACGGGGGTGGTGGCCCTGGCCGCCGCCGGGTGCGGCAGCGGCAACCCGCCGACATCACCGGGCAACGCCCCGAAGGCGGACGCCGCGACCCCGACCACCGCGCCCAGCAAGCCGCCCGCGTTCGCGAAGATGCGCTTCTCCGCCGAGACGTACGCCTGCAAGCCGAAGGCGACCTCGCAGGTCAAGGGCGCCTGGGAGACGAAGGCCCCGCGGTTCGCCGTCAAGCCGGGCGCCGCGGTGACGCTGGGCCTCAGCAACTCCTCCGGCGGCAAGACCCCGGTGATCGCGGTCGTCTACACCCGCAGCGGCGCCCACGCGTACGCCCACGCCAAGCACAAGGGCGACTGGTCGAACGTGGTCTTCCCGAAGGACTTCGTGGCGGCCAAGAGCAAGAAGAAGATCAAGACCTACCACAAGGGCATCTTCACGGTCGTGTGGGTGACCACCCAGGGCCACAAGTTCATCTCCTGCGACGGGTTCGCGACGGTCGGCGCCAAGGAGCCGAAGCCGCGCACCTCCAAGCACGCGTCGCCGACGCCGTCGAAGTCGAAGAAGACGTCGGGCGCGCGGAAGGGCTGAGCTCAGCCGCGCAGCGCCGCGCGCGCCGCGTCCACCGCGGCCGTACGGTAGCCGCCGCCGTACAGGCAGACGTGCACGAGCAGCGGGTGCAGTTGGTGCAGCGGCACCCGCGCGGCGCGCCCCGGCAGCGGCCTGACCTCCTCGTACGCCGCGACGATCCGCGCAAGGTGGGGTGCTCCGAACAGGTCGAGCATCGCCAGGTCGGTCTCGGGGTGGCCCCCGTGCGCGGCCGGGTCGACCAGCCGGCCGCGCCCGCCCGACCACAGCACGTTCCCGCTCCAGCAGTCGCCGTGGATCCGCGCCGGACGGATCGCGGGCCCGGCGAGGTCGGCGATCCGCGCCATCACCCGCTCGATGGGCGCGGCGTCGGCGGCGCTCAGCCCGCCCGCGTCGACGGCCGTCCTGACGTACGGCGCGAGGCGGCGCTCGGCGTACCACGACGGCCAGTCGTCGCCCGGGGTGTTGTCCAGCGGGAGCTCGGCGATGAAGCCGGGCCAGGGCGCGCCGAACGCGTCGGCGCCTGCGGCGTGCATCGCGGCGAGGTCGCGGCCGAACCGCTCGGCCGCCGCCGCGTCGGCCCGCCCCTCCTCGATCCGGGCGAGGACCAGCATCGTGTCGTCCGCGCCGAGCACCTCGGGCACCAGCCCCTCGACGGCCGCGCCGAGCCAGCGCAGCCCGGCGGCCTCCGTACGGAACAGCTCCCCCAGCGGCGCGTCGGCCGCCTTGACGAAGACCCGCTCCCCGGAGGCCAGCTCCGCGTCGTACATGCGCCAGCGGTGCTGCGCGCCCACCGGGCGGACACCGCGGACCGGCGCGCCCGCGACCTCCGCGACGCGCGCCTCGATCGTGGTCACCCGGCGAACTCCCGTACGCGCCGGGCGCACAGGACGCGCAGCGAGTAGACGGCGTCGTCCATGGCGTACTCCGACCGCGCGGCCGCGGCGTAGGCGTCCGCGAGGTGGCCGTGCGCGGTGGCGGCGTCGACCTCGCCGAACGCCTCGCAGAACCCCGACAGGCGGTCGCGCGTCACCTCGATGTCGGCGCCCGCCGCGACGAAGACGTCCTTGGCCACGCCGCCGTTCGCGTGGTCGACCGACAGCGCGACGGCGTGCGGCTCGCCGTCGCCATAGGTGTACGCGGCCAGCAGGAACGCGTACGCGGCGTTGTCGGCGGCCTCGCCATACCAGCAGGTCGTGACGCGCAGGTCGGTGATCGCGGGATACCAGGCCGGCACGTACGGATCGGGCGTCGCGCGCACCGCCGACGCCGCGCGCTCACCGCTCTCACCTGGGAGGACGGCCGCCATGCCGCGCAGCAGCGCCACGCCGCGGCGGCTCGGCCGCGCCGACGCCGCGGTCACCAGCTCGCCCCACGCGCGGTCGTCGGCGCCGGCGTCGAACAGGTCGCCGGGCCGCTCGCCCCCCGCGGCGCGAACCATCTCCTGCAGCGCGCACCAGCCCGCGGCGTCGCTGACGATCATCTCGGCGTCCAGCGCCGCGGTGGTCTCGGGCAGCGGCCTGGCCATCTCGAGCGCGTCGGTGACGTGCTCGGGCGGCGCGGCGGCCTGGCCGCGGGGCGGCGCGACCTGGATGCGCGGGCGGCGCGGGGGGTGGCGGCGGGCGCGTGAACTCATGACGGGCAGCCTTCCAGAAACGGTCACGCTTCGTGGCGCTACCCCACATCGAAGCGCCGCGGCCCATGGTGTACGGCGCCATCCGTACGCGGCGGAGCACGCGTCTACCGTTGGGGCATGACGATCAACGCGCCCCGCACCGTCAACCTGGACCTCGCCGGCCGTACGGTCCTGGTCACCGGCGCGGCCAGCGGCATCGGCCGGGCCGCGGCGACCCGGTTCGCGGCGGCGGGCGCCCGGGTGCGCGCGGCCGACCGCGACGGCGCGGGCGTGCGCGCGCTGGCCGCGGAGATCGGCGCCGAGCCGTACGACGTGGACCTCACCGACCTCGACGCCGCCGGTGAGCTGGGCGCGGGCGCCGACGTCGTGGTGAACAACGCGGGCTTCCAGGTGGTCGCCGCGATCGAGGACTTCCCCGTGGACGCGTTCGGGGCCATCCTGCGGGTCATGGTGGAGGCGCCTTTCCGCATCGTCCGCGGCGCGCTGCCGCACATGTACGCCCAGGGCTGGGGCCGGATCATCAACGTGTCGTCGGTGCACGGCCTGCGCGCCTCGCCGTACAAGGTCGCGTACGTCACGGCCAAGCACGGCATCGAGGGCCTGTCGAAGGTGGCCGCGCTCGAGGGCGCGGCGCACGGCGTGACCTCGAACTGCGTGAACCCGGCGTTCGTCCGTACGCCGCTGGTCGAGGGGCAGATCGCCGACCAGGCCCGGATGCACGACATGTCGGAGGACGACGTGGTCGGCGAGGTGCTGCTGGCGCGCGCGGCGATCAAGCGGCTGATCGAGCCCGCGGAGGTCGCCGAGCTGATGGCCTACCTGTGCACCCCGGACGCCGGCTTCGTCTCGGGCGCGTCCCTGGCGATGGACGGCGCGTGGACGGGCTCGTGACCGGCGGCGCGGCCTTCCTTGAGCTGCTGGCCGCCGACGCGCCCGCCGTCGAGTACGAGCGCCCGGTCGCCGCCGCACGCGCCGGCGGCGCCTCCGACGCGGAGATCGCCGAGCTGGACCGTGCCAAGCTGCTGGCGCTCGGCCTCCGCGACGTCCTCGCCGACCGGCGGCGCCGCGAGACGGAGCTGGCCGCGCTGTACGAGACCGCCAACGACCTCGCGGCCATGCGCGACCTCGACTCCGTCCTCCAGGCGATCGTGGACCGCGCGCGAGCCCTGCTCGGCACCGACACCGCGTACCTCACGCTGCTCGACCGCGACGCCGGCACCACCCAAATGCGGGTGACGGCCGGGTCGATCTCCGCGCACTTCCAGCGGCTGACGCTCGGCCCCGGCGAGGGGCTGGGCGGGCTGGTCGCCACGACCGCGCTCCCGTACGTCACGGCCAACTACTTCGGCGACGCCCGCTTCCGGCACACGTCCGACATCGACGGCGCCGTCCAGGACGAGGGGCTGGTCGCGATCCTGGGCGTGCCGCTCGTGCTGAACCACGCGGTGCTGGGCGTGCTGTTCGCGGCGAACCGGCGCGAGCGGCCGTTCGCGCACGCCGAGGTGGCGCTGCTGCGGTCGCTGGCCACGCACGCCGCGATCGCCATCGACACGGCGCGCGCCCTGGAGGACAACCGGCGCGCGCTGGCCGGCCTGAACGCCGCGAACGAGGTGGTCAAGGCGCGCAGCGCGTCCGTCGAGCGGGCCGCGGAGGCGCACGACCGGCTGGCCGACCTGGTGCTGCGCGGCGGCGGCATCGACGACGTCGCGGGTGCCGTGGCCGAGGTGCTCGACGGCGAGGTACGGCTGCTCACCCCGGCCGAGGTCCCGGCCGCCGACGCGCCGTCCGACGCCGACAGGCGGCTGGCGGCCGCGGTGGAGTCGGCGCTGGCCACGGGGCGCGCCGGGCGCAGCGGCGACATCTGGGTGGCGGCCGCCGCCGCGGGCACCGCCGTACGGAACGCCGGCGGCGCCGTGGACGGGCGGCGCGCGGGCGAGCTGCTCGGCGCGCTCGTGCTGCGCGGCCGGCCGGAGCTCGACGGCGCCGACCAGCGCATTCTGGAGCGCGCCGCGATGGTGACCGCGTTGCTGCTGCTGTTCCGGCGGTCGGTCAGCGAGGTGGAGAACCGCGTACGCGGCGAGCTGCTCGACGACCTCCTGGACGGCCACGACCACGATCCGGCGGCGCTGCGCGCGCGGGCCAGGCGGCTTTCCGCGGACCTGGAGGTGCCGCACGTCGCCGTGGTGCTGGCCGCCGACGACGCCGACCGGGAGCGGCTGCGCGCCGCCGCCGCGCACCTCGCCGCGACCCGCCACGGCCTGGCCGGAATCCGCGACGGCCGGCACGTCCTGCTGCTGCCGGGCGACGCGCCCGCGCGGGCCGCGCGGGAGATCGCCGCCGACATCGGCACGGCGGTGGGCTGCCCCGTGACGGCCGGCGCGGCCGGTCCGGTGACCGGGCAGGCCGCGTTCCCCGAGGCGTACCGGGAGGCGGCGCGCTGCCTGGCGGCGCTGCGCGTCCTCGGCCGTACGGGCGACGTGGCCGCGTCCGGCGACCTGGGCTTCCTCGGCCTGCTGCTCGGCGGCCGCGACGTCGCCGGATTCGTCGCGGCGACCGTCGGGCCGCTGACGGAGTACGACGAGCGGCGCGGCACCAACCTGACGGCCACGCTGGAGTGCTACTTCGCGGTCGGCGGCAACCTGGCGCGCGCCAAGGACGAGCTGCACGTCCACGTCAACACGGTGACCCAGCGCCTGGACCGCGTCTCCCGGGTGCTCGGCCCCGACTGGCGCGACCCCGAACGCGCCCTGGAGATCCAGCTCGCGCTGCGCCTCCGCCGCCTCACCGACGTGTGAGCGAGGGCGTGTCGAGACACGCCCTAGTCGGCGTTCGCCCGCGCGCGGAACGCCGCCGCCTTGACGCGGTTCTGGCAGGGCGTCGAGCAGAACCTGCGGGTGCCGTTGCGCGAGGTGTCGACGTAGACGCGGTCGCAGCGCGGCGCCGTGCAGACGCCGAGCCGGTCGTGGTACTCGCTGCCCAGCACGATCGCCAGGCCGGTGGCGCAGGACGCCGAGTACTCGCCGGCGAACGTGCCGATGGGGCCGTGGAAGTGCAGGTGCCACGGCTCGCCGTCGTGGCGGTCCAGGTGGGGGCGCGCGTCGGTCTCCGCGAGCAGGTCGTTCACCTCGGCGGCGGCGCCGTCGAGGTCGCCGCCGGACACCTTGGTGAACACCTCGCGCAGCCGTACCGCGACGGGGACGAGCCGCGCGGCGTCGTCGTCGGTGAGCGGCACGCGCGGCGGACGGTCGGAGTCCTCGCCGCGGATCGCGGTGAGCACGGCGCGCCGCAGCTCAGCGCCGACGGGCGGTGGCGCGTACGGGCTGCCGTGCGCGTCGCCGGTGGTCAGCGCGTTGACCAGCCGTACGGCCACGGCCACGACCAGATCCGCGTGACTGTTGAAATCCACTTGACTAGTTACGCCTTCGCTGTCTACGTTGTCACTGCCGAAATCATAGACGACAGTTACTCCGGAGGCAGGCATGACGACGGTGAGCCCGGAAGCGGCGCGACGCTGGATGGACCGCTGGGACAACCAGCAGGAGGGCTACGTGCCCGACCGCGAGGACCGCTTCACCACCATCATCGACGCCGTCGAGCTGGCCGCCGGCCGCCCCGACCCCCTGGTCGTCGACCTCGGCTGCGGCCCGGGCTCGCTGGCCGCGCGGCTGCTCGACCGCCTGCCGGGCGCCACGGTCGTCGCCGTCGACACCGACCCGCTGCTCCTCGGCCTCGGCGCCGCCGCGTACGACGGGGTCGCCGGCCTGCGCTTCACCGAGCTCGACCTGCGCGCCCCCGGCTGGGCGGCCCGCCTCGGCCTGGACCGCCCGGCCGACGCCGCGGTCAGCACGACCGCCCTGCACTGGCTCGCCCCCGAGGAGCTGAGCGCCGTCTACGCGGAGCTGGCCACCGTGCTGCGGCCCGGCGGCGTCGTCCTCAACGGCGACCACCTGAGCACCGACGACACGTCCCCGGTGCGCGGCGCCCTGGAGCGCGCGGTCTACGAACGCCGTACGGCACGCCGGTTCGGCGCCGGCCGCCCGGAGGACTGGGCGACCTGGTGGACCGCGTTCGCCGCCGACCCGGAGGTCTCCGGCCTGGTCAGCGCCCGCTCGGTGGACAGCGATGCGTCCGGCCACCACGGCTCGCCGTCCGGCCTGCTGTCCACCCACGAAGCGGCCCTGCGCGCCGCCGGGTTCGCCGAGGTCGGCCCCATCTGGCAGCACGGCAACGACCGCGTGCTCGCCGGCGTGCGCCCCGAGTGACCCGTCAGCCCCGGGCGAGCTCCCCCGCGAGCCGCCACGTACGGACCCGGTCGGCCTCGCCGTTCAGGTCCGTCTGGGTCAGCGTGACCTCGGTGGCGCCCGCGTCGAGGTAGCGGCGGACCTCGCCGGCCACCGTCTCCTCGTCCCCGATCACCGCGATCTCCCCCGCACGGCGCGCACCTTCGAGGTCGAGCACCCGCCGGTACGACGGGACCCCCTCGTAGAAGGCCATCCGTTCGACCGCCGCGGCCCGCGCGTGCGCCACGTCATCGGTCACCACGGCCGCGATCGCGGCGACCACGCGCGGCGCCGGGCGGCCGGCCGCGGCGGCGGCCTCCGTCAGGGCGGGCACGATGTGGCCGGCGATCGTCCGCGGCCCGGCCAGGAACGGCAGCGCGCCGTCGGCGAGCGCACCGGTGGCCTTCAGCGCCTGCGGCCCCATCGCGGCCACGATCACCGGGATCTCCGGTTCCGCCCCGGCCACGGCCGTGTCCGCGAACGGCCGCGACACCACCGTCTCCCCCTCGTACACCTCGGCACGCCCGGCCAGCAGCGGCCGCAGCGCGGTGAGGTACTCACGCAGGTAGCGGATGCGCGGCGGGTACGGCAGCCCGTACGCCGCCTCCATGTCCCCGCCGCCGAGCCCCACGCCGAGATGGAACCGGCCGCCGGTCGCGGCCTGCGCGGTCTTCGCCGCCGACGCCAGCATCTGCGGGTGGCGCGGGAACACCGGCACCACGGATGGCCCCACCATGATCCGCGGCACCGCGCGCCCGACCGCGGACGCCACGGCCACCGCGTCGTACGACGCCATCTGCCCGAACCACACCGCGTCGAGGCCGAACCCCTCTGCCTGGGCGCCGAGCTCGACGGCCCGGTCCACGACGTTGATGGTCCCCGGCGCGGCGGCGAACGTGGAAAGCGAGACACCGACTCTCATGGGCAGCCTCAACCGCGGCGGCGTACGGCCCCATTCCCGCGCCGCGGCGGCGGTCGTGCCCTAGCCGCGTTCCAGCGAGGTGACCAGCGCCTTCGCCGCGGACTCGATCATGTCGAGGACGTACGCGAACCCGTCGTCGCCGCCGTAGTACGGGTCGGGCACGGTCGGGTCGTCGCCCGCGGACGGGTCGAAGGCGCGGAACAGCCGCACGCGCGCGGCGGCCTCGGCGTCGGGCGCGAGCTCCCTGAGGTCGGCGAGGTTCTCGTCGTCCATGGCGAGCACCAGGTCGCGGTCGGCGAACCACGCGGGGTCGAACTTCCGCGCGCGGTGGCGCGTGCCGTCGTAGCCCCGGTCGGCGAGGGCGGCGCGGGCCCGCGCGTCCATCGGGTCGCCCTCGTGCCAGCCGCCGGTTCCCGCGCTGTCCACCACGACCGAACGCGCCAGGCCGGCGTCGTCGAGCTCGGCGCGCAGCACCACCTCGGCCATCGGCGAGCGGCAGATGTTGCCCAGGCAGACGACGCAGACGCGGTACGGGCCCGGGCCCGTAGCGGGCGGCGGCGGTTCCTCGATCATCGGTCCAACCTACCGGGACGGCGCCGGGTCAGGGCCGGTGCGACGGGCCGTCGCGGCGCTCGGACGGGGTCATCTCGTCGAGGATGAACAGCGTCTGCGTGGTGACCACCTCGGGCAGCGAGTGCAGCCGCTCCAGGACCAGGTCGCGCAGGGCGTGCGCGTCGGTGGTGCGGACCAGCAGCAGCATGTCGTAGTCGCCGGAGACCAGCGCGGCGTGCTCCACCTCGGGCACCTCGGCCAGCCGCTCGCGGAACGACCGCCACGAGCGCTGCCGGATCTTGACCGTGACGTACGCGGACATGCCCTGGCCGTACGCCGCGGGGTCGACCACCGCGGTGAAGCCGGTGATCACGCCGTCGCGGCGGAGGCGGTCGAGCCGGGCGTAGGCGTTCGCGCGCGAGACGTGGGCGCGCGCGGCGACCTCGCGGACCGACATGCGGCCGTCCTCGCGGAGCAGGTCGACGATGCGGCGGTCGGCATCGTCGAGGGGCGCCGGGCGCGGGCGCCCGCTCAGGTCGTCGGCCATTCGTCTCACCCCGGCATTTTCGGACGCGCCTCCCGTGGACGTCTGGCCGCGTGGCGCGCCCATCGGGATCCGTTCATCGCCACCATCTCGTTCACTCTAGACGTTGTGGTGCCGTACGTCGGACGATCCGATCATGACGTCCACTGAAATCGGCCCGGACCAGCACGACCTGCTGCCCGGCCCGGCCCCGGTCCGGCTGGTCGACCCCAGCGGCCACCGCGCGGCCGACCCCGCGTACCCCATGCCGTCGCCCGACGTGCTGCGCGCGCTGTACCGCCGCATGGTGATCGGCCGCCGGTTCGACCAGCAGGCGACCGCGCTGACCCGCCAGGGCCGGCTCGCCGTGTACCCGTCGTCGCACGGGCAGGAGGCGTGCCAGGTCGGCGCGGTCCTCGCGCTCGGCGACGCCGACTGGCTGTTCCCGACGTACCGCGACACCGTCTCGCTGATCACCCGGGACATCGACCCGGTCGAGGCGCTGACCATGCTGCGCGGCACCTGGCACTGCGGCTACGACCCGTACGCGCACCGCACCGCGCCGCAGTGCACCCCGCTCGCCACCGCGGCCCCGCACGCCGTGGGCCTGGCCGACGCGGCGCGGCGCCGCGGCGACCCGGTGGCCGCGCTGTCGTTCCTCGGCGACGGCGCCACCAGCGAGGGCGACGCCCACGAGGCGTTCAACTTCGCCGCCGTGTACGGCTCGCCCGTGGTGTTCTGCGTACAGAACAACGGCTGGGCGATCAGCGTGCCGCTGGACAAGCAGACGAAGGCGCCGACCCTCGCGCACAAGGCGGTCGGCTACGGCATGCGCGGCTTCTACGTGGACGGCAACGACGCCGCCGCCGTCTACGCGGTGGTGTCGCGCGCGCTGGCCGACGCGCGGGCCGGCCGCGGCCCGGCGCTGGTGGAGTGCCTGACGTACCGCATCGAGGCGCACACCAACGCCGACGACGACCGCCGCTACCGCGACGACTCCGCCGTGGCGTCCTGGCGCGAGCTCGATCCGGTGGCCCGCCTGGAGCAGATGATGCTCGCCGAGGGCGTCCTCGACCGCCCGGGAATGGCCGCCGTACGCGCGGAGGCCGACGAATTCGCCGCCCGCACCCGCGACGGCATCAACGCCGAACCCGCCCTCGACCCCGCCGACCTCTTCACGCACGTCTACGCGGCCCCGCCCCCGCACCTGCGCGAGCAAGCCGCCGCCCTCGCCGCGGAACTGGCCGAATCCGGGGAGGGTGCATGAGCGCCACCATGGGCGAGGCGCTGAACGCTGCGATGGCCGACGCGCTCGCCGAGGACCCGTCCGTCCTGGTGTTCGGCGAGGACGTCGGGGCGCTGGGCGGCGTGTTCCGGGTGACGGACGGGCTGACGGAGCGGTTCGGCGAGGGCCGCTGCTTCGACACGCCGCTCGCCGAGGCGGGCATCGTGGGCACGGCGGTCGGCATGGCGATGTACGGCATGCGGCCGGTCGTGGAGATGCAGTTCGACGCGTTCGCGTACCCCGCGTTCGAGCAGATCACGTCGCACGTCGCGAAGATGCGCAACCGCACGCGCGGCGCCGTGGGCCTGCCGATGGTCATCCGCATCCCGTACGGCGGCGCGATCGGCAGCGTCGAGCACCACTGCGACTCCTCCGAGGCGTACTACACGCACACGCCGGGCCTCACGGTCGTCACCCCGGCCACCCCCGCGGACGCGTACTCCCTGCTGCGCGAGGCCATCGCCAGCCCCGACCCGGTGGTCTTCCTCGAACCCAAGCGCCAGTACCGCGCGAAGGCCGACGTCGCGCTGCCCGTCCGTACGGAGCCGATGGCCAGCGCGGTGGTGCGCAGGCCCGGCAGCGACGTGACGCTCATCGCGTACGGCCCGACGGTGTCCACGGCGCTGGCCGCCGCGGAGGCGGGCCGCGCCGAGGGGTACGACATCGAGGTGCTGGACCTGCGGAGCCTCGCGCCGTTCGACGACGAGACGGTCTGCGCGTCCGTCCGCCGTACGGGCCGGGCGCTGGTGGTGCACGAGGCGTCGGTGTTCGGCGGCTACGGCGCGGAGGTGGCCGCCCGCGTCACCGAGCGCTGCTTCCACTACCTGGAGGCCCCGGTCCTGCGGGTGGGCGGCCTCGACATCCCGTACCCGCCGCCCCGCCTGGAGTCCCACCACGTCCCGGACACCGAGCGCGTCCTGGACGCGATAGCCCGCCTCCAATGGGAGTCCCGCTGGACCCCGGAGGCGGCCCGATGACCCCCCGCGTCTTCACCCTCCCCGACCTCGGCGAAGGATTGACCGACGCCGACCTCGTCCGCTGGCTGGTGGCCGAGGGCGACGAGGTAGCCGTCGACCAGTCGATAGCCGAGGTGGAGACCGCGAAGGCGTCCGTCGAACTCCCCTGCCCGTACGCCGGCGTGGTGGCCGAACTCCACGGCACCCCAGGCGACACCATCAACGTAGGCGCCCCCCTCATCACGATCACCGAACCAGGACCGGCCCCCGCCCACCCGACCTCGGCTTCCCCCGAGCCGGAGACCGTCCCCGCCCAGCCGGGCTCGGGCTTCCAGGAGCCGGGCGTCGAGTCCTCGTCCAACGTCCTGGTGGGCTTCGGCCCCCGCGACCACGCCCCCGCGTCCCGAGCCGCCCGCCGCAAGCGCCTCGCGGTGCTCGCGAGCGGAGGCGGGGAGCGCAACGTGGCGGTCGTGTCCCCCCTGGTCCGGCGCCTGGCACGGGAACATGAGGTGGACCTGGGCGCCCTCGGCGGCAGCGGTCCGGACGGCTTGGTGCTCCGGCGCGACGTGGAGGCGGCCATCGCACCCACCGCACCGGAGCGCACGGAGGACGCCGCGCGGCGGATCCCGCTCACCGGTATCCGTGGCCGCATGGCGGAGCACATGGCGCGGTCGCGGCGGGAGATTCCCGAGGCCACCGTGTGGGTGGACGTGGACGCCACGGAGTTCCTGGCCGTACGGGACGCGGTGAACGCGCGCGACCCCGAGCGCCCGGTCACCCTCCTCGGCCTGCTCGCCCGGTTCTGCGTCCTCGGCCTGGCCCGCCACCCCGAGCTGAACGCCCGCGTGGACACCGCCGCGCACGAGGTCGTCCTGGAGCCGCGCGTGCACCTCGGCTTCGCCGCGCAGACCGACCGCGGCCTGGTCGTCCCGGTCGTCCACGACGCGCACACCCGTACGGCACGCGAGCTGTCCGCCGACCTCCGCGCCCTCACCGCCCGCGCCCGCGACGGCGCGCTCACCCCCGCGGAGCTGACCGGCGGCACGTTCACGGTCAACAACTACGGCGTATTCGGCGTCGACGGCTCCGCCGCGATCATCAACCACCCCGAGGTCGCCATCGTCGGCATCGGCCGCATCGCCGACCGCCCCTGGGCGGTCGACGGCACCCTAGCCGTCCGCAAGGTCACCGAACTCACCCTGGCCTTCGACCACCGCGCCTGCGACGGCGGCACGGCCGGCGGCTTCCTCCGCTACGTAGCCGACTGCGTGGAACACCCCTCCACCCTCCTCGCCGACCTCTGACCGAGGCCGATGCGCGTCAGTAGTGGTACCGGGCGGCCAGGACGACGATCTCGGAGTCCGTAACGAGGTAGACGAGGCGATGTTCGTCATCGATCCGCCGTGACCAGGCACCGGGCAGGTGATACTTCAGTGGTTCCGGCTTGCCGATGCCGGTGAACGGGTCACGGCGGATGTCCTCGATCAGCTTGTTGATGCGCCCGAGCATCTTCCTGTCGATCGTGAGCCAGGACGTGTAGTCGTCCCACGCCTGGTCTTCGAAGACCAATCTCATTCCGCGCCCATTTCGGGAGGCGTGGAATCCGGGTCGATGAGCCGGCGCTCGGTGAGGCCGATTCCATTGAGCGCGTTCTCGTACGCCTTGAGGAGGCGGCGGGCGTTCGCGGGCGAGCGCAGCAGGTAGGCGCCCTCCCTCAGGGCCGCGTAGTCGTCCGCCGAGACGAGGACGGCATTCCCGTGCTTCGAGACGATCTCGACCGCGTCATGATCTTCATTGACCTGCTTGATCAGCGGAAACAGGCTGTTGCGCGCCTCACTCGCGGTGATGGACATCGTACGAACCCCCCTCAGAAGTAGTACAAGATATCGTACCAGTCATCACCCCGGAGCGCTCGTTGCCGATCTCTGCCCGGCCGCCGCCCAGGCCAGCACGAGCAGCGCGAACGTCACCACCGCGAGCCAGCTCGACCAGACGAGCTGGACCGGGTCCAGGTGGAGTGGGGCGTGCGGGTCGGGCACGCCCCACACCTCCGGTCGTACGGCGACCGCGGCGGTGACCGCGACCGCGAGTGCGCCGAGCCGTACGGAGCGGCGTGTCCACGCGCGTACGGCGAGGGCGACGGCCAGCGGCACGGCCCACACCCAGTGGTGTTCCCACGACACCGGCGACACGAGCAGCGCCACCCCGGCGCAGGCCAGCACGGCCATGAGCGGGTCGCCGCGGCGGTCGAGGCGCACCACCACTGCCATGCCGAACGCCAGGACCGCGACGGCCACCGGGATCCAGTACGCCAGCACACCGGGGGCGCCGTGCAGCGCGCGGACCAGGACCGCGCGCAGGTCCTGTTCGCTGGTCTTGACCTGCACGGCCGTACGCGAGGCGTCGAGGAAGACGCCGCCCCAGTAGCGCGCGGAGTCGCCGGGCACGACGGCGAAACCGGCCGCGACCGTGGCGGCGAACGCGGCGGTGCCGGTCGCGAACGCCCGGTAGCGCCGCCGGAGCAGCAGGTAGAGCAGGAAGATCCCGGGCGCGAGCTTGATCCCCGCCGCGACGCCCACGCCCACCCCGGCCCACCGCCGCCACCGGCCGCCGGGCCGTGCCGTGAGGACGAGGTCGAGGACGACCAGCGCCATCAGCGCGATGTTGACCTGCCCGAGCTGGAGCGTCCACCGGACCGGCGGCAGCCACATCGCCGCGAGCGCGACCCCCGCCGTGGCCGCGATCCGCCAGCCGTACGCCGTGCCCTCCTCGCGCAGCACCCGCCACACGACGAGCTGTAGCAGCAGGAGGTTGACCACGACCGAGACCGGACCCGAGACGGCGAGGGACACGGCGGCGAACGGGGCGAACACCAGCGCGGCGAACGGCGGGTACGTGAACGGGAGGTGCTCCGCCGTCGCGGTGACGTCGTACAGCGCGGCGCCGTGGCGCACGGCGAGCCCGCCCGCGCGGTACACCTGGAAGTCCAGCATCCACTGCGGGTCGGCGCCGTACGCCAGCCGCAGCAGCCACCCGCCGAGCACCGCCGCGGCCAGGCACGCGGCGGGCGCGGCGAGCGTCCGCGCTAACCGCCGCGCGCTCACGGGAGCAGGAGCTTGACCAGGTCGCGGGCGAAGCGCTCGGCGTCCTTGCCGAACGGCGGCTCGGTGTGCAGGAGCCGCAGGAACGCGTGTTCGTGGCAGGCGCCGAGCAGCGCCGCGGAGATCACCTCGGGGGGCGCGGCCAGCTCGACGCGGCCGCGTTCGGCCTCGGCGGTCAGGTACATCACCATCGCGTCGTGCGCGCGTGCGGGGCCGATGTTGTTCGCCGCGAAGTGCTCGCGTACGGCGGTGAGCACGGCCTGGTCGCCGGCGATCGTCGCGGCGAACGGCACGAGCTCGCGGTAGCCGTCCATCGCCTCGACGACCAGGGTGCGGAGGTTGCCGCGGACGGTGCCCTTGCCGACGCGGTCGAGGAGGCCGGCCATCGCGGCGCCGAGCGTGGGCCACTCCTCGAGCATGACCGCCATGATCAGGTCGACCTTGTCGGAGAAGTGCCGGTAGAGGGCGCCCTCGGCGACCCCGGCCTGCTTGGCGATCTCGCGGATCGTGGTGCCGGACAGGCCGCGGTCGCGCATCACGCTCGCGGTGGCCTTGACCAGCTTCGCTCGGGTCAGTTCGGCGGGCACCCGTTCCTCCTCTTGACGCGCGAACAGCATACAAGTCACGATGTGCGTGAACGTTCACTCACAGATGGAGGCGTGATGAACCCGAAAGACCTGGTCAGGCGGTTCTACGGCGAGGTGGCCACGGACGGGAACCTCGACGCGCTGGACGAGCTCCTCACCGACGACTTCGTCCTGCACGGCGGCCCGCGCGGCGACGCGGCGGGCGCGGCACCGGTGGCGGCCAACCTCCGGGCCCTGCACGCCGCGTTCGACGGCTTGACGTTCGAGGTGCACGACGTGCTCGCGGACGGCGACCGGATGGCCGCGCGCTGGACGATGCACGGCAAGCACACCGGCGACTTCTACGGCCGCCCGGGCAGCGGCGCCGCCATCGAGCAGCGCGGCACGGTCTTCTACCGCGTCGCGGACGGCCGCATCGCCGAGCAGTGGGTCCTGGTCGACGTCGCCGGCATGGTCGGCCAGATCGAGGCCGCGGCCTGACCCGTACGGAAGACGGCGTGGCCGCCCCGGCACCAGGGCGGCCACGCCGTGCTCATGGGCGCTACTGCTGTACGGCCTGGATCTCCAGCGTGATGTCGAGCCGGTCGCCGAGGGCCATCTTGTCGCCGCCCATCGGGATGTTGAACTCGATGCCGAACTCCTTGCGGCTGACCTGGCCGGTCGCGGTGAACCCGGCCCGCGTGCCGCCCCACGGGTCGCCGCCGACGCCGTTGAACTCCACGTCGAGCGTCAGCGGGCGCGTCACGCCGCGCACGGTCAGCTCGCCGTCGAGCTCGGTGCCGCGCAGCCCGGTGGAGACGAAGCCCATCGTCGGGTGGTTGTCCACGTCGAAGATCTCCGACGCGCGCAGGTGCGTGTCGCGGTCGGCGTTCCGGGTGTCGATGGAGGACATGTCGACCTCCGCCGTCACCGACGACGCCGCGAGGTCGTCCGCGATCTCCACGCTGCCGGTGAACGCGGTGAAGCTGCCGCGCACCTTGCTCATCAGGTGCCGGATCACGAAGGTGACCTCGGAGTGCGCGGGGTCGATCCGCCACGCGCCGGGCGCCAGCCCGAGTTCGGTCGCGGTGCTGGTCATCGGGCATACCTCCACATAGTTCGCGAACACCAACGAGACTACCGGTCTCGTTGAACGCTTGATGACCCCGGCCCGCTGCCCGTACCAGGTGTATTCGCGGCGCCGATCGGCGATGATCCGAGGCATGACCAACGACGTCACCGTCGCCGACGCACCCGAGAAGAACCGCTACGAGGCCACCGTCGACGGCCGCCTGGCCGGGTTCGCCGAGTACCTCACGACCGGCCCGCTCACCGTCTTCACCCACACCGAGGTCGAGCCCGCGTACGAGGGGCAGGGCGTGGGCAGCGCCCTGGCCAGGTACGCGCTCGACGACATGCGCGCCCACGACCGGCGCGTGCTCCCGCTGTGCCCGTTCGTCAAGGAGTGGATCGGCCGCCACGCCGACTACGCCGACCTGATCTACCGCACGAAACCCAGCAAGGTCGCGGACTGAGGAGCACCTGATGGCCGCCGAGCACCCGACCGGAAAGGCGTACCCGGGCGACCGGGTGACCGTGACGTACGACACCGCGCGCTGCGTGCACTTCGGCGAGTGCGTCCGCGGGCTCGGCGCCGTCTTCGACACCGCGCGCCGCCCCTGGATCACCCCGGACGCCGCGCCGCCCGAGGAGGTCGCCGAGGTCGTACGCCGCTGCCCGAGCGGCGCCCTGCACTACACCGGCCCCGCGGACGAGGCCCCCGACCGGCCCACGTCCGTACGCACCGTCACCGACGGGCCGCTGCTGCTGCGCGGCGACCTCACGATCGCCACCCCCGCCGGCGAGCTGCGCGACACCCGCGCCGCGCTGTGCGCCTGCGGCCGTACGGCCAACACCCCTTTCTGCGACACGTCCTGCGACGGCCTCGCATGACCGAGGCGGTGGCCGGCGGCCCCATCGCGTGGGGCACCGGCCGCGGCCGGTGGGTGATCGCCGCGACCGTCGCCGGCTCCGGCATGGCGTTCCTCGACGGCACCGTCGTCAACGTGGCGCTGCCCACGATCGGCGAGGACATGGGCGCCGACCTGGCCGGCCTCCAGTGGGTGCTGAACGGCTACATGCTGACGCTGGCGTCGCTGATCCTGCTCAGCGGCTCGCTCGGCGACCGGTTCGGCCGCCGCCGGATCTTCCTCATCGGCGTCATATGGTTCGCCGTCGCGTCCGCCCTGTGCGCCGCCGCGCCGACGGTCGTCGTGCTGATCATCGCGCGGGCGCTGCAGGGCGTGGGCGCGGCGCTGCTCACGCCGGGCAGCCTGGCGCTGCTGGAGTCGGAGTTCCGTACGGCCGACCGCGCGCGGGCCATCGGCACCTGGTCGGGGCTGACCGGCGTGGCCAACGCCGTCGGCCCGTTCCTCGGCGGCTGGCTGGTCGACGTCGGGTCGTGGCGGTTCATCTTCCTGCTGAACCTGCCGCTCGCCGCGTTCGTGATCCTGGTGACGGTGCGCCACGTGCCCGAGTCGCGCGACGCCGAGCCGAGCGGACGCCTGGACTACCTCGGCGCCGCGCTGACGGTGGTGGGCCTCGGCGGCACGACGTACGGGCTGACCGAGGCGGGCCAGCGCGGCTTCGCGGCCCCCGTCGTGTGGGTGGCGCTGCTGATCGGCGTGGGCGGGCTCGCCGGGTTCGTCATCCGCATCCTGCGCGCCCGGTCGCCGCTGATCCCGCCCGCGCTGTTCCGCGTCCGCCAGTTCACGGCCGCCAACCTGGTGACGGCCACCGTGTACGCCGCGCTCGGGTCGGTGTTCTTCCTGCTGGTCGTGTTCCTCCAGACGGCGCTCGGCTACACGGCGCTGGAGGCCGGGATCGCGTCGCTGCCGATCACGATCCTCATGCTGACTCTGTCCGGCACGTCCGGGCACCTGGCCGAGAAGCTCGGGCCGCGGCTCCAGATGTCGGCCGGGCCGCTGGTCATGGCGGTGGGCGTGCTGTTGCTGCTGCGGGTCTCGCCCGGCGACGCGTACTTCACGTCCGTGCTGCCCGCGATCCTGGTGCTCGGCCTCGGCCTGGCCTCGACCGTCGCGCCGCTGACCGCGACGGCGCTCGGCGCCGCCGACGAGCGCCACGCCGGCATCGCGTCCGGGGTGAACAACGCGGTGGCGCGCGCCGCGCAGCTCACCGCCGTCGCGGTGGTGCCGCTCGCGGCCGGGCTCAGCGGCGACGCGTACCGCCAGCCGGCCGCGTTCACCGGCGGCTTCCACACCGCCATGCTGATCACCGCGTGCGTCGTCGGCGCGGGCGGCCTGCTGGCGCTGGCCACCATCCGCAACCAGGTGCACGCCAAGCCGGAGGCCGCGCCGCCGCCCGTCACGTACCACTGCGCCATGGACGGCACCCCGCTGACCGGCTGCCCGCGCGCCGCGCAGGACCCGGACGACCGGGCCGCCTGACCTACCAGTTGGTGAACGAGTCGGCGAGGATCTGCTCGAGCTCGGCCGCGCCCACGTCGCGCGGCGCGGTGGCCAGCAGCCGCTGCTGCGCCAGCGCGCCGTCCACGAGGCCGCCGAGGTCGGACTCCCCGTAGCCGAGCGCGGACAGCCCGTTCGGGATGCCGATGTCGCGCATCAGGTTCGTCAGCGCCAGCGGCAGCCGGTCGCGCGGGTCGGCGGCGAGCTCGGCCGCGCGCGGGTCGAGCAGGTCCGCGATGCGCAGATGGCGGTCGGCGCCGGCGGGATAGGTGAAGCGGAACGCCGCGGGCGCGGTCACGGCGACCGACTGGCCGTGCGGCACCATCGGCTCCGCCGCGGGGTAGCCGTCCGGGTGGTGGTCGCGTACGCGCCCGGCGATCGGGTACGCGCAGGCGTGCGGGATGTGCACGCCCGCGTTGCCGAACCCCATTCCGGCGAACAGCGCGGCCAGCAGCATGTCCGACCGCGCGGCCAGATTGTTGCCCGCCATGACGGCCGTACGGAAGGAGCGGGCGAGCAGGCCGAGGGCGCGCTCGGTGAACACGTCGGAGATGGGGTTCGCCCCGCAGTACGCCACCCGGTCGGCCGGGTCCTTGGCCGCGAAGGAGTCGTAGGACCTGGCGGTGTAGGACTCCAGCGCGTGGCAGAGCACGTCCATGCCGGCCGACGCGGTCACGCCGGGCGGCACGGTGAGCGTGACCAGCGGGTCCACCACGGCCAGCGCCGGGCGCAGCCGCGGGTGGCTGATGCCGGTCTTGACTTTGAGGTCCAGCACGTCGAGCACGCACACGGCCGTGCACTCCGCGCCCGTACCGGCGGTGGTGGGCACCGCGATCAGCGGCTTCAGCGGCGCGGTCACCGCGCGGCCGCCGCCGACCGGCTTGTTCACGAAGTCCATGAGGTCGGCGTCCGGATGGGCGGTGAGCAGGTTCATCGCCTTGGCCGTGTCGATGGACGAGCCGCCGCCGACCGCCACGATGCCGTCCCAGTTCTCCGCGGCGGCGACGGCCGCGGCGGCGCGGAAGCTCGCGTCCGTGGGCTCCACGTGGACGTCGCCGTACGTCACGACCTCGACGCCGCCGGCCGCCAGCCCGTCGCGCACCCGCTCCGGCACCCCGGTCGCGGCGACGCCCGGGTCGGTGACCAGCAGGACGCGGGACAGGCCGTGCTGCGCGCACTCGTGTGCGAGCTCGTCCACGGCGCCCGTGCCGAACTTCACGGGCGGCGCGCCCCAGGTGAAGATCGTCTCGCTGCGGGCTACGGACATGTGCGCCTCCTCGGCATCGCGGTCGCCTCCCCGCATCATGCCCGTACGGCGCGCACGCGGACGCGGCCGGGGACCGTCACCCCCGGCCGCGTCCGGTCTCACAGGTCGTCGAGTCTTCGCAGCACGGCGAGCAGCGTGGCGCGGAACCGCTCGCGCTGCTCCATCGGGATCTCGGGGTCTCCTTCCGCGACGAAGTGGTGCAGCAGGATCAGCACGGCGCGGGCGCACTCGGCGGCGACCTGCCCGGACGGTTCCGGGAGGTGCCCGTCACGCTCCGCGCGCTCCAGTTGGTGGACGAGCCGCCCGGTGTGCCAGCCGAGCCACTGCCGGGTCTGCCACGTGTCGTCGTCGCACATGAGCTGCGCGGTGAGGTCGGCGGCGTCGCACACGGTGGTGAGGTCGCCGCCCGCGTCCACGGCGGCCTGCTCAGCGTGCACGACCTGGTTCTCCGCGGCGCCGAGCACGATCGCCGACAGCGCGAGCACATCCGCGGGACGCCCGAGCTCCCGCTCGGTCGGGTCGGGTACGGTCATGACGCCCAGTAGCCGAGCCGCCTCGATCAGTTCACTGACCGCAGGCGGTCGCGCTCCAGGGTCGTCCGACTTGGGTGAGGGGGTTGACACGTACCGAGCGTAAGACGTCATCGACACGCCGTGATGAGTTCGCCACGGAAACAGCGCGTCCATGACCACCCCGACACCCCCGCAGTTATCCCCCCGGACCACCCCGTCACGATCACCGCCCGACCTTCACCCCCTCCCACCAGCCCAAACCCCCACCATCACCTAGGCGCCACCCGCCCCACCGCAACCCACCCATCTTTTCCGGCAAACCCCAGACCCGAATTAAGTGAACCCTCATTCCACCCCCCAAACCCCCACCCAGAACCCCCTCACCCCCGCAAACCAGACCACCCCCTCCCCACTGCCCCACACCCTCCGCCCCCCCCGACCTAACCCACCCACCCGCACCCTCCACCACGGCCCCCTCCCATACG
>DASXYG010000131.1:0-24272 GCA_036502625.1 Streptosporangiaceae bacterium
GGGGGGGGGGGGGGGGGGGGGGGGGGGGGGGGGGGGGGGGGGGGGGGGGGGGGGGGGGGGGGGGTGGGCTCAGTGGTTGAGGCCTCGGGGGAGGACGAGGACGGGGCAGGGGATGTTGCGGAGCAGCTTCATGGACATGTCGCCTAGGAAGACGCGGCGGATGGGGCCTGTCTCTGAGGAGCCGCATACGGCTACCTCGCCTGGGAGCCAGTCCGTGGAGGCGAGGGCGGCGGCTACGTCGTCGCCCTCCAGGACCTCCATGGTGACCTCGGCCTCGGTGTCCAGGCGGGAGGCCAGGTCGGAGAGGTCCTCCTCGACCGCCTCGCGGGCGGCCTGGAGGACGGGGGCCTCGGCGTCGAAGCCGACGCTGGCGCCGAAGAAGCGGGTCGCGCGCACCAGGACGTGGACCACGCGGAGCGGTATGCCCAGCCGTACGGCTACCAGCGCGGCCAGGCGGCACGTGGCGCGGTCTTCGGGGCGGCGGCGGTACGTGATGGTGATGCGCTCGAACGCCTCGGGGGCGGCCTTGGCGTAACCCTTCGGGGCGAGCATGACCGGCACCGGGGAGCCGTGCAGGAGCTGGTCGGCGGTGGAGCCGACGGCGACGCGGGCGCGCGCTCCCCCGGGCGCCGAGCCGATGATCACCACGTCGGCCTCGACCTCGGCGGCCACCTCGGCGAGGCCGCGTCCGCTCCCCCGGTTGGCGTGCACGATGGTCCGTACGGCGGGGCCGCCGCGCTCGGCGAGGATGCCCTCGGCGTGGGTCAGCGCCTCGCGGGAGCGCTCGATGAGGAACCGGCGCCATTCGAGGTCCACGGCGCCCTGGTTCTGCACCGGCCACGCGGGCGGGTACACGTTCGCGACGATCAGCTCCGCGTCGATGACCCGGGCGTACAGGGCGGCGAGCGCCAGGGCGTCGTTGCCGCGCCGGTCCGGCATGTAGCCGCAGAGCACCCGCCCGCTCACCGGTCCGCGCTCCCCGCGCTGAACCCCTCCGGGCCAGGCCCAGGCGACCCGGGACCGGACGCCCCTGGATCGCCGCCGGAGCCGCCCGCCAGGTTGGAATGGCGGTGGCCGTACAGGAAGTACGCGACCAGGCCGATGGCCGTCCAGGCGCCGAACACCAGCCACGTGACGCCGTCGAGTTTGATCATCAGGTAGACGCAGAACACGAAGCCGAGGATCGGCGTCACCGGGAACAGGGGCGCGTGGAAGCTGCGCGGGAGGTCCGGTTTCGTCCGGCGGAGGACCATGACGCCGACGTTCACGATGGCGAACGCGCACAGCGTGCCGATGCTCGTGGCGTCGGCGAGGCGGCCGAGCGGTACGAAACCGGCGAGCAGCGCCACGCACGCCGCGACGATCAGCGTGTTCGGCACCGGCGTCTGCGTGGTCGGGCTGATCTTGGAGAAGATCTTCGGCACCAGGCCGTCGCGGGACATCGCGAACAGGATGCGGGTCTGCCCGTACATCACGGTCAGCACGACGCTGGCGATCGCGATGACCGCGCCCAGCGAGAGGATCACCGACGCCCACGAGCCGCGGACCACGGAGTCGAGCACGGCGGCCAGCGACGCCTCGCTCGTGCCGAGCTGCCGCCACGGCATGGCCCCCACGGCCGCGAGCCCGACCGCGACGTACACGACGGTGACGATCAGCAGCGAGAAGATGATCGCCAGCGGCAGGTCGCGGCGCGGGTTCTTGGCCTCCTCGCCGGCGGTCGACGCGGCGTCGAACCCGATGTAGGAGAAGAACACCTTCGCACCGGCGGCGCTCACGCCCGCCATTCCCATTGGGGCGAACGGTTTGAGGTTTCCGGAACGGAACGCCGTAAATGCGACGACGCAGAAGAACACCAGCACACCGATCTTGATGAAAACCATGATGGTGTTCGCCGTGGCGCTTTCCGAGGTGCCGCGCAGCAGCAGGAGCATCGCGATCCCGACCACGGCCATCGCGGCGATGTTGATGACGCCCCCGTCGCCCGGCGGCGCGCTGATCGCGTCGGGCAGCCGCACACCGAACAGCCCGTGCAGGAACTCGTTGATGTACTGCCCCCAGCCGACGGCGACCGCCGACACGGACACGCCGTACTCGAGCAGCAGGCACCACCCGCACACCCAGGCGATCAGCTCGCCGAGGGTGGCGTACGCGTAGGAGTACGACGAGCCGGACACCGGGATCGTCCCGGCCAGCTCGGCGTAGGACAGCGCGGAGAACAGCGCGGTGATCGCGGCCAGCACGAACGACAGCACCACCGCGGGCCCGGCCAGCGGCGTGGCCTCGCCGAGCACCACGAAGATGCCGGTGCCGAGCGTGGCGCCCACGCTGAACATCGTGAGCTGGAGCAGGGACATCGACCGGCGCAGCTCGCCGCCCTCGCCGTGGCCGCCCTCCGCGGCGATGCGCTCGGCGGACTTCGTACGGAACAGCCCGCGCACGAACCCGCGGTCGTGCGAAACGTCGGTCATCCTGCCCCCCGTGCCGCCCATGATCCTTACGCAACGTTACGGTCCGCTCACCCGCAACCGGCGCAACGACACAGCGGCGCGTTCACCTTATGCATTCATAAGGTGGATTCCGCAGGTGGCCGCGTCCACTCGCACGCCGTTCTTCACCCTTTCTTAAGGAATCAAATTCGGCCTTCTCCGGGAATTTCCGAAACGCGATTTTTTGCCGCGGATTTCGTGGCGCCCGGTGCCGGACCGGAATAAGCTCCCGCGCATACGGCCGGTGGCTACTCTCCGTCCCGAAGGGCTGGGTGATGTCCGCCTTACGTCGACCCGGGCGCCGCACCGACGCCCATGAGCACCGCCTCGACGTCCTCACGCTCGCACGCCGCATCGGCACGCTCGGCACCGGAATGGCCGTGGCGACCGGTCTGGTGCTGTGCGCGATCGTCGAGGACACCGTCCTCCCACAGCTCGACGGGCGGCGCACGACAACCGGGCAGACACCCCGCCCGTCGTCGTCGCGCCACCATCATGGCGGCACCGCCGCGGGCACCCCGACCACACCGTCGGGCACGCTCTCGCACGCCGTCGGCACCGCCGCCACCGCGCGGCTCGCCGCGGCCGCGCGCACCACGTACGGCACGCCGGCGGCGCCGCGCCCGCTGGTCCGCGTCACCCGGCAGGACCGGCGGCGCGGCTGGGCGCTCGGCGCGTCCGTGCTGCCCGCGCCGGTGGGCGCGACGGCCATGCCCGAGGCGGCGCTGTTCCTCGCGCACCGCTCCGGCCGCAGCTGGACGGTCGGCGTCGGCGGCACCGCGCGGTTCCGCACGATGGTCGCGCACGCGCCGGCCTCGGTGCTGCCGAGCCGCGAACGCGCCGCGCTGACCCGGTACGCCACCGGCCCCGACCCCGGGGCGACACCGGGCGGCGGCACCGACACCCGGCTCGACCTGCCCTGGCGCTCCGGCCGGTCCTGGACGCTCGACGGCTACGCCGCGGGCACGCTGACGTTCGACCCCGGCGACGGCGACGTCCGCGCGGCCGGGCCCGGGCTGCTGTACCGGCTGTGCGGGCACGGGCTGCTGCTTGTCGTCCACCCGGACGGCCTGGCCAGCGAGTACGCCCAGGTCACCGACGTCACCTCGGTGCCCGACGGCGGGCGGGTCGCGGCCGGGGCCCATCTCGGGCAGGTCACCTCGGCCGCCCCCTGCCGTACGGGGCGTACGACCGCGCGGCTGCGGTTCGCGCTGCGCAGCGCCGACGCCGACGTCCCGATCGACGGCGTCCGCATCGGCGCGTGGACCCTGCACGCGTACGCCACGCGGGTCTGGGCCACCTGCGCCGGCCACCGCGTGGACCCCGGCGACCCGCTGCCGAACGCGTACGTTCCGGCGTCCCCGAGCCCGGTGCCCGTCCCCTCCCCCACGAGCTCCAAGCGCGCCCCGGCCGAGCCGTCGGGCTCGCCCACACTGCCGGCGTCGCCCGGCGGCACCACGCCGCCCGAGGTGCTGAAGTGAGCGCGGCGGGCGCGGCGCCGGGACGCGCCGTCATCTCGGCGGTGGTGCTCGCCGGTGCGCTCGCGGCCACGCTCACCGCCGCGCGGTCCGCGGCGGGGCGCGCGGCCGTGGTGGCGACGGGCGCGTTCATGGAGTACTACGCGGGCGTGTTCACGCTGGTCACGCTCACCGGGGCGGTCGTGTTCGGAGTGCTCGCCGCGCAGCGGGTGCTCAACCCGCGGCCGCGGATCGTGGCGCAGGCGCTGCACCGCGCGTCCGCGATCGCGGCCGTGGGCTTCCTGGTGACGCACATCCTGCTGAAGGTCATGGAGGGCCACGCGGCGCCGGCGGACGCGGTCGTGCCGACGTCGCTCGGCTGGATCGCGCCGGGCACGATCGCGGGCGACCTGCTCGTCCTGACGGTCGCCACCGGCGCGGCGCGCGGGCGGTACGCCGCGGCGCTGCGGCCCTGGGCGTGGCGCGGGCTGCACTGCGCCGCGTACGTCGCGTGGCCCGCGGCCGTCGCCCACGGCCTGCTCGCGGGCCGCTCGCCGAAGCCATGGGTCACGATCAGCTACGTCGCCTGCGCCGCCATGGTCGTCCTGGCCCTGCTGATCCGCTCCGCGGCCACCGCACGCCGCCCGTCAGCCCGCCACCAGGGCCGCCACGCCACCGCGGCCCCGCCCCCCGGCGACCACCGAACCGGCGCCCCCACGGACCGGACGCCCCCCGCCGAGCCCCGCGACACGAGCGCGGACCGCGTGTTCGCCGCCGGGCCGGGCGACGGCGGACGGCCGCGCGGCGACGCCGGGCCGGGCGACGGATCGGACGGCGGGCGGCGGCGCGGGGCGCGTACGGGGCCGTCGGCGGATGCGCGGGATGAGGCGTTCTGGGACTCGCTGCGCGCCGAGCGGCGCGACTGGACGCGGCCGTGACCGCGTCGCCGCCCGTCCTGGCCATCGGCGGCGCGCGGCTGACCGCCGGGTTCGACCACTACCGCAGGCTGGACGCGCAGGCGCACCGCGCCGTGCACGGCACCCCCCGCACCCGGTCGCTGCGCGCGCTGACCGCGCTGGCGGAGTCCGTCGACCTGCGCGGCCGCGGCGGCGCCGCGTTCCCGTTCGCGCGCAAGCTCGCCGCCGTCGCCGAGTCGGCGCGCCGCCAGGACGCGCGCCCGGTCGTCCTGGTCAACGCCACGGAAGGCGAGCCGGCCAGCGGCAAGGACGCCGTGCTCGTCACCCGCGCGCCGCACCTCGTGCTGGCCGGGGCGATGCTCGCCGCCGACGCGCTCGGCAGCCGCGAGGTCACGATCGGCGTCACCGCGCACGGCGGCCGCTCGCTGCGCACCGCGATCGCCCAATGGCGGCAGACGCGCCGCGTACGCGTGGTGGTGCTGCCCGAGCGGTTCGTGACGGGCGAGGGCGGCGCGCTGGTGCGCGGCGTCAACGGCGGCCCGGCGATCCCCCCGGGCCGCAAGGTGCGCGCCGCGCAGTCCGGCGTCGACGGCCGCCCGACCCTGCTGAGCAACGCCGAGACGTACGCCCAGCTCGCGCTGCTCGCCGCGCTCGGCCGCGACCGCTACGCCGCGGTCGGCACCCGCGAGGAGCCCGGCACGGTCCTGCTCACCGTCACCACGCCGGCCGGCCGTACGGTCGTGGAGACCCCCACGGGCGTGGCCCTGGAGGAGGTGCTGCGGCTGTGCGGCACCGGCCCCGGCCAGGCCGTCCTCGCCGGCGGCTACCACGGCGCGTGGCTCGGCGCCCAGGCCGCCGCCACCGCCACCGTCTCCCGCGCCGGCTTCGAGCGCGCCGGCGCCACCCTCGGCGCCGGGGTCATCGCGGTGCTCCCGGCGGACACCTGCCCGCTCGGCGAGGTCGCGCGCATCGCGGCGTACCTCGGCGCGCAGTCCAGCGGCCAGTGCGGCCCGTGCCGCCTGGGCCTGCCCGCGATCGGCCGGGCGCTCGGCACGCTGGCGAACGGCACCGCCGACGCCGACACCGTCGTGGCGATCCGCCGCGGCGCCGACGCCGTGACCGGCCGCGGCGCCTGCCACCACCCGGACGGCACGACCCGCTTCATCCGCTCCGCGCTCGACGTCTTCGCCGACGACGTGGCCCGCCACCTCGACCTGGGCGGCTGCCACCGGCCCGTACGCGGGGTGCTGCCGCTGCCGGACGACGAGGCGGCGCCGCCGCGCGCCCGGCTCGTCGTCGACTGGACCCGCTGCTCCGGCCACGGCCTGTGCGCCCACCTCGTACCCGACCTGGTGAGCCTCGACGGCGACGGCTACCCGAGCCCGGCCTCGGCGCCGGTGCCGGGTGCGCTGGCCGCCGACGCGGCGCGCGCGGTGGCGATGTGCCCGGCGCTCGCGCTGCGCCTGGAGTCCCAGCGCGGCTGACCGCGCAGCGCCCATTCGAGGCCCGGCCGCGGCCCCGGGCCGGGCTCGGGCATAATCGGCGATCGTGCGGCGAAAGGGTGCATCGGTCGTCAAGGTCGGCGTGGCGTACGCCGCCGGCCTCGGCGTGACGTTCGCGCTCGGCGTCCTGCTGCCCGGCCTCGACTTCCTCTCGTTCATGGCCGGGTTCCTGCTGTGGCTCGGGGTCGTCACCGCGCTGGCCGCCGTCGCCGGCCGGCGCTGGGTGGTCTGGTGCGCCCTCCCGGCCGCGGCGCTGACGGGGATCGGCACGCTGATGCTCGCCGAGGACATCGCCCTGCGCGACGCCGGCACCCCCACGGCGGTGGTCGTCACGGCGGACCGGGTGGACGTCCACACCGGCTCGCGCGGCACCACGTACACGCACCACTACACGCTGCGGCGCACCGACGGCCGCCCGCTGGGCCAGGAGATGGTGTACCGGGGCCGGCCCGGCTACGCGGGCGCGCGCACCGGCGCCCGGATCACCGTGCTCGTCGACCCCGCGGGCCGGGCCCCGGTCCGCCCGGCCGATGACGTCGACGTCCCCGCGGACGCGACGATCCTGGTCCTCGGCGGGCTCGGCATGGCCGCCATCGTGACCGGCGCCGCCGTCTCCGTACGCCCGAAGCGGCCGGTTCGCACCTGAAGTCGTACGGCCGACCGCGACGGACGCACGCGCCACAATGCCGCGCGTCAGCCCGCGGCGGGCTCCAGGGTGTGGCGTTCGATGCGCTGCACGGCGCCCTCCTCGGGGTAGGTGCCGCTCGGGGTGACGATCGTGCCGGCCGTGCCGTCGAGGATGGCGGGGGCGTCCTCGAGCGCGCCGATCGCGGCCATGTCGCCGGTCAGCTCGGCGAACCGGGAGACGGCCTCGACCTTCGGGCCCATCGAGCCGGCGGGGAAGTCCTCGGCGCGCAGCTCGATCGGCGTCGCGTTGGTGATCTCCTCCTCCTCGGGCGTGCCGTAGTTGCGCATCACCCGGTGGACGTCGGTGAGCAGCAGCAGCGCGTCGGCCTCCAGCGCCTCGGCCAGCAGCGACGCCGTGAGGTCCTTGTCGACGACGGCCTCGACGCCTTCGAGCTGGCCCTTGTTGTTGCGTACGGTCGGCACGCCGCCGCCGCCCGCGCACACGACGACGGCCCCGGAGCTGAGCAGCAGCCGCAGCAGCCGCGTCTCCACGACCCGCTGCGGCTTCGGCGACGGCACCACGCGCCGCCAGTACTTCCCGTCCTCCTTGACCGTCCAGCCGCGCTCGGCGCCCAGCCGCTTCGCCTCCTCCTCGGCGTAGACCGGCCCGACGAACTTCGTGGGGTCGGCGAACGCGGGGTCGGCGGACGACACCAGCGTCTGGTTGATCAGCGACGCCACCTGCCGCCCCGGAAGGGCGTTCTGCAGGGCCTGGAGCAGCCAGTAGCCGATCATGCCCTGCGTCTCGGCGCCGAGGACGTCGAACGGGTACGGCTGGGACAGCGACCGGTCCGCGGCCGACTGCAGCGCCAGCACGCCGACCTGCGGCCCGTTCCCGTGCGTGACGACCAGTTCGTGTTCGGCGGCGATCGGCGCCAGCGAGCGCACGGCCTTCTCGACGTTGCGCTTCTGGATCTCGGCGTCCGGCTTGTCGCCGCGCTGCAGCAGCGCGTTGCCCCCAAGGGCGACCACGACCCGCACGGGTCAGGCCCCCAGGGAGGCGACCATGATCGCCTTGATCGTGTGCATGCGGTTCTCCGCCTCGTCGAACACGATCGACGCGTCGGACTCGAAGACGTCGTCGGTGACCTCGAGTGCGTCCATGCCGGTCTTCTCGTAGATGTCCTCGCCGACCGCGGTCTCCCGGTTGTGGAACGCGGGGAGGCAGTGCATGAACTTCACCCGGGGGTTGCCGGTACGGCGCATCGTGCCGGCGTTGATCTGGTAGTCCTTCAGCAGCGCGATGCGGGAGTCCCAGACGTCCTTCGGCTCGCCCATCGACACCCAGACGTCGGTGTAGAGGAAGTCGGCGCCGCGCACGCCCTCGTCGACGTTGTCGGTGACGTTGATCCGCGCGCCCGACCTCCCGGCCAGCCGCTTCGCGGCGTCCTGGATCTCCTCGGACGGCCACAGCTCGCGCGGCGCGACCAGCCGTACGTCCATGCCGAGCAGCGCCCCGGTGACCAGCAGCGAGTGGCCCATGTTGTTGCGCGCGTCGCCGAGGTAGGCGTACGTGATCTCGTGCAGCGGCTTGTCGCTGTGCTCCCGCATCGTGAGGATGTCGGCGAGCATCTGCGTGGGGTGCCACTCGTCGGTGAGGCCGTTCCACACGGGCACGCCGGAGTACGCCGCGAGGTCCTCGACGTCGGCCTGCTTCTTGCCGCGGTACTCGATGCCGTCGAAGAACCGGCCGAGCACCCGGGCGGTGTCCTTGATCGACTCCTTGTGGCCGATCTGCGAGCCCGACGGGTCGAGGTACGTGACGTGCGCGCCCTGGTCGTGCGCGGCCACCTCGAAGGAGCAGCGGGTGCGCGTGGACGTCTTCTCGAAGATCAGCGCGATGTTCTTGCCCGCCAGCCGGGGCCGCTCCACGCCCGCGTACTTCGCCGCCTTGAGGTCCGCCGACAGCCTCAGCAGGAACCGGAACTCCTCGGCGGTGAAGTCCAGCTCCTTGAGGAAGCTCCGACCGCGCAGGTTGACCGCCATTCCCTATGCCTCCCTCTCCATCGGGCAACTCATACAGCGCGGACCGCCGCGCCCACGGCCGAGCTCGCTTCCGGCGATGGTGACCACCTCGATGCCGTTCTTGCGCAGGAACGTGTTCGTCGTGACGTTGCGCTCGTACGCGAAGACCACACCGGGCTCGACGGCGAGCACGTTACAGCCGTCGTCCCACTGCTCGCGCTCCGCGGACCTGACGTCCTGCGTGGCGGTCAGCACCTTGATGCCGTCGAGGTCGAGCGCGGCGCCGATGGCCCGGTGCATGTCGTCCGGCGCGTGGTCGGTGACCTTGAGCTCCTTCTCGTTGTCGCCGGGCTCGATCGTGTACGACCGCAGCATGCCGAGTCCGGCGTACTTCGTGAAGACCCCGTGGTCGACCATCGTCATGACGGTGTCGAGGTGCATGAACGCGCGCGCCTTCGGCATGTCGAGGGCGACGATGCGCCGCGCCGCGCCCTTCGCGAACAGGTTCCGGGCCAGGAACTCCACCGACTGCGGCTGCGTGCGCTCGCTCATGCCGACCAGCACCGAGCCGTTGCCGATGACGAGGACGTCGCCGCCCTCGATGGTCGCCGGGGCCATCGCGCTGCCCGGCGCCCACACGTTGAACTTGGCGTCGGCGAACATCGGGTGCCAGCGGTAGATCGCCTCGTAGTTGATCGTCTCCCGCATGCGCGCCTTCTTGCGCATCGCGTTGATCGACACGCCGGGGTAGATCCAGCAGGACGTGTCGCGGGTGAAGATGCAGTTCGGCAGCGGCGTGAGCACGAAGTCGTCCATCTCCATCGCGTGGAAGGCGATCGACTTCGGCTCGGCGGTCAGCTCGAGGATCTCGCGCTTGGTCATGCCGCCGATGAGGT
Source organism: Streptosporangiaceae bacterium (assembly GCA_036502625.1). Taxonomy (GTDB): domain Bacteria; phylum Actinomycetota; class Actinomycetes; order Streptosporangiales; family Streptosporangiaceae; genus DASXYG01. The sequence continues at coordinate 9,914 of DASXYG010000131.1, forward strand.
AGCGCTGGAGGTCGTCGGCGTTCATCGCCGAGAACACGTTGTGGATCGTGTCGATGGCCAGCGGCCCGTAGAACCGCTCGTCGAAGACGTGGTCGAGGATGTACTCGCGCGCGTCGTCGTTCTCGACCGTCGTGCGCAGCAGGTCGCCGAGCAGGTGCACGGTGACGCCGCGGTCGCGGAGCATGTTGGCGAACGCGTCGTGCTCCTCGCGCGCCCGCTTCACCCACAGCACGTCGTCGAACAGCAGCCCGGCCGCGTTCGTCGGGGTGAGCCGCTTCATCTCCAGGTCCGGGCGGTGCAGGATCACCTGCTTCAGGCGGCCCACTTCGGAGTCAACGTGGAACGTCATCACTTCCCCTTTCGAGTGCCCCGTCGGACGGACCGTACGTGCCGCGCGACGCCTTCGCCCAGACGAACACGGGGATTCCGACGAGCAGCATGATCGTGCCGAGGAACACGGCGGTCTCGCCGGACCCGTACACCATCCAGAAGCAGAACAGCAGCGCGACCACCGACACGGTGACGTCGCGGCCCAGGCCCGTACGGTCGATCGCGCGCTGCCGGGTCACCAGCCAGAAGAGCTGCGCGCCCGCGGAGAACATGTACGGCACCACGGTCGTGAAGGTGGCGAGCAGCAGGATCGACTCGAAGACGTTCTCCGCGCCGAAGTAGCTCGCCGCGGTGACGATCGAGGTCAGCACGGAGCCGACGAGGATGCCGGCCCACAGCGTGCCGTTGCGGTTGGTCTTGGTGAAGAACCGCGGGAACAGGTTGTCCCGCGCCGAGGCCATCGGCATCTCCGCGACCAGCATCGTCCAGCCGTTCAGCGCCCCGATGCCGGAGATGATCGCGATGACGGCCATCACGGCGCCCCAGGCCGAGCCGCCGAACATGTTGTTGATCGCGTCGGCGAACGGCGCCTCGGAGTTCTCCAGCGCCGCGTGCGGCACGTTCCCCATGACGGCGACCGTGCCGAGCAGGTACACCACGGCGCAGGCCAGCGTGCCGTAGACGCTCGCCCGGCCGACGTTGCGCACCGGGTCGACGATCTTCTCCGCGGCGATGGCCACCGACTCGATGCCGGAGTAGATGAACAGCAGCACCGCACCGGCCAGGGAGATCGCCGCGACCGGGTTCGCGCCGCCGGCGATGAACGGCCCGAAGTTGGCGCCCCTGACGAAGAACAGCCCGACGATGCCGATGAACAGCAGCGGCACGAACTTCAGCACGGTCGTCACGATCTGGAACAGGCCCACGTTCTTCACGCCGGTCAGGTTCACCAGCGCCGGAACCCAGATGCCGGCCAGCGCGATGACCAGCTTGCCGAGCGTCGACTCCCAGTGCAGGAAGTAGTTGACGTAGCCGACCCAGGCCACCGCGATGCCCGCGTTGCCGGCCCACGCGGTGATCCAGAACGACCAGGCGGAGAGGAACCCGGCGAACTCGCCGAACCCCTGCCTGGCGTACGCGTACGGGCCGCCCGCCGTCGGCACCCGCCGGCCGAGCCGGCCGAACACCACGGCCAGGCACACCGCGCCGAGGGTGACGAGGAGGAACGCGACGATGCTGATCGTGCCGTACTGCGCGAGGGTCGCGGGGAGCAGGAAGATCCCGGTGCCGATGACGTTGCCGACGATGAGGGCGATCGCTCCGGAGAGGCTGAGCCGGCCTCCGCCGGTGCCCTGCCGGCCGGTGGGCTCGGTCCGCACGGCATTCATCGGTCCCCCCGAAACGATGGCCATGATCACTGAGTAGTGCGTGACTACCCGAGCGGCTGACGCGCTAATCCGTGCGGTGACCGTACGGGCACCGTACGTCCGGGCGACCCGCGTACCGGCGGCGGCACCCCGGCAATAGACTTTGGCCATGCCCTCCGCCGCCGTCGAGATCACCGACCTGGCCAAGCGTTACGGCGCCGTGCCCGCCGTGCGCGGCGTCACCTGGTCGGCGCGGCGCGGCGAGATCACCGCGCTGCTCGGGCCCAACGGCGCGGGCAAGACCACCACCGTCGAGATCTGCGAGGGCTTCCGCCGCGCCGACTCCGGCCGCGTCGCCGTCCTCGGCCTCGACCCCCGGCGCGACGCCGCCGCGCTGAAGGCGCGCATCGGCGTGATGCTCCAGTCGGCCGGCGTGCCCACCGCCGCGCGTACGGGCGAGTGGCTGCGGCTGGTCGCCAAGCTGTACGCCCACCCGGCGCCGGTCGACGCCCTGCTCGACCGGCTCGGCCTCGCCGCGGTGGCCCGCACCCCGTTCAAGCGGCTGTCCGGCGGGCAGCAGCAGCGGCTGTCGCTGGCCGCCGCCGTCGTGGGCCGCCCGGAGCTGGTGTTCCTCGACGAACCCACCGCCGGGCTCGACCCCCAGGCCCGCCACGCCACGTGGGAGCTCGTCGGCGAGCTGCGCGCCGCCGGGGTGTCGGTCGTCCTCACCACGCACTACATGGAGGAGGCCGAGCGGCTGGCCGACCGCGTGGTGATCATCGACGAGGGCCGCGTCGTGGCCGACGCGCCGCCGGGCCGGCTCACCGCCGACCGCCGCCGCCTGCGGTTCCGCGCCGAGCCCGGCCTCACCGGCCTCAGTGAGGCGCTGCCCGCCGGCCACACCGTGACCGAGGCGCCGCCGGGGCGCTACGAGGTCGACGGCCCCGAGCCCGACGGCGTCGGGCCCGACGCGGTGTCCGCGGTGACCGCCTGGTGCGCGCGGCACTCCATCACGCCGGACGACCTGCGGCTCGAACGGCGCACCCTGGAGGACGTCTTCCTCGACCTCACCGGACGGGACCTGCGCAGTTGAGCACCCCCGAGACCACCACCGGCGTACGGGCCGCCGCGCCCGCCGTGTTCGCGCCGACGCCCGGCGCCGCGCCGCTGCCCCGCATGATCGCGGCGCAGGCGGCGATGGAGCTGCGCGCGCTGCTGCGCAACGGCGAGCAGCTCCTGCTCGTCCTCGTCATCCCGGTCGGCCTGCTGGCCCTGTTCTCCCTGGCGCCGCTGCTCGACGTCGGGCCGGGCGCGCGCGTCGACTTCCTCGCCCCCGGCGTCCTGGCCCTCGCCGTCATGTCGACGGCGTTCACCGGCCAGGCCATCGGCACCGGCTTCGAGCGGAAGTACGGCGTGCTCAAACGGCTCGGCGCCACACCGCTGCCGCGCTCCGGGCTGCTCGCCGCGAAGACCGCCGCCGTGCTCGTCGTGGAGATCGGGCAGGTCGCCGTCATCGGCGCGGTGGCGCTCGCGCTCGGCTGGCGGCCGCACGGCGGCGCCGGCGGCGGCCTCGCGGTCGCGGCGCTGCTGCTGCTCGGCACGGCCGCGTTCAGCGGCCTCGCGCTGCTCATGGCCGGCACCCTGCGCGCCGAGGCCACCCTCGCCGGCGCGAACCTCGTCTACCTCGTGCTGCTCGTCCTCGGCGGCGTGGCGTTCCCGCTGGCCCGCTTCCCCGAGGCGATCCGCCCGGTGCTGCACGCCCTGCCCATCACGGCGCTGTCCGACGGCGTGCGCGCGGTCCTCCAGCACGGCGCGGCGCTGCCCGCGTACGACCTCATCGTGCTCGCCGTCTGGGCGGTGGCCGCGCTCGCGGTGGCGTCCCGTACGTTCCGCTGGGAGTGACCCGCCGAAGCGCCGCGCCGCGAACACGTTCTGGCTAAGGTGGCGAACGGCGGAAGGACGGCATCCGTGACCCCCTTTGGCGTGCTCTACACGCTCATCCACTTCGCGCTGTACGCGACCGGGCTGGTCCTCGCGATCGCGCTGCTGAGCCCCCGCGACCCGCAAGCCGGGCGGCTGACCGCGTACGGCTTCGGCTGCGAGATCGCCGCGCTCGTCGTGTGGATCCTCGGCGACCTCCTCACGGCCGCGGCCGGCACCGGCGCCGCGATCGCGGTGGCCGACAACGCCCTGGCCCGCGTCATCGAGGTCGCCGGCTGCGTCCTGATCCTCCTGGGCCTGCTGCGGCGCGTCCGCGCGCTCCAAGGGGCGCAGAGGGCGGAGCCGTGATCCACGCCCGCGACGTCGCCGGCACGATCGAGGGGGTGCTCGGCGTGGTGTCCGGGCTCGCCGTCATCGTGGGCGGCATCGTGTTCTTCGTCGTCGGCCGGCGGCGGGGCGCGCTCGCCGGGGCCGGGTTCGTCACGCTGGCGGTCGGCACCGTCGCGACGTCCGCGTGGTCGGTGGTCGTCGGGGAGCCGCTCACCTTCCGCGACGCGCGCGGCGGGCCGCTGCTGCCCGGGACGCTGGTCGAGCTGCTCCTCGGCGTGGCCGGCTGGGCGATGGTCGTCGTCGCGGTCGTGCTGCTGCGGCCGAAGCGGCCGCCCGTGCCGCCGTTCCCGCCTCCCCCGGCCGGTCCCGTGCCGTAGGGTGGCGCGGGCGCAATCGGACGGGACGCGGGTCCCTGGGCGGAAGGACGGCCACGCGGTGCAAGCGGTGTCCCTGATCAGTGCCGTGCTCCAGCTCCTGGTGTACGTCGGCGCGATCGTCGTCGCCATCCTGCTGCGGCGGCGCGACGGCAAGGCCGCGCTGCTCCTCGCGCTCGGCATCGGCTGCCAGGTGCTCGGGGTGCTCATCTCCGTCGGCGAGGGGCTGGCGATGAGCGCGATGATCCGCAGCTCGGTGGCCTCGTCCGGCGGCATGCAACCCGTGGAGGCGCTCGTCTACGGGTTCGGCCTGGTGATCGCCCTCATCCGGCTGGCCGGGTTCGCGCTGATCTTCGTGGGGCTGCTGCGGCTCGTCCGCCGGCGGCCCGGCGCGGCGGCCGCGGGAATGGGGGCGGCCCGATGATGGCCAGCCCGCTGGGCCTGCTCACCGCCCTCGTCGGCATCGTGAGCGTGTTGCTGACGATCGCCGGCGGCGTGGTGCTGTTCGTCGTCGGGAAGGGCCGCGGTGTGCTGTCCGGCGCCGGGCTCGTGGCCCTCGCCCTGGGGGTCCTCTTCAGCAGCATGGTGTCGGTGTTCCTCCCGTCGATACAGGCGTCGTTCCACCTGAGCGCGGCGAACACGTCCTCGGTCTTCGGCTTCGTCCAGCTCCTGTTCAGCCTGGTCGGCTGGGGCCTGGTCATCGCGGCCATGCTCCGCTTCCGCATGGAGGACACCGGCGCGGGCGGCCCGAGCCAGCCGCCGCCGGGGTACGGCCCGCCCCCGGGCTACGGCCCGCAGCCCGGATACGGCCCGCCCCCCGGATACGGGCAGCAGTACGGGACCCCGCCCGGCTACGGACAACAGCCGCCGCCGGGGCCCCCCGCCGGTCCGCCCACGGGACCACCCGCAGGGCCTCCCGCCGGTCCGCCCACGGGGCCTCCCGCCGGGCCGCCGTCCGGGCCGCCGCCGGGTGAGCCGCCCTCTGGTCCCCCGCCCGCCGGTCCCCCGCTCGCGTGACGTGCGGGCTGGGCGTGCGGGGGCGGTTCTCGTAGAGTGCGGCGGGTTGCCGCGACGCGTTCCCGTCAGGAGTGGCCCATGCAGTGGCTGTCGACCGCCTTCACGGTCATCGAGGCGCTCGCGCTGATCGCCGGGGTGGTGCTCGCCGTCGTGACGTGGCGGCGGCAGCCGAGGACCGCGCTGCTCGCGGCGCTCGGCCTCGGCGCGCTGTTCGTCGCGTACGCCGCCTGGCTCCTCGAGGTCGTGGTCTTCCCCTCGCTCGGCCCCGGCCAGGTCGCGGCGGTGGCGGTCACCGCGTCGGCCGTCGCCGCGGTCTTCCGCGTCGCCGGGCTCGTCCTGCTCATGTTCGCGCTGATCAGCCGCGCCCGGGGCGAGAAGCCGCGCGCCGGGAGGATGCCGCTGTGAACGTCACCATCACGGTGCTGAACGTCCTCGTCGTGCTCGTCGGCATCGGCTGCGCGATCACCGCCCTGGCCAAGCGGTCGCCGGTGCTCGGCACGATCGGGTTCGGCCTGTTCGTCCTGGAACAGCTCCTGATCGCGGCCGAGTCGCTGGTCGGGCCGCTGGCCGGCGCGAACATCGTGAACGCCTTCGACGCCCTCGCCAGCCTCGTCGGCATCGCCGGCCTCGCCGTGCTGTACGTCGGCCTGTTCGCCCGCCCCGCGCGCGAGGCCCCCGCGCCCGGCCCCGGCTGGGGCGGTCCCGCGTACGGCCCGCAGGGCCCGCCGCCGCCCGGGCACACCGGCCCCTGACGCGGGAGCACTCCGCCCCGGGAGCGACAATGGATGGCGTTTGCCCATGAAACGCCCCAGCCCCGGGAGGAACCGCGCATGGCCCTGCTGTCCGGCACCGGAGGCGCCTCGTACCCCGAGCGCCTCGGCGCCTTCGCGCGCGCGGGCGCCGCGGCGCGCGGGCTGTTCGACTCGGTGCCGCCCCCGGGGCTGATCCTGCTGGGCATCGTCTCGGTGCAGGTCGGGGCGGGGCTGGCGAAGAACCTCTTCGCGGTGCTGCCGCCGGGCGCGGTGGTGCTGCTGCGGCTGACCACAGCCGCGCTCGTCCTGCTGCTGTTCGCCCGCCCCAAGCTGGCGGGCCGCTCGTGGCGCGACATCGCGCTGGCCGCGACGTTCGGGCTGTCGCTCGCGCTGATGAACTTCGCCATCTACCAGTCGTTCGCCCGCATCCCGCTCGGCGTCGCGGTGACCATCGAGTTCCTCGGCCCGCTCGCGGTGGCGGTCGCGTCGTCGCGGCGCAAGCTGGACCTCGTGTGGGCGCTGCTCGCCGGCGGCGGCGTGCTGCTGCTGGCGCGCGGCGGGTCCGCCGAGGTGGTGGGCGTCCTGTGGGCGCTGCTCGCCGGGTCGGCCTGGGCGGCGTACATCCTGTTCAGCTCGGCCGTCGGCAAGCGGTTCACCGGCAGCGGCGGGCTGACGATCGCGATGTGCGTCGGCACCGTCGCGATGCTGCCGGTCGGCATCTGGCAGGGCGGTTCGGGGCTGCTCAAGCCGGAGTACCTCGCCATCGGGGCGGGCGTGGGCCTGCTGTCGTCGGCCATTCCGTACGCCCTGGAGATGGAGGCGCTGCGCAAGGTGCCGCCGAAGGTCTTCAGCATCCTGATGAGCCTCGAACCCGCGGTCGCCGCGCTGGTCGGCGTGGTGCTGCTGGGCGAGATCCTGGGCCTGAAGCAGTGGTTCGCGATCGGCTGCGTCGTCGCCGCCAGCATCGGCTCCACCCGTACGTCGCGGCGCGACCGCGCGGCGCCGGAGAGCTGACCGCACCCAGGTCGGCGCCTCCGGGGGCCGGTACTACCATCTGTCGTATGCCGATTCCCCGGATGGTGACCGCGGTACGTGACGCCCTGTGGCGGCCGGGCCCGCGTGCCATGCGCGGTCTCGCGATGGCCGCCGTGGTGGTGAACGCCGGCATCATGGTGACCGGCGCGGGCGTCCGCGTGACCGGCTCCGGGCTCGGCTGCCCCACCTGGCCCAACTGCACGGCCGACAGCCTCGTCCCGCGCGGCGCCGCGCACCCGACGTTCCACACCGCCGTCGAGTTCGGCAACCGGCTGCTCACGTTCCTGGTCGTCGCGGTCGGCATCGCGTGCCTGGTCGCGGCCGTACGGCTGCGGCACGGCCCCGGCGGGCGGGCCCGTCCCGACCTCGTGAAGCTGTCCGCGATCCAGCCGTTCTACGTCGTGTTCCAGGCGCTCGTCGGCGGGCTGACCGTGCTGACGAAGCTCAACCCGGCCGTGGTGAGCCTGCACTTCCTGCTGTCGGTGCCGCTGGTCGCGGCCGCGTTCGCGCTGTACGCCCGGGCCGGCGAGGGCGACGGCCCGACGGTCGCCGTGGTGCGCGCCGAGCTGCGCTGGCTGGGCCGCGGCCTGATCGTCGTGGTCCTCGCGCTGATCGTCGCGGGCTCCGTCGTCACCGGCTCCGGCCCGCACGGCGGCGACCCGCGCGCCCCGCGCTACGGCTTCAACATGCAGGACGTCGCCCAGCTCCACGCCGACATCGTGTGGATCACCGTCGGCCTGACCTTCGCGCTGCTGCTCGCCCTCCGCCTGACGAACGCCCCCGCGCGCACCACCCGCGCGGCGGCGATCCTGCTCGGCGTGGAGCTCGCCCAGGGCGTGCTCGGCTACGTCCAGTACTTCCTCGGCGTGCCGGAGCTCCTCGTGATACTGCACGTCCTCGGCGCGTCCCTGGTGTGGATCGCCACCCTCAACGTGTACTTCAAGCTCCGCGAGCGCGGCCCGCGGCCGTCGGACGCCGCGATGCCGGGCGCCGCGGCGACCGCGTAGCCGCGCTACCTCCCGGGCGGCGGCACCGGCCCGCGTACGGGCGAGAAGCCCGAGGAGCCGCGCGACGCCCACGGCGGGTCCTGCGGGCGCGGCTGTCTTCGCAGGAACGCGTCGCGCGCGTCCTCCATGAGGCGGAGCAGGCCCGCGCCCCTGCGGTCGAACTCGCGCAGCCCCTCCGTGCCGGTCTCCACGCGGTGGTGCAGCAGCGCCAGCTCGGTGGCGGCGAGCTGGTAGTCGCCCATCGCCCGCGCCGAGCGCATCCCGCCGTGCAGGCGCGCCCATACGCGGGCGCCGCGGCGGCCGTGCAGGGAGCTGAGCATCAGCACGTCGTCGTCGGTGACCAGGCCGTTCCCCGCGTACGCGGGGACGTGGCGGGCGATCAGCCGCACCAGCCGGTGGCGGTCGTGCAGCAGCACCCCGACCAGGACGAGCAGCACGATCAGCAGCAGCGCGTACACGATCGCGATGCCCGGCAGCTTGAACTGCGACGACGTGTTCCACAGGGCGTGCAGCACGATCGCGGCCAGCCAGCCGATGACGATCGCCGCCCGGCTGCCGCCGCGCCGCTCCGCGGAGTACGCCACGCCGAGGCCGGTCATCGACGTGAACAGCGGGTGGCACAGCGGCGCGATCAGCCCGCGCAGCACGACCGTGTACGCCAGCATGGTGCCGCCGAGGTGCAGGCCGCGCATGTAGTAGTTGACGTTCTCCGACAGCGCGAAGCCGACGCCCACCATCGCGGCGTACACGATGCCGTCCGTGGGGCCGTCGATCTCCTGGCGGCGCAGCCGCAGCAGCATCAGCAGCACGCCGCCCTTGGCGGTCTCCTCGACGATGGGCGCGCCGATGACCGTGCTGATGAGCGTGCCCTCGGTGACGCCGAACGCGGGCACCACGAGGTAGTCGCGGCTGACGGTGTTGACGACGAGTGCGAGCAGCGTGGCCATGCCGGCGCCGCCGAGGAACGCGAACAGGAGGTTCAGCCGCGGCTCGGGTTCCAGCCGGTCGACCCACAGCAGCGCCGCGACGATGGCCGCGGCGGTGGGCAGCGCGAGCGCGATGCCGATCGCGGTGGCCCGCGCGCCGCCGAGCCCCGGCTGGCGCGCGTACAGGATCAGCGCGATCGCCGCGCACACGCTGCCGATGACGATCCCGGCGAGCAGCGGAACGGGTGCGCGGTTGGACGGACGACCGGCCAGCACCGCCCTGCGCTCGAGTCGGGACACGCCTCGAACGTAACCGATCGTGGCGGCGCGCAAACGGTCGGATGGCGCGTTCGCGCCAGGTCAGCGTGGCCCGGCCGGACGACCGTCCAGGTCAGTTCGGTTCCCGCCAGCCGGAGCAGGTGTCGTCGCCCCAGTCGTCCTCGCACACCCGGAAGGTCTGGATCGAGTAGCGGTTGCCGAAGTCCGCCGCGGCGCAGGGCGACTTGCTGCCGTTGTGGTCGGTGTAGTCGCGCTCCCGGTCGTTGAACACGAACTGGCAGGTCACCGCCGCGAAGTCCTTGCCCTGGAAGGCGTAGGGACGGTTTCCGGACACGTTCGGGCCGGTCGGTCGTACGGGTCAGGACAGCAGCGCGTCGACGGCGACGGCGGCGAACAGCAGCGCCAGGTACGTGTTGGAGAGGTGGAAGAACCGCATGGTCTTCAGCGCCGGGCCGGTGACGCCGCGCTTCTGGGCGCGGAGCAGGCGGTACGCCTCGGCCAGCACCACCACGCCGAGCACGGCCGCGACGACGGGGTAGAGCAGCGTGGTGCCCGCGACCGGCCACAGCAGCAGCGAGCACACGACCGTGGCCCAGGTGTAGACCAGGCTCTCCACGAGGACGCGCCGCTCCCCCGCCACGACCGGCAGCATCGGCACCTTCGCGGCGGCGTAGTCCTCGCGGTAGCGCATCGCGAGGGTCCAGGTGTGCGGCGGGGTCCAGAAGAACACCACGCCGAACAGCACCAGCGGCGCCCACGCCAGCCTCCCGGTGATCGCCGTCCAGCCGATGACGACGGGCATGCACCCGCAGATGCCGCCCCACACGACGTTCTGGGTCGTACGGCGCTTCAGCAGCAGGGAGTAGACGAAGACGTAGAAGAGGTTCGCGGCCAGCGACAGCCCGGCGGACAGCCAGTTGACGAGCAGCCCCAGCCACAGCGTGGACAGCACGCCGAGGACGATGCCGAAGATCAGCGCGTTGAACGGCTGCACCGTGTGCGCGGCGAGCGGGCGCTTGCGGGTGCGCCGCATCTGCTCGTCGATGTCGCGGTCGATGTAGCAGTTGAGGGCGTTGGCGCTGCCCGCCGAGAACGTGCCCCCGACGAACGTGGCGACGACCGGCCACCACGCGGGCAGGCCGCGCGCCGCCAGGAACATCACCGGGATCGTGGTGATCAGCAGCAGCTCGATGATGCGCGGCTTCGTCAGCGCGACGTACGCCCGCACGCGCGCGCCGAACCCGCCGGACGGGGCGGCGCCGCGGTCGTTCGTTCGTACGGCGCCGTGCGTGGTCGGCGCGCCCGGCTTCTGGCCGTTGAGCAGGGCCGTCATGACACGCCCCCGCGCGCCGCGCGGCCGCGGGCGGCACAGGGCTGGTCGAGCTGAAGATCGGGCAAGGTCACGCCTAGAGGTCGTTTCGTATCCGGCGGTGGAGGGTGTGCGCTCGTCACGGCGCTTCAACACCGCGTACCGACAGCTCACTCTAGCCCCGGGGGGCCGCCGACCCCGCAGTGGGTGCCGAATTCCGGTGTGTCCGACCGCCGGAATGCGCGCCGTGCGCCACGTCGTTACGCCCGATGGCGACACGGGCAGACATACGACGGGGCACGCGAAATCCCCGGGCGGCAGGACCGATCACGATAGGGTCACATCGGGCGATTCACACCGGTGCCCATCCGTCGCGAGGTGCACCGTTTCCGGGGACCACACGGGGGAAGCCAGGCCGCGACGGCCTGCGCCGCCACCGGGCGTGCCGCCCGAACAGACCTAGAGAACCTGCCGCGCGGCGCCGGGAACGGCCGCCGTGCGGACGCGAGAGGAGCCCTGAGCTTACCGGTGAGTACGGACCAGACACCTGAGCTGGAGTGGACCGAGCTGGACCGGCGGGCGGTGGACACCGTCCGGGCCCTCGCGATGGACGCGGTGCAGGGACCCTGGGCGGGTCACCCCGGCACGGCGATGAGCCTCGCCCCGGCCGCGTACCTGCTGTTCCAGCGGGTCATGCGGCACGACCCCACCGACCCCGACTGGGTCGGCCGCGACCGGTTCGTCCTCTCCGCCGGGCATTCCAGCCTGACGCTCTACATCCAGTTGTTCCTGTCCGGCTACGGCCTGACGCTCGAGGACCTGAAGTCGCTGCGCCGCTGGGGCAGCCGCACCCCCGGCCACCCCGAGCACGGCCACACGGTCGGCGTGGAGACCACCACCGGCCCGCTCGGCCAGGGCCTCGGCAACGCGGTCGGCATGGCGATGGCCGCGCGCCGCGAGCGCGGCCTGTTCGACCCCGACTCCACGACCAGCCCGTTCGACCACTTCGTCTACGCGATCGCCAGCGACGGCGACATCGAAGAGGGCATCAGCCACGAGGTCAGCTCGCTCGCCGGGCACCAGAAGCTCGGCAACCTGATCGTCATCTACGACGACAACGACATCTCCATCGAGGACGACACCAAGATCGCGAAGTCGGAGGACGTCGCCGCGCGCTACGAGGCGTACGGCTGGCACGTCCAGGAGGTCGACTTCACCCCGCCGTCCGGCGGCGCCGGCGACCGTCCCGACGCCGCGTACCACGAGGACGTCCCGGCGCTGTACCGCGCGCTGGAGAACGCCAAGGCCGTCACCGACCGGCCGTCGTTCATCAAGCTGCGCACGATCATCGCCTGGCCGGCGCCGCACGCGCAGAACACCGGCGCCGCGCACGGCTCGGCGCTCGGCGAGGACGAGATCGCGGCGACCAAGAAGGTGCTGGGCATGGACCCGGCGCTGTCGTTCGACGTCGCCGACGACGTCCTCGCCCACGCCCGCGCGGTGGTCGACCGCGGCCGCGAGGAGCACGCCGAGTGGGACAAGGGGTACGACGCGTGGCGCGCGGCCGACCCGGAGCGCGCCGCCGAGTTCGACCGCATCTCCGCGCGGCGGCTGCCCGAGGGCTGGGCGGCCGTGCTGCCGGAGTTCGAGGCCGGGAAGTCCGTGGCCACCCGCAAGGCGTCGCAGGAGGTGCTGAACGCGCTCGCGCCGGTGCTGCCGGAGCTGTGGGGCGGCTCGGCGGACCTCGCGGGCAGCAACAACACCACGATGAAGGGCGAGCCGTCCTTCATCCCCGAGGAATACCAGACGAAGATGTTCCCGGGCAGCCGCTACGGCCGCACGCTGCACTTCGGCATCCGCGAGCACGGCATGGGCGCGATCATGAACGGCATCGCGCTGCACGGCGGCACTCGTCCGTACGGCGGCACGTTCCTGGTGTTCAGCGACTACATGCGGCCGTCGGTGCGGCTCGCCGCGCTGATGGGCCTGCCGGTCATCTACGTATGGACGCACGACTCGATCGGCCTCGGCGAGGACGGCCCCACCCACCAGCCGGTGGAGCACCTGTGGGCGCTGCGCGCGATCCCGGGCCTCGACGTGGTCCGGCCGGCCGACGCCACCGAGACGTCCGTCGCGTACCGCACGGTCATCGAGCACACCGACCGCCCGGCCGGGCTCGCGCTGACCCGGCAGGGCCTGGTGACGCTGGACCGGACGAAGCTGGCGTCCGCCGAGGGCGTGGCGCGCGGCGGCTACGTCCTGGCCGAGGCGTCGCGGGGCACCCCCGAGGTGATCCTCATCGCGACCGGCAGCGAGGTACAGATCGCGCTGGACGCACGGGACACGCTCGAGGCGTCCGGCACGCCGACGCGGGTCGTGTCGATGCCGTGCGTGGAGTGGTTCGAGGCGCAGGACGACGCCTACAAGCAGACCGTGCTGCCGCCGTCGGTGCGCGCCCGCGTCTCGGTCGAGGCGGGCGTCGCGCTGGGCTGGAAGGCGTACGTCGGGGCGTACGGCGAGACCGTGAGCCTGGAGCACTTCGGCGCCTCGGCGGACTACAAGACGCTGTACGAGCAGTTCGGCATCACCGCCGAGCGGGTCGCCGCCGCCGCGCACTCCAGCCTGGAGAAGGCGGGCGCGGCCGGCACGACGACGGGCAACTGAGGCAGGGGCGAGAGAGATGACGACGGAGAACCTGAACAAACTGGCCGCCGAGGGCGTGGCCATCTGGCTGGACGACATCAGCCGCGAGCGGCTGGTGACCGGCAACCTGGAAGAGCTCGTCCGCGACCTGGGCGTGGTCGGCGTCACGTCGAACCCGACGATCTTCGCGAAGGCGATGAGCAAGGGCGACGCGTACGACGAGCAGATCCGCGACCTCGCCACCCGCGGCGTGGACGTCGGGGAGGCCGTGCGCGCGCTGACGACGTACGACATCCGCTGGGCGTGCGACGTCCTGGCCCCGGTGCACGACGCCACCGGCGGGCGCGACGGCAGGGTGTCCATCGAGGTCGACCCGCGGCTGGCGCGCAGGACGCCCGAGACGAGCGCCGAGGCGCGCGCGCTGTGGTGGATGGTCGACCGGCCGAACCTGTTCATCAAGATCCCCGCGACCGTCGAGGGCCTGCCGGCGATCAGCCAGGCGTTGGCCGAGGGCATCAGCGTGAACGTCACGCTGATCTTCTCGCTGGAGCGCTACGGCCAGGTCATCGACGCGTTCTTCGAGGGCCTGGAGCGGGCCCGCGCGGCCGGCCACGACCTGTCGAAGATCGCGTCGGTGGCGTCGTTCTTCGTCAGCCGCGTCGACACCGAGGTCGACAAGCGGCTGGAGAAGATCGGCGGCGACGACGCCAATACCGCGCAGGCGCTGCGCGGCAAGGCCGGCATCGCCAACGCGCGGCTGGCGTACGAGCTGTACGAGCAGAAGTTCGCCTCCGACCGCTGGGCCGCGCTGCGCGCCGCCGGCGCGACGGTGCAGCGCCCGCTGTGGGCGTCCACCGGCGTGAAGGACCCCGCGTACCCGGACACCATGTACGTCGACGACCTCATCGCGCCGGACACCGTGAACACCATGCCGGAGGCCACGCTCAATGCTTTGGCCGATCACGGCGAGATCCGCGGCAACCAGATCGAGGGCACGTACGAGGACGCGCAGCACGTCATCGACCAACTCGAGGAGCTCGGCATCGGCT
>DASXYG010000132.1:0-26256 GCA_036502625.1 Streptosporangiaceae bacterium
TTCGGGTCATTGCAAAGGCCCGAATATTGGCGTGTCCCAATCGAATCGGTAACGAATGACCCGGGTAGCCTGATTCGGTGACCCGCCCAGCACGCCGCGAGACCGAACCGCTCGAGACCGACGAGCGGATCCCCATCGCCATCGGCACCGGCTGCTTCGTGGTCGCGCTGATCGTCCTGCTGATCCTGCGGAACCACCTGCCCGAGGCGCACCGCTGGTGGGTCTGGACGTGCGTGGCCGGCATCGGGGGCGGCGCGTTCGGCCTGTGGTACTCCCCGTACGTCAAGCGCAAGCGCGGCATCGGCGGATGACGCCGGATCACGGGTCGAGGTCGGACTCCGTACGGATGGCCGCGGCCGCCGCCGGGGTGCGCAGCAGCTCCGCGAGCTGGTAGCGGGCCTGCCAGACGCCCGCCGACCACGCGACGGCGCGGGCCAGGCCGTCATCGCCCGAGGCGTGCGCGACACCGTTGACGTAGCGCCAGGGCACCTCGACGCCGTCGACCGTCAGGCGGTCGTGCGCGACGTACGTGGCCGGGGCGTCCGGGAGGCGCACCGGCTCAGGCACGGGGCGCTCGACGCCGTCGCCGTCGACCGCGCCGTCCACCTCCTCGCCGGCCAGCGGGAGGTCGAGGAGGTCGGCCAGGCGGGTGGCGTACGGCCAGGGGGCCAGGACCAGGGCGCAGTCCGTGAGCAGCGGGAGCAGGTCGGGGGCGTCGAGGACCACGGTGTCGGCGGCGTCGGCGACCACGATCGCGTCGCCGCGGACCGCGCGCACGCGGGCGGGCGGGCCCGGGGGCGCGGGCGCGGCGCTGGTGGCCAGCTCCGTCCACAGGTCGCGGAGCTGGTCGCGGGCCACCGGGAGGGCCGGGTCGGCCAGGCGGGCGAGGAGCTCGTCCGCGCCGCCGGGGGCGGCGAGCAGCTCGGCGAGGGTCGTACGGACGCCGAGGGCGCGGGCGAGGTCCGGGTCGAGGCCGGACGGCGCCGGGGGGTAGAGGCCGTCGAGCAGGGAGTCGGCGTCCTCGGCCGCGGCCAGGCGGAGGTCGCCGGGGCGGTGGCCGTCCAGGACGGGATGGCGGGCCAGCCACCAGCCGGTGTACGACGGGAGGTCGGTCGTACGGCCGTCGGCGCGCAGCACGCGCGCCGGGTCGCGGAGGGCGGCGCGCAATGGAGGCTCGGACAGGAGCTCCAGGGCGCGGGGCCAGCGGTCCGGGGCGACCAGTTCGAGGTCGCGGACCGCGGTGAACTCGGGGACGACCGGGGGGACCGGGTCGTCGAGGCGGTCCTGGAGGTCGTCCGCCCAGTCGTCCTCGGCGTCCAGGCCGAGGTCGAGGGCGTCGAGGGAGACGTCCTCGGCGCGGAGGAGGGTGAAGGTCCACAGGACGCCCACCGCTTCCAGGGTGGCGGCGCCGAAGCGGTCGGCGAGGGGGGCCGCGACCTCGCCGAAGGGGGCGTCGTCCGCCAGGACCTCGGCGAGGGGCGCGCCGGGGAGGAGGAGCTCCTCGGCCGGGACGATCTCGTCGTCGGCGTCGCGGAGGGCCAGCTCGCCGAGCCAGGGGGCGTCGCCCGGGCGCAGGCCTGCGGCGGCCACCAGGGTGAGGACGGCCTCGGCCGTGGCGTCGGGGTCGTCGGATTCGTACGAGGCGGCGACGGCCGCGCGGACCTGGGGTGAGTCGAGGACCGTACGGGGGGTGGCCTCGGTGGCGCCGAGGCGGAGCAGGAGGGGGTGGGCGGCGTCCGGGTGGACGACGCGCAGGCCGAGCGGGGCCAGCGGGGTGGCCTCGGGGATGGCGGCGCGGAACTCCTCCGTGGGGACCAGGAGGCCGCGCGGGCCGCGGACGAGGCGGCCATCGGCCAGGGGGACGGGGAGGGCGCCGAGGGCGTCGGGCTCGGCCGCGTCGAGGACGGTGTACAGGCCGCGCCACCAGGAGGGCGGGCGGTCGAGGTCCGCGAGGGCGTCGATCAGGTCCGCGGTGGCGAGGCGGCGGACGCCGAGGGCGCGCAGGGCGGGGTGGGTGGGCGGCCACCCGGCGGGGAGCAGGCCGGGGAGGACCGGGGCGATGACGTCGATCAGGCCCGGGCCGCCGCTGATGGCCACGGCGTCGCGGGGGCGCAGGGCGGGGGGCGCGTCCGCGGTCGCGCTGAGGTCGGCGGCAGGTGGCGGGGTGGCCGGGGTGGCGTGCGGGAGGAAGGGGGTGTCGGGGAGGTGGTGGGTGAGGGTGCGGCGGAGGGCGGCGTCGAGTTCGCCGGTGGCGAGGCCGACCGGGACGAGGGTGAGGAGGGACGGGACGCGGGGGAGGGTGGTGAGGGCGCGGGCGTACGTGGTGGCGGCGCGGTCGACCAGGAAGTCCGTGAGCGGGCCCGGTGCGGTGTGGCGGCGGTCGGGGGCCAGCGGGAACGAGGCGAGCAGCAGGGCGGGGAGGCTCTGAGGCTCGTCGCTCGGGGTCGGCGCGTGCACGACCGGGGGTACGTCCGGCGGCAGGGGCACCGGGGCGCCGTCCGTGTCGACCGGGAACGCCCAGCGTACGGACCAGGTACGGCGGGCGCGCTCCTCCGCGGGGCGGTCCGCCAGGAGCGCGTCGTCCAGGGCGCCGCCGTCCTCCACGACCCGCCACCGGGTGCGTTCCCCGTCCGCCTCGATCACCGTGACACCCGGCTCGGGATGGGAGGAGGTCGGCGCGGCGGTGTGGGCGTCAGGGGCGGGGTGGGCGTCGGACGTGAGGAGGCGGGTGCCCTCGGGGGTGGTGATCTCGACCGTGGTCAAGGACGGGAGGGCGAGGAGGAGGGCGGGGCCCGTTGCGGCGAGGAGGGCGGAGACCAGGGATTGGGCGTCCTGGTCGCGGAGGGGAAGGTGGACCGCTGTCGTGAAGCCGGGCGGGGGCGGGGTGTCGGCCGGGAAGGGGAGGCGGAGGACGGGGACGTGGGAATCGCGGGCGGCCAGCTCGGCGGCCAGGGCGGGGATCTCCGTCAGGGCGGCGCGGGTGCGGGCGCGGGACCAGGTGACGGCGCCGTTCGCGGACGTGATGACCGGGTCGTCGCTGACCGCCACGACCGCGGCGAAGCCCACACCGAAGCGGCCCACCTGGGTGTCGTCGCGCTTGGCGGAGGCGCGCAGCGTGGACAGCGCGCGTACGCCCTCGGTGTCCAGCGGCGCGCCCGTGTTCGCCGCGGTGAGCGTACGGCCGTCGAACTCCAGGCGCAGGTGGCCGGGGACGCCCGCGCGCAGTGCGGCGTCCGCGGCGTTCTGCGCCAGCTCCACGATCACCCGGTCGCGGTAGCCGCCGAGGGCGTAGTCCTCCTCGGCGTTGGCGTCCTCGCGGAAGCGGGCGGGCGCGGCCGTCCACGCGTCGAGGACGTGGGTGCGCAGCTCGCCGGTCCGGTACGGGTCGGTCATACGGCGTATCCGATCACATGCGCGGGCCGGCGGACGGTGGTCAGCCGATGCCGAGCGGTTCGTCGGCGGGCGCGGTGTCGTCGGCGACCGGGCCCTGCGGCTCGGTGAGCAGCTCGTAGCCGAGGTCGTCCACGATCGGGGGCGGCGGTTCGGGGGCGCCGCTCGGGATCTCCGCCTCGGAGTGGGCGCCGCAGCCGTGGTCGACGGACACGACGCGGCCGTCGTCCGGGGCGTACTCGTTGGCGCACACCCCGAACACCTGCTTCAGCCCGCCCGCGAGCGGCACGAAGAATCCGCACGTCGAGCACTGGGCGGGCGCGGCGCTGGCCAGCGGGGCCTGCGGGCCGGAGTCGCCGGAGTACCAGCGGTCGGCGGCGTCGTCGCGGCCGACCGCGGACAGCACGCGCGCGCGGCCGATGCCGGGCTCCCAGATCATCTGGTGGTCGGTGTCGTCCGGAGCGGTGAAGCCGGGCGCGAGGCGCTCGTCGTCGAGCTCGGTGGGAAGGAGGTCGCCGGGGCCGAGGTCGCCGGGGCGCAGCCGCTCGCGCCACGGCAGCCAGACCGGGGCGAGAAGCGCGTCGTCGCCGGGGACGAGGACCACCTCGTCGACCGTGACGTTCTTCGCACGGGCCGCGCGCGCGACCGTGACCGCCCACCGCCACCCGTGGTAGCCGGGCTTGCGGCTGGCGAAGAAGTGCGTGACGACGCGGTCGGCCTCCGCCCGGACGCCGAGGTGCTCGCCCACGTCAGCGTGGCTTGCCAGCTCCTCCGTCGCGGCGCGGGCCAGATCGACCGCCGCGGCGCACGCGTCGTCCACTGCACGAATCCGGGTACGCGTCGAGTTCACATCGTCGATTCTTCCTCATGGTCGGCAGTGCGCCGTACGCGGCCACCGTTTGAGGGCAGACTTGGGGGATGGCCCCCAAACGGCAGAACACCACCGCGCGGGCGACCCGCCACGTGCGCGGTGCGGCGTCGGCCACCGCGGGCGCCGCCCGGAGCACCGGGCGTTACGTACGGAAAGTGACCCATGCCTCGGGCGCCGGCCGCACCGGCCTCGGCAACCTCATCGAGCTCAGCGCGGTCAACAGCGCGGGCGACGCGCTGCTCGCCGTCGCGCTGGCCGGGAGCCTGTTCTTCGGGCTGCCGGTCGACGAGGCGCGCGGCCGGGTCGCGCTCTACCTGCTGATCACCGTGGCGCCGTTCGCGATCATCGCGCCGGTCGTCGGCCCGGCGCTCGACCGGCTGCGGTCGGCGCGGCGGTTCGCCATCGGCGCGACGATGCTCGCCCGCGGCCTGCTGTGCTGGGGCATGGCGGGCGCGGTGCTGCACAACGATGCGGTCACGCTGTTGCCCGCCGCGTTCGCGGTGCTGATCCTCTCGAAGGCGTTCGGCATTTCGCGCAGCGCGGTGACCCCGCGCGTGCTGCCCGGGGAGATCACGCTCGTCACCGCGAACGCGCGGTGCACCCTGGCCGGGCTGATCGCGGCGGCCGCGGCCGCCGGTGTGGGCGCGGGCGTCTACGCGATCTCCGGGCCCGACTGGACGCTCCGCGTCGCGACGGTGGTGTTCTGCCTGGGCATGGTGCTGGCCATCCGCATGCCGAAGCACGTGGACGATCCCGAGCCGGTCGAGGAGCCCGAGGCCGCGGACGTGCCGGACGCCAAGCAGGCCGAACCGGCCGGCGGCACCCGGCCGTACACCCAGCCGATGGCCGGGCCGGCGGAGCCGGAGACCGAGAGCGGCCGTACGGGCAAGGGCGCGCGGCGGCGGCGCTGGCGGACGCTCGTGAGCGTGGGGCCGGTGGTCGGCGAGGCCGTCGAGGCCAACGCGGCCATCCGCGTGTTCTCCGGCTTCATGGTGCTGTTCTGCGCGTTCCTGCTGCGCGAGCACCCGTTCGGCGGGGTGTCGCCGCAGGTGGCGCTCGGTGTGCTGGCCGTCGCGGCGGGCGCGGGCGGGCTGGTGGGGACGTCGCTCGGCGCGGCGCTGAAGGCGCGCGCGCCGCACGTCATCATCTTCGCCACGCTGGGCGCCGCCGCGGTGGCGGCGGCCCTCGGCGCCGCGTTCTTCGGGCTGGTCGTCGTCGGGCTCGCGTCGTTCGTGGCGGCGTTCGCGCAGTCGCTCGGCAAGCTCGGCATGGACGCCATCGTGCAGCGCGAGATCGGCGCCGAGGTGCGGTCGTCGACGTTCGCGGTCTCGGAGACGCTGCACCAGCTCGCCTGGGTCGCCGGCGGGCTCGCCGGGCTCGCGCTCTCGCTGACGCACAACGGGGTGCTGGCGTTCGCGCTGATCGCGGCGGTGCTGGTGATCTCGGTGGGCGCCCTGCTCGTACGACGGGCCGGACGGCGGCGGGCCTGGCGCGCGGAGGGCCGCATCGCCGGGCAGCACACGTAAGCGCGCTACGCCTCGATGTCGTCGGCGAGTTTGCGGAGGACCGTGGCGATCTTCTTGGCCTCGCGGGGGTCGGGGTGCTTGCCGCGGCGGTAGGTCGACGAGACGTGGTCGAGCAGCTTGATGAGGTCCTCGACGACCGGGACCATCTCGTCGGGCTTGTTGCGCGTCGACTTCGCGACCGACTTGGGGGCGTCGATCAGCCGGAGCTGCAGCGCCTGCGCGCCGCGCCGCCCCTCGGCGACGCCGAACTCCACCCGCTGGCCCGAGCGCAGGCTCTGCACGCCTGAGGGCAGCGCGGTGGAATGCACGAAGATCTCACCGCCGTCGTCGCGGGTGAGGAAGCCGAACCCCTTGTCGGAGTCGTACCACTTCACTTTGCCCGTGGGCACAGGGGACCTCGCCTGGTTCACGCCTGATGACTTCGCGCGGCGCCGAACCGACGTCGAGTCGCCCGTGCCGCGCCATTAGATTAGTCGGCAAAAGGTGCGTCGGCGACTGGGAAATCACGCCACTTCGCGGCGGTTCTCGGCGAGCCACTCGGGGAACCCGGTGAGGTCGTCGAGCACGGTGTCGGCGCCGCCCATGCGCAGCGCCGTGACGTCGTACATCCCGGTGGCCACGCTCACCGCGACGGCGTCGGCGGCGCGCGCCGCGTCGATGTCGCCGAGGTGGTCGCCGACGTAGATCTCCGCGTCGTTCTCGCGCAGCGCCGCGCCCTTCGCCGAGCCGAAGCGGCCGCCGGCGACGGCGTCGATGCGGAAGCCGAGGCGCTCGACGATCGCCCGGCCGTGCGGCTCGGACTTCGCCGTGACGACGACGGCGCGGCCGCCCAGGGCGTGCACGGCGTCGAGGGTGGCGAGCGCGCCGGGCATGGGGTGGGCGCCGCGCACGCCGGCGTCGGCGTACAGCTCGCGGTAGCGCTGCGCCATCGCGGGCACCCGGTCGGCGGGGAACCAGTTGGCCAGCTCGAGCTCCAGCGGCGGGCCGAGGCGGTTCACCACGGCGTCGACGTCGATCGCGGCGCCGGTCTCGGCGGCGAGGCGCGTCATCACCTCGGCGATGCCGGATCGGGAGTCGACGAGCGTCATGTCAAGGTCGAAGCCCACGCAGAAGGTCACGTACGCCAACGATATCCGGACCGCCGTGATGCGCCGCCTACTGGTGCGGTCCGTACTGCGGCGGCGGTCCGTACTGCTGGGGCGGTCTGTACTGCGGGGGCGGTCCGTACTGCGGCGGCTGGCCGTACGGCGGGACGGGCGGCGTGGACTGGCTGGTGCGCCGCGCGACCTTGACGGCGATCAGCGCCACGACGCCGACGACCAGCGCGAGGGGCACGACGAGGACCATCAGATGGAGGATCGGCATGGTCCGGATTATCCAACGGACGCGCCGCCTATTGGTACGGGCCCTGCGGCGGCGGTCCCTGCGGCGGGCCGGGCGGGTACTGGCCGGGCGGTGGGCCCTGGGCGTACGGGGGAGCCTGGCCGTACTGCTGGGGCGGCGGCCCGTACTGCTGCGGCGGGCCGTACGCCGGGGGCCGGTACGGGCCGGGCGGCGGTGCGGGCTTGTTGCCCCGCATGACCAGGACCACGACCAGCGCGGCGCCGCCGCCGACCACGGCGATGACCACCACGAGGAACAGCAGAGTGAGGACCGACATGCGCCGGATTATTCACCCGGCCGCGCCGCCGCGTGAACCGTCGCGTCGCGATTCGGTGAACATCCATCACCTGAGCGTGGACGGCGCGTTATCACTATGGGACAACCCTGAGGGAACGGGTCTCGGTTCGGGTGAGAGGGAGCGCGGCATGACAGGCGACACGCACGATCCGGACGCGCCCACCGACGTCCGCGTCGCGCACGGCGCGGGGGACCCGGGCGACGCCGAGCCCGCGTCCCAGCCCGCGTCCGAGGGCACGCCCGAGGCCGGTGCGGCTCCGGAGGCGGCGCCCGCGCCGCAGGCCGACGACGTACGGCCGCGGCGCCCGGCCTCGGAGACCGGTCCGTCGGTGGGGAAGCAGCTCCGCGACGGCTGGCGGCGCGTGGTCAACATGATCGCGACGGGCGTCATCGTGCTCGCCGTGGTCATCGCCTGCATCCTGGCGCTGCACATCGTGTTCGTCGTGTTCAGCGCCAACCCGCGCAACGGCATCGTCGAGTTCGTCAACGGCTGGGCCACCGACCTCGCGTACGGCTTCAAGGACCTCTTCGTGCCGAAGGACGCCGGAATCCGCGTCGCCGTGAACTACGGCCTCGCCGCCGTCGTCTACCTCGTCGCCGGGCGGATCATCGCCGGGATCATCCGCCGCCTCGGCTGAGCCCGGACCTCAGCCGAGGCCCAGCTCCGCGACGGACGTCTCGCGCATCCTGAACTTCTGGATCTTGCCGGTCACGGTCATCGGGAAGTCGTCGGTGAACCGGACATAGCGGGGGACCTTGAAGTGCGCGAGGCTGTCGCGGCAGAACGCGCGGACCTCGTCCTCCGTCAGCGACCCCCCGGGGCGCAGCTTCACCCACGCGCACAGCTCCTCGCCGTACTTCGTGTCCGGCACGCCGATGACCTGGACGTCCTCGATGGCGGGGTGGGTGTAGAGGAACTCCTCGACCTCGCGCGGATAGACGTTCTCGCCGCCGCGGATCACCATGTCCTTGATCCGGCCGACGATCCTGAGGTAGCCGGCGTCGTCCATGGTGGCCAGGTCGCCGGTGTGCATCCAGCGCGCGGCGTCGATGGCCTCGGCGGTGCGCTCGGGCTCGTTCCAGTAGCCGAGCATCACGGAGTAGCCGCGGGTGCACAGCTCGCCGGGCTCGTCCAGCGGCAGCGTACGGCCGGTCGCCGGGTCGACGACCTTGACCTCCTGGTTCGGGTGGACCCTGCCGACCGTGCTCACCCGGACGTCGAGGACGTCGTCGGCGCGCGTCTGCGTCGACACCGGCGACGTCTCGGTCATGCCGTAGCAGATCGTCACCTCGGTCATGTTCATCTCCGCGATGACCCGCCGCATGACCTCGGCCGGGCACGGCGACCCGGCCATGATGCCCGTGCGCAGGGTGGACAGGTCGTAGGAGGCGAAGTCCGGTAGGCCGAGCTCGGCGATGAACATCGTCGGCACGCCGTACAGGGACGTGCAGTGCTCCTGCTGGACGGCGTGCAGGGTGGCGGCCGGGTCGAAGCCCTCGCCGGGGATCACCATGCACGCGCCGTGGCTGGTCGCGCCGAGGTTGCCCATCACCATGCCGAAGCAGTGGTAGAAGGGCACCGGGATGCAGATGCGGTCGCGCTCGGTGTAGCCGCACAGCTCGCCGACGAAGAAGCCGTTGTTGAGGATGTTGTGGTGCGAGAGCGTCGCGCCCTTCGGGAAGCCGGTCGTGCCCGAGGTGTACTGGATGTTGATCGGGTCGTCGGCGGACAGCAGTGCGGCGCGTTCGGCCAGCGGCCCGGGCGATGCGGCGGCGCCGCGTTCGGTGAGCGCCGCCCACTCCGGTGATTCGAGCAGGCACACCGACTCCAGCTCGGGGCAGTCGCCGCGGACGTCGTCGATCATCGCGGCGTAGTCGCTGGTCTTGAACTTCGCGGCGCTCACCAGCAGGCGTATGCCCGACTGCTTGAGCACGAACGCCAGCTCGTGGGCGCGGTACGCCGGGTTGATGTTGACGAGGATCGCGCCGATCTTCGCGGTGGCGTACTGCAGGAGCGTCCATTCGGGGCGGTTCGGCGCCCAGATGCCCACCCGGTCGCCGATCCTGATGCCGTCCGCGATCAGGCCGAGCGCGAGGGCGTTCACGTCGGCGTTGAACCGTTCGTAGGTCCATCGGCGGCCGGTCGGCATGTCGACCAGGGCGTCGCGGTCGCCGTACGCGGCCACCGCGCGTTCCAGGTTGACGCCGATCGTGTCGCCGAGCAGCGCGCGCTCGGACGGACCGTGTGTGTACGAGAGCCCGGTCACCATGGCGCCCCTCCCTTGTCGTCGCCCCTCCCAAGTTCAGCGCATGACCCCCGTCGTACGGAAGACCTTGTACCCCCCAGTAAGCGGGTACTGTCATGCCGGAGGAGGACCATGGCTGCGTCCACACGTGAACGGATCATCGTCGAGGCCCTGCGCCTGTTCGCCGAGCGGGGATACTCCGCGACCGCGGTCGCGGAGATCGAGGCCGCCGCGGGCCTGTCGCCCGGCGCGGGCGGGCTCTACCGGCACTTCCGCTCGAAGGAGGAGGTGCTCGCGGCCACGGTCGAGGTCCGCAGCGACACCACGCGCGACGAGCTCGCCGCGACACTGCTGGGCGACGGCCTGGGCAACGAGTCCGACCCCCTGCCGGAGCGGCTGCGGCTGATCTGCAAGGCCGGGCTGCGGAAGGTGGGCGAGGAGCAGCAGCTCCTGCGCGTGCTGTTCCGCGACCTCGACCAGTTCCCGCAGCTCGTGGAGACCGTACGGGTGCACCTCACCGACCCGGTGTACCGCGCGCTCGCGGATTGGCTGAAGCGGCAGCCGGAGTTCGCCGGCGACATCGACTGGCCGAGCGCCGCGACGGTGCTCGGCGGCGCGATCGTCAACCACTGGCTGGCCTGCTCGCAGATGCACGCACCGCCGCTCGGCATCGAGGAGGAGCGGTTCATCGACTCCTGGGTGCGGCTCGCGCTCGGCCTCGCGGCGCCGGCCGACCCGGCCGACCCGGCCGCCGTCGGGCGTACGGTCAGCGCGGCGCGCGGCTGAGGCGTACGGCCAGGTAGGCGGCGCCGGCCAGGCCGCCGATGCCGAACGCCAGGCGCGGCCCGCCCGCGCCGGCCGAGGTGTACGCCGACATGGCGAGTACGGCGGTGGCCTGGTTCGTGGCCAGGCCGAAGACCGCGACCGTCACGACCGGCAGCGCCGCGCCGAGCAGCTTGTCGCCCAGCGGCCAGGCGCGGGCGACCACCAGCAGCACCACGCCGACCAGCCAGAGCGGCACCGGCAGCGCGAGCGCGCCGAAGCCGAGCAGTACCACCGTGACCGCGGCGAGCTTGTTGCGCTGCGCGATGTCGAGGAAGTCGGAGCGGCGGTGGGCGGTCGCGGCGCCGGGGAGCGCCTTGCCGGTGATCGTCCAGACGTCCGAGGGCGCGGCGCGGCGCGGATAGGCCGACGGTGTACGCGCGGGCCCGGACCGGGCCGCGGCGGGCGCGGGCTCCTGCGCGGCCGACTCCTCCTCGGGCTCGGCGTCGCCCGCGTCTTCGGCGTCGGCGGCGGGCTCCTCGGTGTCGTCCGGCGTGTCGGGCTCGTCCATCTCGTCGGAGTAGTCGGCGACGTAGGCGTAGTCGAGGCCGCCGCCGCCGTCGGCGTAGGCGGAGGCGTCGAGCACCGGGATGGGCTGGGTCTCGTTCGGCGGACGGCCCGGTGTGATGCCGGTGACCACGGTCGCGCCGGACGGCGGGTCGGGCTTGTCCGGCTTGGGCTCTGGGCGGGAGGTCGTACGGCGCGGGCGCGGCGGGTCCTCCGGGCGTTCGGCGGCCAGCCGCAGGCGCTCCTGCTCGACCAGCGCCTCGGGCGAGCCGAAACGGTCGAGGACCCGCTGGACCTGCACGGGCTTGTCCGCGCGCTGGCGGATGCGCACCTCGTCGATGCGGCGGCGCACCCGGGCGAGGAACTCCAGGCGCTCGTCGGAGCGCAGCACGCCGTACGCCGCGTCGGCGACGCGGCGCAGGTAGTCCAGCACGATCTGGTCAGCGCGCTCGCTCATCCTGCCTCCGGCTGTCATCTTGCCGGTAACGGCAGGCAAGTGCACGGATACACGTGATGCGACCGCGATTCGCCCGGTGCGGGAGAGTCGGCTCCGCGGCGCGGCTACCGTTGCAAGAGTGGGAACGGATGAGCCGCCGCGCGGCGCGGGGCTGACCGAATGGCTGCGGGGGCGTACCGACGACACCCTGCGCGCCGTGCTGCGCGACCGGCCTGAGCTGATCACCCCCGTCCCGGCCGACATGGCGACCCTGGCGTCGCGCGCGTCCACGCCGGGCGCCGTCGCCCGCGTGCTCGACACCCTCGACACGTTCACGCTGACGGTCGTCGAGATGCTGCTGGTCCTGCCCTCGCCCGTGACGTACGACGAGCTGGCGCACGGCCTGGCCGGCGCGGGCGGCGACGTCTCGGGCTCCGGGCTGCGCGAGGCCGTCGACCGGCTGCGCGACCTGCTGCTCGTGTGGGGAGACGACGACGCCCTGTGGCCGGTGCCGTCCCTGCGCGACGTCGTGACCCATCCGGTGGGCCTCGGCCCGCCCGCCGCCGACGCGTTCGCCGCCTACACCGCGGAGCGCCTCACCGACCTCGCCCGCGACCTGGCGCTGCCCGACGCGCACACCCCGCCGGAGACGGTCACCGCGCTGGCCCGCATGCTCACCGACCCCGACCGCCTCGCCGCGGCCATCGACGACGCGGGCCCCGAGGCGCGGCAGGCGCTCGAACGGCTGGCCTGGGGGCCGCCCGTCGGGTCGGTGTCCGGCGCGAAGCGGCCCGTGCGCACGGCCACCGCGGCGTCGCCGATCGAGCGGCTGCTGGCCCGCGGCCTGCTCGCGGTGTCCGGCGAGCGCAGCGTGGTGCTGCCCCGAGAGGTCGCGCTCTACCTGCGCGGCGGGCGGCTCATCCGGGAGCCCGTCGCCGGGCCGCCGGAGCCGTCCGGGACGTCCGGTCGCGCGCATGACGCCGAGATGGTCGGACGTATGGCGGCGGGCGAGGCGTTCACGCTGGTCCGCGGCGTCGAGGACCTCCTGGAGTTCTGGAGCGCCATCGCGCCGGGCGTGCTGCGCAGCGGCGGGCTCGCCGTCCGCGACCTGCGGCGTACGGCCGAGGAGCTCGACGTGCCCGAGTGGGTCGCCGCGCTGTACGCCGAGCTCGCGTACGCCGCGGGCCTGCTCGCCGTCAGCGAGTCGGTCGACGGCGAATGGCTGCCGACCGTGGCGTTCGACCTGTGGCGCGCCCGCGAGCTCGCGGAGCGGTGGGCCGAGCTGGCGCACGTCTGGCTGGCCACGACCCGGGTGCCGGGGCTGGTCGGGGAGCGCGACGACCGCGACAAGCCGTACAACGCGCTCGGCGACGGCCTGGACCGCGGCGGCGCGCCCGAGGCGCGGTCCCGCGTGCTGCGCGCGCTGGCGGACGCCGGGCCGGGGGTGGCGCCGGGCGCCGAGGAGATCCGCGCGGCGCTCGACTGGTGGCAGCCGCGCCGCAAGGGCCGTTTCCGCGACCTCATGGTCGACTCCACGCTGCGGGAGGCCGAGCGGCTCGGGTTCACCGGCCGCGGCGCCCTCGCCGACTACGCCCGTGCGCTGCTCGACGGCGACGACGCCCGGTCGACCGCGGGGCTGGCCGAGGTGCTGCCCGAGCCCGTCGACCACGTGCTGCTCCAGGCCGACCTCACCGCCGTGGCGCCCGGCCCGCTGACCCCGGAGCTGGCCCGCGAGCTCGCGCTGGCCGCCGACATCGAGTCCACCGGCGGCGCGACGGTCTACCGCTTCGCCGAGGCGTCCGTACGCCGGGCCCTCGACGCCGGGCGGTCCGCCGAGGAGCTGACGACGTTCCTGGAGCGGCACTCGCGCACGCCCGTGCCGCAGCCGCTGCGCTACCTGGTCGCCGACGTCGCCAGGCGCCACGGCCGCATCCGGGTCGGCACGGCGTCGGCGTACGTCCGCTGCGACGACCCGGCCACGCTGGACGAGCTGCTCGCCAACCGGCACACCGCGCCGCTGCGGCTGCACCGCATCGCGCCGACCGTCCTGGTCAGCCGTACGTCACGGGGCGCGCTGCTGGACACCATCCGCGCCGCCGGCTACGCCCCGATGGGGGAGTCGTTCGAGGGCGACGTGGTGATCACCCGGCCGGACGCCAGGCGCGCGCCCGAGCGGTCCCGGTCGCGGCCCGCGGTGAACGGGCGTACCGGGCCTGACGACACGATGCTCGACGCCGCGGTGCGCGCCATCCGGGCCGGCGACGAGGCGGCCACCGCGCTGCGCCGGCCGATCACCGCGCCCGGCGACGAACCGCCGCGCTCGGCCGCCGCCGCGACGATCGCCGCGCTGAGCCAGGCCGTCAAGGCCGGGCGCCGCGTGTGGATCGGCTACCTCGACGCCCAGGGCCAGGCCAGCAGCCGCATCGTGGAGCCGGCGCGCGTCGAGGGCGGCTACCTCACGGCGTACGACGCGACCCGCGCCGCCGTCCACCGGTTCTCGCTGCACCGCATCACCGGCGTGGCGGCCATCGACGAACCCACCGTGCCCGCGGAGACGTGACGGTCAGAACAGGCTGACGACGTGGCCGATCCAGGCGATCACCGGGTTCACCACGCCGACGACCAGCAGCACCACCGACACCGCGAGCGACACGACCAGGCACAGCCACGACAATCGGACGAACAGGCGCGCCTGGTCGGGGTCGGTGTCGGACCGGGCGAACGCGAGCGCGGCCAGCACCACGCCGGCGACCGCGACGAACCCGAAGCACAGCAGCGCCGCGATGGTGTTGGCCACCAGGGACGCCTCGGCCCGCGAGCGCACGCGCGGCTCGGACCAGTTCCGGCCGTACTTCAGCCGGTCGATCGGGTTCCCCGGCGGCTCGGCGCCCGGCATCGGGACCGCGTCGGAGGGGAGCGGGAAGTCCGGCGGGCCGTCGTCGTCCGGGGGATGCATGACGGGAAGGTACCGACGCGGCGCCGCGCGGAAACGCCGCCGGGCGCCGCGTACGGGTGACAGTTGCGTGGCACCGCGACGGCCGTTCGGGCACGCGCGGGGGCGGATGCGCCTAGACTCACCCGGTTACGCAAAGTGATTGATTGATCATTCTTCGTGTTCATGTGCGCGGCGAGGAGTCCGCATGCCCCCCTTCTTCCGTGGCCCCACCCCGTTCGCCCACCGCTACCGCGACCTGGTGCGGATGGCGTACCTGGTGCTGTCGGCCGAGCTCGACGAGCACGGGCGGATGCTGCTCGCGCACCAGATGGTGAGCCGGTCGCTGCCGCGCCGGGCGCCGGCGCCGCGCGACGCCGACGCCGTGTACCGGGCGGTGCGCGCCCGCGTGCTGGCCGAGGCGCTCGACGCGCCGCACCGCCTGCCGATGTGGCAGACCGTGTGGGGGTCGTGGCTGCGCGCCGCGCCCGTGCGCGCGGTGTCGGAGGAACTGGCGCTGGCCGCGGCGATCGCCGCGATGCCGCCGGAGTCGCGCGCGGCGTACGTCCTGGCCAACGTCGCGGGGCTGGCCGCGGACGAGGTGCGCACGGAGCTGGCGCGCGCGGGCGTCGCCGACCCGGACACCGCGATCCGCGGCGCGGACGGCGGGCGGCTCGGGCTCGACGCGGAGACGCAGCGCACGCTGCTGTCCCGGCCGGCGCTGGACCCGACGATCGTCCGGCTGTACGGCAGGCCGCCGCGGGTGACGCGGCCGATGGTGCTGGGCGCGGCGGCGGTCGCGCTCGTCCTGGTGGCCGGGGTCATCGGGGCGGCCGTGCTGTACGGGCGGTCGCCGGGGGCCGGGCCCGCGGCGGCGGCGCTGCACCCGGCGGCCGCGGACGGGCTCACCACGGTGGGCGGCGACGTGTGGCGCGACAGCACCCGGCTCGACCTCAGCGTCTGGCCCGCGCGCGGCGACCTGGCCGGCGACCGTACGTTCACCAAGGCGGCGCTGGACGCGTGGAACGGCGGCCATCCGGTGGCGCACGACGGCGTGGACGGCGGGCCGCCGCCGCGCGACCCGCACCTGCTGTACGCCGGGCGCGTCGGGGCGGCGCGGGTGGCGCTGATGCTCGACGACGACCGCGTCGCGCGCTACACGCGCACCGGCGGGCGTACGGCGATCGAGGTGTTCTCCGACGCCCACCCGCTGCCCGGCGCCGCCGGGCCGCTGAAGCTCACCGAGTCCGGCGGCGCCGCGCGCTACCTGCTGCCGCCCTGGGTGCCGTCGCTGCGCGCGGCCACCACCGGGACCGACCGCGCGCACGACAAGGCGGCGTGGGCGCCGGTACCCGTGCGCGACGGCGTCACCGGCCCGGTGCCGGTCGCGTCCGCCGCGCCGGGCGGCTGCTGGCGCGGCCCCGTCCTCGACCTGGCGCAGCCGACGATCGCGCACGGCCGGTCGTACACCATGGCCGACCTCGGCGGCCTCACCCCGGCGCGGATGACGTACCAGCCGCCGCCGCCCGCGCCGATCCGCCGGCTCGGGCCGCACCAGATCGACGGTGACCACGAGGGGTCGCCGCAGGGGTTCGGCATCTGGGGGCGGCTCGGCTGCGTGGGGCCCGCGCCGTACGGGCGGTCGCGCGCGTCGACCGTCGAGGCGGCCAGCGCGTGGGAGTTCTGGTCGGGGAAGCTGCCCGCGGGCGGCGGGCGCGGCCACTGGGTGTGCGCGCGCTACACGTTCGCCGACGGCCACAGCGCCGTGCGCGTCGCGCTGCTCGGCGGCGACGGCGGCACGCGCTGGGCGGTGCCCACCGGCGCCGCGCGCGACACCTGGGACTGCAGCAGGCTGAAGCGCGACCTGGTGACCGGCACGTGGTGGCGCGCGCCGTCCGGCAAGTGGTACTACCTCGGCGCGGGCAGCCGCCGGATCGTCGTCTTCACCGCGCACGGGCCGTTCCCGACGCCCAAGGTCAGCCACGACTTCCTCGTCGCGCCCGGCCCCACGGGCGGCGCGCGTCCGGCCGGGCGGGTCACCCTGGGCGGCCGGAACTACCACGACCAGGCGGTCTCGGCGTTCCAGGCGCCGTGACGGGGGCGGGCTAGTCGGGCGCGGCCAGGACCTCGGCGGCGGCGCGCTCGCCGGACTGGACCGCGCCGTCCATGTAGCCGGTCCAGACGGTGGCGGTCTCGGTGCCCGCCCAGTGGAGGCGGCCGACCGGGGCGCGCAGGGCGTGGCCGAACTGGGTCCACGCGCCCGGCGTGAAGTGGGCGCTGTAGCAGCCGCGCGTCCACGGCTCGGACGTCCAGTCCTGCTCGATGTAGTCGACGGGCTTCGCGGCGCGCGGGCCGAAGAACCCGGCCAGCCCGTCGAGCACCTCGCGGCGCCGCTCCGCCGGGTCCGTACGGGACAGCCGCCGGGCCTGCGCGCCCTCCAGGAAGCCGAGCAGGATTCCGGGGTCGGCGTCCGGCGGGCAGTTGTCGAAGACCACGCGGACGGCGCCGGTGTCGGCGTTGGCCTGGCCGGTGTAGCCGTCGGCGCGCCAGAACGGCTCGTCGTACACCGCCAGGCACTTGATCGCGGAGCCCATCGGGGCGTTCTGCGTGAGCTGGTCGCGCGCGGCGGGCAGCGGCGGGTCGTAGTCGACGCGCCCGGCCAGGGTGGGCGGTATCGCCAGGACCGCGCGCTTGGCGTCCACCGTGAGCCCGTCCGCGTGCACCGTCACCCGTCCGCCGCCGTGCACGACCCGGCGTACGGGATGGCCCAGGCGTACGGCGTCGCCGAGGCGGGCGGCCAGGCGCTGCGCGACGAGCTGGGAGCCGCCGACGAACCGCTCCTCCTGCGCGCCGCCCGAGACGTCGGTCAGCTTGCGCAGGCCGCCGGCGCTGCGGATGTAGAACAGCACGTGCAGCAGCGACACCTCGGCGGGCTCGCAGGCCAGCACGCCCTGCGTGAACAGCTCCACCATCATCGCGCCCATGCGGGTCTGCGCGTTGCGGCCCGCCCACACGCCGAAGCTGATCGCGTCGAGCGCGGCGGCGCGCGGCGTACGCCACGGCGCCTCGACGGGGACGCGCCTGGCCATCCGGTCCAGCGCGAAGACCAGCCGTCCCGTGTCGAGCAGCCCGACGGGGTTCACGCGCGGTATGTCGCCGGTGTACTCGACCCGGCGGCCGCCGAGCCGCAGCACCTTGCGGCCGGTGTCGTACGTCGGGTGGGTGGCCACGCCGAGGTCCGCGGCGAGCCGGGCGATGTGGTCCTGGCCGGGGCCGATCCACTGGCCGCCGACCTCGACGACCTTGCCGCCGCCGAGGTCGTGGTTCAGCGTGCGCCCGCCGACCCGGTCGCGCGCCTCGACGACCAGGACGTCGCGCCCCGCCGCGCGCAGCTCGGCCGCGGCGGTCAGCCCGGCGAGCCCGGCGCCCACGACGACCGTGTCGGCGCTCTCCGTTGCACTTGTCATGACCCGTCCATCTTTCACCGGTTCCCGTCGCGAACCGGTAAAGTCGCGGCAATCCCCGGTCCGGGCCGTCCGACACCGGCCAACAGCGGTGCCGCGGGGAACCGTCCAGCGTGCCGCGGGCATCTTGGTACGGGAGGTGGGGGACATGAGCGAGTACCCGGGACCGGACCACACAGGATGGCCCGCCACGACCGGGCAGCAGCCGCAGGACACCTACGGCGGGCCCGCGTACGAAGTGGCGCCGGCGCAGGTGTACCCGCCCGGCGGCTACCCGCCGCCGTACGCCTACGGATACGGCTACCACCCCGACCCCGGGGCGCGCGGCGGCGCGATCGCCGCGCTGATCACCGGCTGTATCGCGATCGTCGTCTGCGTGGGCCTGCTCGCGGTGCCGACCGCGATCCTCGGGGGCGTCGCGCTGAGCCGCGCCGACACCGATCCGGCCTCGGCGCGGCGGCTCACCAAGTGGGCGTGGATCGCCCTCGGCATCGGCGCCGGGCTGATGCTCCTGCTCTTCGTGGGCTACATCGTCCTCATGATCGTCATCGCCGGCAACGCCGCCTCCGACTCGTACTGACCCGCGCCGACCCGCGCCGACCCGCGCTGCGCGTAATCTCGTGAGCCGGGAAGACCGCGCGGCTCCGCGCGGTTGAACCGGTGAGTCCCACCGCGCAGGAGTTGGTTACGCGTGCCCGACGGCCCCCTTATCGTCCAGTCCGACAAGACGCTGCTGCTCGAGGTCGACCATCCGATGGCCGCCGACTGCCGCCGCGACATCGCGCCGTTCGCCGAGCTCGAACGGTCGCCGGAGCACGTCCACACGTACCGCATCAGCTCGCTGGCGCTGTGGAACGCGCGCGCCGCCGGCCACGACGCCGAGCAGGTCGTCGACGCCCTGATCCGCTACTCCCGCTACCCCGTGCCGAACGCCCTCCTGGTCGACATCGCCGACACCATGGGCCGCTACGGGCGGCTCGTGCTGCAGAACCACCCGACCTCCGGGCTCGTGCTGTCCGCGCTCGACCACGCGGTGCTGGTCGAGGTGCTGCGGTCGAAGAAGGTCGAGCCGCTGGTCGGCAACCGCATCGACGACGACACCGTGGTCGTCCACCCGAGCGAGCGCGGCCACCTCAAGCAGGTGCTGCTCAAGCTCGGCTGGCCCGCCGAGGACCAGGCCGGATACGTCGACGGCGAGGCGCACGCCATCGGGCTGAGCTGCGACGACCCGGAGCACGGCTGGGAGCTGCGCACGTACCAGCGCGAGGCGGCCGACGGCTTCTGGGACGGCGGCTCCGGCGTGGTCGTGCTGCCGTGCGGCGCCGGGAAGACGATCGTCGGCGCGGCCGCGATGGCCCGCGCCCAGGCCACGACCCTGATCCTGGTGACGAACACCGTGGCGGCCCACCAGTGGAAGACCGAGCTGCTGGCCCGTACGACCCTGACCGAGAGCGAGATCGGGGAGTACAGCGGCACCAAGAAGGAGATCCGCCCGGTCACGATCGCCACGTACCAGGTGATGACGACCCGCAGGAAGGGCGTCTACCAGCACCTGGAGCTGTTCGACGCGCGCGACTGGGGGCTGGTCCTCTACGACGAGGTGCACCTTCTGCCCGCGCCGATCTTCCGGATGACCGCCGACCTCCAGGCGCGCCGCCGCCTCGGCCTCACCGCCACCCTGGTCCGCGAGGACGGCCGCGAGGGCGACGTGTTCTCGCTGATCGGGCCGAAGCGCTACGACGCCCCGTGGAAGGAGATGGAGCGGCAGGGCTGGATCGCGCCCGCCGACTGCGTCGAGGTCCGCGTCGCCCTGGCCGACTCCGAGCGGCTCGCGTACGCCACGGCCGAGCCGGAGGACCGCTACCGCTTCTGCGCCACCACGCCCACGAAGCTGCGCGTCGTCGAGGAGCTCGTCAACCGGCACAAGGGCGAGTCGCTACTGGTCATCGGGCAGTACATCGACCAGCTCGACGAGCTCGGCGAGCGGCTCGACGCCCCGGTGATCAAGGGCGAGACCCGCGTCAAGGAGCGCGAGCGGCTGTTCGACGCGTTCCGTACGGGCGAGATCACCACGCTGGTCGTCTCCAAGGTCGCGAACTTCTCCATCGACCTCCCCGAGGCGTCCGTGGCCATCCAGGTGTCCGGCGCGTTCGGGTCCCGCCAGGAGGAGGCCCAGCGCCTCGGCCGGGTGCTCCGCCCCAAGCGCGACGCGCGTACGGCCCGCTTCTACAACGTGGTCGCCCGCGACACCATCGACCAGGACTACGCGTCGCACCGCCAGCGCTTCCTCGCCGAGCAGGGCTACGCGTACCGCATCGTCGACTCCTCCGACGTCCTCGACGGCAAGGAGATCTGAGCCCCGTCCGACCTCGGCCTCCGTCGTCTTGATCGGTGCGTCATCGGGATTTAATCGAGCGCGATTAGGGTCCACGTTCGATGAGCACAGGAGAGCGCAGAGGATGCTCGGTCCTTGGGATCGTGGCTCTGGTCGTGGCCGGCGGGATCGGCTTTTTCATCTGGCAGACGTTCTTCACGGTCAAGCCCTTTGACGGGCCACTGAAGATCACCCACGATCTGAGCCAGGGCTGCTCGGATGCCCGCCGCTATTTTCCCTCGGCCGCCGCCTACAGCGGCAGCGCCCCCCATCCGATCGCCATCTTCCGCGACGGCGACGGTTCGGGCGGTCAAGAAGACGAGGTCGTGCCGTCCGGCCTCGCCGATGACTCATACCAAACGACCGACCCGGGAAAGGTCCAGCTCATCGCCTGCCTGGGCGGCGCCTCCAACGGCACCCGCATCGGCGACTGCGACTTCTCCGGAAGCGACACCCTTCCCCTTTATCGCGGCGAGTACGACGCCGTCCTCTACGAGGCCAAGACGGGTAAAAAGGTGGCCGAGGCCCATCTGGAGGGTTCCGAGAGCAAAAGCGACTGCCCGTACTCGCTGTACACCCAGGGAAGCCCAGACCTGCACACCAGCCCCGACTCGGTCGCGATCCAGAGGGCATTCGGCCCCTACGTCGAGTCCGCCCACTGACCGCTGACGTACGGGGTCGGACAGGTCCTAGGGGCGGCGGAGGGGGAAGCGGCGGTCCGGGGGCGTGTGGTCGCGGATGCGGTCGGTGATGTGGCCGTGGGTCAGGTCGCTGGCGAGGTGGCAGGCCGCGGTGATGCCGGACGCCGTCGACGCCCCGTGCGCGATGACGACCGTGCCGGCGAGGCCGAGCAGGGCGGCGCCGCCGTACGTCTCGCTGTCCAGCCGGTTCCGGACACCCCGCAGGTGCTTGCGCTGGAGCCACGCGCCCGTACGGGCCAGGCGGGTGGACGTCATGGCGTCGAACATCTCGTGCGCGGTGTAGCGCACCGCGCCCTCGACGGTCTTCAGCGCGACGTTCCCGGTGAAGCCGTCGGTCACGACCACGGAGACGCGGCCGGTCAGCAGGTCGTCGCCCTCCACGTTGCCGTCGAAGGACAGGCCGTGCGCCGCCGCGAGCAGGTCGTACGCCCTGCGGGTCAGCTTGTCGCCCTTGCTGTCCTCCTCGCCGATGTTCAGCAGGCCCACGGACGGGCGCGGGATGCCGAGCGCGACCTGGGCGTACGCGGCGCCGAGGTGGGCGAACTGGACGAGCATCTCGGGCTTGGGGTCGGCGGTGGCCCCGGCGTCCAGGAGCACCGTGGGGGTGGGCAGCGTGGGCAGGACGACGGCGAGCGCGGGGCGCGGCACGCCGTGCAGCGCGCGCAGCCGCAGCCGCGCGGTGGCCACGACGCCGCCGGTCGAGCCCGCGGACACCAGCGCGGACGCCTCGCCGTGGCGGATCAGGTGGCACGCGACCGCGACGCTGGACCGCGGCCGCCGCCAGCTCGCCAGCGCGCCGGAGTCCATGGCCAGGGCGTCCTCGGCGTGCACGACCGGGATGTGGGCCTTGGGGTCCTGCGCGTCGAGGAGCGGGCGGATCTCCTGGGAGCGGCCCACCAGGACGACGCGGACGCCGTCGCGCGCGGCGGCCACGGCGCCGGCCACCGGCGCCTCCGGAGCGTGGTCGCCGCCCATGGCGTCGACCACGATCGGCAGGCCCGGCCGCGGCGGCGCGGACGCGGCCGGTTCGGCCGCGGCCTCGCCCTCGGGATCGGCCGGACGCGCCGGGCCAGCGGGCATAACGCTCCTTCACCGCAGGAAGCCGGATTCGGACCGCGCGGCGTGCCGCGGGCGTACACGGCGGCGGAACGCGAGGTACGAACCTGAATCGTATGCGGGGGTTGTCTCCCGTCCGGCCACGGGGCGTCATCGGTGGCCGGGACCACACGACGCGCCGACAGCCGGACGGACTTCTTCCACGGGTTCGCGCGTTGCACGTTAGACGATGTACGGGGGTGGCCGGATCCGTAACGGGGTCGGCCCCGTACGGCATCTTTACCCGATCTTTGACGCAGGCCAGGCTGGTGTCGCCATGGTCGAGCGTCCTAGATGGTGAGACCTTGGCACGGCCGGGCACACGGGGGCCGGCCGACGACGATCTTGGAGGCCACGTGGTGAGCGGGAGCAGGTTGGCGACGGGCGCGGGCGCGGTGGTCGCGGGTGCGCTCCTCGTGGCCGGATGCCAGGGCGGCGGGACGACCGGCGCGTCCGGCCCGTCCGGCGGCGGGGGCGCCGACGCCGCGAAGGTGACGATCACCCCGGCCAACGGCGCCGCGAAGGTCTCGCCGGACAAGGGCGTCACGGTCAGCGTCGCGAACGGCAAGGTCGGCCAGGTGACCGTCGCCGACTCCAAGGGCGGCACGATCGCCGGCGCGCCCGCCGCGAACGGCACGTCCTGGCACACCACGTACGGCCTGAAGCCCGGCACCGACTACACGGTCACCGCGAAGGCCACCGGTCCGGACCAGAAGCAGGTCAGCAGCCAGGCGAAGTTCGCCACGCTCAAGGCCGACAAGAAGCTCGGCACCAGCCTGTCGCCGCTCGACGGCGAGAAGGTCGGCGTGGGCATGCCGATCCAGCTCCTGCTGACCAAGCCGAGCGGCGGCACGTACGCCCCGGCGTCGATCAACAGCAAGGCGAAGCGCCAGGCCATCGAACGGTCGCTCGAGGTCCGTACGAGCACGCCCCTGGAGGGGAGCTGGTACTGGACGAACCTGAACACCGAGGTCGACTTCCGGCCGAAGTCGTACTGGCCGTCCGGCACGAAGGTCAAGGTCATCGCCCACCTCACCGGCGTGCACGCGGGCAGCGGGCTGTGGGGGAGCCGCGACCGCGAGACGAGCTTCACCATCGGGCCGAAGCACATCTCGACGATCAAGAACAGCACGCACACCATGACGGTGAAGTCCGGCGACAAGACCGAGCGGACGATCCCGGTCAGCATGGGCCGCCCCGGCGACGACACCTACAGCGGCACGACCATCGCGCAGGAGAAGGCCGCGCACATCATCATGGACTCCGCCACCACCGGAGACCCGGGCGCGTACCGCATCCCGACCTCGTGGAACGTCCGCATGACGTACAGCGGCACGTTCGTGCACGCCGCGCCGTGGTCGGTCGGCGCGCAGGGCAGCACGAACGTCAGCCACGGCTGCGTGAACGTCGCGCCCGCGAACGCGCAGTGGTTCTTCAACTTCACCAACCGCGGCGACATCATCAAGGTGGTCGGCACCAGCAGGAAGCTCCAGTTCGGCAACGGCCCCACCCCGTGGGTGCTGTCCTGGAAGGACTGGCAGAAGGGCAGCGCGCTCGGCAAGACGGTCACCACGAAGAAGCTCTGACGCCGCGGCCGGATCCGGCATCCCGCTCGACGCGCCGCGCGTTGCGATATAACGTGTCTTGCGACATACGGTCGTGCGGGGCGTCGGATCGGGCGGTGTGGTGTGGACGGTGAGATGGCAGTGTCGGAGTCCGGCCGCGCCGCGGAGCTCGACCAGCGCGTGTCCGACGCGGAGCGCGACCAGACGGCCGCCGTCCTCGCCGAGGCGCTGAGCACCGGCCGCCTCAGCCCGGTCGAGCACACCGACCGGCTTGAGGCGACGTACGCCGCGAAGACCCGCCGCGACCTCGCGCCGATCACCCGCGACCTCCCGGAGCCCGTGCCCGGCGCCGCGCTGCCGCAGGGCCGCGGCAGCCAGACGATCCGCGCGATGGGCAGCAAGGTGAACCGGCGCGGCAAGGTCTCCCTGGGCCGTACGACCGAGCTGCACGCCAGGTTCGGCGCGCTCATCGTCGACCTGCGCGACGCGGTGTTCCCCGGCCGCGAGATCACGCTGGACGTCCAGGCGCTGTGCGGCAAGCTGTTCGTCCACGTGCCACCGGGCGCCTACGTCATCGACGAGGGCGAGGCGCTGTTCTCCAAGCGCAGCGTCAGCGGCGGCGCCCCTGGAGACGACGTGCCCGAGGGCCCGGTGATCCGGATCACCGGGCGGGCGCTGTTCAGCAAGGTGCTGATCCTCCGCGGCGGCGAGGACTTCCTCTTCGACGCGACGTTCGGGCTGGTCAACCCGTTCGACTGGAAGCAGTGGTTCGCGCACCGCCACGGGCGCGGCTGAGCGGCGGCGTTTGTCGCCACATCACCGGCGGTATCCCTTCCGCGAGATCGCCGATTGAACGATGCCGCGCGCCGCTACTCTGTTCGCCCGGACATCGGCCGGTCCGCCTACACAGGGTGCGGACCTGGGAACTTCCCGACGCGCGAGTCGCGTTCGCAGTTCGAGACGGTACACAAACCGGATGTCCGCGTCGTCGTCCGTCACGGTCGCGCCACACGCGCGCCCGCGACGGCCAATTCGGGAGGAGACGCGTGACCTTGAAGAACGACAGGGTTACCGAAGGCGGGGCGCCGGGGGCGACCCAATCCGGCCGCGGGTTCCGTGCCTTCACCGTCAAACACCTGGACGAACTGACCGCCCGCGCCGGGCTCAGTAGCGAGGAACGGCTGGAGACGAGGGCGGTGGCCACCGTGCTGCCGTTCCGTACGAACAGCTACGTCGTCGAGGAACTGATCGACTGGACCGCCGCGCCGGACGACCCCGTCTACCGGCTGGTCTTCCCGCAGCCCGACATGCTGCCCGCCGCCGACGTCGCGCACATCTCCGGGCTGCTGAGCTCCGGCGCGCCGAACGCGGACGTCCAGCGGGCCGCGCACGACGTCCGCATGCGGCTCAACCCGCACCCCGCGGGGCAGCTCGTGCTGAACATCCCGAGCGTCGGCGACGAACCGATGCCGGGCGTGCAGCACAAGTACCCGGAGACCGTGCTGTTCTTCCCGAAGCAGGGGCAGACGTGCCACGCGTACTGCACGTACTGCTTCCGGTGGGCGCAGTTCGTCGGGGAGCCCGACCTCAAGATGGCGTCCGACGACATCGACCGCCTCGTGTCGTACCTGATCGACCACACCGAGGTGACCTCGGTGCTGATCACCGGCGGCGACGCGATGATCATGGGCGAGCCGGTGCTGCGCCGCTACGTCGAACCGCTGCTCGACCCGCGGCTGGACCACCTGGAGTCGATCA
This sequence comes from Streptosporangiaceae bacterium, assembly GCA_036502625.1. GTDB lineage: Bacteria > Actinomycetota > Actinomycetes > Streptosporangiales > Streptosporangiaceae > DASXYG01. The sequence goes on from DASXYG010000132.1 coordinate 25,368, forward strand.
GGCTCGGCACGAAGGCCCTCGCGTACTGGCCGCAGAAGTTCGTCACCGACCCCGACGCCGACGACATGCTGCGGCTGTTCGAGGAGGTCGCCGCGGCGGGCAAGACGCTGTCGTTCATGGCCCACTTCACCCATCCGCGGGAGATGGAGACGCCGATGGTCCGCGAGGCCATCCGGCGGGTGCGCGCGACCGGCGCGGTGGTGCGCACCCAGTCGCCGCTGATCCGGTCGATCAACGACGACGCCGAGACGTGGGCGTCGATGTGGCGCACACAGCTCCGGCTCGGGCTGGTGCCGTACTACATGTTCGTCGAGCGCGACACCGGGCCGCAGGACTACTTCGCGGTGCCGCTGGCCCGCGCGTACGACGTGTTCCGCGACGCGTACCGGCAGGTCTCGGGGCTGTGCCGGACCGTACGCGGGCCGTCCATGTCCGCCACGCCCGGCAAGGTGTGCGTCGACGGCGTCAGCGAGGTCGCCGGCGAGCGGGTGTTCGTCCTGCACCTCATCCAGGCGCGCGACCCGGACCTGGTGAACCGTCCGTTCTTCGCGAAGTACGACCCGGCGGCGGTCTGGCTGTCCGACCTGAGACCGGCATTCACCGACCGCTTCCCCTGGGAATCCGAAGACCAACCCGACCTCTGGTCAACCGCCGACCTGGCCTCCGCCAGCCCAGGTACCGCGTAAGGACTGCGACGAACCCGGGCGGGGGAGATCCTCACCCCCGCCCGGGTTCCCGCGTTCCCGCGCCGCGCGTTCCCGCGCCTCCGCGCTCCCGCGCCTCCGCGCTCCCGCGCCTCCGCGCTCCCGCGCCTCCGCGCTCCCGCGCCTCCGCGCTCCCGCGCCTCCGCGCTCCCGCGCCTCCGCGCTCCCGCGCCTCCGCGCGCCCG
>DASXYG010000133.1:0-27136 GCA_036502625.1 Streptosporangiaceae bacterium
CCGCCGCCGGGTCGGCAGGGGTGACGGAACCCCGATGTGACCAAAGGGAGCGACCATGGCGGAGACGACAGCGATCCGGCCGGGGCGGAGGACGGTGACACCGGTGACCACCATCGAGGCGACGCCGCCGCCGGGCGACGCGTTCGCGCGGGCGGCCGCCCCGTACCGGCCGGAGCTGCTGGCCTACTGCTACCGCATGCTCGGCTCGGCGCACGACGCCGAGGACCTCGTCCAGGAGACGTACCTGCGCGCGTGGCGCTCCTACGGCGCGTTCGAAGGCCGCTCGTCCGTCCGCACCTGGCTCTACCGGATCGCCACCAACGCCTGCCTGACCGCGCTGGACAACCGCAAGCGCCGGCCGCTGCCGGCCGGCCTCGGCGGCCCGGCCGACGACCCCGAGGCGCCGACCGCGCCGCCGCTGGAGGTGGCCTGGCTCCAGCCGCTCCCCGACCGCATGCTCCGGTCCGGGCCGGACGACCCCGCCGCGATCGTCGCCGCGCGGGGGCGGCTGCGGCTCGCGCTGATCGCCGCCCTGCAGTACCTGCCCGCGCGCCAGCGCGCCGTGCTCATCCTGCGCGACGTCCTCGCGCTGCGCGCGGCCGAGGTCGCCGAGCTGCTCGGCGTCTCCGTCCCGGCGGTCAAGAGCATCCTGCAGCGCGCCCGCGCCCAGCTCGGGCAGGCGGCCCCCGCCGAGGACGACATGACCGAGGCGTCCGGCGCGTACGAACGCGACCTGCTCGACCGCTACGTCACGGCCTTCGAGAACGCCGACGTCGCCGCGCTGATGGGGCTGCTGACCGCGGACGCCGTCCTGGAGATGCCGCCCACCCCCACCTGGTTCGCCGGCCGCGACGCCGTCGCCGGCTTCTTCGCGGCCCGGGTGCTCACCGCGCCCGGCGCCGTACGGATGGTCCCGACCGCGGCCAACGGGCAGCCCGCGGCCGCGATGTACCAGCGCGGCCCGGACGGCGCCCACCGCGTCCACGCCGTGATGGTCCTCACCGCCACCGCCGCCGGTATCGCGCACATCACCGCGTTCCGCGATCCCGTCCTATTCGACCTCTTCGGCCTCCCCCAGGTACTCAGGCCCCGCCAGGACACCTGAGGGATCGCGAAATTCGGCGGGCGCTCGGCCCCGCTGAGGCACCCTGGGGATCGCGACGTTCGGGTGGTCGGCCCCGCTAGACACCCGGGGGATCGCGAAGTTTTGGGGGCGCTCGGCCCCGCTGAGGCACCCTGGGAATCGCGAAGTTCGGGGGTGCTCAGCCTCGCTAGGACACCCGGGGGATCGCGAAGTTCGGGGGGCGCTCGGCCCGGCTACGGCACCCGGGGGATCGCGGAGTTGGGGTCCGTCCCGGCGAACGCCAGGCCGATCGTGAACCCGGCTACCTCCTCCAACTGCCGCGCCCGCGCCAGCGGGCCGAGGACGGCCGGCGTCGCTCCGACGTCCCGTACCAGCCGGCCCGCCACGTCCAGTGCGGCCGGGTCGTCGCCGCAGATTGGCACGGTCACCGGCGGCGTGCCGGGCGCCCACTGGGCGGCCGGCATGAGGTGGAACGCCTTCACCACGCCCGCGCCGGGCGCCCACGCCGCGATCCGCTCCGCCATGGAGCCCGCGCCGGTCAGCAGCACGCCCACACCGTGGTCGACCGCGTTGGTGGGGTCGACCAGCGCGACGCCGGCCAGCGACCCGTCCGGCGCGCCCGCCGCGGCCAGCATGCCGGCGGCGCCGTCCCACGCCACCGCGAGCAGCACCGCGTCGCGCCCCGCGACCGCCGCGCGCGGCTCCTCGGCCCGCCCGCCCAGCGACTCGGCGACCGTCCGCGCCTTGGCCGCCGAACGCCCGGCCACCGTCACCTCGTGCCCCGCCCGCGTCCAGCCCGCGCCCAGCGCCGCCGCCAGCGCGCCCGTGCCCAGCACCGCGATCCGCATGATGTCTCCCCTCGTCACCGATGATCCGGGGCTACCGTAGGGACGGCGGCACGCACCGATCGGTGCGTATCGGGCGCGCGATGATGGGCGGCGAGATGAGCGACTGCTACGAAATGGTCGCGGACTGCCGCCTGCGCGCCGCCACCGACCTGTTCGCGCACACCTGGGACCCCGTCGTCCTCGCCGCCCTGCACGCCGCGGGCCCGCTGCGCCGCCGCGCGCTGCGCACGTCCATCGGCGGCATCAGCGACAAGGCGCTGACCGAGGCGCTGCGCCGCGTACTCGCCGCCGGCCTCGTCGAACGCCGCGCGTACGCGGAGGCCCCGCCCCGCGTCGAATACCACCTGACCCCCCTCGGCCGCAGCCTCGCCGAGGGCCCCATGCGCGCCCTCGGCGACTGGATCAGCGCCCACGGCGACGACCTCCTCGCCGCCCACCTCCGCCAAGAGAACGCCTCCTAGCCCGCGGCCGCACACCGCGGCGCGGGAATGTCGGTGGCCGTCCGTACGATCCGTGCCGTACGGAATTTCCGTCGCGGGGCGAGGTGAGACCATGCGCGAATGGCCCCTGCGCGGCCGCTTCCCCAGCTCGGCCGGCGAGGTCCGCTGGGACAGTTTCGGCGCCGGCGGCGACCCGGTAGTGCTCGCCCACGGCACCCCGTTCTCCTCCCTCATCTGGCGCGAGATCGCCCCCGCCCTGGCCGCGCACCACCGCGTCTACGTCTGGGACATGCCGGGCTACGGCCGGTCCGCGGCCTACGACGGGCAGGACGTCTCACTGGCCGCCCAGGCGACGGTCCTCACCGAGCTGCTCGGCCACTGGGGGCTGACCCGGCCGCTCATGGTCGCGCACGACTCCGGCGGCGCCGTGGCGCTCGGCGCGCACCTGCTGCACGGCGCCGCGTACGCACGGCTCGCGCTCGTCGACGCGGTCACCCTGCCGCCGTGGGGCAGCCCGTTCTTCGAACTGGCCGGCGCGCACATCGACGTGTTCGCGCGGCTGCCCGCCGAGCTGCACGACGGCCTGGTCCGCGCGTACATCGGCACGGCGAGCAGCCCCGGGCTGACCGCCGCCACCCTCGACGCCCTGGCCGCGCCGTGGCGGGGCGACGACGGCCGCGCCGCCTTCTACCGCCAGCTCGACCAGCGCCGGGCCGACCCCGCCTTCATCGACCAGCTCATCGGCGGCTACCCCGGAATCCGCATGCCGGTGCTCGTCTGCTGGGGCGCCGACGACCGCTGGATCCCCGCCGACCGCGGCCGGGAACTGGCCGCCCGGATCCCCGGCGCCCGGCTGCGCGTCATCCCCGGCGCCGGCCACCTCGTCCAGGAGGACCACCCGGCCGAGCTGGCCGCGGCGCTGCTGGCGTTCCTGCACGGCATCGGGTGAACGCCGCCGTCCGTCACACGCGGCGTACGCGGGCCAGCCAGGCGGGCAGGTCGCCGTGCTCGCCGTCCGCGCCGGTCACGCCCCGGTACACCGTGCGGGCCAGGTCCTCGACCGCCCAGCCGCCGGTGAACGCCGTACGGATCACCGTGTCGCTGACCTCCGGGCCGAAGCCGGGTCCCTCGTCGGACAGCGCGAGCACGAACACCCGCCCGCGCGGCCGGCACACCCGGCGCAGCTCCGCGACGTACCGCTCGCGGTCGGCGTCGCCGAAGATGTGGAACAACGCGCTGTCCAGCACCGTGTCGTACGCCCCGGCCCCGACATCGGCGGAAAGCCGCAGCGCGTCAGCCACCGCGAACCGCGCCGCGACGCCCCGCCCCGCCGCGTTCGCCCGCGCCGCCTCCACGGCCGGCACGGACGCGTCCACGCCGAGCACGTCGTAGCCGCGTTCAGTCAGCAGGATCGTGTGCTCCCCGGTGCCGCAGCCCGCGTCCAGCACCGCGCCGCGGATGCCGCCCGTACGCTCCAGCTCCACGACCGCGGGCTGCGGCGCCCCGATCACCCACGGCGCCGTGCCGTCCCGGTACGCCGCGTCGAACACCGCCAGCCCGCCGGGCACGCCCTCGGAGGGCGGCGGTCCGGCGGTCAGCTCCTGCGCGTGCGCGAGGAGCTCGTCGGCGTCGGCGAAGTCGGCCTCCGTGGGGGCGTCGTCCTGGGCGAGGTCGCGGCGCCAGTAGCCGGAGAAGTCGATGGAGCGCTTCGCCACGCCGCGTACGCCCACCAGGTGGCGGCGCAGCGCCCGCACCATGCCCGCCTCGCCGGCCAGCCACGCGAACACCGCGCCGCCGGGGAACTCCGCCGCCTCGACCGCCGCGACCAGCGCCGCACCCGGCCCTCCGGCGGCGCGCACCCACCGCACGTCCACCCCGGACGGCGCGGCCGGCGGCTGCTCGGCGGCGGCGTCCGCGACCTCGACGAACGCCAGGCCCCGCGCGCCGGACGGCAGCGCCTCCAGCAGCGTGCCGATCGCCGGCAGCGCCGTCTCGTCCCCGGCCAGCAGCACCCAGTCCGCCGCCGCGACCGACCCGCGCAGCGGCACGGGCCGCGCGAAGTCCGGCGACGGCCCGAACATGCCGAGCGTGTCGCCGGGCGCCGCGGCCATCGCCCACCGCGTGGCCGGCCCGGCGTCGGGGTGCAGGACGAAGTCGACCGTGACCGTGCCGGCCTCGGCGTCGGCCGCGCGCAGCGTGTAGCTGCGCATCCACGGCCGCTCCTCGTCGGGGATCGCCACGAACGCGCCGTACCAGGACGCCAGGTCGCCGTCCGCGTCCGGGAGCCGCGGCGCGTCCTGGCCCGGACGCGGGAAGTACAGCTTGACCTGCTGGTCCGGCGCGTCGACCACGAGCCGTCCCGCGCCGGCGAGGTCGTCGCCGCCGAACGTGATCCGCGCCATGCGCGGCGTCAGCCGGGTGACGCCGGTGACGCGGATGAACCGGACCGGGAGCCGCTGCCCCATCACACCTCCACACAAAGGACCTCGATGAACAGCTTCAATTGTTTCATTGAAGTCCTTTGTGAGACTTCGGCCGACGCGATGCCCAGGGCCGTCGGGAATCGTGGGGGCGAAAGTCTCAAACCGCGGGCAAGGGGTACGCTCGGCCGCGTGCCGAGCCGAACCCAGGACCGCGCCCGCACCCGCGCCGTCGACATCGCGCGTACGGCGGGCATCTCCGTCCAGCAGGTCCGCAACTACGTCGACCTCGGCGTCCTGCCCCCGGTCGAGCGCACCCCCAGCGGCTACCGGATCTTCACCGCCGACCACGCCGCCGCGGTCGTCGCCGTCCGCAGCCTGGCCGCCGGCCACGGCTGGGCCCGCACCCGCGCGATCATGCGCGCCGTGCACGCCGGCGACCTCGACACCGCGCTCGCTGAGCTCGACGCCGGCCACGCCGAGCTGCACCACGAGCGCACCGAGATCGCCCGCGTGCTGGCCGCCGTCGACGACCTCGCCGCCGCCGTTCCACCGCCGGCCGCGGCCCGGCGCGGCGCGCTGCGCGTCGGCGAGGTCGCCCGCGCCACCGGCGTCCGCACGTCCGCGCTGCGCCTGTGGGAACGGCACGGCCTGCTCCGCCCGGCCCGCGACACCGCCACCGGCTACCGCGCGTACGACCCCGCCGAGGTGCGCAACGCCCGCGTCGTGGCGCTGCTGCGCCGCGGCGGTTACCCCATCCCCATCGTCCGCGCCGTCCTCGACGAGCTCCGCACCACCGGCGACCCGCGCCGCGTCCGCACGGAACTGGCCGCCCGCGAACGCGACCTGGTGGCCCGCAGCCGCAACCGCCTGGCCGCGTCCGCCGCCCTGCACACCTACCTCACCCACCGCGCCGCACCGGCCTAGTAGGGCAGCCGCAGTTTGGGGATCATGGCTGGTGAGGGCGTTCCCGGACCGCGCGTGATGAGGATGAGGCGGCTGTGGCTGTGATCGTGGAGGGTGAGCTGGCAGTGGTGGGCCTGGCCGCGCCTCGTCACATGCTGGGCTCGTCTGCTGGGCTCGTCGTCAAGCTGAATCCCCGGCCGCGAGCAGGCTGTCCATGACGGTCTCGGCGAGGCTGTGCGCGGCGGCGAGGACGTCGTCGTCGTTGACGTCGGCCTGGGCCGACGCCTCTACGGCGGCATTGATGCTCAGCAGCGCGATACGCAGCAGCAGCACGTCCGTCGGCGTCCGGCGGGGCAGCAGGCCGGTCAGCGCGTCGGCAAGGCTGGTCAGGGCGTTGCCGATCCGGCTGCCGGTCTGTTCCTCGACTGCGCGTACCAGCACCGGGTTGGCGGCCATGAAGCGGATACCGCGCAGCTTGTCGGTGGTAAACGTCTCGATCCAGCGCAGTACCGCCGTCTTGGCCAGTTGCGGTGTCCGGGGTTGGGCGGCGATCCACTCCAGGAGTTCCTCCGCTTCGGACCCCCGCTGGGTGAACACGGACCGCAGAATGTCCTCCTTGCCAGCGAAGTGGTAGTAGAGCGACGCCTTCCTGATCCCCAGCGCTTCGGCGATCGCGCGCATGGACGTCGCCTCGTACCCGGCGGTGGTGAACATCTCCAGAGCGACGCGGCAGATCTCGGCGCGCGTCTCGGCGCCCGACCTCCGGACCGGCTCGACTGTGGGGGACGTAGCCATGCGACTAGTCTACCGACCGCTTACCTACCGACAGGTAGGCTTGCCTACCTGTCGGTAGGTAAGCTAGCGTGAGCGTGCGAGCCAATTGCCGAAGAGGAGACAGCGATGAGCCAGTACACCGTCGTACGCGAGTACCCGTACCCGGTCGAGGAGGTCTGGCAGGTGCTGACCGACCCCGAGTACGTCGCGCAGTGGACCACCACCGGCCAGGGCGGCCGCCCCGAGGGGTTCCAGCCGGCGCCGGGGACGCGTTTCCGGTTCGTCGGCAAGCCGACCATGAGCTGGGCCGGCATCGTCTACTGCGAGGTCAAGGAGGTCGATGCCCCTCACTCGATGCGTTACACGTGGCAGGGCGACGCCGAGAGTGACGCCGTCACCGATGTCGAGTACCTGCTGGACGAGATCCCGGGCGGCACCCGCTTCACCTGGAAGCACACGGGATTCACCGGAGCCGGCGGCTTCGCCATGTCAAAACTGCTGGCCAAGGTCCGCCGCAAGATGCTCAACGAAGGCCTGCCGCCCGTACTCGCCGCCCGTCACGAGTCCCACCCGGCATGAATGCCGCGATCCCCACAGCCGTCTGCGTCGCCGCGTCGATCCTGGCTTCGGCGACGCACGGCTACATCTTCGCCAAGGAGAGCATCCTGTTCCCCCGCCCGCGCACGCAGGCCATGTTAGAAGTCGCCGCCGAGCACGCCACCGCGGTCCGGTTGTGGGCCTTCCACCAAGGGATCTACAACCTTCTCCTGGGGACGGTCGCCGTGGCCGGCGCCGTTGCCATGGCCGCCGGTGCCTTCACCATCGCCGCGACGCTGATCGTGACTTTCAGCGTGTCAATGATCGTGGCCGCGGCCAGCCTCTTCGCCGCAGACGCGCGCAGGGCCCGGGTCCCAGGCCTGATCGCGCAGGCTCTCCCAGCCGTGAGCGCGCTCGTAGCCCTTGCGTTCGCCTGACCGTCTGCCGGATCTCGTTGTGCCGCTAGGCCCAGCGCTCTTACCTGCGACCCCACAGCAGCCGACAGGTCGATGAGATCAGGTACGTGCCGTCCGCCGTGGCGTACGCCTCAAGCCGGGCAGAGCGCGAGCCTGGTGACGCCGTCGCCACCAGACCCAGCGCAGGTGGTGGGCCTCGGGCAGAAGTTGGCGGGTGACCAGCATAAACAGACGTTTGACCTCGGCCACGGTCAACGCGATCAGTCCGGGATCATCCGGTGGCTGCTCGTCGGGTGTGGTGGGCAGGACCGCAGCGGGTGCGTGGGCCTTCGCCTGGGCAGCGGTAACCGCGCAGACGGCCAACGCGGCGAGTGTGAGCACGATATGGCGCGATAACGCGGTGTAGAAGTGCGGCTGCCCTACCAGTGTTGAGGTGCCGAGGTCACGCGTGTGACCCCGGCACCTCAACGACCGTTCATGGAATTGCTCGTGTTAAATCGACGGCGACGACACGGTGCGGCACGGGTCGATCGCGTGCGGGACGCTCTTGCAGACCGTCACCATTTTCGGATGCTTGCTGAAATAGTTGCCCGCGCATCCGTGGCCGTGTGCGGGCGCGGTTTGGTGGAAATTGTTCTCGCCGAAGGTCCAGTCGGCGTAGACCTGCCGGCCGTCGGATGCGTCGTCGCAGACCCAGCCGTGGTTCGACGAGAACGTGTAACCCACGTGGCCGCCGCCACCCGGTACGTAATACCGCACCGTATTCGCGGTTGCCGCCTGGGCGGGAACGGTGACCGCGATACTTGTCAGCGTGCCGGCGATGATACCGACCGCGCCGAGGACACGACGATTGAATCGCATTTACTGATGCCTCCGATCAGCAGGGTGGTGCCTAACTGAAAAGCACCGTAACCGGTGCTGCTTACACCCTGCTTACATTCACGGCCGGTCAGGAAACGTAATTCATAAAGCCCGGCCCCAGGTGCGGACAGGAACCCGTCGGGCACCGTACGGACGGCGAACCCGTCCCGTGCCAGCAGGGGGCCAGCGTCCGCCGCGACGGGCTGGCCGGGCATTACGACCTGCCCGAGGCCGTCCTGGCCAAGCACCTGCAGGCGCTGGCGCGCGCCGGGCTGGTGCACGTCGCCACCGGGCCCAAGGGCGGCTACCGGCTGACCCGTCCGGCCGCCGCGATCACCGTGCTGGACGTGGTCGAGGCCATCGAGGGGCCGGCGTCGGCCTTCGTGTGCCAGGAGATCCGGCAGCGCGGCACCGGCGCCATCGCACCGGAGCGGTGCCGGGCGCCGTGCGCGATCCACACCGTGATGACCGAGGCCGACCGCGCCTGGCGCGCGTCGCTGCGCTCGGTCACCGTGGCCGACCTCCTCGACCGCCTCCCGTCGGGGATACGCGAACGCAACCAGGCGATGCTCGCGGTGAGCGCCTCATGACCGGCCTGCTCACCGCGTACGACCTGGCCGAGCTGCGCGGGCGCCGCAGCGTCAAATGGTCGGAGTATCCGGCGGACGTCCTGCCGATGCGCATCGCGGAGATGGACACCCCGCTCGCCGCGTACACCGCCTTCGCCGCCGGCCGCTACGCCTGGCACCCCGACCCGGCCGCCATGCGCCTCGTCCCGGATGTCACGGCCGGCATCACCGAGGCGCTGCGCCTGGTCACCGCGCCCGGCGCCCGCGCGTACGTGCTGTGCAGCCCCCACAACCCGACCGGCGCCGCCTTCGGCCGCGACGACCTGCTCGCCATCGCCGCGCTCGCCGACCGCTACGACGTCCGCGTCATCGCTGACGATATCCCCGCCCCGCTCACGTACCCCGGGCGGCGGCACATCCCGTTCGCGTCCCTGGACGCGCCGGCCGCGGCGCGCTCGTTCGTCATCGCCTCGGCGTCCAAGGCGTGGAACCTCGCCGGGCTCAAGGCGGCGCTGGTCGTGCCGGGCGCCGAGGCGCAGGGCGACGCGGCCGCGATCCACGAGGAGATCGGCGAGGGGGCCGGGCTGTTCGGGGTCATCGCCTCCGAGGCGGCCTTCACCCACGGCGGCCCCTGGCTGGCCGAACTGCTCGCCGAACTGGACGCCAACCGCCGCCTCCTCGCGGACCTTCTCCGTGCGCACCTGCCCGGGATCGTCTGCCACGCCCCCCAGGCCGTCGACCACATGGCCCACCGCACTCGCCCCCACGGGATAAAGCCGCCTCCGGGGACGTCAGGTGCCCGCGCCACCGCACAGCCGGTTCGGGGAGCGTCAGGTGTCCTCGCCGCCGGGTGCCGTGAGCCGGGTCAGCAGGGTGGTGAGGTGGTCCAGGCGGGCGGTCTGGTCGTGGACCGCGGCGTCGCGGGCCTGGAGGGCGCTGTCGGACGCGGCCAGGCGGCGGTCCGCGTCGGCGAGGCGGTCGTCGGCGGCGCGGCGCCGGGCGCGCTCCTCGGACAGCTCGTCCGCGGCGGCACTCAGCCGCTCGGCCGTACGCGCCGCCTCGGCACGCGCCGCGTCGCGCTCCTCGACCACCGCGGCCGTACGGGCGCGCCCCTCCTGGACCGCCTCCGCCGTACGAACGCGGCCTTCCTCAATGGCCGCGGTCGTACGGGCGCGGGCCTCCTCGACCTGGTCCGCCAGCGCGCGGGCGCGCTCCTCGGCCGCGGACTCCGCGGCGCGGTGGTCGGACTGGGCGCGAGCTAGCGCGCGTTCCGCGGCCTCCAGGCGGTCGGCCAGGTCGGCGCGGGCCGCGGACTCCTCGGCCAGCCGCGCCGCCGCCTGCTCCGCCTCGGTCTCCGCGCGGCGGCGCGCCTGGTCGGCGGCGTGCGCGGCGCTCTCGGCGCGCCCCCGCTCCCGTTCGTGCTCGGCGACACTCGCCCAGGACTCCTGCCGTACGCGCTCGGCGCCGGCGGCCGCCTCGGCCGCGGACCGCTCCGCCGCCGCGCGCCCGTCGGCGGCCTCGCGGGCGCGCGCGACCGCCTCCGCGCGCTCCCGCATCGCCTGATCGGCGCGGTCCTCCGCGTCGCCCGCGGCCAGCTTCGCCTCGGCGGCCGCGGCCTCGGCGGCGGCGATCCGCGCGACCGCACCCTCCTCGACCGCGTCGAACTGCTCCCGCACGGCGGCCAGCCGCTCCCCCAGGGCGTCGAGATGCGGCGCCAGCTCGTCGCGCAGCCCGCGCAGCACTTGCACGGGCACCTCGACCCCGGCCGCCTCGAGCGCCCGCCGCCGCCGCGCGGCCTCGTCGGCGTGCGCCTTACCGCAGTAGCGCCGCGGCTTCCCGCCCTTCAACCGGCCCATCCGGTCCACCGGCGGCGCGGGCAGCGGGTCGCCGCACCCGTCGAGCGCGCACACCCGCGGCTCGTCCTCGCTGACTTCCAGGGTCTCCGTCACGCCCGGGACGCTAGCACAATCGCGTACGAAACCGTGGAACCACAATCGCGTAACGCGTAAGCGTTACTGGCTACAAAGATGCCTTCCGCGATAATCACGGTTATCGCGGAAGGCATCGATTCAGAGGGCGCGGTGCATGATGTGCAGCCCCACGTATCCGTGCACCGGATGGCGGAAGCCCTCCGGGAGGGTGCCCACCACCGCGAAGCCGAGCGACCGCCAGAGGGCCACCGCCCGCGTGTTGGTCTCCACGACCGCGTTGAACTGCATGGCGCGGAACCCGTCGGCCCGCGCCTGTTCGAGCACGTGGTCCCCCAGCGCCCGCCCCACGCCCCGGCCCGCGTACGCCGGGTCCACCATGAAGCTGGCGCTCGCGATGTGCGCGGCGCCGCCCATGTGGTTGCGGACGCTGTTGGCGGTGCCGAGCACCGTCCCGCCCGCGTCGACGGCCACGAACGTGCGCCCCGGCGGCTCCGGGAACCACATCGCCCTGGCCCGCTCCTCCGTGGTGTCGCGGTCCCAGGAGAAGGTCTCCCCGGCCCGCACGATCCCCTCCATGAACGCCCACATCGCGGGCCAGTCGCCCGCCGTCGCCGCCCTGACCAGCGGTCCGGAGTCCGTCATGCGCCACCGTCCTTCGTCGCGTGCCGTGCGAGGCTCGTGAGTCCAGGATCGAACGCGACCCGCCCCGGGCACCATCCACGGCTTGGCCTGACATCCCGGGGTGCCGTGTCGTCGTACTCGTGGGGAACCGCCGGGTTCCGCACAGGATGAAAAGGACGGGGAGCGATGGCTGCGCAGCGCGAGATGGACGAGGCCGCGATCAGGCGGCAGATCGAGAAGATCGTCGAGGGGCTCCACGCCAAGGATCTCGACGGCCTGCGGCGGATCTACGCGGCGGACGTCGTGTCCTTCGACGTCGAGCCGCCATTGCAGCATGTCGGGATCGACGCGAAGCTGAAGAACTGGACGAACGCGTTCGCGTACTTCCGCGACCTGAACTACGAGCTCCGCGACCTGGTCCTCACCGTGGGCGAGGACATGGCGTTCGGGCACGGCTTCGGCCGGATCAGCGGCACGCTGAACGACGGCACGGCGACGGACGGCATGTGGGTCCGCGCCACCCTCTGCTTCCGCAAGATCGACGGCGCCTGGCTGATCGCGCACGACCAGGTCTCCGTACCGCTCGACATGGCGACCGGCAAGGGCGTGGCCGACCTCGAGCCCTGACGCGCGGCGGCTACGGCACCATGACGAGCTTCCCGGCGGCCTGGTCGTCCTCCATGTAGTGGTGGGCCGCGGCGAGGTCGTCGAGGGCGAAGACGCGGTCGATGTTGGGCCGGTAGGCGCCCGCCTCTACCTCGCCGACGATCCGCTGCAGCACGGCCGTGCCGCCCTTGAGGTCGTCGCTGTGGAAGGACGTGAGCCGGGTCCCGGACGGGATCATCGCCACCGGCTGGAAGTCCGGGATCGCCCACCCGCGCAGCGACCCCGACGTGCACACCGTCCCGCCGCGGCGCACCAGGCGCAGGGAGTCCACGGTCGTGGCCGCCCCGACGAGGTCGAGGACATGGTCCGGGCCCTCGGGCCAGACCGCGCGCACGCCCGCCGCCAGGGACCCGCCGTCGTCGAGGAGCACGTGGTCGGCGCCGGCGGCGGCCAGCGCGTCGCGCTTGCCGGGCCGCCGAGTGGTGGCCGCGGTCTCGACGCCGTAGCCGGACGCGATCGACGCGGCCGCCATCCCCACCGAGGACGTACCGCCGCGGATCAGCAGCCGCCCGCCGCTACCCGGCCCGACGCCCAGCGCGTCCAGCGAGCCCTGCGCGGTCAGGTACGTCTCGGGCAGCGCGCCCAGGACGTCCCACGGCAGCGTCGTGGTGACCGGCATCAGCAGCGCGTTCGGCAGCAGCGCGTACTCCGCGTAGCCGCCGTCGAACGCCCGGCCCATCTCCCCCATCACCGCCGCGACGGTCGCCCCGTCCGGCAGCCGGGGATCGGTCGAGGCCGCCACGGTCCCCACGCATTCGATCCCCAGCACGCGCGGGAACCGCACACCCGGTGAGTGCCCCTGCCGGGTCCGCAGCTCCGCCCGGTTCAGGCCCGCGGCCCGCACCCGTACGAGGCTCCACCCGTCCCGCACCTCCGGTACCGGCAGCTCACGGATCTCCAGCACCTCAGGTCCGCCCGCACTGACACAGACCGCCGCTCGCATCGTCGTACGCATGCACCCACTGTCGCCGCGAAGCCGTACGGCGGGCCACCGGTAGAATGCCAACTCATGCCTGTTCGCCGCCAAACGCCTCGATCCGCTCCGGCGTCGCGAATCTGGCCGTCCGGAGGGGCGCACCTGTGGCCGTCCGGTGGAACCAGCTCCCTGCAGGCCCACCGGCGCGGGCACCTGGTGTACGCGGCACGCGGTGTGCTGTCCGTGCACACCGAGCGCGGCACGTCGATCGTCCCCGCCAACCGGGTCGCCTGGACGCCCGCCGGGTTCACCCACCAGCACCGCGCGCACGGCGACACCGACATGCGGATCGTCTTCCTCCCGCCGTCCCTGGCGCGTCTCGTCCCCGCCCACCCCGCCGTGTTCCTGGTCTCCGGCCTGGCGCGCGAGGTGCTGCTCGCCCTCACCGGCCCGCGCCACCACGACCGCGCCGCCCGCGCCCGCCTCCACCGCGTCCTCGTCGACGACCTCCACGAGGCCCGCGAGCAGCCGCTCCACCTCCCCGAACCCCGCGACGACCGCCTGCGCGCCATCGCGTCTACCACGCCCTCGTCCTCCTCGCCGACGGCCACGACGCCACCCGCGTCGCCCATGCCTGCGGCTGGTCCAACCCCAGTGCCTTCATCGCCGCCTTCACCGCGCTCATCGGCACGACCCCGGGCCGCTATCGAGCCGGCGGCCGGCGGCGCAATCACCCATGACCTGAGGCGTCTGCAATTCCGCCAATACCGCCCACGGTAAGAATCCGAATTACATATGGGCCGAAATGCGAGCGGCCAGGTCCGGCCTTCGTATATCGATTAGTGTTTTCGGAGAATGGGTGCCGTTATGCGCCGCCCAGCCGCTAGCATCGCCGCCAGGAAAACCGGTCGAGGGCACGGGAACTCGCGGATGGCCGGGCGTTTGAGCTGGGGGTTCGTGAATGTTCGTCGACCGGTCAGTTGTGGTCTCGCTGATCGATCAGCTCGTCTCGGTGCCGGACAAGGACCAGGCCACCGCCGATGACCGGCGGCCCGTGCTGGTGGTCGAGGGCAGCGGCGGCTCCGGCCGTTCGACGTTTCTCCGCGCCACATGGAACACGTGGGCGAAGCACACGCCCACGGCGTGGATCGACCCGCGGAGTCTCGCCGAACCGGACGCGACCGGGCTGCGCCCGGTGCTGGCGGCCGTCCTCCTCGGCCTGAGCGCCAAGGTCCCGGAATTCCGGATGAGCTTCCCCCGCGTGATCACGGCGTACATCGCCATGAACGGACCGATCAACGAACCGGACCCGAAGAAGGCCGCGGAGATCATGCGCACGCGGCTGGTCGAGTACTCCTCGCGTGCGAACCTGATCGGCCTGCTCGGCGGGTTGATGGGGGTGGTCGGTAAGGCGGCCGGGCAGGCGGCCCGGCACGCCGGGGTGCCGGGAACCGAGGCGGTGCCGTACATGGTCGACGAGGTCGTGCCGCGCGTCATGGACCGCTTCCGGCGCACGTCCCTGGGCCTCGGCGGAACGCTCGGCGCGGCGCTGGAGTGGTTCGGGGACCAGGACCGAGAGCTGAACTGGGATCCGCTCACCGTCTTGGTCCAGCTCAGCCGGCAGGCCGCCCTGAAGATCGAGGCCGTCCGGCTGGACGTGGACGAGCTGCTGGTCGCCGCGCTGCTCGCCGACCTGCGGGCGAACCTGAGCGGTGTGGTGAACCGGCCGTCCAACGCGCTCATCCTGCTCGACAACGGTGACATGCCGATCGCCCGCGCCTTCACCACGGCGCTCGTCAGCGTGCAGGCGCGCCCGCCCGATCCCACGCAGAAGCAGACGGTCCGGCCGCCGGACCCGGTGGTGGTGGTGACCGCCAGCGGCGGCTTCCTGGCCGATGACCTGGTCCGTACGAACGCGCCGGTGGTCCGCTGGGACGGGCCCGGGTCCGAGGGCGGTGACCTGCCGAGCCTCCAGCGGCATGGCGCCTGGCTGCCGATCCAGCTCAGCGACCTGACGGAGCAGGACGTCCGCACCATGGCCCAGACGCGCATGTGGCCGCCCGCGCTGGGCAGCGGCACCGTGAGCCACCTGACCCATCGGCTCACCGGCGGCCACGCCGCGGCCACCCGCCTGGTCATCGACGCCCTGGCGGCGAACCCCGAGCTGATCAACGACATCGGGAAGGTGCTGGGCGGCCCGTCGACCGACGCCCCGGCGACGGTGGAGGACCACCTGCTCGACACGATCGTCAGCGGCCTGCGGGCGAGCGGCACCGTGGACGCCGCGCTGCGCGACGACCTGATCACCCTGGCCGCGGCGCGGGACGTCGCCGAGGCGAAGTACCTGACCGGCCTCCTGCGGGCGCCCGCCCAGGGCCTGCTGCTCACCTCGAGCACCCTGTGGTCGGGCCGCCGCGCCGCGGTGCCGCCGCTGGACGCCCCGCCGTCCGACGAGCCGTCGCTGTCACCGCTCGTCCGCTATCTGGGGCTGCGCGCCCTGGCCCGCCGTAGCGGGGGCGCCGCGCCGACCTGGGACCTGGTGTTCACCACCCTGCGCGACCAGGCCTCGCCAACGGGCGACGACGACCGGGCCGGCCGGCTCCACCACGAGCTGGCCCTCGGCGGCCGCACCCTGGTCACCGCCGAGCTCGTCGACCTGCTGCCCACCCTGCCCGACGACGAATGGCTGGCCCTGCTCGACGACGTGACCGCCACCCCCGACCCGCGGCAGACCTTCAGCACGCCGGTCAACGTGCCGACGCTGTCCACGGGGTACGCGGACGTGATCACCAGGCTCGTCGAAGGGCAGCACGCGGTGAGCGACCCCCAGCTCAGCGATCCCGCCGGGCTGCACTACCTCTACAGCAGGCTCAGCAACGACTTCGGGCATCTCGCGGGCAACTCGCGGGTGTTCCTGAGACGGGCGGACCACTACACCCACCTTGCCAACGCGCTGGCCTGAACACAGCGACGGCCGCGGAACCTTCGTGAACGGAGCACATCCGTGCCTGGTCCTGTACCCCGGTATCGCCGGCACCTCATCCCGAACCGGAAGCGGATCAACCCCAAGCTGTGGCATTGGTGGCGGGTCCTCACGGCCGTCGTGCTGGCGGTGGCCGTCGGCGGCGGCATCTGGTGGCTGCCGTCCCATCTCGGCTGCGCCGACGGCCTCCCGTCGTCGGCGCTGTGGAGCGCCGGCTCGGAATGCGTCGGCGTCAGCGAGAGCGCGTACGACTTCGGGCACCGCGAGTTCGACGCGACGCTCACCAAGATCGACCAGCAGAACCAGGCGGTGCAGGACGGCACGAGCGGTTGCCCGACGGGTTCGCCGGTGACGGTGGGCGCATTGGTCGCGCTGGGCTCGAGCAGCGCCGGCGGGCGGTCGGTGCGCGAGCTCGAGGGGTTCGCCGCGGCCCAGGCCGAGGCGAACGCCGCGGGCTGCGTGCATCCCCTGCGGATCCGGGTCGCGAACATGGGCAGTGGCGAACAGGCCGCGACCGACGTCGCCCAGAGGCTCAAGGACGATCCGGACGTCGTCGCCGTGGTCGGCATGGGGGTGAGCTCGCAGGCGTCGGCCGCCGCCGCCGACCTGCTCGCCCGGCGCCCGGGCCCGGTGCCGATGGTCTCCGACGTCATCACCGCGGAGGGATTCGACGCGAGCGGCTCGCAGGGCAAGGAGAACGTCTTCACGAGCTGCGCGGCCAGCTATCCGCACGGTGTCGGCGGCGGCTACTTCTACCGCGTCGCGTACAGCAACTCCACACAGATCAACGGCCTGAAGACCTACCTCGGCCGTACACGGCCCGACTTCATCGTCACACCGACCGATCTCAGCGACCCGTACACCTGCACGGCGCTTTCGCTGGTCAAGAACCGCTACAAGGAGGTCACGGCGGTCAAGTTCGACCCCGTCGACGCCTCGACCGTGGGCGTGGCGGTTCAGCGCATCTGCGGCGCCGACGGTCCGGTGACCGCGTTCTACACGGCGCGCAGCATCGACCTCGGCCGGTTCATCCAGGACATCGACAACGCCGACCAGAACGGCCACTGCTCGTCCCGTTCGATCACGCTGGTCAGCACCTCGGACGCGAACCGGCTGCTGGCGCCCGAGCCCGACCCGGCGCTGGAAGGCGTACGGAAGACCGCGCTGGACTCGAAGATCTTCACGAGCGGCAAGCTGAAGCTCGTCTATTCGGCGTTGGAGAACGCGGACTCCACGACGAACACCCCGCAGTATCAGCGGCTTGCCGGCCGGATGAGCGCGTACGGCTTCCCGCCCGGGGACCTCGCGGACGGCTGGGCCATCAACGCCTATGACGCGCTGGGTTCCATTACCGAGGCGAGCCAGACCCTCCCCGCAACGCAGACCGTGACCAGGGGCCAGATCAACGCCTCGGTCAGCGGGCTGTCCACCGTGGGCGCCGGCGGCCGGATCTCCTTCGACGCCGCCGGCGACCGGAACGGCGGGCCCGCGATCCTGCGCCTGTGCCCGCCGCGGGACGGCCGGTCCGCCTTCACCGTCCGGACGAGCGCCCCCTCCTGCCGGCCGGACTAGTCGCGGGACCTGAGGGCCTGCTGGACGTCGCGGGCGACCGACCAGGCGTCGGCTACCGGGCCGACGTGGGCGAGCTTGTCGGGGTTGATGGTCAGGCGGATCGTCTGGATGCGGCCGTCGAGGATGTCGAGGGCCAGGGTGTGCAGGACCCTGCCGTCGCGGTCGCGGGCGATGGCGCCGGGCTGGCCGTTGAGGTCGTGCGGTTCGAGGGTGACGTCGACGCGGGTCATGACCGGGAAGACCGTGGCCAGGAGGCGGGCCACGTGGTCGGCGCCCAGGATGGCGCGGGCCAGTTGCGGTGCCTTGCCGCCGCCGTCGCCCACCATGGAGACGTCGGCGGCGAGCAGGTCGCGCAGGCCGGCGACGTCGCCCTCGCGGAGGGCGTCGAGGAAGCGCGAGGACAGTTCGGAGCGTTCCGCGCGGTCGGCCGCGAACCGGGGGCGGCCGGCGGCCATGTGGCGGCGCGCCCGCACCGCGAGCTGGCGGCACGCCGCCTCCGAGCGGCCCACCGCCGACGCCACCTCCGTGAAGCCGAAGTCGAAGACCTCGTGCAGGACGAAGACCGCGCGCTCCAGCGGGCTGAGGCGTTCGAGCAGCAGCAGCGCGGCCATCGACACCGAGTCGGCCAGCTCCGCGGACCGGGCCGGGTCCTCGTACGGGTCGGCGAGCAGCGGCTCGGGGAACCACGGCCCGACGTACTCCTCACGCCGCACCCGGGCCGAGCGCAGCACGTCGATCGAGATCCGGGTCACCGTGGCGGCGAGGAACGCCTTGACCGACCGCGGCTCCGTCGGCGACGCGGCGAAGCGCAGCCAGGACTCCTGGACGGCGTCCTCGGCCTCGCTGACGCTGCCGAGGACGCGGTACGAGATCGAGAACAGCAGGGGCCGCAGCTCCTCGAACTCCTCGGTCCTGCTCATGCCCGCTCCCCCGTGCCGTCGTGGTGCCGGTGGCGCGGCCGCCAGCCGAGCTCCCGCTTCGCCCTGGCGTTGGCGGCGCCGGGGCCGTCGTCGACGATGTCGAACACGCCCGCCGCCGTCCGCTCCACCGCTAGAACGGTAGCGGTCGCCGCGTCGTCGAGGTGCACCCAGGGCGCGCGGCCGGCGCCGGGCCCGACCAGCGGGAACCTCCGGCGGCGTACGGGCTCGGCCGCGGCGCCCGGACCGTAGAACCGGCCGTGGCGCAGCACCGCTCCGCCGGTCCTGACGACCGCGTGCTCCGCGTAGCGCAGCGCCTCCGCCCGTGCGCGCGGCCGGGCCGCGTAGCGGCTGCTCTGCGCCACGACGTACGGGACGCCGGTCGCCTCGGCCGCCGCCAGCAGGTGGTCGGTCACCAGCCGGACGGCGGAGGCACCCGTGTGCGCCCCGCCGACCTGGTGGACGATCGCGTCGGACCGGGCCGCGCCCACCGTCTCGCCGACCGACACCGCGTCCAGGCCGTCCATCATCACGCCGCGCGCGCCCAGCCGCTCCAGCTCGGCCAGCTCCGCCGGGCCCGCCGCCGTCGCCGTCACCTGGTGGCCGCGCGCGACCAGCCGCGGCACCAGGCACCGCCGCATCGCCCCGGCCCCGCCCGCCACGAACACCCGCATCTCGTCGTCCTCCTCGCCTCGGCGGCCGGTCAGCCGGTGAACGGGGCGAGGTCGAAGCGGCCGACCGCGATGAACGCCGCGATCGCCAGGTACGCCAGGTTGAGCAGGACGAACGAGAACTCGGCGCGGCGGCCGTGGGTGACCATCGCGCCGATCATCAGCAGCACCCAGCAGACGGCGGTCACCGGCACGAGGACCGGCGCGACGCCGAGCGCGGCGGGCAGGATCAGGCCCAGCGCGGCGGCCAGTTCGAGGACGCCGAGGCCCTTGACGAACGGGCCTCCGGCGTCGGCGGTCCATCCGCCGCCGTGGGTCGCGGCCAGCTTCGCCTTGGGCACGAACGTCTTGCTGACGCCGCCGGTCAGCGCCACCACGGCCAGCAGTCCGGCGGCGATCCACAGCGCGAGGTCCATCTTCGGCTCCTTGTTCGGTGTTGCCTGCACCCGTACGACGAGACGGCCGCCCCGCGCTGTGACATCGCCGGGACGAGTGGGGCCAGGCCCACCGTGCGCGGGGTGTGCCGGGATACCGGGCGCGGTCGGGCCGGCCGTACGTTCGCGCTGTCGGCCGCCGCTCCGGCGGCCCGAGAGGAGGTTTCCGATGGCGAACGACACCGCGCCCGCGCCGGCCACGGCGCCGCCCGGACGGGGCGCCGCGCCCGCCCGGCTGTGGTTCGTGGACAACCTGCGGGTCGCGCTGATCGCGCTGGTGGTCCTGCACCACGTCGCGGCCGTCTACAGCGGGATCCCGGCCTGGTACTACACCGAGAAGCCGAGCAGCGGCGCCGCCGGGCTGGTGCTGTCGATCTTCATGGTGCTCAACCAGGCGTGGTTCATGGGCGCGTTCTTCCTGCTGGCCGGGTACTTCACGCCCGGGTCGTACGACCGCAAGGGCCCGCGCGCGTTCCTGCGCGACCGGCTGGTCCGGCTGGGGATCCCGCTCGTGGTGTTCTACTTCGTGCTCAACCCGCTGCTGTACCTCGGCGGCTACCACGGCGGGCCGCTGCTCGACGCGTACGCGCACGCCATCGGGAGCGGGCCGCTGTGGTTCGTGATCGCGCTCCTGGCCTTCGACGGCTCCTACGCCGCCTTCCGGTTCGCGACCCGGAACCGTACGCCCCGCGACCGCACGCCGCGGCCGCCGACGTACCCGCAGGTGATCGGGTTCGTGCTCGCGCTCGCCCTGGTGTCGTACGCGCTGCGGATCGTGATCCCGGAGGGCTTCGCGGTGCCGGTGATCGACTTCCCGACCAGCGCCTACCTGCCGCAGTACGTGAGCTTCTTCGTCCTCGGCGTGGTCGCGTACCGGCGCGGCTGGTTCCACGCGGTCACCGCGCGCATGGGCCGGGCCGGGCTCGGCATGGCCGTCGGCGCCACGCTGGTGCTGCTCCCGCTCGCGCTGGCCTCCGGGCTGGACGCGTGGGTCGGGCACGGCACGCTCAGCTCGCTGTTCTTCGCGCTGTGGGACTCCGCGTTCGCGGTCGGCATCGTGCTCGCGCTGGTCGCGTTCTTCCGCCGCCGGTTCAACGCGCAGGGGCGGCTGCGCCGATACCTTGGCGGCAACGTGTTCGCCGTGTACGTGACCCACGCGTTCGTCGTGACGGCCGCGGCGTACGCCCTCGGCCCGCTGCCCATCCCGACGCTGCCGAAGTTCGCGATCGCGGCTGTCGTGGCGGTGCCGGCGTGCTTCGCGGCGGCCGGTCCGATCCGCCGGATCCCGGGCGTCCGCCGCGTGCTCTGAGGCCCGTACGGGTCAGGGGGTCAGAGCCAGGCGGTGGCGAGCCAGGCGGCAGCCGCGGCGGCCAGCAGCAGGATGATGTTGAGGCCGATCAGCTTGGCCTCGCCGCGGCGCAGGTGCAGCACCATGGCGCCGATCTGGACGAGGACGAGCCCGACCGCGGCGGCGACCGCGAGCCACGGCGCGATGCCGGTCAGCGGCGGGAGGATCAGGCCGATCGCGCCGAGGATCTCCAGGACCCCGATCGTACGGACCAGCGGCAGGGGGAACGTGTCGACCCAGCCCATCATCGGCCGCAGCGCGTCCTTGCTCTGCACCGCCTTCTTGCCACCGGAGAAGAGGTACATGACGGCGAGGATCGCCGCGATGATCCAGTAGGCGATCTCCATGACGACACCTCAGGGCGGGGACGCGGCGGCCGGACGGCTCACGCGGTGATCTTAGCCAGGAAGGCGCCGAGGTTGGTGGTCAGGCGGGCGAGTTTCTGGTCGAGCGGGATGGACTCGGCCAGGTCGCGGGCGGCCACCGACTCCTTCTTGCCGCGGACGTACAGCGAGCAGGACAGGTCGCGGCAGAGGTACTGGCCGACCGTGTTGCCCTGGCGGCCGGACTCCCCCGTACGGCGGGCGGTCATCAGGGCGACGCCGCCGGCGGTGTGGGTCGTCAGGCACAGGGAGCACATGCTGCGGGCGGTGAAGGCACCGCCGCCGCCGGAGGTGGAGCGCAGCGCGATGCCGACGAGGCGGTCGTCACGCTCGATGACGAGGTAGGCGCGGTCGGGGGCGCCCTGGTCGCGCCAGCCGAGGAAGTCGAGGTCGTGCCACGGCTGGTCGGGCAGGTCGCGGGGCACGGCGAGGCGCTTCGCCTCCCCCTTGGAGCAGTTGACGAAGGATCCGCGGATGTCGCTCTCGGTTAGTGCCCTCACGGCAAGCGAGACTAGTTAAGCTTGGGCTATTATGCAAATTCCTAAAGCCTTTAGGTTCACGGGAGGTGGCCCATGGCGCGTGCGGGGGTGACCGTCGAGCGCCTGACGCGGGCGGCGGCGGAGCTCGCCGACGAGATCGGCTTCGACAACGTGACGGTCACCGCGCTGGCGCGCCGCTTCGGCGTCAAGGAGGGCAGCCTCTACTCCCACATCGCGAACATGCGCGACCTGCGGGTGAAGGTCGCGTTGTTCGCGCTGGCCGAGCTCGCCGACGACGCGGGCGAGGCGCTGGCCGGGCGCTCCGGCAAGGACGCGCTCGTGGCGTTCGCCAACGCCTACCGCGACTACGCCAGACGGCATCCTGGGCGCTACGCCGCCACCCGGTTCCCCCTCGACCCCGCCGAGGCGGCGGCCAGCGCCGGCGCCCGCCACGTCGAGATGAACCGGGCCGTCCTGCGCGGCTACCGGCTGCCCGAAGACGGCCAGATCGACGCGATCCGCATGCTGGGCAGCGCGTTCCACGGGTTCGTCAGCCTGGAGGCGGCCGGCGCGTTCGCCCACTCCAGCGGCGTACGCGACATCGGCGCCTCGTGGTCGCGCATGCTGGACGCGCTCGACATCACGTTGTCCGCCTGGCCCGCGGACTGACCGCGGCGCGGACGGCCGGGGCGATCTCGGCGCCCCAGCGGCCGAGGGAGACGGTGTCGTGCGCGCCGCCGTCGGGCGTGAAGAGCGTGAAGCCGTACGCGCCGTGGTCGACCACCGCGGAGGTGAGCTCCTCCACCCACTGGCCGACCGAGCCGCCGACCCAGCGGCCGGCGTCGTCGCGGGTGGCGGCCAGCGGGCGGTCGGTGATGCGGCCGGGGAGGTTGAAGACCGTCCGGATCTCCCCCGGGTCGCGGCCCACGGCGGCGGCCGCGGCGTCGATGACCGGGCGTGAGGTGCGGTAGCGGGAGCTGCGCCAATCGGCGGCGTGGCCGGGGATCCAGCCGTCGGCGACGCGGCCGGTGGCGGCCAGCGACTTCGGGCCGACCGAGCCCGTCCACACCGGCGGCGCGGCGACGGCGGCGGGCGCGATGCGGTCGACGCGGTAGTGCGGGCCGTCGTGCGACACCGGCTCGCCGCCGCCGGACAACGCCTTGACCAGGACGATCGCCTCCTCGAACGCCTCCACGGCCGCGCCGGGCGACAGCGGCGGCACGCCCATGTCGGCGATGCGGTCCCAGCGCCCGCCCGCGCCCATGCCGAGCACCACCCGCCCGCCGGACAGCGCCGACAGGGACGTGATCGCGCGCGCCAGCATCGGCGCGGGGCGGGTCGGCAGGTTGGTGACGTTGGCGAAGCCGGAGATGTGGTGCGTACGGCCGAGGACGAAGCCGATGGCGGAATAGGCGTCGAGGAAGGTGCCGAGGTACGGGTGGTCGGCCAGTGAGAAGTGGTCGAGCCCGTCGCGGTCGGCCTGCTCGGCCGCGCGCAGCAGTTCCGGTATGTCGTCCACCAACGTGGACGCCCCGAAACCGAAGACGACTTCCGGTGCGGACATGGTCTGCCTCCTGTGCGGGCATCAATCGCGAGTTCGTGGTACGAACGATAATAGTTCGCGGCACGAACTCGCAAGTTCGGGTCAGCGCCCGGTGGCGCCCGGCTCGGGTTCCATGAAGACCATCGGCACCTCGTTGTCGTACACGATACGGCCGAGCAGGGCGGCGAGGGAGTCGCGCTCGGCGGGGGTCAGCGACGCCGGGAGGCGCTCGACGCGGCGGCAGGTCTCGGCGTAGAACTCCCCGGCCAGGCGGCTGCCGCGCGCGGTCAGCGCGACGCGGACCGCGCGGGTGTCGCGCGGGTCGGGCTCGCGGCGGACCAGGCCGTTGCGCTCGGAGCGGTCGACCAGGCCGGTGAGGCTGGACTTCGCGAGGCCGAGCAGCGCGCCGAGGTCGCTCATGCCCGAAGGGCCCGGCATCAGGACGCACAGCAACTGGCCCTGCTGCTGGGTCAGGCCGTGCTCCCTCGCCGACTCGGCGTAGACGGCATTCACCAGGAAAGAGGTGCGCACCAGCGCGGGAACGACGCCGATCGGGCCGTTTTCTTGCGTGTCCACGGCGTCAGGATAACATTCGCGGGCCCGACAATTCGTGGGACGAACTCCGGCGCCGTACGAACGCGGACCCGGTCTGATTTCGTACCGGGGTTGGTACGGTGTGCGGGTGGCGGGGCTTCGGGAGCGGAAGAAGGAGCAGACGCGGCGGCGCATCGCGGCCGCCGCGCTCGACCTGTTCCGCGACCGCGGCTACGACAACGTCACCGTGAGCGAGATCGCGGAGGCCGCCGAGGTCGCCAAGGCCACGCTGTTCACGTACTACCCGACCAAGGAGTCGCTGGTGCTCGGCGGCGTCGGTGACGACGACCTCGCCGGCATCGTGGCCGCGCGCCCGCCCGGGCAGTCGCCGCTGGCCGCGCTGCGCGCCCACTTCACGGACCTCGCCGCGAACCCCGTGGCGCCGGACGATTCGGACGCGCCGGAGGGCTCTGACGCGCTCATGGTGCGGATGCGGGTGATCCTCGACAGCCCCGCGCTCAGCGCCAGCGCCAACGGCCTGCGCTACCGGCAGCGCCGCGAGCTCGCCGACGTCCTGGCCCGCGAGCACGCCCCCACGGAGGCGGCGCTGATGGCCGCGCAGATCACCGCGTCCCTGCTCACCGTGCAGGAGACGTTCTTCCAGCGCCTGGCCACCGGCACCACCATGGCGTCGGCCGCCCGCGCCCTGTCCGCCGACGTCGACCTCGCCTTCGACCTCCTGGAACACGGCCTCGCCCGCGACTGACCCGGGTTCACGGCCCGCCGAGCACGGCCGGGAGCAGCCCGGGGAACCGCGCCTCCATGTCGTCGCGGCGCACCCGCACGATCCGCTTGCGCCCCTCGGCGACGGTCCTGGTCAGGCCGGCCTCGCGGAGCACGCGGTAGTGGTGGGAGACGGTCGGGTTGCTCAGCCCGAGGTCGGCCTTCTCGACGAGGACGGCGCAGTCGATCGGCTCCGTGGCGCGGTAGAGCGCGGTCATCAGCGCGCGCCTGCCGGGGTCGGCGAGCGCGTTGAGGATCACGGTGAGGTCGAAGGACTCCGCCGTCGGCTCGGGCAGCGTCCGTGGCATCGGCGGCCTCCCCTCATTCTTTGACGTCCATCGAATCGTACTCTAGCGTCCGTCGTATGATGATTCGACAAGCATCGAATGATGGTGGTGCGGGACGGCTGCTCATCCTCGCGGTGGGCACGTTCGTGCTGGGCATGGACGGGTTCGTGCTGCCGGGGCTGCTGCCGCCGATCGCCCGCGACCTGTCCGTCAGCGTCGCCGGCGCGGGGCAGTTGACCACGGCGTTCGCGGTGGCGTACGGCATCGGGTCGCCGGTCATCGCGACGCTCACCGGACGGCTGGACCGGCGCGTCGTGATCGGCGCCGGCATGGGCGTGTTCCTGGCCGGGATGGTCATGCAGGCGGCCGGCCCGTCGTACGCGGTCGTGCTGGGCGGGCGGGTCGTGGCGGCGCTGGGCGCGGCCGCGTTCCAGGCCAACGCGTTCGCCGTGGCCGGGGTGCTGGCCAGGCCGGAGCGCCGGGCCCGGGCGTTCGCGGTGGTCGGCGCCGGGGCCGGGCTCGCGCCGGTGCTCGGCGTGCCGTTCGGCCTGCTGGTCGGGCAGTGGGCGGGCTGGCGCGGCTCCCTGTGGACGATCGCCGCGCTGGCCGCGGTCGCCGCCGTGCTCGCGGCGGTGGGAACGCCGTCGGTGACGCTGCCCGCGACGTCCCTGCGGGCGCGGGCGGCGGTGCTGGTGAACCCGCGGATCCTGGTGCTGCTCATGGTCAGCGCGCTGGTGCTGGCCCCGCTGTACGTCGTGTCGTCGTACGCGGCGGCCGTCGTCGCCGTGAGCACCACGGCGCGCTACGCGGTCCTGGCGGCGGTGCTGGTGTTCGGGGTCGGCTTCTTCACCGGGAACCGGCTCGTGGGGCGGATCGCCGACCGCCTCGGCCCGCTCCGCACGCTGGTCGCGGCGCTGGCCGTCGCCGTCGGCGCGGCGGCCGCGCTCGGCGCCGTTCAGCGCTGGTTCGTACCGGCGCTGGCCGCGCTGTTCGTGCTGGGGCTTGTCGGGTCGTTCCTGTTCATCCCGCAGCAGAACCGGGTGTTCGCCGCGGGCGGCGACGTGGCCACGGTCGCGCTCAGCCTGAACGGGTCGATGAACTACGTGGGCACGGCGCTGGGCACGGCGCTCGGCGGCGTGGTCCTCGCGGCGGCAGGGCCGCTGTGGCTGGCCCCGGCGGCGGCGGCCGGCGCCGCGCTGGTCCTCGCGGTGGCCTGGCTGACCGCGCCCGAGCGGCGCGCGCCCGCCGAACCGGTCCCCGCCGCGGCGTCCGCGCAGGTCGAGGCGGCACAATGAGCGGCGTGGACGACGAACTGCGGCGTGCGGCCGCCGAAGGGGACGTGGACGGTGTGCGGGCGGCGATCGCGGCGGGGGCCGAGGTCGACGGGCGCGACGGGCGGGGGCGTACGGCGCTGCTGATGGCGGCGTACGGCGACCACGTCGAGGCGGCGCGGCTGCTCGTGGCCGCCGGGGCCGGTCCGGACGCGCAGGACGACGACCGGGCCACCCCGTTCCTCGTCACCGGCCGCACCGGCAGCGTGGCCATGCTGGACGTGCTGCTCCCCGCCGGGCCCGACCTCGCGCTGACGAACCGCTACGGCGGGGTGGCGCTCATCCCGGCGTGCGAGCGCGGCCACGTCGACTACGTACGCGCCGTGCTGCGCACCGGCATCGACGTGAACCACGTGAACCGGCTCGGGTGGACCGGGCTGCTGGAGGCGATCATCCTCGGCGACGGCACCGAGCCGTACGAGCGGATCGTGGACCTGCTGATCGCCGGCGGCGCGGACGTCTCCCTGGCGGACGGCGACGGCGTCACCCCGCTGGCGCACGCCGAGGCCAAGGGCTACCCGGGGATCGCCGCGCGGCTGCGGGCGGCGGGGGCACGCTAGGCCGGGCGGCGTCCCGCGGTGAGGAGGTGGCCGGAGACGCCGAGGAGGGACGGGTCGGACTCGCCGAGGCGGATCGCGTCGAGCAGGGCCGTACGGCGGTGCGGGTCGTTCAGCCGGTCGTCGAGGCCGGTGAGGAGCCAGAGGGCGCCCTCGACGGAGTACTGCGTGACGCCGGTGAGGCCCGCCTCGGTGAACTCGGCGGGCACCTCGGTGGGGTGGTGCAGGTAGGCGGTGGTGAAGCCCATGCCGTCGACCGGGTTCAGCAGGCCGGTGGCCGCGGCCTCGGTCGCGGAGGCGCGGGTGGGCGGGTGGGTGAAGCGGT
>DASXYG010000134.1:0-6884 GCA_036502625.1 Streptosporangiaceae bacterium
CGCGTCGCCACCGACGGTGCCAGCACGGTCTCGCCGCGCACGGCCGCGCGCACCGCGTTGGCGAGGTCGGTGCGCGTGGTGTCCTTCAGGAGGTAGCCGGCCGCGCCCGCCTCGACGGCGCGCAGGATGTCGGCGTCCGTCTCGTACGTCGTCAGCACGATCACCCGGGCGGACGGCCGCGCCGCGATGATCCGCTCCGTGGCCGACACGCCGTCGCCGTTCGGCATCCGGAGGTCCATGAGGATGACGTCGTGCGCGCGTACGGACGCGAGCGTCACCGCCTCCTCGCCGGAACCCGCCTCGCCGACGATCGTGATGTCGTCCTCGACGGACAGCATGCCGCGCAAGCCCTCGCGGACGACCGGATGGTCGTCGACCAGGATCACCCGGATCACCACGGCACCTCCGCCACCACGTCGGTCCCCTCGCCGCGCGCGCTGTGCACCGTCAGTGTGCCGCCGACCTCGCGGACGCGGGCGCGCATTCCCGCCAGACCATAGCCGCCGCGCTCGGCGCACGGCTCGGGGGTGCCCGCCGGGTCGAAGCCCACGCCGTCGTCGGCCACCGTGAGCACCGCGTGCCCCGCGCGGCGGTCCAGGCGCACGGTCACCCGCGTCGCCCGCGCGTGCTTGCGCACGTTGGCCAGCGCCTCCTGGGTGGCGCGCAGCAGCACCACCTCGGTCGCCGGGGCCAGCGTCGCGCCGCCGCTCGCGGTGTACGCCGCGGTGACGCCGGTCTCCTCGCCGAACCGGTCCGCCAGCCGGGCCAGCGCCTGGTCCAGCGAGGTCGAGGCGAGCGCCGTCGGGCGCAGCGCGGCGACCAGGGTGCGCGCCTCGTCGAGGTTCTCCCTCGCCGTACGCCCGGCCAGGCCGAGGTGGTGGCGTACGGCCCCGGCGTCGCGGCCGAGCTCCGACTCCGCCGCCTGGATCAGCATCAGCAGCGACGTGAACCCCTGCGCCAGGGTGTCGTGGATCTCCGCGGCCAGCCGTTCGCGCTCGGCCATCGTGCCCTTCTCCCGGGACAGCCGGGCGATCTCCTCCTGGCTGTCCCGCAGCCGATCGATGAGCCGGGCGCGTTCGCTGCTCTGCGTGATGATCCAGTTGGTCCAGACGCCGAGCAGGATCGAGAACGCCCCGATGATCATCGCGGCCATGATCGTGAACGCGAGGTCGAGCGGCGTCCGCGAGTCGCCGAGGAGCGTCACGAGCGGCGCGATGTTCAGCAGCACCACAGCGACGATGGCCTGCGGGATGCGCAGCACCACGAAGCACTGCGGGCACAGCACGAACAGGATGAACGAGCCGGTGCCGGTGATCAGCGACAGCGGGACGAACAGGACCAGCAGCCCGGCGATGAACGCGTACTCGCGCCAGCCGGGCGTCTCGCTGCGGGCGAGCGGCCGCCCGAGCGCGACGTACACCATGGCCAGCGCCACCAGCAGCGCGGCGCTGGTGATCTGCCGCAGCGCGCCGACGCCGGACAGCGCGCTCAGCACGCCGACGCCGATGTATCCGATCGCGTAGTAGAGGTCCCACAGCGCCTGGCCGCGCAGCCACGCGTGCGCCCCGGACGGCGCGGTCATTCCTCGCCGCGGCGTGTCCAGCGGAACGTCGTCATGCACAGCACCAAGCCTCCAGCACACCAGGCGATCAGCACCAGGGCCGTACGGCCGTGCTCCCAGCCGTGCGCGGGCTCGACGGCGAGCACCCCGTCCGGCAGGAACACCGATCGCAGCCCCTGGCACAGCCACTTCAGCGGGAAGAACGCGGCGATCGTGCGCAGGAAGCCCGGCAACTGCCCGAACGGGAAGAACACGCCGGAGATGAACTGGAGGCAGATGTACGGGAGCGTCGTGACCGCCGACGCCGTACGCGCCGACCGCGGCAGGGCGCTGATCGCCACGCCGAGTAGCGCGCACGCCGTCACGCCGAGCAGGAACACCCAGGCGAACGTCAGCCAGCGCGCGGGGTCGGCCGGAAGCGTCAGCCCGTACGCCAGCGATCCGATGACCAGCAGGACCGCCGTCTCGATCAGCGACCCGAGCGCGACCATGACGACCTTGCCGATGAAGTACGCGGACTTCGGCATGGGGAGCCCGGCCAGCCGCTTCAGCGTGCCGTCGTCGCGGTCGTTGGTGATGCCCGTGCCGAGGCCGACGAACGCGGTGGACATGATGCCGCTGGCGATGATGCCGGCCACGAAGTACTGCCGGAACGGGATGCCGGTGCCGTCGATGTCGAAGTCGAAGATCGAGCCGAAGATCAGGAGCAGCACGATCGGCAGCGCGAACGTGAAGAACAGCGCCTCCTTCTCCCGGGAGACCTGCCGGATCTCCAGGCCGCCGCGGGACAGGCCGATGCGCCAGGCGGACGGCAGGGCGGTCGTGCGTACGGCGGTCATGACCGCGCCCCGTCCCGGTCGCCGGCCCCGTCGGCGGCGATCAGCTCCAGGTAGACGTCCTCGAGGGTCGGGCGGGTGACGAGCAGTTCGGGGACCTCGCCGCCGAACCGCGCGGCCAGGTCGGCGACGACCTTCGCGGGCGTGTCCGTCTCGACCGAGCGCGGGCCGTCGTCGGCCAGCCAGCTCACGCGGGCGGTGCCCGCGGCGCGGCCGCCGAGGGCGGCGGGGGTGTTCGTCTCGACGATCCGCCCGCCCGCGACGACGGCCACGCGGTCGGCGAGCGCCTCGGCCTCGTCCAGGTAATGCGTGGTCAGCAGGATGGTGGTGCCGTCGGCGGCCAGCGATTCGATGAGCGTCCAGAACCGCCGGCGCGCCTCGGGGTCGAAGCCGGTGGTGGGCTCGTCCAGGAAGATCAGCTCGGGGGAGCCGAGGATGCCGAGCGCGACGTCGAGCCGCCGTCGCTGGCCGCCGGACAGCGCCCGCACCCGCGCGCCGGCCTTCTCCGTCAGCCCGACCGCCGCGATGACCGCGTCGGGGTCGCGCGGGCTGGGGTAGTAGCCGGCGAAATGGCGGACGACCTCGCGTACGGTCAGCTCCGGCGCCTCGCCCGACGTCTGGAACACGATGCCGACGCGCGCCCGCCACCTCCGGTCGGCCCGCGCCGGGTCGCGGCCGAGCACCGCCACCTCGCCGGCGTCGCGCTTCCGGTAGCCCTCGAGGATCTCGACCGTGGTGGTCTTGCCCGCGCCGTTGGGGCCGAGCAGCGCGAACACCTCGCCGTGCGCGATGTCCAGGTCGATCCCGTCGACCGCGGGCACGTCGCGATAGCACTTGCGCAGGCCGCGCACGCGTACTGCGGTTTCCGCCATAGCGGCATTCTCGCGGCCGCATCGAGGCGCCGGTGCCCACCGGTGGATGGGCCCGGTGTCCACCGTTCGACGGACAGCGGGCCGGGCTCAGAACAGCGTCGGGATGTCGGACTCGATGCCGCGCAGGGCGTTGTAGTCGAGGATCACGCAGTCGATGCCGCGGTCGCCGGCGAGCACGCGGGCCTGCGGCTTGATCTCCTGGGCGGCGAACAGGGCGCGGACGGGGCGCAGTGCCGGGTCGCGGTCGAGGAGCTCGCGGTAGCGGGTGAGCTGCTCGACGCCGTCGATCTCGCCGCGCCGCTTGATCTCGATGGCGACGGTGGTGCCGTCGGAGTCGCGGCACAGGATGTCGACCGGGCCGATGGCGGTGGGGTACTCGCGGCGGATCATCGACCAGCCCTCGCCGAGGGTGGTGATCCGCTCGGACAGCAGCTCCTGGAGGTGCGCCTCGACGCCGTCCTTGACCAGGCCGGGGTCGACGCCCAGCTCGTGGCTGGAGTCGTGCAGCACTTCCTCGACGTTGATGATCAGTTTCTCGCCGGACTTGTCGTGCGTGACCGTCCAGGTGTTGCCGTCCTCGCGGAGCGTGCAGGGCGGGTTCATCCAGTTGAGCGGCTTGTACGCGCGGTCGTCGGCGTGGATGGAGACCGAGCGGTCCGACTTGACCAAGATGAGCCGCGGCGCCATCGGCAGGTGGGCCGTCAGCTTCCCCGCGTAGTCGACGCTGCACCGGGCGATCACGAGACGCATGACGGCCAGTCTCCCATCCAACCGCGTGCGCCGTGGCCGGTTGTCCGCGACTCGACGTGACAATGAAAATCATTATCGATACGCTCACGGTGACCGGCAGTCGCCACGGACACGAGAGTTAGGGGAAGACATGTCACTGACCGTCTCGGCGGACCTCCTGGAGAAGGCCCGTACGGACGAGGTCGCCGACCGCGACTTCGTCGACTGCGTACGGGGGTCCCTGCCGTACGCCTGGGGGGTGATCGACGGGCTCGCCACGCGGCTGCGCGGCGAGGGCGGGGAATTCGCCGACAACCAGGTGCCGCCGCCGGACGAGGCCGCGCGCGGCCAGTTGCTGCGGCTGGTCGCCAGCGACGCGATGCGCGCCGCCGTCGAGCGCCACTTCGGCGTGCGGCTGGCGTTCCAGAACTGCCACCGCGTGGCGCTGTTCGCGCCGGGCGCCGACGCCGCCTACCGGGAGTTCGTCACGCCGCGGTCGCAGCTCCTGAACCAGAGCCCGGAGCTCGTCGACTGCTGACCGCCGTACGGGTGTGCCGCGCCGTCCCCGGGTGACGGGGGCGGCGCGGGCGTATGTGCGGGTGTGGGGCTGATCACCCGGGCCATGGGGTTAGGTTGTGGTCCATGCTGCGAGAGTTCCGCAAGGTCGGAGTGGTCGGCCTCGGCACGATGGGTGCCGGAATCGCCGAAGTGTTCGCCCGTGGTGGCCTGCAGGTCGTCGGCGTCGAGGCCGACGAGGCCGCGCTGGCCCGGGGCCGTGCCCATCTGGACCGCTCGGTCCGCAAGGCGGTGGACCGCGGGAAGCTCAGCCCGTCCGAGGGGGAGGGCGTGCTCGGCGCCGTACGGCTGAGCACGTCGTACGACGACCTCGCCGACGCCGACCTCGTCATCGAGGCCGTGCCGGAGCGGATGGACCTCAAGCACGCGGTCTTCGCCGAGCTCGACCGCATCTGCAAGCCCGACGCGGTGCTCGCCACGAACACGTCGTCGCTGTCCGTGACCGAGATCGCCGCCGGGACCTCGCGTACGCCGCACATCGTGGGGTTCCACTTCTTCAACCCGGCGCCGGTGATGAAGCTCGTCGAGGTCATCCACACCGTGGTCACCGAGCCGCAGATCGTGGAGGACGTCGCCGAGTTGGTCCGGGGGCTCGGGAAGACGCCGGTCTCCGTCACCGACCGTGCCGGGTTCGTGGCCAACGCGCTGCTCCTGCCGTACCTGAACCACGCGGTGCGGCTGTACGAGGCGAAGTACGCCACCCGGGAGGACATCGACACGGCGATGAAGCTCGGCGTCGGCCTCCCGATGGGGCCGCTCGCGCTGCTCGACATGATCGGGCTCGACACGTCGCTCTCGGTGATGGAGGCGCTGTACGACGAGTTCCGCGAGCACCGCTACGTGCCCGCGCCGCTGCTGCGCCGCATGGTGGCCGCCGGGCTGCTCGGGCGCAAGACCGGCTGCGGGTTCTACGCGTACGGCGACGAGCCCGCGCCTGAGCCGGTGACTGTCGAGCCGGTCGAGCCCGACCTCGTGGGGGTGCTGGGCGAGGAGGCGGACGAGTTCGCCGAGCTGTGTCGCGCCGCCGGATACTCCGTCACGCTGGCCGAGTTCGGCGTCGAGGAGAAGGTGCTCAACGGGTGCGACCTGGTCGTGGTGGCCACCCCGGCGGCGCGCGCGGTGATCGACCTGGCGCTGCGTACGGGCCGCGCGGCCGACGCCGTGGGCCTGCGGCTGATCCCCGGCGGCGACGGGGCGCTCGCCGAGATCGTCACGACGGTGGAGACCAGCGACGCCGCGGTCGCGCGCGCCATCGCGGTCTGCCGTGCCATCGGCCGCACCCCCGTACGCTGCCCCGACCGCGCCGGGTTCCTGATGGACGCGCTCCTCCTGCCGCACATCAACGACGCCGTCCGCATGCTGGAGTCCGGCTACGCCCTGGCGTCCGACATCGACAACGCCATGCGCCTCGGCTGCGGCTACCCACACGGCCCGCTGGAACTCGCCGACACCATCGGCCTGGACCGGGTGCAGTCCGGCCTACGCCGCCTCCTCCACCAGTACCGCGACCCCGAGTTCGCCCCGGTCCCCCTGCTGGAGCACATGGTGGCGGCGGGTCGCGGCGGCCGAGGCGGCCGGGGGCTGCGCACGACGCACGACTGACCGCGGTGGCCGGGGCCGCGTACGGCTGGCCATGGCGCCTGCGGGCCGCGGACGACTGACCGCGGAGTCGGGGGCTGTGCACCATGTACGACTGATCGCGGTGGCCGGGGGCTGTGCACCAGGCATGACTGGCTACCGTTGATGGGGTGAGCCCCCGCAAGAACCGCCGCAGCCCGGACCCGCCCGCGGCCGGGTCCGCGGGGGGAGTGGAGCGCGTCGAGTCTGGGCCGGACGGCGACTGGCAGGTCCGCCGCATCACCGGCGCAGCGGCGACCAAGACCTACCGCTGCCCCGGCTGCGACCACGAGATCCCCCCAGGCGTAGCCCACGTGGTCGCGTGGCAGTCCGACGCCGACGACCGCCGCCACTGGCACACCCCCTGCTGGACGAAGCGCCTAGACCGAGCCCCCCGCACCCGCCGCCCCGGCCCACGGTGGCGCTGACCCCCCTCACCCCCGCGCTTCGCACCTCAGGCTCCGCGTGCCTCGCGCCCCTGCCCTGATCCCCGGGCTCTGCCGGTGTCCCGCGCCCCCTTTCCGTCCCGTTTCCCGTCCCGCACATCCGTGCCTTGCGCTGCGTCCCGTGCCCTGCGTCGCATCCCGCGCCCTGGTCGCGTCCCGCCCCCGCCCCCTGCTGTGGCACGTGCCTGGGCCCGTCCCCACCTCGTATGAGCCTCGAGCGTGGCGGGGGGGGCCCCCGGCGCCACCC
>DASXYG010000135.1:0-41296 GCA_036502625.1 Streptosporangiaceae bacterium
GACCTCGAAGCTGTCGCCGAGATCGTTGACCTCCTCGGCGCCCGCGTCCAGCACGGCCAGCAGCACGTCGTCCTCGGACAGGTCGCCCGCCATCGGCACGATCACGACGCCCTTGCGGTTGAACATGTACGACACCGAGCCCGGGTCGGCCATGTTGCCGCCGTTGCGGGTCATGGCGGTGCGGACCTCGCCCGCGGCACGGTTGCGGTTGTCGGTGAGGCATTCGATCAGCAGTGCCACGCCGTTGGGGCCGTAACCCTCGTACATGATCGTCTGCCAGTCGGCGCCGCCCGCTTCCTCACCGGCGCCGCGCTTGCGGGCCCGCTCCACGTTGTCCGCGGGCACGGACGTCCGCCGCGCCTTCTGGATCGCGTCGTACAGCGTCGGGTTGCCGTCCGGGTCGCCGCCACCGGTTCGCGCCGCGACCTCGATGTTCTTGACCAGCTTCGCGAAGAGCTTGCCGCGCTTGGCATCGATAGCGGCCTTCTTGTGTTTCGTGGTCGCCCACTTGGAGTGGCCGCTCATCTCTCCTCCATCTGTTCCGCGTCCGCCCGGTCCTCACGCCCCGGACGCCGCCATTGCTGCTCAGGCTTCCCGCACGAGCTCGACGAACAACCGGTGCACGCGCTCGTCCCCGGTGATCTCCGGGTGGAACGCGGTGGCCAGCACCACCCCCTGCCGGACGGCGACGATCCTAGCCGCCGGCTCACCGCCCGCCGGGTCCTCGGGCACCAGCCCGGCCGGGACGGTGGCCAGCACCTCGACCCCCGCACCCGCCTTCTCGACCCAGGGGGCGCGGATGAACACGGCGTGCACCGGCCCGCCTGCCACCCCGGCGAAGTCCAGGTCCACCTCGAACGAGTCGACCTGCCTGCCGAACGCGTTGCGCCGGACGACCACGTCGAGCCCGCCGAGCTGCTGCTGGTCCGGGCGCCCGTCGAGCGCCTGGCGGGCCAGCAGGATCATCCCGGCGCACGAGCCGAAGACGGGCATCTCGTCGGCGATCCGCGCGCGCAGCGGCTCCAGCAGCTCGAAGCTCTCCAGCAGCCGCGACATCGTGGTGGACTCGCCGCCGGGCAGCACCAGTCCGTCCACTTCGGACAGCTCGGCGGCGCGGCGGACCGGGACGGCCCGCGCGCCGGCGCGCTGCAGCATCGCGACGTGCTCGCGCACGGCACCCTGCAGGGCGAGCACGCCGACCACCGGCCGCGCTCCCGAAGCTGTCGTCACCCGACCTCCCGAAAAACGTTCCGCCCAGCTTAGGGGGACGGTCCCCGGGCCGTCCCGCCAGGTCAGAACGCCGGACGGCGAGGCCGCCGCGCCGTCACCCGCACGAGCGGCGATCGGGACGGCTCGAAGGCACCGGACCCGCATCACCGGCGAAGTGGACTGCCGAGATCGCCGCCGAGTGGCCACCCGTGGGGTGATCTTCCGGCCGGGCCGGCCGGGCACCACCGCCCGGACGGGCCGTCGAAAGCGACCTGGCGAACGCCCTGCCTACAGTTTACGCCGCTGGTGACAACGCTGGTCAGCGCCGTTTCCGCCGGAAGTGACGCGACCGAC
This sequence comes from Streptosporangiaceae bacterium, assembly GCA_036502625.1. Lineage (GTDB taxonomy): Bacteria > Actinomycetota > Actinomycetes > Streptosporangiales > Streptosporangiaceae > DASXYG01. The sequence goes on from DASXYG010000135.1 coordinate 1,564, forward strand.
ACCGGGCGACGGGCCAGGGATCCCCAGGTCGGGACGACCACGAAAGTGGACTGCCGAGATACCCGTCCACTGGCCTGCCTCAGCGGTCCACCTCGGACCTACCCTCGAAGGTGTCCAGCGAGTTTCGCGAGAAAGGCCCCGAGTTGTCCGAGCAGCAGCCCAGCCCCGCACCCCAGTCCGCCACCGGCACCGCCAAGGTGAAGCGCGGCATGGCGGAGATGCTCAAGGGCGGCGTGATCATGGACGTGGTCACCGCCGAGCAGGCCAAGATCGCCGAGGACGCCGGCGCGGTCGCGGTGATGGCGCTCGAGCGCGTGCCCGCCGACATCCGCGCGCAGGGCGGCGTCGCGCGGATGAGCGACCCGGACCTGATCGACGGCATCATCGAGACCGTCTCGATCCCGGTGATGGCCAAGGCCCGCATCGGCCACTTCGTCGAGGCGCAGGTGCTCCAGTCGCTCGGCGTCGACTACATCGACGAGTCCGAGGTGCTCACCCCCGCGGACTACGCCAACCACATCGACAAGTGGGCGTTCACCGTGCCCTTCGTCTGCGGGGCGACCAACCTGGGCGAGGCGCTGCGGCGGATCACCGAGGGCGCGGCGATGATCCGCTCCAAGGGCGAGGCCGGCACCGGCGACGTCTCCAACGCCACCACGCACATGCGCAAGATCCGCGGCGAGATCCGCAAGCTGGGCTCGCTGCCCGAGGACGAGCTGTTCGTCGCGGCCAAGGAGCTGCAGGCGCCGTACGAACTGGTGAAGGAGGTCGCGCAGCAGGGCAAGCTGCCGGTGGTGCTGTTCACCGCGGGCGGCATCGCGACCCCGGCCGACGCGGCGATGATGATGCAGCTCGGCGCCGAGGGCGTGTTCGTCGGCTCCGGCATCTTCAAGTCCGGCGACCCGGCCAAGCGCGCCGCCGCGATCGTCAAGGCCACGACGTTCTACGACGACCCGGACGTCATCGCGAAGGTCTCCCGCGGCCTCGGCGAGCCCATGGTCGGCATCAACGTCGACACCCTCCCCGAGGACCAGCGGTACGCCGAGCGCGGCTGGTAGGGCATTCGTACGGCCCGGCGCTCGGCCGGGCCGTACGTCATTCCACCGGGGCGACGGGGGTCCAGCCGGGCCCGCCGGGATCCCGCCATGGGGGGCCGACGATCACCGAGCGGCCGGTGCCCCCGTCGAACCCCCACACCGGGCGTTCCCGCGCGGTCGACCGCGGACTCCCGGCACGAACGCCTCGGCGGCGCATCCGCACATGCGACCGATTCGCCCGCCGTACGAAGCGACTAGGCTCGAAAGGACCCCGCCACCGTTTGAGAGGTACGCGTTGACCACCGGAACCCGGCCCACCATCGGCGTGCTCGCCCTCCAGGGCGACGTCAAGGAGCACCTGCGCGCGCTCGAGGCCGGTGGCGCGGACGCGATCACCGTGCGCCGCCCGGCCGAGCTGGAACGCGTCGACGGGCTGGTCATCCCCGGCGGGGAGTCGACCACGATGTGGAAGCTCGCCGACGCCTTCGACCTCCTGGAGCCGCTGCGCAAACGCGTCGAGGGCGGCATGCCCGCGTACGGCTCGTGCGCCGGCATGATCATGCTCGCCGACCGCATCCGCGACGGCATGAACGGCCAGCAGACCATCGGCGGCATCGACATGGACGTACGCCGCAACGCGTTCGGCCGCCAGGTCGACTCCTTCGAGTCCGACGTGACGATCGACGGCGCCGGCGACGACCCGTTCCACGCCGTGTTCATCCGTGCGCCCTGGGTGGAGGCCGTCGGCGGCGGCGTCACCGTTCTCGGCCGCGTCGAAGCGGGCCCGGCCGCCGGTAGGATCGTCGCGGTCCGGCAGGATCGGCTCCTCGCGACGTCGTTCCACCCCGAGCTGACCGGTGACGCGCGCGTCCACCGGCTTTTCGTCGACATGGTGAAGGGAAATTCATGAGCGGCCACTCCAAGTGGGCGACCACGAAGCACAAGAAGGCCGTGGTCGACGCCAAGCGCGGCAAGCTCTTCGCGAAGCTGATCAAGGACGTCGAGGTGGCCGCGCGTGGCGGCGGTCCCGACCCGGCCGGTAACCCGACCCTCTACGACGCCATTCAGAAGGCGAAGAAGAACTCCGTCCCCGGCGACAACATCGACCGCGCCGTCAAGCGCGGCGCCGGGCTCGAGGCGGGCGGCGCCAACTACGAGACGATCATGTACGAGGGCTACGGCCCCGGCGGCGTCGCGGTCCTCGTCGAGTGCCTGACGGACAACCGCAACCGCGCCGCGTCCGACGTCCGTACGGCCATGACCCGCAACGGCGGCAACATGGCCGACCCCGGCTCGGTCTCGTACCTCTTCAACCGCAAGGGCGTCGTGATCGTCCCGAAGGACGACCTCACCGAGGACGACGTGCTGGCCGCCGTGCTCGACGCGGGCGCCGAAGAGGTCAACGACCTCGGCGAGAACTACGAGGTCATCAGCGAGGCCGGCGACCTCGTCGGGGTCCGCGACGCCCTCCGCGCGGCGAAGATCGAGTACGACTCCGCCGAGGCCAACTTCCTCCCCACGATGAACGTCCCCCTCGACGAGGACAACGCCAAGAAGGTCTTCCGCCTCCTGGACATCCTCGACGACCAGGACGACGTCCAGAACGTCTACAGCAACGCCGACGTCAGCGACGAGATCCTGGAGAAGATCGAGGCGTAGGGGTCGTCAGCTTGCAGCTGCGAGAGATGTGAGCGGACCCCCGGTCAGATACCGCGCGTCGGGGGTTCCGGGGAGGCTCGGCCCCCCGGGCGAGCACCGCGACGTCCAGAACGTCTACAGCAACGCCGACGTCAGCGACGAGATCCTGGAGAAGATCGAGGCGTAGGGCCTCACTCGTACGGTGGTCGGGGCGGGGGAAAACCGTTCGCGATCACCGTACGCGCGCGTCTAGCGTTGGCCCGTGCAGACCTGCGACCTCCTGCCCGCGGACCTCGACGACCTCCTCGACCTTGTCGTCCGCGCCTTCGGGGGCGTGACGGCCGAGCACACCGCGCGGCGGCGGCGCACCGCCGAGGCGCGCATCGCCGACGGCCGGTCCATCGGCGTCCGCGATGGCGGGCGGCTGATCGCCGCCGCCGCGATCATCGACATGGCGCAGTACTGGCACGGCCGCGCGGTGCCGCTCGCCGGGGTCTCCAGCGTCGTGGTCGCGCCGGAGGACCGGGGGCGCGGCGCCGGGCCGCTGCTCATGAAGGCGGTGCTCGAACGGTCCGCCGCGCGCGGCCGGCCGCTGTCGATGCTGTTCCCGGCCACGTCCGCGGTCTACCGCAAGGTCGGCTACGAGACCGCGGGTCCGCTGACGTCGTACATCTTCCCGGCCGCGCCGCTGCGCGCCCTCGCGCCGCGCGGCGGCCCGCAGGTGAGGCTGCGCCGGGTGGGCGCGGCCGACGCCGCCGAGGTGATCGGCGTCCTGAGCCGCGTCCACGCCGCCGGCGGCCACTGCGGCCCCACCGTGCGCCGGGCGGAGGAGGTCCAGTGGTGGCTGGCCGCCGACGACGTCTTCACCTACCTCGCCGACGACGGCCTGCTCGCCTACTCCTGGGCCGACGCCAACAACGCGATCGCGGTCGAATACCTCGCGGCCGGCTCGGAGGCCACGATGCGCGCGCTGTGGGGCGTGGTCGCCTCCAACGGCTCGATCGTCGACTGGGTGTACGCACCGCTCGCCCCCGACGACCCGGTCTTCTGGCTGACCCGCGACCCCGTGGCCATGCCCCGCGACGTCGAGCGCTGGATGCTGCGCGTCGTCGACGTCCCGTCCGCGATCGCCGCCCGCGGCTTCCCGCCCGGCGCCCGCGCCGAGACCGTCCTGACCGTCGCCGACCCGACCCTGCCCGGCAACGCCGGCACCTGGCGGCTCACCGTCGCCGACGGCACGGGCCGCGCGGACCCCGCCCCGTCCGAGCCGGGCGCCACCCGCCTCGACATCCGCGGCCTCGCCGCCCTCTACGCCGGCACCCCCGCCGAGACGCTCCGCCTGACGGGCCTGCTCACCGCCGGCGACCCGGCCACCGACGCCGCGCTCGGCGCCGCCTTCGCCTGCCGCGCGTTCACCCTCGACTCCTTCTGAACGGTGCCGCCGCGATGACCACCACCCGCATCCCCGCCACCGCCGACGACGCCGCGGCGGTCCAGGCCGCGTTCGCCACGCTGGCCGCGAACGCCCCGCCCGCGGACCCCGGCCCCGGCCCGGCGCAGCCCCGTACGGCGCCCGGCCGGTGGGTGGACGCCTCCGGCCGGTCCGCCACCGAGGCCGGGGCCGTCGTGTACGCGCACGGCGGCGGGTTCCGCCACACCGAGCCGGGGCTCGAGCTCCTGATGGCCCGGCGCCTGTCCGCGGCGGCGCGCCGCCCGGTCTTCGCCGTCGACTACCGGCTCACCCCCGCCCACCACTACCCGGCGCCCCTCGACGACGTCATGTCCGTCTACCGCGACCTCCTCGGCCAGGGCGTCCCCGCGTCCGGCATCCTCCTGTTCGGCGAGTCGGCGGGCGGCACCCTCGTCCTGTCCGCCCTGCTCGCCATGGCGCGCGACGGCCTCACGCCGCCCGCGGGCGCGGCCGCGGCCTGCCCGCTGACCGACCTCACGCTGTCCAGCCCGTCGCTGACGGACCCCGGCGGCCGCGACACCGCCGACCGGACCGTGCTCGCCGGGGCCACGGCGGACTACCTGAACGGCGCGCCGCCGGACCGCGCGCCGCAGTCGCCCCTGCACGGCGACCTCGCCGGGCTGCCGCCGCTCCTGCTGGCCGCGGGCGAGGCCGACGCCCTGGCCGACGACGCGCGCCGGTTCGCCGCCGCGTCGGAGGCGGCCGGCACCGCGACCGTCCTCGATCTGTACGCCGCCATGCCGCACGTCTTCCACATCGCCGGGCTCGGCCCCGAACCGCCGCGCGTCCCCGCCGAGTTCTGGCGCCGCTTCGCCGAGTGGGCCGCCGCACGCGGCTGACCGCCGTACGTACGTGCGCGATGCCCAACACGCCGGGCCGGGCGGCCGGTAGCGTCGTGCCGCGCCACTAAGCTCGCCTGCGAACATGTGTTCGTGGCGCCGACGCGAAGGGTGGGGATCGGGTGCGCGTGCTGGGGGTCGATCCGGGGCTGACCCGCTGCGGCGTCGGCGTGGTCGACGGCGCGCCCGGCAAGGCCCTGCGCATGGTGACCGTCGGCGTCATCCGCACCCCGGCGGACGACACCATCGCCGACCGCCTGCTCGCCATCGCCGAGGGCCTCGACCGCTGGCTCGACGACACGACACCCGACGCCGTGGCCGTCGAGCGCGTCTTCAGCCAGCACAACGTCCGTACGGTCATGGGCACCGCCCAGGCGAGCGCGCTGGCCATCACCGCGGCCGCCCGCCGCGGCCTGCCCGTCGCGCTGCACACCCCGAGCGAGGTCAAGGCCGCCGTCACCGGCAACGGCCGCGCCGACAAGGCGCAGGTCACGGCGATGGTCACCCGGCTGCTGCGGCTCGACACCCCGCCGAAGCCCGCCGACGCCGCCGACGCGCTCGCGCTGGCCATCTGCCACGTGTGGCGCGGCGGCGCCGCCGCCCGCCTCGAGGCCGCGCGGCTCGCGGCCAGGCCGACCCGAGGAGTCCCCCGATGATCTCGTTCGTCAGCGGCCGGGTGGCCGCCGTGGCGCCCGACGGCGCGGTGATCGACGTCGGCGGCGTCGGCATGGCCTTCCAGGCCACCCCCGCCACGCTCGCCCTGCTCCGCGTCGGCGACGACGCCCAGGTCGCCACGTCCCTGGTCGTACGCGAGGACTCCCTGACGCTGTTCGGGTTCGCCGACGACGACGAGCGCGGCGTCTTCGAGCTCCTGCAGACGGCCAGCGGCGTCGGCCCGCGGCTCGCGCTCGCCATGCTCGCCGTCCACCAGCCGAACTCCCTGCGCCGTGCCGTCACGACCGGCGACATCGCCGCGCTGACGAAGGTGCCGGGCATCGGCAAGAAGGGCGCGCAGCGCATCATGCTCGAGCTGAAGGACCGCCTCGGCGCCCCCACCGACGGCGACCTCGGCATCGCGTCCGTCGGCCCGGCCGCCGTCGCCGCGCCCTGGCGCGACCAGGTCCACGCGGGCCTGACCAACCTCGGCTGGTCCGCGCGCGACGCCGACGCGGCCGTCGACGCGGTCGCCCCCGACGCCGACACCATGGTCGCCGAGGGCGGCGCGCCCGACGTCGCGGTGCTGCTGCGCGCCGCGCTGAAGCGGCTGAGCCGCACATGAGCGCCGACCCGGATGACGACGACCGCATCGTGTCCCCGTCCGTCACCGGCGAGGAGCGCGCGTTCGAGGCGGCGCTGCGCCCGAAGCGGCTCGACGACTTCGTCGGCCAGGGCCGCGTACGCGACCAGCTCTCCCTCGTCCTGCAGAGCGCCCTGCGGCGCGGCACCACGCCGGACCACATCCTGCTGTCCGGCGGCCCCGGCCTCGGCAAGACGACCCTGTCGATGATCACGGCGGAGGAGCTCGGCAGGCCGCTGCGCATCACCAGCGGCCCGGCCATCGAGCGCTCCGGCGACCTCGCGGCGATCCTGTCCACGCTGTCCGAGGGCGAGGTGCTGTTCCTCGACGAGATCCACCGCATGGCGCGCCCGGCCGAGGAGATGCTGTACGTCGCCATGGAGGACTTCCGCGTCGACGTCATCGTCGGCAAGGGGCCCGGCGCCACCGCGATCCCGCTGGAGCTCGCGCCGTTCACGCTCGTCGGCGCCACCACCCGGGCCGGGCTGCTGCCCGCGCCGCTGCGCGACCGCTTCGGCTTCACCGCCCACCTCGACTTCTACAGCCCCGGCGAGCTGCACCAGGTGCTGCGGCGCTCGGCCCTGCTGCTCGGCGTCGACCTGCACGACGACGCCGCCGCCGAGGTCGCGGGCCGGTCGCGCGGCACGCCCCGCATCGCCAACCGCCTGCTGCGCCGCGTACGCGACTACGCCGAGGTGCACGGCAGCGGCGTGCTCGACCTCGCCGCGGCGCGCGCCGCGCTGACGCTGTACGAGGTCGACGAAGAGGGCCTCGACCGCCTCGACCGCGCGGTGCTCCACGCCCTGCTGCGCCGGTTCGCCGGGGGCCCGGTCGGGCTGTCGACGCTGGCCGTGGCGGTTGGGGAGGAGTCGGAGACGGTCGAGGTCGTCGCCGAGCCGTTCCTCGTACGCCGGGGCCTGATCGCGCGCACACCGCGCGGCCGCGTGGCCACCCCGTCGGCTTGGGAGCACATGGGACTGACCCCGCCGCGAGACGCCCCGTTCCGCGCGCTGCCGCTCTTCGAAACGTCCGACGACCCGCCCGAGGACGCCGGTTGAACACCGATCGAGGGAACTTTCTCGTATCAATGTTCGTCTGGCCCAGGTAGGTCTCGTTGCCGCTTGACTTCTGCTCGCCTAGACTCCCTGAGCCGGAGCTCGGGTGAGGCGGTCGGCTGTCGGCCTAGACGTGAACCCGATTCCGAAATTCCCTGGTTTTCGGTAACTGATGCCGTGCCGGGCGGTCGCCCTCTCGATCGGCGACCGACTGTCGTTATATGGAAGGACGCCTCTTGCTGGGCATGACCGAAGCCGCGCCGCTGGCCGCATCTGGTGGCAGCAACACGCTTCTCACTCTCCTGCCGTTCATCGTGCTGATCGCGGTGTTCTACTTCCTGCTGATCCGCCCACAGCGCAACCGGCAGAAGAAGATGCAGGAGATGCAGAACGAACTCATCCCGGGTCAGCAGGTGCTGACGACCGCGGCGATGTACGCCACCGTCGTCGTCGTCGATGACGACGCCGTGGTCCTGGAGATCGCCCCGGGCGTCGAGGCCAGGTTCAACCGGGCCGCCATCGCGCAGGTCCTGTCCCCGGTGGAGGACACCCCTGAGGTGCCCGACTCGCCCGCCGGGCTCGACGACGACATGCCCAGCGACCTCGACAAGCCGGAGGAGCCGCCCGAGATGGGCGCCGACGGCCTCCCCGAGGACTCGGACAAGAAGAAGAAGTAACCGCAGCCGTCCACCCGGGTTCCGCGTCATCGACCTCTAAGGAAACGACCACCAGTGGCACCCCCAACCAACGCGCCGAAGCCGTGGCGCACGATCGGCCTGTTCGTCCTGGTCCTCGTGATCCTCGGCGGCATCACGGTCTGGCAGACCCAGGGCGATCCGAAACCGAAGCTCGCCCTGGACCTCAGCAGCGGCACCACCGTGACGCTGACGGCCGAGGTGCCGGGCGGGGGGAAGCCATCGACGTCGAGCATGAACGAGGCCGTGAACATCATCCGCGACCGGGTGAACGGCAGCGGCGTCTCCGAGGCCGAGGTGAACAAGCAGGGCAGCAACAACATCGTTGTCGCCGTCCCCGGCCTCGGTCAGAAGCGCACGGCCGACCTCGTCGGCACCACCGCTGAGCTGCGGTTCCGCCAGGTGATGACCGAGGCCGACGGCTCGCCGACCACGGCCGCCAACCCGACGGCCACGCCCACGCCCACGGGCAAGAACGGCAAGAAGGCGTCACCGTCGTCCTCGCCGTCGTCGTCCGCGTCGTCGTCTCCGTCGTCGCACGGCCGCGCCGTGTCCAAGGCGCTGACCGCCAAGGCCGCGCACGCCGCGCCCAAGCCGAGCCCCAGCGCGTCGAAGAGCCCCAAGCCGTCCGCCACCACCACGCCGAACCCGCAGGACCAGCAGTCCGCGCTCGGCGACACCTCCGGCATCGACAAGGGCCTGCTCGCGCAGTTCGCCAAGCTCGACTGCGCGAAGAACCCCAAGCCGTCGGCCAACAGCGACAACCCGAACAGCCAGATCCTCGCCTGCTCGCAGGACAAGAAGGTCAAGTTCGTCCTCGACAAGGCGAAGGTGCTCGGCAAGGACGTCACGAAGGCCACCGCCGGCATCCCGCAGGGCGCGCTCGGCGAGCAGTGGCAGGTCGACCTCAGCTTCAACGGCACCGGCACCAAAGCGTTCGGCGACCTCACCACCCAGGCCTACCAGCAGCCGGCGAACACCCCGCGCCGCCAGATCGCGATCGTCCTCGACGGCCAGGTCGTCTCCTACCCCGCGATCAACGACGGCCCGATCACCGCGGGCTCGGCCACCATCTCCGGCGACTTCGGCCAGCAGGAGGCCGAGGACCTCGCGAACATCCTCAAGTACGGCGCGCTGCCGCTGAAGTTCGAGAAGTCCTCCATCGAGTCGGTCTCGCCGACGCTCGGCTCCGACCAGCTCAAGGGCGGCCTCATCGCCGGCGCCATCGGCCTCGGCCTGGTCGTGCTGTACTCCCTGCTCTACTACCGCGGCCTCGGCATCGTCTCGATCTTCAGCCTCGCCCTCGCCGGCGTCCTGACGTACGAGGCGATCGTGCTCCTCGGCGTCACGATGAACTTCCGATTGTCCCTGGCCGGCATCGCGGGTGTGATCGTCGCCGTCGGCATCACCGCCGACTCCTTCATCATCTTCTTCGAACGATTGCGCGACGAGGTCAGAGAGGGGGCGAGCCTGCGCACGGCGGTCGAACGCGGCTGGAAACGCGCCCGGCGCACCGTCCTGGTGGCCGACGCGGTGTCGTTCCTCGCCGCCCTGGTGCTCTACATCGTGTCGGTCGGCAGCGTCCAGGGCTTCGCCTTCACCCTCGGCCTGACCACCCTGGTCGACATCGTCGTGGTCTTCTTCTTCACGAAGCCGTTCGTCACCGCGCTGGCCCGCACCAACTTCTACGGCCGCGGCCATCCGATGTCCGGGCTGGACCCGCGCCGCCTCGGTGCGCGCACACCACTGGTGCGCCGCGTCACCCGGACCTCCCGCAACAAGCCGAAGGAGGCTTGAGATGTCCCGCCTCGGCCATCTCGGCGCGCGCATCTACCGCGGTGAGATCTCCTTCGACTTCGTGGGCCGCCAGCGGATCTGGTACGCCATCTCCGGCGTCATCCTCGTCGCCGCCATCGCCGGCCTGCTGTTCAACGGCCTGAACTTCGGCGTGGAGTTCAAGGGCGGCTCGGTGTTCCAGTTCCACTCGACGAGCGCCACCGTCGACGGCGTGCGCTCCACCATCTCCGACACCGTGCACGTCGACCAGGTCGTGGTGCAGGAGACCGGCCAGGACGAATGGCGCGCGCAGACGCAGAGCCTGACCTCCGACCAGGTCAACAACGTGCAGACGGCGCTGGCCAAGCAGTACGGCCTGCCCAACGCCGACTCCGTCAGCCCGCAGATCATCGGCCCCAGTTGGGGGCAGGAGATCTCCTCCAAGGCCCTCCAGGGCCTGGGCATCTTCCTCGTGCTGGTCGTCCTGTACCTCACGGTCGCCTTCGAATGGAAGATGGCCGCCTCGGCGATCACCGCGCTGCTGCACGACATCCTGATCACCGTCGGCATCTACGCCCTCGTCGGAATCGAGGTCACACCCGCGACGGTGATCGGCCTGCTGACCATCCTGGGCTATTCCCTGTACGACACGGTGGTGGTCTTCGACAAGGTCCGTGAGAACACCGCGGGCCTGCTCGGCGGCGGCAAATCGACGTACAGCCAGGCCGCGAACCTCGCCGTCAACCAGACGCTGGTGCGGTCCATCAACACGTCGATCATGGCGCTGCTGCCGGTCGTCGCGATCCTCATCGTCGCGATCGTGTTCCTCGGCGGCGGCACCCTCGAGGACCTCGCGCTCGTCCTGTTCGTCGGCATGCTGGCCGGCACGTACTCCTCGATCTTCATCGCCACGCCGCTGCTCGCCGACCTCAAGGAGCGCGAGCCGCAGTACCGCTCGCTCGCCAAGCGGGTCGCCGCCCGCGCCGCCGGCCCGAAGCGCAAGGCCCGCGCCAAGGACGACGACGATCAGGTCGACGACACCGACGACCAGGCCGACGACGAGCCCGCGGACGACCTCGACGACGACACCGAGACGAAGGCCAAGCCCAAGGTCGGTGCCTCGTCGTCCAACACCAGGCGCACCCCGCAGGGCCCGCGCCAGCAGCCGCGCCGCGGTTCCAAGCGGCGACCCGGGGGGAAGAAGCGCCGATGACCGCCGACACGCCCGCGTCCGTCCGGGCGCCGGGCCCGATCGACCTCACGGAGCTGATCGCCTCGCGCATCCGCGAGGTGGCCGACTACCCGAAGCCGGGCGTGCTGTTCAAGGACATCACGCCGCTGCTCGCCGACCACACCGCGTTCGCCGCGGTGGTCGACGCCGTGGTCGCCTACTACGGCCGCGGCACCGTCGACAAGGTCGCGGGCATCGAGGCGCGCGGCTTCATCCTGGCCGCGCCGGTGGCGTACCACTTCGGCGCGGGCTTCGTACCGGTGCGCAAGGCCGGCAAGCTGCCCGCGAAGACGTACTCCCAGACCTACGACCTGGAGTACGGCACCGAGACGCTGGAGCTGCACGCCGACGCGTTCGCTCCCGGCGAACGCGTCCTGGTCGTCGACGACGTCCTGGCCACCGGCGGCACGGCCCGCGCCACCGCCGACCTCGTCCACCGCGCGGGGGGTGAGCTCGTCGGGCTGTCGTTCCTGATGGAGCTCGGCTTCCTGCACGGCAGGGACAACCTCGCCGACCTGCCCGTCCACACGCTCCTGACCGCCTGACCGGCGGTTCCGTCCACCGACCTTGGTGATCTTCCTCCGGGAATCGGCAGCCGCAGGTAGAGTGTTCCTCACCGGTGACGCGAGGAGGCTGAGTGCCAGGTGAGGTGGTCTCGACCGATCCCGTAGACGACGCTGGGCGCGAACAGGCCGCGCCCGAGCAGGCGGGAACCGAGGATCACCGTGCCCAGCAAGCAGCACCGCCATCAACCATCCGCGTGCGCCGCAGGCTCGCCCGGCTCGGCGCGGGACCGACCATGAACCCCGTTCTCGAACCCCTGATCAAGACCGTACGAAGCACGCACCCCAAGGCGGACGTACGGCTGATTGAGCGCGCCTACGACACGGCCGCGCACTACCACCGCGACCAGAAGCGCCGCAGCGGCGATCCGTACATCACGCATCCGCTCGCGGTCGCCGCGATCCTCGCCGAGCTCGGCATGACCACCCCGACGATCGTCGCCGCCCTGCTGCACGACACCGTCGAGGACACCGAGTACACCCTGGACGGCCTGCGCACCGAGTTCGGCGACGAGATCGCCGCCCTGGTCGACGGCGTCACCAAGCTCGACAAGGTGAAGTACGGCGACGCCGCCGAGGCCGAGACCGTGCGCAAGATGGTCATTGCCATGGCGCGCGACATCCGCGTCCTGGTCATCAAGCTCGCCGACCGGCTGCACAACATGCGCACGATGCGCTACCTCCCGCGCCACAAGCAGGAGCGCAAGGCCCGCGAGACGCTGGAGATCTTCGCGCCGCTGGCCCACCGGCTCGGCATGAACACCATCAAGTGGGAGCTGGAGGACCTCGCGTTCGCGATCCTCTACCCCAAGCGGTACGACGAGATCGCCCGGCTGGTGTCCGAGCGCGCCCCCCGCCGCGACGTCTACCTCCAGGACGTCATCGAGAACGTCTCCACCGACCTCCGCAACGCGAAGGTGAAGGCCACCGTCACCGGCCGGCCGAAGCACTACTGGTCGATCTACCAGAAGATGATCGCCCGCGAGCGCAGCTTCGACGACATCTACGACCTCGTGGGCATCCGCGTCCTGGTCGAGAGCGTCCGCGACTGCTACGCCGCGCTCGGCACGATCCACGCGCGATGGAACCCGGTCCCCGGCCGGTTCAAGGACTACATCGCGATGCCGAAGTTCAACATGTACCAGTCGCTGCACACCACGGTCATCGGCCCGGAGGGCAAGCCGGTCGAGCTGCAGATCCGCACCTGGGCGATGCACCGCAGGTCCGAATACGGCGTCGCCTCCCACTGGAAGTACAAGGAGGAGCTGACCGGGGCCGCGGCCCCGTCCGGCAAGGGCCGCCCCGGCACCCAGACGTCCGACATGGTGTGGCTGCGCCAGTTGCTCGACTGGCAGAAGGAGACGGCCGACCCGGCGGAGTTCCTCGAGTCGCTGCGGTTCGACCTCGGCGCCTCCGAGGTGTACGTCTTCACGCCGAAGGGCGACGTGATCGCGCTGGCGCAGGGCGCCACCCCGGTCGACTTCGCGTACTCGATCCACACCGAGGTGGGCCACCGTACGATCGGCGCGCGGGTCAACGGCCGCCTGGTCCCGCTGGAGAGCCAGCTCGACAACGGCGACACCGTCGAGGTGTTCACGTCCAAGGCCATGGAGGCGGGCCCCAGCCAGGACTGGCTGAAGTTCGTCAAGACGGCGCGCGCCCGGAACAAGATCCGCCAGTGGTTCTCCAAGGAGCGCCGCGAGGCCGCGATCGAGCAGGGCAAGGACGCCATCGCGCGGGCCATGCGCAAGCAGGAGCTCCCGCTGCAGCGGCTGATGTCCGGCGAGGGCCTGCTCGCGCTCGCCCGCGACCTCAAGTACGCCGACGTCTCCGCGCTGTACGCCGCGGTCGGCGAGGGCCACGTCTCCGCCCAGGCGATCGTCGACAAGCTGATCCACGCGATCGGCGGCGTCGAGAACGCCGAGGAGGACATCGCGGAGGTCGCCCGCCCGGTACGCCGGCGCCCCCGTCCCGTCGGCGACGCCGGCGTGGTGGTCGAGGGCGCCTCTGACGTCTGGGTGCGGCTGTCGAAGTGCTGCACCCCGGTGCCGGGCGACGAGATCGTCGGCTTCGTGACCCGCGGCCACGGCGTTTCGGTGCACCGCGCCGACTGCGTGAACTCCATCGAGCTGAAGAAGCAGCCGGAGCGGCTGGTCGGGGTCCACTGGTCGCCCACCGACGACTCGGTGTTCCTGGTGGCGATCCAGGTGGAGGCGCTGGACCGCACCCGCCTGCTGTCCGACATCACCCGCGTGCTGTCCGACCAGCACGTCAACATCCTGTCCGCGTCGGTGACCACCGGCCGCGACCGCGTCGCGATCAGCCGCTTCACCTTCGAGATGGGCGACCCGAAACACCTGGGCCACGTCCTGCGCGCCGTACGCTCGGTCGACGGCGTCTACGACGTCTACCGCGACAACTCCGGCAACGGCACCCGCTGACCCGCGGCTCAGCTCAGTTCGTCCAGGGTGTGCTCGGCTTCGGTGAGCCAGGCGCGGCGGGCCTCCAGCGACTCGGTGGCCTCGCGGATCGTCTTCTCGTTGCCGCCGGCCTTGGCCTTCTCCAGCTTCGCCTCGAGGCCGGCGATGGCCGTGCGGAGCTGGTTGACGGCGTCCTCGGCGCGGGCGCGCGCGGCCGGGTTCGAGCGCTTCCACTCGCTGTCCTCGGCCTTGCGGATGGTCTCCTCGACCCGGCGCAGGCCGCCTTCGAGGTGTTCGCGGGAGTCGCGCGGCACCGGCCCGGCGTCCTCCCAGCGCTCCTGGATGGAGCGCAGCGCGTTGCGCGCGGTGCGGATGTTCGTCACGGGGAGCAGCTTCTCGGCCTCGGCCAGCAGCTCCTCCTTCGCGGCCGCGTTGCCGGCGAGCTGCGCGTCGCGCTCGGCGAACGTCTCGGAGCGCGCCGCGAAGAAGACGTCCTGCGCGGCCTTGAACCGGGTCCACAGGCGGTCGTCGACGTCGCGCGCGGCGCGGCCCGCGGACTTCCAGTCGCGCATCAGGTCGCGGTAGCGGGCGGCGGTCGGCGCCCAGTCGGTGGAGTTCGACAGCGACTCCGCCTCGGCGATCAGCTTCTCCTTGCGGATGCGCGACTGCTCGCGCTGGCCCTCGAGGTCGGCGAAGTACGCCTTGCGGCGCTTGGCGAACGCGCTGCGCGCCGTGGACATGCGCTTCCACAGGGCGGCCTCGGCGGGCCGTTCGATGCGCGGCGCGGCCTTCCATTCCTCGACGAGCTGCCGGAGGCGCTCACCGCTGTTCTTCCAGTGGGTGGCCTCGACGGCGATGCGCTCGGCCTCGGCGACGATCCGCTCCTTGACGCCGCGGGCCTCGTGGCGGGCGTGCTCGCGGGCGACCTTCGCCTCCTCGCGGCGCGACGCGGACACCGACGCGAGGCCGTCGACGCGGGTGCGCAGGGCGTCGATGTCGCCGATGACGTGCGGCTCGGTGAGCGCCTCGCGGAGCTTCCCGATCGCGGCGTCGGCCTGGGCGGGGGAGAGGTCCGTGGTGGTGAGCCGCTGTTCGAGGAGGTCCACCTCGGTCACGAGCGCTTCGTACTTGCGCTCGAAGAACTCCAGCGCCTCGGCGGGTTCACCGGCCTGCCACGATCCCACGACACGCTCACCATCGGCGGTGCGCACGTAGACGGTGCCGTCGGAATCCACGCGGCCCCACGGGTCGCCGGTCACTGTTCCTCCCCGCTGCCGTACGTTGCTTGGACGGCAACCCTAGTCTGTGGTCGTCGCGGCGTCTTCCCCCTGGACATCTCCTGTCCGACTTTCCGCCGGATTTCCCGCATCGTGTACGCGGGGCCCTACTGTGCGTACGCGACGCGGCGATGACCACGCGCCGTTCGATGCCTCGGTAGCCTTGTAGGACGGATAAAGTCGTGCCGACCGAAACAAGGAAGTGGGCTTCGCCGTGCTCGTCGCTGGATTCCCGGCAGGGTCCCTGGCCGCCAACTGTTACGTCGTGGCGCCGGGCCCGGGCGAGGAATGCGTCATCATCGACACCGGGCAGGACTCCTCGGGCGGCATCGACGAGATCGTCGCCGAGCACCGCCTCAAGCCGGTCGCCGTCCTGCTGACCCACGGCCACTTCGACCACTGCTGGTCGGTGGTGCCGGTGTGCGGCGCGCGCGGCGTCCCGGCCTTCGTCCACCCCGACGACCGGGAGATGCTGGCCGACCCGGGCCGGGGCATGGACCTCATGGCGAAGCAGCGGCTGTTCGGCGGCATGGAGTTCGGCGAGCCGGACGACGTGCGCGCGCTGGCCGACGGCATGACGATCGGGCTCGCCGGCCTCGACCTCGCCGTCCGCCACGCCCCGGGCCATACCGGCGGGTCGGTCACGTTCGGCCTGCCCGCCACCGCCGAGACGCCGGAGATCCTCTTCACCGGCGATCTGCTGTTCGCGGGCTCGATCGGCCGTACCGACCTGCCCGGCGGCGACCACGCGGCCATCATGCGCAGCCTGGCGGACGTCTGCCTGCCGCTGCCCGATGACACGGTGGTGCTGCCCGGCCACGGCGATCAGACGACCATCGGCCGTGAGCGCGCCGCGAACCCCTTCCTGGCCGGCCTGGCCAGTGGCGGGACGACGCCCGCATCCGGCCCCACCCGAGGACTTTGATTCATGAGCTCTTCCTTCCAGGCCCCCAAGGGGATCAGCGAGTACGCCGCGCCCCGGTCCGCGACGCTGCTCGCCGCGCGCGACGCGTTCGACCGCGCCGCCACCCGCGCGGGCTATGACTACCTGGAGCTCGCCGCGTTCGAGGACACCCAGCTCTTCGCCCGCGGCGTCGGCGAGTCCACCGACGTCGTGACCAAGGAGATGTACACCTTCGAGGACCGCGGCGGCCGGTCGATGACGCTGCGCCCGGAGTTCACCGCCGGGGTCGTGCGCGCGGTCCTGGAGTACGGCCTGCACAAGGGCGCGCTGCCGGTGAAGGTGTGGGCGACCGGGCCGGTGTGGCGGTACGAACGCCCGCAGTCCGGCCGCTACCGGCAGTTCTACCAAGTCGACCTGGAGTCGATCGGCCTCGAGGACCCCATCGTCGACGCCGAGACCATCGCCGTCGCCTGGGACTGGTACCGCGACCTCGGCGTACGGCAGCTCCGCCTCGACCTCAACTCCCTGGGCGACCGCGAGTGCCGCCCGGCGTACCGCAACCTGCTCCAGGAGTTCCTGCGCAAGCTGGACCTCGACGAGGACACCCGCGCCCGCGTGGAGATCAACCCGCTGCGCGTGCTGGACGACAAGCGGCCGAAGGTGCGCGACCAGCTCGCCGACGCGCCGCTGATCGCCGACCACCTGTGCCCCGCGTGCAAGGCCCACCACGACCGCGTACGCGAGGTCCTGACCGACCTGTCGATCCCGTGGACGGACGCGCCGCGCCTGGTCCGCGGCCTCGACTACTACACGCGCACCACGTTCGAGTTCGACCACCCGCTGCTGGGCGCGCAGTCCGGCATCGGCGGCGGCGGCCGCTACGACGGGCTGTCGGAGACCATCGGCGGCCCGCCGCTGCCCGGCATCGGCTTCGGCCTCGGCCTGGACCGCACGGTCCTGGCGATGGAGGCCGAGGAGGTGGCCGCGCGCGCGGCCCGCGGGCTCGACGTCTACGGCGTGCCGCTGGGCGAGGACGCCGGGCGGCGGGTGTTCACGATCGTCACGGACCTCCGCCGCGCGGGCTTCTCCGCCGACATGTCGTTCGGCGGCCGGGGTCTGAAGGGCGCGATGAAGGGCGCCGACAGGTCGGGCGCGCGCTTCGCCGTGATCCTCGGCGAGCGAGATATCGCCGAGGGGGCGGCGCAGGTGAAGGATCTCGCCTCGGGCGAGCAGCGCGCCGTGCCCCTGGCCGACGTCGTGACGGAACTGGGGCGGGCGCTGGCGTGAGCCGGCCCCGCCGAGAAGGAGAGTTTTCAACGTGATCAGGACCCACGAGGCGGGGTCGCTCCGCGCGGAACAGGCGGGCGCCGAGGTCGTGCTGGCCGGCTGGGTGGCCCGCCGCCGTGACCACGGCGGCGTCGTGTTCTTCGACGTCCGCGACTCCTCGGGCGTCGTGCAGGTCGTCGTGCGCGAGGACGAGCTCGCCCACGACCTGCGCGCCGAATACTGCGTGAAGGTCGTCGGCACCGTACGCGCCCGGCCTGCGGGCAACGAGAACCCGGAGATCGCGACCGGCGCCGTGGAGGTCGCCGCGTCGGAGATCGAGGTGCTCAGCGAGTCGGCGCCGCTGCCGTTCCCCATCGAGGACCGGGTGGACGTCTCGGAGGACATCCGGCTGCGCTACCGCTACCTCGACATGCGCCGCGACTCCATCGCGCACGCCCTGAAGGTGCGCTCGGAGGCGACGTACATCGCGCACGAGGTGATGCGCGCGCACCGCTTCATCTACCTGGAGACGCCGGACCTCACCCGCTCCACGCCCGAGGGCGCGCGCGACTTCCTGGTGCCCGTGCGCCTCCAGCCCGGCACGTGGTACGCCCTGCCGCAGTCGCCGCAGCTCTTCAAGCAGCTCTCCATGGTGGGCGGCCTGGAGCGCTACTACCAGCTCGCGCGCTGCTTCCGCGACGAGGACCTCCGCGCCGACCGGCAGCCGGAGTTCACGCAGATCGACCTGGAGATGTCGTTCGTCTCCCAGGACGACGTCATGGCGGTCGCCGAGGACGTCGTGGCCCGCATGTGGCGGGACATCCTCGGCTACGAGGTGCCGCGCCCCATCCCGCACATGACGTACGCCGACGCGATGAACCGCTTCGGCTCCGACCGCCCGGACCTCAGGTTCGGCACCGAGCTCACCGAGCTGACGGAGTTCTTCGCCGACACCCCGTTCCGGGTGTTCCAGGCGCCGTACGTCGGCGCGGTCGTGATGCCCGGCGGCGGCTCGCAGACCCGCAAGGAGCTCGACGCTTGGCAGGACTGGGCGAAGGCGCGCGGCTCGAAGGGCCTCGCGTACGTCCTGGTCGGCGAGGACGGCACGCTGTCCGGCCCGGTCGCGAAGAACATCTCCGACGCCGAGCGCGCCGGCATCGCGGAGAAGGTCGGCGCGAAGCCGGGCGACTGCGTGTTCTTCGGCGCGGGCAAGCGCGGCGACGCGCAGGCGCTGCTCGGCGCGGCCCGGCTGGAGATCGGCGCGCGGTGCGGGCTGATCGACGCGTCGCGCTGGGAGTTCGTCTGGATCGTCGACTTCCCGATGTTCGAGGAGACCGACGACGGGGGCTGGACGGCGGTGCACCACCCGTTCACCGCGCCCAAGCCGGAGTGGGTGGAGTCGTTCACCGAGCGGCCCGACGCCGCGCTCGCCGACGCGTACGACATCGTCGTCAACGGCGTCGAGCTGGGCGGCGGCTCCATCCGTATCCACCGCGGCGACGTGCAGCAGCGGGTCTTCGAGGCGATCGGGCTGTCCAAGGCGGAGGCCGAGAGCAAGTTCGGCTTCCTGCTGGAGGCGTTCCAGTTCGGCCCGCCGCCGCACGGCGGCATCGCGTTCGGCTTCGACCGGCTGTGCGCGCTGCTGTCGGGGGCGTCCACGATCCGCGAGGTCATCGCGTTCCCGAAGACGGCGTCCGGCGGCGACCCGCTGACCGGCGCGCCGACGCCCATCACGCCCGTGCAGCGCCGCGAGGCCGGGGTGGACGCCAAGCCCAAGGACTGACCTCCGGGGGCGGGCCCGGCCGCGCGGCCGGGCTCACCCGCCGGGCAGGTGGAAGCCGGACGCGATGTTCAGCGTCGTCGCGAACGTCAGGTACATCAGCCAGACGCCCACGACGACGTGCGCGAGGCCGAGCGCGCGCTCGCCGCCGGGCACACCGAAGCTCGCGAAGAACTCCGCGATGTACACCAGCGCCAGGCCGGTGAACAGCACGCCGACCGGCCACGCTCCGGCGCCGAAGAACACGGTCAGGCCGAGCACCGAGATGATCACGAACGGGATCGACATGTACCCGTTCGGCCGCGGGTCGGACTGCCGGTAGCGGTTCCAGCCGAGCGCGAACCAGTGGATGCCGTACGCGCTGAACGCCAGCGCCGCCATGTAGACGGCCGCGTCGCTGGTGAACACCTGGAACCAGGTCATGCCCACGAACAGGTAGATGCCGGTGAGCAACTGGCACAGCCCCGGCATGAAGATGCCCCACATGCCGTTCGCCCGGTCCACCGCGGCGTCCCGTACGGGCCGGCCGGTCAGCTCCTGCGGCCCGTAGATCAGATAGCCGGTCCCCAGCCCGAAGAACCCGAGCGTGACCGGAAGGAACGGCGACGCCGAGAACATTCCCGCAGCCTGCGTCACACTCATGTCCGCCTCCCCGAAGCGCGTTCTGATACGGAGCGTGTCCGAGACGCTGCGCCGCGAAACCGTACGGCCGGGCGTGCAACCCTTTCCGGGCCCCGAGTGTTCTGCTGGATGTGATGACAACGGAGGAGATCCGCGCCGGCGATCGCGCGGCCGAGGACGCCCGCGAACGGGTGCTCTCCGCGCTCGCCGCCGACCTCGACGCGGGGTTCGCCGAGCTGTACGCCGCGTACCGCACGGTGGTGTTCTCCACCGCGCTGCGCGTCAGCGGCCGGCGGCCGGACGCCGAGGACCTCACGGCCGAGGCGTTCCTGCGCGCGTACCGGGCGCTGACCGGCTACGACCGGGAGCGCATCGCCGGGCTGGCGCCGCGCGCCTGGCTGCTGACGATCCTGCTCAACGTGTGGCGCAACGACCGCCGCACCGTGGCGCGGCGCCCGGCGTCGTCACCGCTGGAGGCCGCGCCGGACCCGGCGGACCCGGCCGAACCCGTCGAACGCACCGCCGAACGCCACGAGACCGGCCGCGAACTGGCCGGCCTGCTTGCGCT
The DNA here is from genome assembly GCA_036502625.1 of Streptosporangiaceae bacterium. GTDB lineage: Bacteria > Actinomycetota > Actinomycetes > Streptosporangiales > Streptosporangiaceae > DASXYG01. The sequence goes on from DASXYG010000135.1 coordinate 22,002, forward strand.
GCTGCCCGAGGACCAGCGGATCGCGATCGTGCTGCGGCACGTCGACGACCTGCCGGTCGCGGAGATCGCGCAGATCCTCGGCTGTCCCGTGGGCACCGCGAAGTCCCACATCTCCCGTGGCCTGCGCCGCCTGCGCGAGCTGCACGCCACAACGGCATCATCGGAGGTGCCAGATGAGTGACCACGACGACCTGCTGACCGGCCTGGCCGGCCTGTCCGCCGAACCGCCCGCGGGCCTGATCGACCGCGTCGCCGCCCGCTGGGTGCGCGTACCCGGCCCGATCGGCGACGTGTTCGTCGCGTCCACCGACGCCGGCGTCGCGTTCGTCCGTACGACCGACTCGGTGCACGACGACGCCGCGGCCTTCGCCGCCGCGTTCCGCGACCGGGTCGTGGCCCGGCCGCTGCTGCCCGGCGGCGAACCGCCCGCCGGGGTGCTGCCCGCGCTGCGCACCGGCCGTACGGGCGACATCAGGTTCGACCTCGCCGAGCTGAGCGGGTTCGAGCGCGACGTCCTGCTCGCCGCGGCCACGATCCCGCGCGGCGAGGTCCGCCCGTACGGCTGGATCGCCCGCGAGATCGGCAACCCGAAGGCGGTGCGCGCCGTCGGCTCGGCGCTGGGCCGCAACCCGGTGCCGCTGCTGATCCCGTGCCACCGGGTCGTGCGCTCCGACGGCGCGACGGGCCAGTACATCTTCGGCCCGGCCGCCAAGCTGCGGCTGCTCGGCACCGAGGGCGTCGACCTGGACGCGTTGCGGCACTGACGGCCGCAACCCCGCCGGGCCGCGCGGTGTTCACCCCAGAGAACCGCGACCAGGAGGCTGGGATGACGATCGACACCGGACAACTCGAACTGCCCGCCGACATGGTGACGGGGCTGTGGGGTGACCTGGACCGCCAGGGCTACGCGGTCACCCCGCCGCTGCTCGACCCCGCGGAGTGCGCGGAGCTGGTGGCCGCGTACGACCGGCCGGAGCCGTGGCGGTCGCGGGTCGACATGGCCCGCCACCGGTTCGGCGACGGCGAGTACAAGTACTTCGACTATCCGCTGCCCGACCCGGTGACCCGGCTGCGCACGGCCTTCTACCCGGTGCTCGCGCCGATCGCGAACGCCTGGCAGGAGTGCCTGCGGCTGCCGGAGCGGTTCCCCGGGGACCTCGACGGGTTCCTCGGCCGCTGCCACGACGCCGGGCAGGCCCGCGCAACGCCGCTGGTGCTGCGCTACGGCGCGGGCGGCTACAACTGCCTGCACCAGGACATCTACGGCGAGCACGCGTTCCCGCTGCAGCTCATGGTGATGCTGTCGCCGCGCGCCGACTACGACGGCGGCGAGTTCCTGCTCGTCGAGCAGATCCCGCGCGCGCAGTCGCGCGGCACCGCGATCGCCCTTGTGCAGGGGCAGGGCGTCATCTGGCCGACCCGCTACCGCCCCGGCCGGGGCGCGCGCGGCTTCTACCGGATCGCCGTACGCCACGGTGTCAGCACCGTACGGTCCGGGCGCCGGCACACCCTCGGCGTCATCTTCCACGACGCCGCCTGACCGGCGCCGCGACCGTTCCCGTACGGCACACGTACGGCACCCCATCCACCCAGTCAGGGAGACGACTGTGTCCTCGCATGCCCGGAACCGTCCGGTGCTGTCCCTCGCCGTGCTGTTGTGCGCGCTGTTCATGGCCAACGTGGACACCGCGATCGTCAACATCGCGGCGCCGGCGATCCACGCCGACCTGCGCGTGTCCGGCGGCGAGCTGGAGCTCGCGGTCTCCGGCTACGTGCTCGCGTTCGCGATGCTGCTCATCACCGGCGCCCGGCTCGGCGGCACGTACGGCTACCGGCGGATCTTCGCGATCGGCGTCGCGTGGTTCACCGCCGCCTCACTGGCCTGCGCGCTCGCGCCGGGCGGCACGACGCTGGTGGTCGCGCGGATGGCGCAGGGCGCCGGGGCCGCGCTGATGGTGCCGCAGGTGCTGACCGGCATCCAGCTCATGTTCACCGGCCGCGCCCGCGCACGCGCGCTCGGCTGGTTCGCGATGACGCTCGCCGGGGGCGCGGTCGCCGGGCAGGTCCTCGGCGGGGTGCTGGTGGCCGCCGACCTGTTCGGCACCGGCTGGCGTCCGGTGTTCTTCATCAACGTGCCGGTCGGCGTGGCGCTGTTCGCCGCGGCCCTGCGGTACGTGCCGGACCAGCGGCGCGGCCGCAACCGGCTCGACCTGGCCGGCGTCGCCGTCCTGTCGGCGGCGATCCTGCTGGTCGTCCTGCCGCTGGTGCTCGGCCGCGAGCACGGGTGGCCGGCCTGGACGTGGGCCTGCCTCGCCGCGGGCGCCGCCGGGCTGGCCGCGTTCGCCGCGGTGGAGCGCCGGGTGGCGGCGCGCGGCGGGCACCCGCTGCTCGACCTGGCCGTGCTGGCCCGGCCGCGCATCGTGTGGGGCCTGCTGGCGCACGGCGCGGCGACGGCGACGTACCTGACGCTGCTGTTCGTGCTGGCCCTGTACCTCCAGCAGGGTCTCGGCCGCGGGCCGCTGTTCTCGGGGCTGGCGCTGGTGTCGTGGGTGGCGGCGTTCGGCATCGCGGGGCCGCTGCTGCCGCGCGTGCCCGACCGGCTGCGCAGGTACGTGCCGATCAGCGGATACGTCATCCTCGGGGCCGCGTACGTGCTCATCTGCGCCACGACGTTGTCGCCGCTCGCGGGGGGCGCCGCGCTGATCGCCGCGCTGGGCCTCGGCGGGTTCGGCCTCGGCGTCGGGTTCAGCTCGATGGTGGCCCACCTGACCGACTCCGTGGACGTCCGGCACGCCCCGGACATCTCCGGTGTGGCGAACACGGTCGCCCAGACGTCGGGGGTGATCGGGGTCGCGTCGTTCGGCACGCTGTACGTCGGCCTCGCGTCCGCGGGCACGGGGCCGCGCGCGTTCGCCGTGGTGACGGCGGCACTGGCGGCCACGGCCGCGCTGGCCGCGGTCGCCGGATGGCGCGCCACCCGGCAGGGTCCCGTACCGGCGGAGGCCGCGGCCGAGCCGTCGCTGGCCGTACAGGACGCCTGACCCGTCAGGCCGCCTCCGCTGCCTCGGGGGTCCGCTCGGGGGAGAGGTGGCGGCGGTACCACGACGGCCGCCAGACGAACAGCGCGATGCCGAAGGCGAGCACCGTCGCGGCCAGCGTCACGGCGAACGCCCCCGCGTGGCCGTACGTGTCCGCGAGGTGCCCGCCCAGCGACGACCCGATCGCGTACCCCGCGACGACACCGCTGGTCAGCATCCCCATGACGGTGCTGAGCCGGGCCTGCGGCACCACCCGCTCCGCCAGGCTGAAGTTCGTGATCATGTAAGGCCCGACCGCGACGCCGAACACCACAAGCACCGTGAGCAACCCCACCGGCCCGCCCACGAACACCAGCGGGACCCCGAGCACCACCATCCCGCCCGTCGCCACCCGCAACCGAGCAGCCAGCCCGAACCGCCCCGGCAGCGCAGCGGTAGCCAGCCCCGCCAGCGCACTGGTCACCCCCATAGCGGCATACAACACCCCCGCAATCCCACCCCGCCCGTCAGCCTCAGCCAGCGCCGTAACCCCAGTCTGCGTACCCCCGAACACCACCCCTTGCAAAACCATGGCCCCCATAAGCACCACAACAGGCCCACTGACCAACACCCCCCGCACCCCACCGCCCCCTCCCGTACGGGCGCGGCCACCCGCATCGCCCCCGTCCGCACCGGCCTCTTCCGTACGACCGGAGCTGGAGCGGTCGGTCGGGCTGGCGGGGGCGGGGTGGACCGCGGGCCCCGGTGTGGTGCGGTGCAGCGCGAAGGCGGTGCCGAAGACCCCGACCAGCAGCGCCGTGAGCCCGAGCGCGACGCCCGGGTGGACGGCCGCGGCCAGGATCCCGGCGACGGCGGGCCCCGCCACGAAGCTGAGCTCGTCCAGCGCGCCCTCGAGCGAGAACGCGGTCGACACGAGCCGCGAACCGTCGGGACGCCCCGCCGTGAGCGGCAGCCACCGTGCCCGAGCCAGCGGCGCGATCTGCGGAATCGTCAGCCCGGTGAGCACCCCGATGCCCACGAGCACCGGCAGCCCGGCCCGCCCGAGCGCCGCAACGAGCAGTACGGCGGTGACGCCCATGTTCGCCGCGGACAGCCACAGCGTCACCCCCCGCTGCCCCCGCCGGTCGGCAAGCCCCCCGACAACCGGCCCGCCCACCGCCTGCCCGACCGCGATACCCCCCGCGACCAGCCCCGCGGCCCCCAGACTCCCGGTCGTAGCCGCGATCAGCAGCAACGTCCCGATCTGTCCCATAGCCTGCGGAAGCCGAGCCAGAAACGAAACAACAGGCAACGCCGGCCCCGACAACGCCAGCAGCCCCCGATACCCACCCAACGCGGACACGTACACCCTCCAGGCACACTGACCTGCACGCCGTCCCACCCCCGACGCGCAAAGTGCCCTGAATGAACGCCCCAAGCGTACTGTCCCAACCTCGCCACCCGCCTCCCGCACACCACCCCAAGCCACGTACGCCACCCCGCGCCACCCACGCCTGTACACCGCCCCTCGCGCCTGTCCCCTCGCCCTGCGGACGCCGCAATCCCCGGACGCCGGGAACCCCGCGAACGCGGCAGCGAGACGCCCGGCGCTGCACTCGCGTCCCCACCCCTCATCCCAGCTCTGGGCACGGCGATCAGATGTGAGGTCGCCGCTCGCACGCTATGGATGCGCAAATCACGGCCCGACGCAGGGAGTGGCCCGCGCGCAGCAACACGCGCAGGACGCAGCGATCATGCACAGGCCGCCCTGATCACATGCCAGCCGCCGCAATCACGCGTTAGACGCGGCGACCAGGTTCCGTGCGCCCGCCTGGCGCAGCGATCAAGTGCGAGGAGGCCGCCGCGACACCCCGGGCACCGCGATCAGGTGCCGGTGCGGCAACTGCGCGCCCAGCGCACCACAAGATGCGTCCGCCACGGCGGGCACCGTAATCATGCGCTGAGATCGTGCGCCCGTGAGCCCGCAACACCTCGCCGGGCCACTGCGATCAGGTGCGGGAGTCGCGAATACCCGGCGGAACCGCAATCACGCGCCGCCTTCACGCGCCGTGTGCCGTGATACCGCCAAGGGCGGCAATCATCCCCGTGCGCCGCGATACCGCCCAGTGCGGCAATCAGCACCGGGCGCGGCGATACCCGCCCAGCACGGCGGTGAGCCTCGATCAAGGCGGCCAGCCTCGTGCACCGCGATCACGTGCCGTGAACGAGGTCACGTGCCGGAACCGAGGTCACGCGTCAGGCGTCATGTGTGCGCGGTGCGCGGTGCGCGGTCGCGGCGTGGGCCAGGAGGGTGTCTACCGGCCACTGGTCGTCCGCATGGGTGCCGTACATGATCGCGTGTACGTGGCCTTCCGGGGTGATGAGGAGGTCGGCGGGTAGGCCCAGGCGGCCGCCGTTGGGGGGCATGGGGGGCGGTGGCTCTTCGCCTCGGCGGACCGCTGCGATCGTGCGCAGGGAGCCGCGGATGATCGCGGGCCAGGCGCGGGGGTCGAGGAGGGCGCGGCGGGAGGACTCGACGCCGAACTCTCGGTAGAGGCTCTTGGACGGGTCGGCGATCACCGGGAACGGGAGGTCGGCGACGAAGGGGCGGAGGGACTCGGCGGGGGAGTGGAACACCACGACCTCGTGGATGCCCGCCGCCGTGATCTCGTCGTGGCGGGCCGTGATGGATCGCAGGTGCAGGTTGCAGATGGGGCATCCGGCGAAACGCCGGAACTGAAGGTGGACCAGCGCCGAAGGATCGGGAACCGGGACGGTCGCGCCGCCCACGGCGGTGAGCTCGCGTGCTTCGACGCGGTCGCCGACCGCGAACCTCGCGCCACGGCGCTTGCCGCCGCCCCCGATGAGCCTCGCGCCACGGCGCCCGCCGCCGCTCGTGAGCTTCGCGCCCTGGCGCACGCCGTCGTCGCCCGTGGACCTGGCGCTGCGGCGTACACCGCCGCCGTCCGCGGATTTGGCGCCATGGCTGACATCGTCTTCGGCCGTGAGTTTCGCGCCACGGCGCACGTCGTCGCCGACAGTGGACTTGGCGCCGCGGAGTACGCCGTCTCCGTCCGCGGATTTGGCGTCAGGGCATACATCGTCTTCGGCCATGAGCTTCGCGCCCTGGCGCACGTCCTTGCCGCCCGTGGACTTGGCGTCGGGGCTTACACCGTCGCCGACCGTGGGATTCGGGTCGCGGCTTGGTGGTGTCTTTTCTTGTGGCATGGCCCTGCCCCTTGTTGGCGTATCGCGTACGCTTACGAAGCTATGAGCGTACGTTGTACGCTGTCAAGTGATGCCTCGTCCACGTTCGCTCACCTCCGACCGGATCGCCGCGGCCGCGCTTGCCGTGGTCGATCGGGATGGCCTTGGTGGGCTTACGATGCGCGGTGTGGCCGGGGAGCTTGGTATGGGCACGATGTCGCTCTATCGGTACGTCTCGGGGCGCGAGGAGCTTGAAGGGCTGGTCGTTGATCATGTGCTCTCCGGTGTCGACCTCACGCCGCCGGCGCGGGGCTCCTGGGAGCGGCGGATCGCGGCGTTGATGACCCGGGTTCGCGACGCGACGGAAGCGCATCCGGAGGTCGTGCCGCTCATGCTCACCCACCGCCACGCCGTGGCCGGTTCGCTGCGCTGGGGTGAGGTGATGCTCGGCATCCTCACCGAGGCCGGGTTCTCCGGCCGCCGCCGGGTCGTCGCCCTGCGCGCCCTGCTCAGCTACCTCACCGGCGCCCTCCAGCTCGAGCATCTCGGCCCCCTCTCCGGCGCGGGCACGGACGTCATGGCGGCGCTGCCCCCGGACGACTTCCCGCTGCTCGCCGCCACCGCGCGCACCGCTCGTACGGTCTCCGCGGACAGGGAGTTCCGCGACGGCCTGGACGCCCTCCTAGCCGGCCTCCACGGCACCACCCCCTGACCCCGCCGCCACCGCGGCGGGCGGCTCCGCCGGCACGCCCGCCCCGGATGGGCGCGCCGCCGCGCGGATCAGCGCCACGGCCAGCACGGCCATGACCCCGACCAGGCCGAGGGCGATCCAGACGGCCACCGCCGCCGCCCCCGCGTACGCACCCGCCCCGCGCCCCGGGCCGAGCACGGTGAAGAACACCGTGCCGATGACCGCGAGCCCGGCCGAGCCCGCGAACTGCTGCGTGGTGTTCAGCGCGCCGGACGCCGCGCCCGCGCGCCCCGGCCCGACGTTCGTCAGAGCGGCGCCGAGCAGCGCGGGCATCACCAGCATGTTCCCCACCCCGACGAGCACCAGCGCGGCGACGACCCACCCGACCGCGCCGGCGCCGCCGGTCAGCCGCAGCACCGCGCCGATGGCGGCCATGCCGACCGCGCTGACCGCCGACCCGAGCAGCACCACCCGGGGCGCGCCGTACGCCGAGATGAGCCGGCGGCCGGCCAGCGGCGCCGCGATCCCGACGACGGCCATCGGCGCGAACACCAGCCCCGCCTGGGTGGCCGACAGCCCGAGGCCGGACTGGAGCAGCAGGCTGAGCACGAAGATCGAGCTGATGAACGCGGCCATGAACGCGGCGGCGATGCCCAGGCCCACCCGGAACGACCGGTCGTGGAAGAGCGACAGGTCGAGCAGCGGCCGCCCGCCGCGGCGCCCGAACCGCCGTTCCCACCACAGCGCACCGCCCATCGCGGGGACCGCGAGCGCCAGCGCCGCCCACGTCCACAGCGGCCACCCCTCCTCGCGGCCGAGCGCGAGCGGCGCCAGCGCCAGCGCGAGCGCCCCCGTCACGGCGACCACGCCGACCGGGTCGAGGCCGGTGCTACGCGGCGCGGCCGTACGCGGAAGCACCCGGGACGCCACCGCAAGCGCCACCGCGGCCACCGGCACGCCCACGAAGAAGATCGCCCGCCAGCCCAGCCCGAGGACGTCGGCCGTCAGCAGCAGCCCGCCGAGCACCTGGCCGACGATTCCGCTGCCGGCCATGACCGCGCCGAACCACGCGAGCGCCCGCGGCCGGGCCTCCGCGGGGTAGACGGCGGTGATCATCGCGAGCACCTGCGGCACCATCAGCGCCGCCGCCAGCCCCTGGAGCAGCCGGGCGCCCACGAGCTGCGCCGGCGAGCCCGCCAGCCCGCACAGCGCCGACGCGACCGCGAACGCCGCCATGCCGGCCAGGAACATCCGCCGGTAGCCGAACATGTCGCCCAGCCGGCCGCCCGTCACGAGGCCCGCCGCGTAGGTGAACGCGTAGCCGCCCGCGACCAGCTCCAGCGCGGCCTGCCCGGCGTGCAGACCGCGCTGGAGCGACGGGACCGCCACGTTGACGACGTTCAGGTCGAAGCCGTACAGGAACGACGCCGAAAGGATCACCGGCAGGACCCACCGGCCGGGCCGCGCAGCATCCATGTGCACTCCAAAGGTGTTCGACAATCATCGACGGTCGATAAGGATCGAACAGTACGACGGCCGTCGACGTCCGCGCAACCCGTGACCTAACATGAGGTTCATGAGCGACGCGGCGCAGACATATCCCCCGGTCGAGGAGCTACGGCTCCCGAAAGTGCTGGCCGCGCTGGCCGACCCGGCCCGGCTGGCCGCCGTCCGCGCGCTGGCCACCAACGGCGAGTCGGCCTGCACGGCGCTCCAAATGGAGGCCGGGCTGCGCATCAGCCGTTCGACTTTCTCCCACCACCAGCGCATCCTGCGCGAGGCCGGCATCATCCGCGCCGAGGTGCGCGGCGCGCAGCGCATCCTCAGCCTCCGCCGCGACGACCTCGACATCTGCTTCCCCGGCCTGCTCGAAGCCGTCGTCTCCGCCGACGCCGCGCACGTCACCGGCTAGCCGCCGGGGCCGCGCCACGCTTTCGTGCGGACGGTGTCGTACCCGGCGCATAGTGTGTTTCCGTGCAGGAGCAAGGTGACAGCCTCTTCGACGAAGCGGGCGCCGAGGCGGCGAAGCAGAACGAGCCGCTCGCGGTGCGCATGCGGCCGCGCACCCTCGACGAGGTCGTCGGCCAGGGCCACCTGCTCGACGCCGGGTCCCCGCTGCGCCGCCTCGTCGAGGACGACGTCCCCATGTCGCTGTTCCTCTGGGGCCCGCCCGGAACCGGCAAGACCACCCTCGCCTACGTCGTCAGCCAGGCCACGAAGCGCGAGTTCGTGGAGCTCTCTGCGGTCACGGCCGGGGTGAAGGACGTCCGCGCCGTCATCGACGCCGCCCGCCGCACCCTCGGCATGTACGGCAAGCAGACCGTCCTGTTCGTCGACGAGGTGCACCGCTTCAACAAGACCCAGCAGGACGCCCTGCTGCCCGCCGTGGAGAACCGCTGGGTCACGTTCATCGGCGCCACCACCGAGAACCCGTTCTTCTCGGTCGTCAGCCCGCTGCTGTCCCGGTCGCTGCTCCTCACCCTGGAACCCCTGTCCGACGACGACGTCCGTACGGTCGCCCGCCGCGCGCTGACCGACGCGCGCGGCCTCGGCGGCCGCGTCGAGATCACCGAGGACGCCGAGGACAACCTGGTCCGCCTGGCCGGGGGAGACGCCCGCCGCTCGCTGACCTACCTGGAGGCCGCCGCGCTGACCGTGGGCGACGGCGCGACGATCACCACCGAGTCCCTGGAGCGCGCCGTCGACCGCGCCGCCGTGCGCTACGACCGCGGCGGCGACCAGCACTACGACGTGATCAGCGCGTTCATCAAGTCCATCCGCGGCAGCGACCCCGACGCCGCGCTCCACTACCTCGCCCGCATGATCGAGGCGGGGGAGGACCCCCGGTTCATCGCCCGCCGCCTCGTCGTCCACGCCAGCGAGGACGTCGGTCTTGCCGACCCCACCGCGCTCCAGGCCGCCGTGGCCGCCGCCCAGGCCGTGCAGCTCATCGGGCTCCCCGAGGCGCGCATCAACCTCGCCCAGGCCACCATCCACCTGGCCGTGGCCCCGAAGTCGAACGCCGTGGTCGCCGCCATCGACGCCGCCCTGGCCGACGTCCGCAAGGGCCGCATCGGCACCGTCCCGCCCCATCTGCGCGACGCCCACTACTCCGGCGCGGGCGGCCTCGGCCACGGCGAGGGCTACCAGTACCCCCACGACCACCCCGGCGGCGTCGTCGCCCAGCAGTACGCACCGGACGAACTGGCCGACCGGGTCTATTACGCCCCCACGCCACACGGCGCCGAGCGGCGTGTCAGCGAGATCCGCGACCGCATCCGCCGTGTTCAGCGCGGTGAAGAACCCGGGGAGTAGCGAGCCGTACGAACAACTCGGCCGACCCGCGCCGCCGCCGCACGATAGGGTCGGTCTCCCGAATCCCGACCGCAATCGCAACCAGCGGAGTCCGCATGCTGACCGGTGGGCAGCTCGCCGCCCTCATCGTCGCCGTCTTCTGGGCGATCCTCGTGTGTTTCCTGGCCGTCGTCCTGGTGCGGTTGACACGTGTGCTGACGGAGACGTCCAAGATCATCGCCGAGATGGGTGAGCGCGCCCCGTCGCTGCTCGACGACATGAGCCAGACCATCTCCCGGGCGAACGAGCAGATGACCAAGGTCGAGGCCATCACCGCGAACGTCGAGAGGATGACCGGCGACGCGGCCGCGATGACCACCGCCACCCGCTCGGCGGTCGGCGGCCCCCTCGTCAAGATCGCCGCGTTCTCCCACGGCCTGCGCCGAGCTATCGGGGCCCGTCGCGGGCGCCCGGCGAGCACCCCGGGCCGCTCCCAGACGGGCCGCGGGCAGCGGTAAGCGGCACCCGGGCCGTACGACCCGGGCGACGGGAGAGACGAACGAAAGGCTTGGAACAGTGAAGCGCCTGTTCTGGATGTCCGTGGGCGCGGGCCTTGCCATATACGGGATGAAACGCGCCGAGCGCGCCGCGCGGAGATGGACCCCTGAGGGCGTCGCCGCGCGCGTCAACCACTCCGTGGCCGGTGCGGGGGATACCCTGCGTGGCATCGCCGCCGATGTGCGGACCGGGATGGCCGAGCACGAGGCCGAGTTGCGCCCGCTGGTGATCCCCACCGAAGACGAACGAACCGAACCCAACGAACATAAGGACGGCCGCTGATGGAGTCGGCAGAGATCGTCCGTCGCTTCCTCACCTTCTTCGAAGAGCGCGGACACACCGTGGTTCCCTCGGCGAGCCTCGTCGCAGAGGATCCGACCCTGCTGCTGGTCAACGCCGGCATGGTGCCGTTCAAGCCGTACTTCCTCGGCCAGCGCAAGCCGCCGTACGACCGCGCGACGAGCTGCCAGAAGTGCGTCCGCACACTGGACATCGACGAGGTCGGCAAGACCACGCGCCACGGCTCGTTCTTCCAGATGCTCGGCAACTTCTCCTTCGGCGACTACTTCAAGGAAGGGGCCATCCCCTTCGCCTGGGAGCTGCTGACCGGCTCGGAGGGCAACGGCGGCTTCGGCTTCTCCGAGGAACGCCTGTGGGTCACCGTCTTCGAGGACGACGACGAGGCCGCGAAGATCTGGCACGAGGACGTCGGCGTGCCCAACGAGCGCATTCAGCGCCGCGGCCTGGAGGACAACTACTGGCACATGGGCGTGCCCGGACCCGGCGGCCCCTGCTCGGAGATCTACTACGACCGCGGCCCCGAATACGGGCGCGAGGGCGGACCGATCGCCGACGAGGAGCGCTACCTCGAGGTCTGGAACCTCGTGTTCATGCAGGACCAGCTCAGCTCGGTCCGTACGAAGGTCGACTTCGACATCGCCGGCGAGCTCCCGTCGAAGAACATCGACACCGGCATGGGCATGGAGCGCATGGCCGCGATCCTCCAGGGCGTCGACAACCTGTACGAGATCGACACGAGCTGGAAGATCCTCGACCGCGCCGCCCAGTTGACCGGCGCGTCGTACGGCCGCGACACCAAGGCGGACGTCTCGCTGCGCGTCATCGCCGACCACGTGCGCACCGCCACGATGCTGGTCTCCGACGGCGTGCTGCCCAGCAACGAGGGCCGCGGCTACGTCCTGCGCCGCCTGCTCCGCCGGTCGGTGCGCAACCTGCGCATCCTCGCCGGCCACTACGACGCCGACGACCACCTGATGCACGCGCTCACCGACGCGACCATCGAGGCCATGGCGCCGCAGTACCCCGAGCTCGCCCGCGACGCCGCGAACATCCACACCGTGGTCGACGCCGAAGAGACGTCGTTCCTGTCGACGCTCCGCACCGGCACCACGATCTTCGACACCGCGGTCTCGGAGACGAAGCGCCGCGGCGAGCGCACCCTCGGCGGAAGCCAGGCGTTCACGCTGCACGACACGTACGGCTTCCCGATCGACCTCACCCTGGAGATGGCCTCCGAGCAGGGCCTGGCCGTCGACGAGGACGGCTTCCGGCGGCTCATGGCCGAGCAGCGCGAGCGCGCCAAGGCCGACGCCAAGGCCAAGAAGACCGGCAACGCCGACGTATCCGCGCTGGCCACGATCCTCGACGACGCCGGCCCGTCGTCGTTCATCGGCTACGACACCCCGTCCGGCGACACCCGCGTCGTCGGCCTGCTCGCCGACGGCGCCGGCGTCCCCGCCGCGGGCAAGGGCTCCCAGGTCGAGGTCGTCCTCGACCGCACGCCCTTCTACGCCGAAGGCGGCGGCCAGCTCGCCGACCACGGCGTCATCGTCACCGAGGACGGCGGCCGCGTCGAGGTCACCGACGTGCAGAAGCCCCTGCCCGGCCTGATGGTCCACCGCGGCACGGTCACCGAGGGCGAGGTCGTCGTCGGCACGAACGCGCTCGCCACGATCGACGCCGAGCGCCGCCGCGCGATCTCCCGCTCGCACAGCGCGACCCACATGGTGCACGCCGGGTTCCGCGCCGCGCTCGGCGACACCGCCGCGCAGGCCGGCTCGGAGAACTCGCCCGGACGCTTCCGGTTCGACTTCACCGCCGCCGGCGCCGTGCCCCCGTCCGTCCTGCGCGACGTCGAGGACGAGGTCAACGCGGTCCTGGAGGACGACCTCGACGTCCGCGCGTACGAGACCTCCATCGACGAGGCCCGCGCCATGGGCGCGCTCGCCCTGTTCGGCGAGAAGTACGGCGACAGCGTCCGGGTCGTCGAGATCGGCGACTACTCGCGCGAGCTCTGCGGCGGCACGCACGTCCGCAGGTCCGGGCAGCTCGGCATCGTCAAGCTGCTCGGCGAGTCCTCGATCGGCGCGGGCGTGCGCCGCGTCGAGGCGCTCGTCGGCGTCGACGCGTTCCGCTTCCTCGCGAAGGAGAACGTCCTGGTCGCGCAGCTTTCGGAGCAGCTCAAGGTGCGCCGCGAGGAGCTGCCCGAGCGCATCAACGGCATCGTCACGCGCCTGCGCGACGCCGAGAAGGAGCTCGACCACCTGCGCGGCCAGCGGATCCTCCAGGCCGCCGAGCAGCTCGCCGCGAACCCGGCCGACGCCAACGGCGCCGCGTACGTCCCGCACCGCGCGCCCGACGGCGCGGGCGCGGACGACCTCCGCAAGCTCGCGCTCGACGTACGCGGCCGCCTCGGCGCCGGCCGCCCGGCCGTGGTCGCGGTCGCGGGCGTGCCGAAGGACCGCCCGGTGATCGTCGTCGCGGTCAACGAGGAGGGCCGTACGAACGGGCTGAAGGCCGGCGACCTCGTGGGCGTGGCCGCGCGCGTGCTCGGCGGCGGTGGCGGCGGCAAACCGGACGTCGCCCAGGGCGGCGGCACGAAGCCCGAGGCCGTCGACGAGGCGCTGCGTGCCGTACGCCAGGCCGTGTCCGAGCGGATGACCGGCGCATGACAGCGCCAATTGCACCCGGCCCCCACTTGGGGCGGTGTCCTTGAGGCAGGGCGCCCGCCTCGGGGTCGACGTGGGCAGCGTCCGGATCGGCGTCGCGAGCTGCGACACCGCCGGGCTGCTGGCCACCCCCGTCGAGACGGTGCGGCGCGGGCGCGGTGACTACGCCCGCATCGCGGAGATCGCCTCGGAGTACGACGTGATCGAGATCGTGGTCGGCCTCCCGACGTCCCTTTCGGGCGACGAGGGGCCGGCCGCGAAAGGCGCGCGCGCGTTCGCCGCCCGCCTCGACCGCCGCGTTCCCGGCGTTGACGTGCGGTTGTTCGACGAACGGCTCACCACGGTCAGCGCGCACGCCGGGCTGCGGGCCAGCGGCGTCCGCGGCCGCGACCGCAAAGCCGTGGTGGACCAGGCCGCCGCGACGATCCTGCTCCAGGCCGCTCTCGACGCCGAACGGTTGACGGGACGGCCCGCGGGCGAGAAGGTCGGGGCCAACTCATGAGCGACCTCGGGCTGTTCGACGACGAACGACGCGAACCCGCACCGTCCCGGCGGGCCGGAACGCGTCAGGGCCGTCGCCGCCGCGGGCGTCGCCGTCGCCGCAAATCCAGCCCGCTCGCGCCGCTGGCCGCGGTGCTGGTGATCGCCCTGTTCCTCGGCGGCGTGGGCTACATCGGCTACTCCCGGCTGCGTGACTATCTGCACCCGCCCGACTACACCGGGGCGGGTACGGGCGAGGTCACCGTGAACGTCCACAAGGGCGACACCGCGATCGACATCGGCGGAACGCTCCAACACGCCGACGTCGTCAAGAGCGCCGCCGCGTTCCGCAAGGCCGTCAAGGACCGCGGCGTCGGCGCGAACCTCACGCCCGGCTTCTACCGCATGCGCAAGCGCATGCAGGCCGCGCTCGCGCTCACGCTCATCCTCAACCCGAAGTCCCGCGTCCAGGTCACCGTGACGATCCGCGAGGGCATGCGGGCCAGCGAGGTGCTGACCGAGCTCGCCGGCAAGACGGGCATCCCGCTGCGCAAGTACCGCAAGGCCGCGGAGGACCCCACCGCCCTCGGCGTGCCGAAGTCCTGGCACCCGCACGGCATCGAGGGCTTCCTCTACCCCGCGACGTACAACGTGGAGCCGAACGCCACCGCCACCAGCGTCCTGAAGCAGCTCGTCGACCGCTTCGACCAGGCGTCGGACAAGCTCGGCATCGTGCACCGCGCGCACAAGATGCACATGACGCCGACGCAGGTGCTCACGGTCGCCAGCCTCGCGCAGGCCGAGGGCGGCACCACCGACGACTACCCCAAGATCGCCCGCGTCATCTACAACCGGGTCAAGCGCAACGACTACCTGCGCTACCTCCAGCTCGACACCACCGTGCTGTACGCCCTGGGCCAGCGCCGCCTGCGCGTCTACAACAAGGACACCCAGGTCAACTCGGCCTACAACACGTACAAGCATCCGGGGCTCCCGCCGGGCCCGATCTCCAACCCCGGCGACGACGCGATCGACGGCGCCCTGCACCCGGCGCACGGCAACTGGTACTACTTCGTGACGACCGACCCGAAACGCAAGATCACGAAGTTCACGAACTCGTCGAAGCAGTTCGAGCAGTTCAAGAAGGAGCTGTACCGCAACATCGGAGGGGGCTGACACACCCCGTGGGCAACACCGCGCCGCGGAGCGGCACGACGAGGGGTGGCCAGGTGGCGGGCGGGAAGCGCTGCGCCGTGCTCGGCGCGCCGATCGCGCATTCGCTGTCGCCGGTCCTGCACCGCGCGGCGTACGCCTCGCTCGGCCTGCGCGACTGGGCGTACGACGCGGTCGCGTGCGACGAGGCCGCGCTGCCCGGCCTGCTCGACGGCCTGGACGCCTCCTGGGCGGGGCTCTCGCTGACGATGCCGCTGAAACGCGCCGTGCTCCCGCTGCTCGACGACGTCTCCGAGCTGGCCGTTACGGTCGGCGGCGCGAACACCGTGACGTTCCGCGACGGCCGCCGCCGCGGCGACAACACCGACGTCGCGGGCATCGTGGCCGCGCTCGCCGAGGCGGGAGGCCCGCCGCCGCGGTCCGCCGTGGTGCTCGGCGCGGGCGCCACCGCGGCGTCCACGCTGGCCGCGCTGCGCGAGATGGGCGTCGCCGACGTCACCGTCCTGGCCCGCGACCTCCGCCGTACGACGGACCTCCGGGAGGCCGCCGACCGCCTGGGTGCGGCCCCGGGCATCGCGCCCCTGGACGACATCAAGGACCACCTCGGCGCCGACCTGCTGGTCTCGACCCTGCCGTCCGGCGCCGCCGACGCCCTGGCCCCGCTGGTCGCCGGCGCGCCGCCCCGCGTCGTCTTCGACGTCGTCTACGCCCCGTGGCCGACCACGCTCGGCGCCGCCGCGGCCGACGCGGGCGCCGCGGTGGTCGGCGGCCTGCCCATGCTGGTCCACCAGGCCGCACGCCAGGTCGAGCTGATGACCGGGCGCCGCGTGCCGGAGACGGTCGTCGCGGACATGCGCGCGGCAGGCGAGTCGGAACTCGCCCGCCGCGCGTCCTGACCACCCGCCGCGACCAGGCCGTCGGGCACGCGCCACCGGTGCCGCCCGGCCGGCGCCGCTCAGGAGGCGCGATCGGGGGCGAGGCCGTGGTTCCGGGAATGCCGACACGGTCGCGGGTGCTGCTATTCTTTGCAGACGACTGCCCGGTGCTTATGGTGCCGGGAACGCAAGCGGAGATGTCTCCCACCTGGCCGACGTGTAGTCGGCGGGTCCGGTCGAACGCCGTCGGGCGTCGCGTGGCCAGTCCACGGGCGCCCACCCCCGGCGTTCGGTGTCCATGGCCGAGGCCATCGGGCACGGCAGCCCCGCATGCGTATAAGCAGCGGGGCTTTCCCAATGAGGGCTCCGTGTGGTCGCTGCATGAAGATCCATACACAGGGAGGCCCCATCAGCGCTGAACCTCGCATCAACGAGCGAATTCGGGTGCCCGAGGTCCGGCTCGTCGGTCCCAACGGTGAGCAGGTGGGCATCGTACCCATCGGCGATGCGCTCCGGTTGGCCCAGGAGGCCGACCTCGACCTTGTCGAGGTCGCGCCGACCGCACGGCCACCGGTCTGCAAGCTGATGGACTACGGCAAGTTCAAGTACGAATCTGCCGTCAAGGCCAGAGAGTCGCGCAAGAACCAGGCGCAGACGATCATCAAGGAGATCAAGCTCCGGCCGAAGATCGACCCGCACGACTACGCCACCAAGAAGGGCCACGTCGAGCGGTTCCTCAAGCAGGGCGACAAGGTCAAGGTCACGATCATGTTCCGCGGTCGCGAGCAGTCCCGGCCGGAACTCGGTTTCCGGCTGCTGCGCAGGCTCGCCGAGGACGTCGAGGAGCTCGGCTCCGTCGAGTCCGCGCCGAAGCAGGACGGCCGCAACATGATCATGGTGCTCGGTCCGCACAAGAAGAAGAGCGAGACCAGGCCCGAGCGCGACGCGGCCCGCACCCGCCGTCCGGCCGCGCCGGGCGTGTCGAGCTGACCGATAGCCTGCGCTGAGGGCGCGTCCCTCAGCACTTATGCATGCACGGGCATGTCACGCGCACGACGCGGCATGCCACAGCGAGCGCCGCGGGCGCGCCGGCACCCGGGGGTGCCGCGCCGTCCGCGACGCGGTAGACGTACGAGGAGACGACGGCGACCATGCCGAAGATGAAGACGCACAGCGGTGCCAGCAAGCGGTTCCGCAAGACGGGCACGGGGAAGCTGATGCGCCAGCGCGCCGGCCGCAACCACCTGCTGGAGCACAAGCCGACGAAGCGCACGCGGCGTCTCGACGGCACGGTCGTCGTCGCCAAGGCGGACGCCAAGAAGGTCAAGAAGCTCCTCGGCAAGTAGCCGAAAGCCTCTCAGCGGCCCTGATCGGGCCGCGCACATCGTCGAACGACCAACCGGCGCCGTCCCACGGGCGCCGGCTACCACGAGGGAGTCGAACGTGGCACGCGTGAAGAGGGCGGTCAACGCCGCCAAGAAGCGCAGGGTCGTCCTCGAAAGGGCGAGCGGCTACCGCGGCCAGCGGTCGCGTCTGTACCGCAAGGCCAAGGAGCAGATGCTCCACTCGATGACGTACTCCTACCGGGACCGCCGCGACCGGAAGAACCAGTTCCGGCGGCTGTGGATCCAGCGGATCAACGCCGCGGCCCGGTTGAACGGTCTCAGCTACAACCGGTTCATCCAGGGCCTCAAGGAGGCCGGCGTCGAGGTCGACCGCCGCATGCTCGCCGAGCTCGCGGTCAACGACGCCCCGGCCTTCGGCGCGCTGGTGGAGACCGCCAAGAAGGCGCTCCCCGCAGGCGCGGCCTGAACCGGCCCTTTATGGCGAGCGGCGAGGTGACCAGCGTCCGGTCCCCCCGGGTGAAGGGTGCCCGCCGGCTCGCCAAACGGGCGTTCCGGCAGCGTGAGCGGCGGTTCCTCGCCGAGGGGCCGCAGTCCGTACGGGAGGCGCTCGGCGTCCCCGGCACACTGCTCGAGCTGTACGCCACGGCCGAGGCCGAGCTTCGGCATGCGGATCTCACGGAGGCGGCGCTCGCCGCCTCCGTTCCGGTGTTCCGGGTCAGCGGCGAGGTCATGAACGAGCTCGCGCAGACGGTCACGCCGCAGGGCCTGCTCGCCGTCTGCGCGTTCCTCGACGTCCCGCTGGAGACCGTGATCGCGCGGTCGCCGAAGCTGGTCACGGTGCTCGCGCACGTACGCGACCCCGGCAACGCTGGAACGGTCCTGCGCACCGCCGACGCCGCCGGCGCCGACGCCGTCGTGTTCACCGACGCCTCCGTCGACCCGTACAACGGCAAGTGCGTCCGTGCGTCCGCGGGCAGCCTCTTCCACCTCCCGGTGGTCACCGGCGTCCGGTTCGACGACGTCGCCGCGCGGCTGCGGGAGACCGGGCTGCGGCTGCTCGCCGCCGACGGCACCGCCGACCGCGACCTCGACGCCCTCCTCGACGACGGCGCGCTCACCACGCCCACCGCGTGGGTGTTCGGCAACGAGGCGTGGGGCCTGCCCGCGGAGCTGGTCGAGCACACCGACGAGGCGGTCGCCGTGCCCATCCACGGCCGCGCGGAGAGCCTCAACCTGGCCACCGCGGCGGCCGTCTGCCTGTACGCCTCGGCGCGCGCCCAGCGCCGCCCCTAGCGGGAACCGGCGCGCGGGGCCCGGCGTCTGACGTACGCCCGGATCGAGCGTCACCGGCTGTGAGCACGAACGCTGTGCCCTGTCGTCGCGGGGCGCTAGAGTCGTCCACGGTCCGGGCGTACGCGCTGAGGAGGTGAGATGCCGTGCCCGACGATGGCTCACGCGACCCACGGGATCACGATCGTGATCCGGTGGGAGATCCGTGCGCGCCCGCGTCCGCCGCCCCGGCGGAGCAGCCGATGTTCGCCGACGACCTGCCCGACGGGTACGACGCCATCGTCGACCGCTCGGTGAAGGTCCCGATCTACGGCCGCGCGGAGAGCCTCAACCTGGCCACCGCGGCCGCCGTCTGCCTGTACGCCTCCGCCCGCGCGCAACGGCGTACGGCGGAA
>DASXYG010000136.1:0-53465 GCA_036502625.1 Streptosporangiaceae bacterium
CGAGGCGCCGAGCCCGTTGCGCGGGAACACCCCCAGGCACCCCCAGCACGAGCGGCAGCCCCGCGCCCCAACCAAGAACACGAACGCCTAAGGACGCGGAAAACAGTCGCGCGCAGCGCGGCCTTTCCCGGAGCAGAGCCCCACCCCCACCCAGAACACGAGGCACGCAGCACAGGGCACAGCGCCACGGGACGCGGGCGGTGAGCGCGAGCGTGAGGTGCGCGGGGCACGAGGCGGGGCGCAGGGCGAGGAGCGAGGGGCTGCGAGGCCCTCGGGGGAGGCACGTGGCGCAGGGGCACGGGCGCGAGGCGCGAGGCGGGGGCGCGAGGTGGAGGGCGCGAGGCGGGGGGTGTGGACGGGACCCCGGGCGCCGAGCGCGGGGTTCCGGGGGGCTCGGCCCCCCGGGTGAAATGACGAAAGACCAGTGGGAAGACGCCCGTAGGGCGTCGACCACACTGGTCTTAGGTCTTTCGTGGAGGTGGCGGGAATCGAACCCGCGTCCTTCGGTACCAGAACAGGGCTTCTCCGTGCGCAGCCTGCTGTGCTTTTCTCAGCCCCGGCGATCACGCAGGCAAGTCGCCGGCGGGCTCAGCCACTGTTAGATGTCCCGAACGGTCCCGTGGCCGGGCCGTGCGGTGAGGTCTCCTTGCTGATGCCAGACACCGGGCCGGAGACACTCCCGGGCTGACAGACCCTGCTAACTCGCCTCAGGCGGCGAGTGCGAGGTCAGTGCGCTTAACCTTGGCACTTGTTGGTTTGCGATCACAGGATTTACGAGGTCACGATCGCAACCCTCGACACGCTTCCCCTGGACCAACCACCGAAGTCGAAGCCAGTCACCCCCATGTTCAGTTGTCAACGGGCCCGGGGGCCCAGCGACACCTTGACTGTACTGGACAACAGCGGTGCGGCCAACCGAATTCCGGTGTGCGCGGGGGCGTTGCGGGCGGCCCGGAAATTCTCCGTACGGCGAGCAACCATTCCCGGGTCGACGGCGTCTTCCGGGTTGACTGGGGATCGCCTGGGGGGTTGCGACCCAGTCGCTGTGATGAGAACAGGGCCTCGTCTCGGGGGAGGCCCTGGCGCGACCGGCAACGACCCTGCCGGTTGGCCCCTGTGGACGCGACATCGGCCACCGCCCGCGTCCGCAGGGGCCCACAGCAAATGCCGTTCCGGTCAGCGCTCGTCCGTGTAGGTGCGGAAGAACTTCGCGGCCGTGGACACCGCGGCGTTCGACGGGGCCGACTGCGGCGCGTCGGCGACGACGGCCAGCGCCAGGTTCTTGCGATAGCCGATGAACGTCATCACCTGATGCCCGTCCTGCGTGGCGGCGCCGGACTGCCCATGGATCTCCTGGCCGGGCAGGTTGAGCTCCTGGAGGGTGCCGGAGCGTACGGCGGTGCGCATGAGGTTGCGCAGGGCGGTCATGTGGTCGGGGTTCATGCTGACCGGGTTCTCCGGGTGCCGCGTGGACTGCGGGGTGGTGACGAGTTGCGGCGGCCGCCAGGTTCCGGACGAGACGGCGCCGCCGACCAGCGCCATGCCGAGCGGGCTCATCAGCACGCCGCCTTGGCCGAGGGTCTGCGCGGCGCGGTCGGAGTCGCTCTCGACGGACGGGATGTGCCCCGTGTAGGTCGATACGGGGAGGTTCCAGTTGCCGCCGACGCCGTACTGGGCGGCGCTGTTCGCGAGGTCCTTGTCGCCGAGCTTGCGGGACAGGCCGGCGAACGCGGTGTCGCAGCCGGTGCCGAAGACCTGCGTGAAGTTGGGCGTGGTGCCGACCTCGGTGGCGCCGGCGGAGGAGTTGCGGAACTGTTTGCCGCCGACCGTGCGCTGGTCGGGGCAGGGGATCGTGTCGGTGCCGTTGATGCCCCTGCCGATCAGGGCGTCGGTGGACACGATCGTGAACGCCTCGCCGGGTGCGTACTTGCCGGTGAACGGGGAGTACTTGCCCCGCAGGGCGCGCTTGGTGACGCTGGGGCGGGCCGCGACCGCGCGGATCTGGCCGGACGAGGCGTCGAGGGCGACGAGCGCGATGTTGTGCAGGCCGGCGAGGGAGTACTCCGCGGCGTACTGCGCCTTCTCGTCGATCGTGGTGGTGACCGGCTGGCTCGTGGTGCCGGCCCAGGTCTGCAGCTCCTCGACCTGGTCGCCCTGGCGGTTGACGGTGATGACCTTGGTGGTGGGGGTGCCGGCGAGGCGCCGCTGGAAGGCGACCTGGAGGCCGGACATGCCGACCGAGTCGCCGGCTTGGTACGGCGCGCCGACGCGGCGCAGGGTCTCGTTGGTCGCGGTGCCGACGGAGCCGATCAGGCCGGCGGCGTACTTCGCGGTGTACGGCGACTTGCCGAGGTGGACGCGGAGGCCGGGGATGGCGCGCAGGCGGGAGCGTATCTGCTTGTACCTCGCGGCCTGGAGGGTGACCAGGGGCGTGAACGTCTTCGGCGGCGCGGACCTGACCGTGCCGAGCAGGCGGCCGGCGTCGAGGCCGGTCAACGCGGCGACCTGGGATGTCGTGGACGAGGGGTCCGTGAGCTGCGACGGGTAGACGCCGATGATCGCGATGGGCGTCTGGCGTACGAGCGGGCGGCCCTTGTCGTCTCGGATCTCGGCGCGCTTCGGCACCTGGGTGACCACGGCGAACCGCTCGCCGTCGCTGAGCCGCGGGTGCACGACGGACGGATCCCACACGACCTTCCACACGCCGCCCATGACGCGCAGGCGCATGTGGCCGTCGTACTCCCACGGGGGGCCGTTCTCGCCGAGGTCGACCGACGCGTGGAAACCGCTTTCGGCGGTCTGGCCGTGCTGCGTCATGGGGCGGAGCTGGAAGTGCATGGACGCGGCGTCGAGCTGCCGCGAGGCGTTGCGCAGCGCGTTGGTGACGGTCGTACGGTCGCCGTCGGTGAACGCGGCCGCCTGGTCGTAGTGGCCGTTCTCCCAGTCGAGGAGGAACGAGCGGATGGTGACGGACGGGGTCTCGTCGGCCATGCAGCCGGCGATCATGCCGCCGCCGGCGGCGAGGGCCACGACGGACGCGATCACCCGGCGTGTGGCCGCGGTAAAAGAGGTGAGCAGCATCGACACGGGCCTCAGCGCCGCCGCCGGACGGCCCGGTCCATCTCTCGTGCGGCCTCGCGCTCGGCGATGGCGTGCCGCTTGTCGTGCGCCTTCTTGCCGCGCGCCAGCGCGATCTCGGCCTTGGCCTTGCCGTCGGAGAAGTACAGCGACAGCGGGATCAGCGTGGCGCCGGTCTCGGTGGTCTTGCCGATGAGGCGGTCGATCTCCTGTTTGTGCAGCAGCAGCTTGCGGCGGCGGCGGGGCTCGTGGTTGGTCCAGGTGCCCTGGGTGTACTGCGGGATGTTGACGTTGTGCAGCCACACCTCGCCGTCGGTCACCGTGGCGAACGCGTCGGTCAGGTTCGCGCGCCCTTCGCGCAGGGACTTCACCTCGGTGCCGGTCAGCACGATGCCCGCTTCGTACGTGTCGTCGATGTGATAATCGTGGCGGGCGCGGCGATTACGGGCGATCACCTTCTGGCCCTTCTCACGTGGCAACGGTTCAGCCTCGGCCTTCTTTGGGCGGCACGGCGTGCCTGGTGGCGGCGCGCAGTCCGTCGAGGACGTCCTTCGCACGGTCTTCCGCCGCGGCGGGGCGACTGCCGGGCGCCACCGCGACATCGGGGTCGATTCCGACCCCATCGAGGGTACGGCCTCGGGGGGTCCGATAGCGCGCCACCGTCAGTTCGAGACTGGAACCGTCGGACAGGCTCGTCTCTTCCTGGACGGTGCCCTTGCCGTAGGTGCGCGACCCGACGACGACCGCGCGGTTGCGGTCCTGCAGGGCGGCGGTCACCACCTCGGCGGCGCTCGCGGTCTGGTGGTCGACCAGGACGACCAGGGGTGTCGTGGTGTCGCCTCCTTGGCGCGCGGTGTAGCGGTGGACCGGCTGGCCGCGGCGGGCGTACGACACGACGTCGCCGCCGGAGAGGAACGCCGACGCCGTGTTGACCGCTTCGTCGAGCAGGCCGCCGGGGTTGCCGCGCAGATCGAGGATGTAGCCGTCGTGCGGGCCGGGGCGGCGGGCGTGGACGATGCCGCGCACCTGGTCGCCGGTGCCGTTGCTGAACGTGGCGACGCGGACGAGGAGCACGCCTGACTCGAGGCGGCGTGTCGTGACGTCGCGACGGCGGATGGCCGCGCGGGTGAGGGTGACCTGGCGGATCGCGTGGCCGCGGCCGAGGACCAGGCGGACGGGGGTGCCGGGGCGGCCGCGCAGGGCGGCGGCGAAGGTGGGCAGCCCCTCCCCCTTGCGGGTGTCGCCGACCTTCAGCAGGGTGTCGCCCGCGTGGACGCCGCCGCGGGCGGCCGGGGAGTGGGACTGGACGGCGGTGACCTGGACGCCGCCCGCGGGGCTGTCGCGCAGCCACACGCCGACGCCGCTGTAGCGACCGTCGATCTGGGCGTGGACGCCGTCGTCGTCGGAGGCGTAGTAGCGGGCGTAGCGGTCGCCGAGACGGCGCAGCATGCCGTCGACGGCGGCACGCCGGAGGTCCTCGCGTCTCGGGGGGTGCTGCGCGTCGCGGACGATCTGGTCCTCGGCCTCGCCGACCACGTTGCGCTGACGCCCCGCCCCGCCGTACGAACCCGTCACGATGCCGCCGGCGAACAGGGCGAGCGCCGCCCCCACCAAGACAGGTCCACGCATTCCGAACCTGGCCATGTCACGGAGTGTACGATCCGCCGGGCCGCCGCGCCGCGACCTCTCGACTTTTCCACAGGCGCCGTGGAGAACCGCAGGTCAGACGCGGAGGTAGCGCAGCAGCGTGACGTACGACGCGCCGGCGCACATGAGGATGCCGACGACCACCGAGAAGCCGATCGTGGAGATGACCGTGCTCCAGCTCATGGTGGTGGCGAAGGTGAAGTAGTCCTGGATGCCGTCGAACACGATGATCTTCGACAGCGCCAGCAGGACGGACGCCACGAGGCCGCCTATCAGCCCGGCTATGGCCCCTTCGAGCAGGAACGGCAGTTGGATGAAGAAGTTCGACGAGCCGACGAGCCGCATGATGCCGGTCTCCTTGCGCCGGTTGTACGCGGCGAGCCTGATCGTGTTGCCGATCAGCAGGATCGCGGCGATCACCTGGATGAGCGCGACGATCCACGCGGCCTGCTTGAGGCCGTTCAGGATGTTGAAGAAGCGGTCGAGGACCTGCTGTTCGTCCAGCACGGAGTCGATTCCGGCGCGCGTCTTCATCGCCCCGACGATGACCTTGTAGTCCTCGGGGTTCTTGAGCTTCACGCGGAAGGAGTCCGGCAGCTCGGCGGCGCTGGTCGACTTCACGAAGGCGGGCGTGTTCTTGAAGCTCTCCTTGAACCGTTCGTACGCCTGCTGCTGGGTCTCGTACTTGACGCCGCCCGGCTCCACCTGCGGCAGGTTCTGGAGGTCCTGCTGGATCTGCGCGCGTTCCTGCGGGGTGGCGGGGCCATTGCGCTGGCACACCGGCGTCGGGCTCGCCTTCACGCACAGGAAGACGGAGACCTCGATCTTGTCGTTCCAGTAGTTCTTCATGCCGCTGACCTGCTGGTTGATCAGCAGGCCCATGCCGAACATGGTCAGGCAGATCGCGACCGTTGTGATGACCGCTACGGTCATGGTCAGGTTGCGCCGCAACCCGATCCAGATCTCGTGCAGTACGAACTGTGCCCGCATGCTCCCGGTGTCCTCGGTCGTCGTCGGTGGTGTGGTGCCGCGCGCTGGCGGTCAGTACGCCTGGCCGTACACGCCGCGCGACTGGTCGCGCACGATGTGACCGTTCTCCAGCTCCACTACGCGCTTGCGCATGGAGTCGACGATGGCGGCGTCATGCGTGGCCATCACCACGGTCGTGCCCGTGCGGTTGATCCGGTCGAGCACCTTCATGATGCCGATGGACGTCGCCGGGTCGATGTTCCCGGTGGGCTCGTCGGCGAGCAGGATCATCGGCCGGTTGACGAACGCGCGCGCCACGGCGACCCGCTGCTGCTCGCCGCCGGACAGTTCGTCCGGCATGCGGTGGTGCTTGCCCTCGAGGCCGACGAGCTCGATGACCTCGGGGACGACCTTGCGGATGAAGCGGCGCGGCTTGCCGATGACCTCGAGCGCGAACGCGACGTTGTCGAAGACGTTCTTGTTCGGCAGCAGCCGGAAGTCCTGGAAGACGCAGCCGATCTGCCGGCGCAGGTGGGGCACCTTCCAGTTGGTCAGGCGCGCGAGGTCCTTGCCGGCGACGTGGATCTTGCCGGTGTTCGGCTTCTCCTCCTTGAGGACCAGCCGCAGGAAGGTCGACTTGCCCGAACCGGACGGGCCGACCAGGAACATGAACTCGCCCTTCTCGATGTCGAGATTGACGTGCTCCAGGGCCGGCAGCTTCTGGCGCGAGTAGGCTTTGGTGACGTTCTCGAAATGAATCACGGGCTCATCACAGGGTGGGTAGGTGACTCACGGGTAGGACCGTCTTCGGACAGCATGGCCTGCGGTCTCATGGCGGTCGGTTTGGCTCGCGGCCAGTGTACGGGTGAAACTGGCATGGAATGTCCAAGTCGAAAACATCGGCAGGTCAACGGGCACGCGACAGGAGGTCCCCCATGGGCGCCGAACACCTTGTGTGCGCACGATGCGGCGGGCTGGTCCTGGAGGGGCGCTGCCCCGTATGCCGGGCCGCGCGGGATGAACTGCATCAGTCGCGGGCCAACCTCCAGACCATTTTGATCATCGCGATCGTGCTCGCCGTGGCGGCACTTGTCACACTGCGGCTGGTGGCCGGCTGACCGGTCAGCTCTCGTTCTTCTCCTGCTGCCGCAGCCAGCGGATCTCCGCCTCGATGAACTCGTCGATCTCGCCGTCGAGCACCGCGCTCGGGTTGCCCGACTCGACCCCCGTACGCAGGTCCTTGACGCTTTGGTACGGGTGCACGACGTAGTTGCGGATCTGGGTGCCCCAGCTACTCGTCGACTCGCCGCGGATCTCCGCCATCTTCTCGGCGTCCTGCTGGCGCTTGCGCTCCAGCAGCTTGGCCTGAAGGACGTTCATCGCGGTGGCGCGGTTCTGGATCTGGCTGCGCTCGTTCTGGCAGGAGACCACGATGCCGCTCGGCAGGTGGGTGATGCGGACGGCGGAGTCGGTGGTGTTCACGCCCTGGCCGCCCGGGCCGCTCGACCGGTAGACGTCGACCCGGATGTCGTCCTCCGGGATGTCCACATGGTCGGTCTGCTCGACGACCGGGACGACGTCGACGCCGGAGAACGAGGTCTGGCGGCGGCCCTGGTTGTCGTACTGCGAGATGCGGACCATGCGGTGGGTGCCGTGCTCGCCGCGCAGCGTCCCGTAGGCGTACGGCGCCTTGACGGCGAAGGTGGTCGACTTGATGCCGGCCTCCTCGGCGTACGACGTGTCGTAGATCTCCGTGGGGTAGCCGTGGCGCTCGGCCCAGCGGAGGTACATGCGCTGGAGCGTCTGCGCCCAGTCGGCCGCGTCGACGCCGCCGGCCTGCGCGTTGATGCTGACCAGCGCCTCGCGGGCGTCGTACTCGCCGTTGAGGAGGGTGCGGACCTCCATCTGGTCGACGTCCTTGCGCAGCGACGCCAGCTCGCCCTCGGCCTCCACACGGGTGGGCTCGTCGCCCTCGGCCTCGGCCAGCTCGAACAGGACGCCGATGTCGTCGAGGCGCTTGCGGGCGCTCTCGACGCGGCCGATCTCGCTCTCGAGGTACGAAAGCCGCCGGGTGACGCTCTGCGCGTGGTCCGGATCGTTCCAGAGGTCGGGCGAGGCAGCCTGCTCCTGGAGCTCACCGACCTCCCGGCGGAGCGCGTCGACGTCGAGCACCGACTCGATGCCGTCCAGGGTGGAACGGAGCTCCTTGATCTTGTCAACGGAATCTGTGGCTGCCACGGGACCGAGCCTACCCGTGCCAGGGCCCTCCCACGGTCACAGCCCCGCGTCCTGGCAGGCGGCGCGTACGCGGGTCTCGAGGTCGGCGACGGCGCTCTGGTGGGCGGGCGGGATGACCAGGCCGCGCAGCCGGCCCATCGCCAGCGCGGCCTCCGCGGCCTTCCCCTGGCGGAGGTCGGCCTCGGCGACGAAGACCAGCGGCATCGGGCCGTGCGTGCCGCGCCAGCGGTCGAGGACGAACGCCGAGAGCTCGGCGTCGAGGCCGTGGTCGTACAGGGCGCGGCCGCCCTCGGCCAGCGGGCCCGGGTCGTGCGGGCCGAGCTCGGCGGCGGCGGTGAAGTACTCGATCGCGCGCACCGTCTCGCCCCACTCAAGGGCCTGGCGGCCGAGCATGACGTGCGCGCGCCAGCTCTGCGCGGAGTGCTGCCAGAGCCAGTGGATGGCCGCCTCGGTGCCGTCGGTGCGCTGGCGCTGGCGGAAGCCGAAGTCGAGCGCCTGGGCGTGGTTCGGGTCGTAGCCGAGGGAGCGTTCCAGGGCCTCGTCCATGTCGGACGGGTCGCCGCGCCAGGCGGCGAGCGGCGCCAGGTGGAACCACGTCTCGGCGTCGCCGCCGTGCACGCGGAGGTGGTCGACCAGGACGCGCTCGGCGCCCTCGTGGTCGGCGTTGGTGCGCAGGACGAGCGCGAGCAGGCCGACGGCGCCGCTGGGGTACGGGTCGATGGCGTACAGGCGGCGCGCGGCGGCGACCAGTCCGTCGGCCTGGCCGTGGTCCATCGCGGACGTGATGAGCCCGCGCAGGCGTACGGGGTCGTCCCAGGCGGCCTGGACCGCCGAGTTCAGATCGCCCGAGGGCGCCGCGCCGTCCGTCTCCGTCACCTGATCACCTCGATGTCGCCGTCGCGGCCCGCCCGGTCCGCGGTCCAACCGTAGCCAGCCGCGCGTCCCGTGTGGCGGGGATGTGCGCGTCTGGTTTCGCACGCGATGCTGGCATACTCGCGACGATGTCCAGGCTCTCTCGCGTGCTCGGCGCACTGATCGCGCTCGGGGTGGTGACCTCGATCGCGGTCGGCGGCTGCCATCCCACGGCGGAGGAGAGGGTCGGACCGGGCGCGCACGCGCTGTCGCGGCGGGCCGCGGCGAAGGTGCTGTCGTCGTACGCCGCGCGGGCCCAGGAGCTCGCGCTGCCGCGCGACGCCGGCCGGATCGCGGGCGTGCAGTCGGGCCCGATGGCATCGATCACGTCGGGGCGGCTGAAGATCAACGGATTCTTCGACGGCAACCGGGCGAGCGCGGCGCGGCCGGGGCCGTACGCCCACGCGTCGTTCTGGATCCCGGACCACCCGGGCGCCGTCCCGTGGTTCGTGGCGTCGGCGTCGCGAACCGGTGCGGCGGGCCGCGATCTGGTGCTGTTCGCGCGTAAGAGCACGCACGCGGCGTACACCGCGGAGTACCTGGTGAACGTGCCGGCGGACGCCAACCTGCCAAAGGTGCGCGGCGGCGGCGAGCAGGTCAATACGATTGACCCGGCGGACGGCCACCTGGCCGTCCGGCCCGACGCCCTCGCGACCGCCCATGCCGCAATCGAGCAGTACGGTCCGTCGACCGCCGCGGCGGCGTCGTTCGAACCGAGCGTTTGGACCACCGCCGTTCACACCACGATGACCGACGACAGCCGCACCGCACGCGCGGCCGGCTTCGCGTACCTCCGGACCTACCACGACAGCGGTTTCCCGGTGTACGGCCTGCGCACCGCCGACGGCGGCGCGCTGGTCTGGTACGCGGTGACCGACGAGCTCTCGGTCTCGCAGCGCGATCCGTCGATCGCCCGCGCGCCGCTGAAGCTGACGCGGTCGCTCGCGGGGGTCGTCGGCGTGCGGAAGGTGCGCCGCCAGTTCCAGGCGGTGTCCGTACGCCAGTACCTTGCCTATGTTCCGCCGCGCGGCCGGGGAAAGGTCCGGGTGCTCGCGTCGGCCGGAGGTCCCGTCGGGGGGGTCGGACGTTGACGACACGGATGATCGGCCGCGGGCGGCGCGGCGCCGCGGCGCTGGCGGCGCTCGTCATGGCGGCCGGGTTCGCCGGGGTGGCGGGCTGCTCGTCGCACGCGCAGACCGCGGCGGCCGACGGCGAGACGCCGAGCGGTCCGCTGACGGTCGGCGAGGCGGCGGGCGCGTTCCGCACGTTCGTGGCCGCCGACTCGGTGGCGCGGGCCAGCGGCGACGAACGGCTCGCGCTGTCGCTGACGGCCGACGGCCAGGCCAAGCTCACCGCGGCGGCGTACCGCAAGGCCGCGTTCTCCGGTGTGCCGGTCCCCCGCTACCACTACGGCGCGCCGCAGCTCTTCGTGCCGACGATCAAGGGCTATCCCCGCTGGTTCGTGGCGATGGCCGACCGCTGGCAGGGCGGCCGCAAGCGCACCGACCTCATGGCGTTCATGAAGCCCGAGCAGGACGGCAGGTGGCAGCTCTCGCTGTCGACGCTGCTGGCACCCGGCGTCAGGCCGCCGCGGCCGGTCCGCGACGCGCACGGCCTCGCCGAGGCGCTGCCCACCACCACGACCGGCCTGGTCGCGCAGCCGAAGATGGCGGGCGCGCTGCAGGCCACGATGGTCGAGGAGGGTCCGGACGGCCCGTCGGCCGGCGTGATCGCGACCGGGCCGGACACCAGCGGCCTCTACCGGCAGATCACGCGGACGAAGCGGCTGATGCGCAACCGCGGCCTGGCCTACGACGCGATCTTCACGGCGACGACCACCCCGATGTTCGTGCTGCGCACGGCCGACGGCGGCGCGCTCGCGCTGTACTGCTACAACCTGGAGACGACGACCCTGGTGCGCAAGGCGCGGACGGTGGACCGCGTGCCGGTGCCGCAGAACGTCGCCCACCTGCTCGACAAGCTCGTCATCAAGCGCGAGCTCGACACCACGGAGACCCATCAGTACGCCGCGGCCATCCCGCTGCCGCGCGGCAAGGACCCGAACCACCCGCTCGACCCGATCCGCGTCATCGCCTCCGACGGCGCGGTCACCGGCGCGGAGGCCGACGGGAAGTAGCGGAAAGCCGGACGGCGGCGGGTCCCGGATCGGGATCCGCCGCCGTACGTTTTCGCGTCAGCCCTCGGGGAGGGTGCTGGCGGCGACGAGCTGGCGCATCGCCCGCAGCGCGACCGACAGCGTGGCCACGCTGAACGTGTCGCTCTCCCAGATCTCGCCGAGCGTCTGGATGGTCCGCGCGGTCGCGGCCGCGTTCTTCTCCGACCAGACGGCCATCCGGTCCTCGGGGGTACCGTCGGCGACCAGCATGACGTCGCGGGTCAGCGCGGCGTGCGCGGAGTAGATGTCGTCGCGCAGCGCCGAGCGCGCCATGGTGTTCCATCGGTCGTCGCGCGGCAGCGCGATGATGCGCTCGCGCAGCCGGGACAGCTCGAGCCGGTCGGCGAGGTAGAAGTAGACCTCGGCGGCCTCCTGCACCGAACGGCCCGTCTGCTGGGCGATCTCCACGAGGTCGAACGTGGAGTACGCCGGGACCATGCCGGCCGTACGCTCGGCCAGCTCCTCGGGGACGCCCGCCGTGACGAAGCCGTCGCGGCGCTCCTCGAACGCCGCGAGGTCGCGGCCGACCAGCAGCTTCGACAGGTGCGGCGCGACGTCGAGCACGCCGTCGGCGAAGAAGGAGATGGTGCGCTCGATGTCGAACGGGGGCCGCCGGTTGTGCAGCAGCCAGCGCGCCGCGCGCTCGGTGAGCTTGCGCCCCTCGAGCAGCAGCGAGAGCTGGACCTGCGCGCTGACCGCGTGGTCGAGGTTCTCGACGGCCTCCCAGAAGCTCGGCATGTCGAAGACGTTGCGGGCGACGAGGTACGCGCGGGCGATGTCGGACGCGGACGCGCCGATCTCCTCGTTCATCCGGAACGCGAACGTCGTGCCGGACCGGTTGACCATGTCGTTCACCACACCGGTGGTGATGATCTCCCGGCGCAGCGGGTGGTCCTCCATGTTCGCGGCGAACTTCTGGCGCAGCGGCGTCGGGAAGTACGTCTCGAGCACGTGGCGGAGGTACGGGTCGTCCGGGAGGTCGGACGCGAGCACCTCGTCGGCCAGCGCCATCTTGGTGTAGGCGAGGAGGACGGAGAACTCCGGCAGCGTCAGGCCGGTGCCGGCGGCGCGCCGCTCGGCGAGCGTCTTGCCGCCGGGCAGGAACTCCAGATCGCGGTTCAGCAGGCCGTCGCGTTCCAGCCGCTTCATGTAGCGGGCGTGGACGTGCAGCATCGACAGCGCCTGCGCGACCGAGGCGCCGAGGACCACGTTCTGGTGGTAGTTGTCGCGCAGCACCAGGTCGCCGACCTCGTCCGTCATGTCCATCAGCAGCTTGTCGCGCTGCTTGCCGGTCATGTCGCCGTCGCGGACGACGCGGTCGAGGAGGATCTTGATGTTCACCTCGTGGTCGGAGGTGTCCACGCCGGCGGAGTTGTCGATGAAGTCGGTGTTGACCAGGCCGCCGGCCAGCGCGAACTGCACCCGGCCGAGCTGGGTGAGGCCCAGGTTACCGCCCTCGCCGACCACCCGGCAGCGCAGTTCGTCGCCGTTGACGCGCAGGCCGTCGTTGGCCTTGTCGCCGGCGTCGGCGTTGGTCTCCGCCGACGACTTGACGTACGTGCCGATGCCGCCGTTCCACAGGAGGTCGACCGGGCTGCGCAGGATCGCGTTGATCAGGGCGTCCGGCGTGAGCGTGGTGACCTCGTCGGGGATGGACAGCGCGGCGCGCATCTGCGGGGTGATCGTGATCGACTTCGCCGTACGCGGCCACACGCCGCCGCCCGCGGAGATCAGCGAGGTGTCGTAGTCGGCCCAGGAGCTGCGCGGCAGGTCGAACATGCGCTTGCGCTCGCCCCATCCGACGGCCTCGTCGGGGTCCGGGTCGATGAAGATGTGCCGGTGGTCGAAAGCGGCCACCAGACGGGTGTGCTTCGACAGCAGCATGCCGTTGCCGAAGACGTCGCCGGACATGTCGCCGACGCCGACCGCGGTGAACGGCTCGTTCTGGATGTCCACCCCGAGGGTGCGGAAGTGGTACTTCACCGACTCCCAGGCGCCGCGCGCGGTGATGCCCATCGCCTTGTGGTCGTAGCCGACCGAGCCGCCCGAGGCGAACGCGTCGCCGAGCCAGAAGTCGTACTCGGCGGCGATGCCGTTCGCGGTGTCGGAGAACGTCGCGGTGCCCTTGTCGGCCGCGACGACGAGGTAGGTGTCGTCGCCGTCGTGGCGCACGACGTCCTTCGGCGGCACGACGTCGCCGCCGGAGCGGTTGTCGGTGATGTCGAGCATGCCGCAGATGAACTGCCGGTAGCAGGCCAGCACCTCGGTCATCAGCTCGTCGCGCGCCGCGGGCGGCCGCTTGACGACGAAACCGCCCTTGGAGCCGGTCGGCACGATCACGGAGTTCTTCACGGTCTGCGCCTTGACCAGGCCGAGGACCTCCGTACGGAAGTCCTGCAAGCGGTCGGACCAGCGCAGGCCGCCGCGCGCGACGGCGCCGAACCGCAGGTGGTCGGCCTCGACGCGCGGGGAGTAGACGAAGATCTCGAACTTCGGCCGGGGCAGCGGCAGCTCGGGGATCTGCTCGGACGCGAACTTCAGCGAGAGGTACGGCTTGGCCTCGCCGTCGGCGTCACGCTGGTAGAAGTTCGTACGGAGCGTGGCCAGGATCATCGTGAGGTAGGACCGGAGGATGCGGTCCTCGTCGAGGCTGGCGACGTCGTCGAGCTCGCCGCGCACCTCCTCGGCGAGCGCCTCGCAGCGCTCCTCGCGCGCGGCGCCGAACCGCGGGTCGAAGCGCGACTCGAAGAGCTGCACGAGCTTGCGCGCGATCTTCGGGTTGGCGTTCAGCACCCGCTCGACGTAGCCCTGGCTGAACGTCGTGCCGGACTGCCGGAGGAACTTCGCGTACGCGCGCAGCACGACGACCTGCTGCCAGGACATCCCGGCCGTGAGCACGAGCGCGCTGAAGCCGTCGTTCTCGGCCTTGCCGTACCAGAGGGCGGCGAGCGCGTCCTGGAACAGCTCGCGGGTGCCCTGGGCGTCGACCGTGGCGGTCTCGTAGCGCAGGCCGAAGTCGTAGATCCAGGCGCGGCCCGAGCCGGCCGCGCCGGCGCGGTTGATCTCGTACGGGTGCTCGTCGACGACCTCGACGCCCATGCGCTGCAGCAGCGGCAGCGCGCCCGACAAGGAGATGGGCGCGCCGACCCGGTAGATCTTCAGCCGCCGCTCGCCGGCGGCCGCTTCGTACGGCTCGTAGAGGTTCATGGCGACCTCGGTGGTGTCGCCGTCGGCCGTGCGGTCGAGCTCTTCGAGGCGGCGGATGTCGGCCACCGCGGTGCGCGCGGGGAAGTCGGCCTTGAAGCCGTCGGGGAAGGCGTGGGCGTAGCGGCGCTGCACGCGCGCGGCGGTCTCCTCGCCGAACTGCTCGGTGATCGCGCTGGTGAGGTCGTCGTCCCAGGAGCGGGTCGCGGCGACCACGGCGGCCTCGAGCTCGGCGGTGTCGACCTCGGGGATCGGCCGGCCGCGTGCGCCGCGCACCACGAAGTACAGCCGGGCCAGCGACGACTCCGAGACGTTCGTCCGGTAGTCGATCGAGGCGGCGTCGAACGCCTCGCGCAGCACCTTCTCGATGCGCAGCCGGACGTTCGTGTTGTAGCGGTCGCGCGGCAGGAAGACCAGGCAGGACATGAAGCGGTCGTAGACGTCGCGGCGCAGGAACAGCCGCACCTGCTTGCGCTCGCGCAGCCGCAGGACGTTCAGGACGACCGGCAGCAGCTCCGCGGACGGCGCCTGGAACAGCTCGTCGCGGGGGTAGGTCTCCAGCGTCGCGGTGAGCTCTTTGCCGTCGTAGCTGTTCGGGTCGACGCCCGCGCCGTCGAGCACCTCGGTCAGCTTGCGCTTGAGCACGGGGATCTCGGTGATGCTCCCGCTGTACGCCGCGAGGGTGTACAGGCCGAGGAAGCGCTTCTCGCCGACGACCTCGCCCTTGTCGTCGAACGTCTTGACGCCGACGTAGTCGAGGTAGTGCGGGCGGTGGACGGTGGAGCGGGTGTTCGCCTTGGTGAGGATCAGCAGCTCGGCGTCGCGGGCGCGGGCGCGGACCTGCGGGGGCAGCGCCGCGAAGCTGTCGGAGCCCTCCTTGTCGTGGCGGAGGACGCCGAGGCCCGTGCCGGGCACGGCCTTCAGCCGGTCGCCGTCGTCGGAGGTCTCCAGGTTGTACTCGCGGTAGCCGACGAAGACGAAGTTGCCGTCGGCCAGCCAGCGCAGCAGCTCGACGCCGTCGGCGACCTCGCCCTCGGTGACCGGGGCGCCCTTGTCGGCCAGCCGGCCGGAGATGTCGCGGGCGATCTGGGTCATCTTCGCGGTGTCCTCGTCGGCGGAGCGTACGTCGCCGAGGATGCGCTGGAGGTCGCCCTCGAGCTGGCGGAGGACGGCCGGGTCGGTCTGCCGGTCGATCTCGAAGTGCATCCAGGACTCGTTGTGCTCCTGGGCGCCCGGCTTCTCGAACGGCTCGCCGGTGGACTGGAGGGTGCCG
Source organism: Streptosporangiaceae bacterium (assembly GCA_036502625.1). Taxonomy (GTDB): domain Bacteria; phylum Actinomycetota; class Actinomycetes; order Streptosporangiales; family Streptosporangiaceae; genus DASXYG01. The sequence continues at coordinate 15,498 of DASXYG010000136.1, forward strand.
GTGATGTCGCGGGTCACGCCGATCTGGGGGTGCACCACCCAGTGGACGTCGATGTCGTGCCGCTCGATCTCCATGGTCACGGAGTCGACGAGGTACGGCATGTCGTCGGTGACGATCTCCACCATGGTGTGGCCGGGGTCCCAGCCGTACTCGTCCACCGTCGGGGTGTAGACGCGCACGAGCGCGCGGCCCTCGGGGCGCTCCTCGCCGAGCTGGCGATGGGACAGCGCGGGGCCGTAGACGTTCACGGGATCGCGCCCGCGCAGGTCCTCGGCGTCGACCCGGCGGTAGTAGAGCCGGAGGAACGAGGCCGTCTGTTCCGGCCCGCCGCCGCGGCTGCCGGAGGTGTGCGCGCACACCTCCGCGGCACGGCGGAGCAGATCGTCTTTGGCCTCGTCGAGCTTGGCCGACATTGTGGCCCTCACCCCTTTGTGAGTTGAGCTGGGCAAATCTGGTTGAACCTGGCGAAAACCACCTGCGGTCTACCCGCGCTAGAGGAGGGCACGCAGTTCCCACAGCAGCGGGTAGTAGCGGAGGTCGGCGCGGCCGCGGAGATAGGGCGACCCGGTGGAACCGCCGGTGCCGGACTTGGCGCCGATCTGACGTTCCACCATCTGGATATGTCGCGCCCGCCAGAGTGCGGACATCTCGTCATGAGTGATCAGGTCCTCGGCGAGTTCCCACAGATCATCATGATGATGACGGTCGCGCGCCACCTGGACCAGCGAGTTGAGGATCTTCTGATCATCGCCCGCCGGGAGGTCGCGCGCGCGGAGCAGGCCGAGGTAGGCGTCCCACAGGCTGGGCTCGGCGAGGCGGCGTTCGAGCCGCTCGCGCTCGGCGTCGGTGAGCCCGCGGAACCGGCCGAGGAACGCGGGGTCCTTCGCGCCGGAGAGGTATTCGAGCTCGCGGAACTGGACCGACTGGAACCCGCTCGCGGGGGCGAGCGTGGCGCGGAACTCCAGGAAGTCCTGAGGGGTCATGGTCTCGAGGATCTGGATCTGCTCGATGAGCACGCGCTCGATGGCGTGGACCCGGCGGAACCGGTGGCGGGCAAGCCAGATCTCGCCGGAGCGCATCGAGTCGCGGGCCGACTCGAGCTCGTGCAGCACCTGCTTGAACCACAGTTCGTACACCTGGTGCACGGTGATGAACAGCAGTTCGTCGTGCGCGGGGGGCTCGCTGAGCAGGGTCTGGGTCGACAGCAGCTCGGGCAGGCGGAGGTACGAGCCGTAGGAGAGCCGCGCGCCCTCCTCGCCGAAGCTTCGTCCAACCGGGCAGCCGCCCGTACCGTCCCCCGGGGGATCGACCGGCGTTGGACCACGCCGTTGTGGATGACCGGTCACGGTTTTCAGGCTAGCGCCGTGCGGGGGTGGCCGGGCCACCTGACGAGTTGCACAACTCACCCACCTCAGTTGTCCCTTTCTGACAAACGGTGTGCCAGATCATGGCCGCGGTGGGACGGCTTTGGTGTACGCCGGGAGGACCTCGGGGTTGGCGAGCGCGTCGCGGTTGGCGGCCTCGTCGACCGGCGTGCCCAGGAGGATCTTGCGTACGGGGACCTCGAGCTTCTTGCCGGACAGAGTGCGCGGCACGCCCGGCACCTCGTGGATCTCGTCGGGCACGTGGCGCGGCGACAGTTGCGTACGGATCGCCGTCTTCAACCGCTTGACCAGGTCGTCGTCCACCGCGTGGCCCTCGGCCGGGGTGAGGAACAGGATGAGCCTGCCCTCCTGGCCGAGCCGCCCGGTGTCGATCACCAGGCTGTCCGCGACGTCGTCGAAGCCCTCGACGACCCGGTAGAACTCCGACGTGCCCATGCGCACCCCGCCGCGGTTGAGCGTGGAGTCGGAGCGGCCGTAGATCACGCAGCCGCCGTCGGGCAGCACCTTGATCCAGTCGCCGTGCCGCCAGATGCCCGGATAGGTGTCGAAGTACGCCTCGTGGTAGCGGGTGCCCTCGGGGTCGTTCCAGAAGAACACCGGCATCGACGGCATCGGCTCGGTGATGACCAGCTCGCCGACCTCGTCCACCACCGGCTTGCCCGCCGGGTCGTACGCCGCGGCACGGCAGCCGAGCATGCGGCACGCGAGGACGCCCGCGCGCACCGGCAGCAGCGGCGACGGGCCGATGAACCCGGTGGCGAGGTCGGTGCCGCCGGAGAACGAGCCGAGCAGGAGGTCCGGGCGCACGCTCCGGTAGACCCAGGCGAAGCCCTCGGGGGTCAGCGGCGACCCGGTGGAGCCGATGGCCTTGAGCCTGCTCAGGCCGTACGCGCGGCCGGGTTCCAGGCCCTCTTTCAGGCAGCTCGTGATGTACGGCGCGCTGGTGCCGAAGAACGTGACGCCGGTCTCCTCGGCCATCTCCCACAGCGCGCCGGCGTGCGGGTACGCGGGGCTGCCGTCGTACAGCACGGCCGTGGCGCCGGTGAGCAGCGAGCCGACCAGGTAGTTCCACATCATCCAGCCGGTGGTGCTGAACCAGAAGAACACGTCGCCGGGGCCGACGTCCTGGTGGAACGTGAGCGACTTGAGGTGTTCGAGCACGATGCCGCCGTGGCCGTGCACGATCGGCTTGGGCAGGCCGGTGGTGCCCGAGGAGTAGACGACCCAGAGCGGGTGGCCGAACGGGACCTCGACCGGCTCGGGCGCGGCGCCGGCGTCGGCGCCCAGCTCGGACCAGGGGACGGCGCCGGTCAGCTCGGGCTCCTCGGCCACCGGGGCCAGGTAGTCGATGAGGACCGTGGCGCGCAGGGTGGGCAGCGAGCCGGCGATGCGCGCGACCGTGGCGCGGCGGTCGAAGGGCTTGCCGCCGTACTGGTAGCCGTCGACCGCGACCAGGACCGTGGGCTCGATCTGGGTGAAGCGGTCGATGACGCTCGGGGCGCCGAAGTCCGGCGAGCAGGAGGACCAGACGGCGCCGAGCGAGGCCGTCGCCAGGAACGCGATCGTGGCCTCGGGGATGTTCGGTACGTACGCGACCACGCGGTCGCCCTTGCCGACGCCGAGCGCGCGCAGCCCGGCGGCCACCCGGCCCACCTCGGCGGCCAGCTCCGCGTACGTCAGGCGGCGCCCCACGCCGTTCTCGTTGGCGAAGACGATCGCCGGGGCGTCGGGGCGGTCGGCGGCGTGGCGCAGGATGTTGCGGGCGTAGTTGAGCGTGGCGCCGGGGAACCAGGAGACGCCGGGCATCGTGTCGCCGTCGTACACCGGGCCGTCGCCGCGGTCGCCGAGCACGCCGAAGTAGTCCCACACGGACTGCCAGAACGCCGGGACGTCCGTGACCGACCAGCGCCACAGGGAGTCGTAGTCGTCGAAGCGGAGGCCGTGTTCGTCGGCGAGCCAGCCCAGGTAGCGCGTCACACGGGCGGCGGCGCGTGACTCGGCCGTGGGCGCCCACAGTTGCTCGCCCTCGACGACACGCCCGTCACCGGTTCCCTGCGCTTCCATGGCCGCCTCCAGCTCCGTCACAGCCCCGCTCAGGCGCCACCCTAGCCGCCGAAGGGCCGCCCGTTACGTACGGCTGGTGTTGCCCAAAGCGGCCTGGAGGGCGCCGAGGTCGGTGAGGTCGTCGAGGACGACGTCGGCGCCGGCGGCGGCCAGCTCGGCGGCGGTGGACCGGCCGGACGCGATCGCGATCATGCGGGCGCCGCCGATCTGCGCGGCCTCGACGTCGCGGACGGAGTCGGCGACGTAGACGGTGGACGCCTCGTCGAACACCACGCCGTGCTTCTCCCCCGCCCGGTTGCGCGCCACCTGGAGGAGCGTCGCCCGGGGGTAGACCTCGGAGCCGTAGCCGCCGATGTCGAGGTCGATGTACGCGTCGAGGCCGTACGTGGTCAGCTTCAGCACGGTGTTCGCGTGGATCGCGCCCGTCAGCACGGTCTGTACGGTGCCGCGGCTTGCCCCCACCGCCTCGACCGCCTTCTTCGCGCCCGGCAGCGTACGGCCGTGGTCGCGCAGCATGGCCTTGTTGGCCGCGAACGCGGCGGCCAGCGCCTCGGTGTACGCGGGCAGCAGACCCTCGTCCCAGGGTGCGTCGTTGAGGGCGAGCGACTCGAAGAAGAACTCGGATTCCGTGCGTCCGGCAGTGGAGGCCAGCCTCACCAGCGGACGGCCCGTCACCTTCTCGAACGCCTCGGCGGACGCGACCCGCGTGACCTGTGCGACGTCGACCAGCGTGTTGTCGACATTCCACAGGACAAGGCGGAAGGGGGTAGTTGCTGACACGCGCCCAGCATGTCAGGTTCCGGTCACGGAAGGACAATTCTCAGCCGGGCAGCCAGCGCGCGGACTACAGGAACTGCAGCTCCTGCGTGGCGTACCAGAGGAGCTCGTGGCCCTCGGCGCCGTCGACCAGGAAGGACGCGTCGTCGTCGCCGAGGTCGGCGGCGGGGAGCGCGTCGACGGCGAGGGCGATGTCCGGCTCGGCGTCCACGGCGTCGACGTGGCCCGCGGCGATCCGGGCGATCGGCACCGGCGCGGAGACGCGGACGGCACCGCGCTCGCTCAGCTCGCCGCTCGCCGTGACCTGGTCGTCGGGTACCTCGGCCACCAGGACGGCGCGGCGGCGCGGCGCGTCCGGGTCGTCGGCCAGCAGCCGCAGCGACGCGCGCGCCGCGTCGCTCATCGCGGCGTACTCGAGCTCCTCGAGGTCGCCGCTGGCGTACCACTCGCGCAGCGCCGCCGTGACCGCGAAACCGGCCAGCGGCGCGGGCCCGGCCTCGGCGGACTTCAGCGCCCCCGCGATGGCGGGCAGCGTGGACGGCAGATAGACGCGCATGTGCCCAGTGTGCCAGTACGGAGGCCGTATCAGCCGCGCAACGGCATGCCGAAGAGGCCTTCGAGGCGCGCGATGGTGGCGGACGGATCGGTGTGGTGGACGCCGATCATGCCGGCCTCCTCGGCGGCGTCGATGTTCTGGCGCATGTCATCGATGAAGACGCAGGACTCCGGGGGCAGCCCGACGGCGTCGAGGGCGTGCGCGTAGATGCGCGGCTCGGGCTTGCGCATGCCGACCTCGCCGGAGATCACCACGGCGTCGAACAGCTCGGCGAACTGGTCGCGCGGGTAGCCGTTGCCCCAGGAGTTGGACAGCAGCGCCGTGCGCACGCCGCCGCGCTTGGCGCTGCGCAGCACCTCGTACATCGGCTCGACCGGCGCGAACCCGCCGAACATGCGGCTCAGCAGCCCCTCGGCGACGACCGGGGCGCCGTCCACGGTGCGCAGCTCGGCGGCCAGCGCGCGCTCGAACTCCGGCACCGGCGTCTCGCCGCGCTCCAGCGCGTGGATCGGGTTCTCCCCGCCCGAGCCGTACGCGCCGCGCATCCAGGACCGCATGGTCTCCCGGTAGTGCTGCTCGTCCAGCCGTTCGGCGGTGATCCAGTCGGTGATCGAGTTCCTGATCGGGCTGGTCAGCACCCCGCCCCAGTCGCTGATCAGTGCCCGCGGCTTCACTTCGCCCACTGCGCGCCTCCCAAGATGGACGTCCGATACCGGATGGTATGACATACCGGACGGTCGGTACGCATATGCGAGACTTCGCGCATGGACTTCGAGCCGAGCGCCAAGGCCGCCGACTACCTGGCCCGTCTGAACGCCTTCATGGACACCCACGTCCATCCCGCGGAGGCGGTGTACGCACGGCAGCGCGCCGCGGCCGGCCACGACGACCACACGCTCCCCCCGGTCGTCGAGGAGCTCAAGGCCGAGGCCCGCGCGCGTGGCCTGTGGAACCTGTTCCTGCCGGACGTCTCCGGCCTGTCGGTGACCGACTACGCCGCGCTCGCCGAGGTGACCGGCCGCTCGCCTGACCTGGCCCCCGAGGCGCTGAACTGCGCCGCGCCGGACACCGGGAACATGGAGGTCCTGCACATGTTCGGCACGGACGACCAGAAGGACCGCTGGCTGCGCCCGCTGCTCGACGGCGAGATCCGCTCCGGCTTCGCGATGACCGAGCCCGCCGTGGCGTCGTCCGACGCGACCAACATCGCCACGTCGATCGTCCGCGACGGCGACGCGTACGTCGTCAACGGCCGCAAGTGGTGGACGACCGGCGCAGCCGACCCGCGCTGCAAGATCTTCATCGTCATGGGCAAGACCGATCCGGACGCCGAGCCGCACCGCCAGCAGTCCATGGTGCTGGTCCCCCGCGACACGCCCGGCCTGGAGATCGTCCGGCACCTGCCGGTGTTCGGCTTCCAGGAGCAGCACGGACACTCCGAGCTGGTGTTCACCGACGTACGGGTGCCGGCCGCGAACCTCGTCGGCGGCGCGGGCGAGGGGTTCGCGATCTCCCAGGCGCGGCTCGGGCCCGGCCGCATCCACCACTGCATGCGGGCGATCGGCATGGCCGAGCGCGCGCTCGGGCTCATGTGCGACCGCGCGCAGGCCCGCGTGGCGTTCGGCCGGACGCTCGGCGAGCAGGGCGTCGTACGCGAGGCCATCGCGGAGTCGCGGATCGCGATCGAGCAGGTGCGGCTGCTCGTGCTGAAGACGGCGTGGCTGATCGACAACGTGGGCGTGCGGAGGGCGCAGACCGAGATCTCCGCCATCAAGGTGGCCGCGCCGCGCGTGGCGTGCGAGGTCATCGACCGGGCGATCCAGGTGCACGGCGGGATGGGCGTGAGCGACGACGTGCCGCTTGCGGCGATGTACGCGCAGGCACGCGCGATGCGGATCTTCGACGGGCCGGACGAGGTGCACCTGCGCTCGGTGGCGCGCCGCGAGCTGCGGTCACGCGCCGGCGCGTAGACGGGTCAGGGCCGGGGCGCCACCCGGACACGGAACCGGCGGCGGGTGCGCAGCGGATGCGGGCCGAGCGGCGGCTTGGCCAGGCGCACGGCGTCGCGTACGACGCCGCCCGCCTCGCGCACCGCGGACGTCGCGCGCTCGACCGGTACGTCGCACAGCAGCGCGACCAGCGCCACCCGAAGGTCGCCGTCGACCGCGGCCAGGGTGTCCGTGCACGTCTCCGGGTCGCGCCCGGTGGCCTCGACCAGGATCGTGACCAGCCGGCCGCGCAGCTTCCCGTTCCCCCCGCTCACCCCCACCATGAGGTTCGAGTACGTACGGCCGAGCCGCACCATGACGGCCGTCGAGAACGCGTTGAGCACGAGCTTCTGCGCCGTGCCGGCCTTCATCCGGGTGGAGCCCGCGATCACCTCGGGGCCGGTGTCGACGCCGATGTGGACGTGCACCTCGCGGCCGAACGCGGCGTGCGGGTTCGCGCTGACCAGCACCGTGGACGCGCCGACCGCCGCGGCGGCGCGCAGCGCGCCCACGACGTACGGGGTGCGGCCGCTGGCGGTCAGTCCCACGACGACGTCCGTCTCGGCGACGTCCTCGGCGTCGCGCGCGCCCCGGCTGGCGTCGTCCTCGGCGGTGGCCACCGATCCGGCGAGCGCGGCCACGCCCCCCGCGTGGTGGGCGATCACCCGGCCCGGCTCCAACGCGTACGTCGGCGGCAGCTCGGCGGCGTCCATCGCGGCGATCCGGCCGGAGCTGCCCGCGCCGAAGTAGTGCACACGGCCGCTGCCGCGCAGCGCCTCGACCGCGAGGTCGACGGCGAGCTCGATCTGCGGCAGCACCTCGTCGACCGCGACCGGCACCCGCCGGTCCTCGGCGTTGATGAGCCGCAGCACCTCCCGTGTCGGCATCATGTCGATCTGTGTCGTCCGTGGGTTCCGGCTCTCGGTGGGCGCCTCCACGAACGTGATCGGCGTCAGCTCACGCTCGGCGGGTTCCGCTGTCATCGTCGCCTCCGGTCCTGGCGGGCTTGCCGTGTGTGGACGGCCTCGTACGTCGACTCCAGGGCGTTCCGGGTCTCGGAGTACGTCCGCTGGGCCACGCCGACGAACACGCAGTCGATCACGGTGAGCTGCGCGAGCCTGCTGGCGGTGGCGCCGGAGCGGAACGTCGTCTCGCGTGCGGCCGTGGTGAGCACGTGGTCGGCGGCCTCGCAGATCGGCGCGCGCGGGAAGTTGGTCACGGCGACGGTGACCGCCCCGTGCCGGCGCGCCTCGGCCAGGGCGTCGATGGTGTCGTTGGTCGAGCCGCTGTGCGAGATGCCGACCGCGACGTCCGCCGGGCGGAGCACGGCCGCGCTGGTCAGCATGATCTGGACGTCGGACCAGGCGTACGAGATCAGCCCGATGCGGTGCAGCTTCTGCTGGAAGTCCGCGGCCACGAAGGCGCTCGCGCCGACCCCGTAGATGTCCACCCGGCCCGCCCCCACGACGGCGTCCACGACGCTGCGCAGGGTGTCGATCTCGAGCTGCGCCGCGGTCTCCTCGACGGCGCGCGCGTCGGCGTACGCGATCTTCTCCACGATGTCGGCGAGGCTGTCATCGGGGTCGATGTCGCTTCCCACGACCCGGCCGCCGGAAACCCCCCGTGCACGTCCGGCTTCGGACGCGAGTGTGATGCGCAACTCGGGATATCCGGAAAAGCCGATAGCGCGGCAAAACCGGATTACCGTCGTTTCGGAGGTCGTGCATGACTGCGCGAGCTCGGTGATCGTGGAGGCGGCGACGCCTTCTGGATCTTCGATGACACGTTGCGCGACACGGCGCTCCGCAGGTGGCAGCGATGGCAAGAGGGATCGCACGCGGACGCCGGTGTTGAGCGGAGCCCCCGTTACGTGTTGGTCAGAGGGGTCTCCATGTGTACCGTCGGAGCCCCGGTCGACAGGTTTCGTCACGGCGGAAAGTTTCTTGCCGCTGCCTGCGCCTGTCAATGGCTGATCTACGGTCACCGCGTGGCCACTTCAAGCCGCGCCGACGTGTCCGGGCGTCGCGCGCACATCATCAGTCGGCCGGGAACCCGGACCCGGCACGCCTCGCGCCGCCCGCGGCGGCGCCTGGTCGTCGGCGTGGACGCCGGCGGCACGTCCACCCGCTGCGTCATCACGACGCTCGACGGCACCCCGGTCGGCCGGGGGCACGGCGGCGGCGCGAACCAGCATTCGAGCACCGGAGATCCGGCGGAGAGCCTCGCCACGGCGCTGAAGGAGGCGCTGTACGGCGTGGACCCGGGCGAGGTCGCCGGCGGCGTCCTCGGCATCGCCGGGGCCGGCGGCGCCGGCCTGGCCCGCGCCCGCCAGCTCGCCGACACCGCGTGGCTGGCCAGCGGCCTCACCGGTTCGCCGACCGTGGTCAGCGACATCGTCGTGGCGTTCGCGTCCGGCACGACCGCGCCGTCCGGCATCGTCCTGATCGCCGGTACGGGGGCGGTCGCGGCGGCCATCGAGGACGGCGCGGTCAGCGCGCGGTGCGACGGCTACGGCTGGCTCCTCGGCGACGAGGGATCGGCCGTATGGCTCGGCCGCGAAGGCGTGCGCGCCGCGCTCGCCGCCGGAGACGGACGCGGAGAGCCGACGGGTCTCGCCGAGGCGATACCCCGGGCGCTGCTGGGGAGAAAAAGACCACGGGACCCCGCCGACATAGCGCAGGCGGTGGTCCGCACGATCTACGGGGGCGCGCCGGCCGATCTGGGCAGGCTCGCCCCTGTTGTATGCGGACAGTCAGCAGCCGGTGACGCGGTCGCCCGAAACCTCACGGATATGGCGGCCGAAAGGCTCCTCGCCGCCGTCGGCGCCGTGCGCCCGCACCCCGGTTGGACCGGTCCGATCGTGCTCGCGGGCTCCGTCCTGTCCTCCGGTCCGGTCGCCGACGCCGTACGCGCCGGGCTGGCGCGCGAGCACGGCGACCTGCCACTGGCCGCGGAGGACGGCGCGCTCGGCGCCGCGACGCTGGCCATCAGGGAGTTCGGCGGGAACGTGCTCGACGAGGGTGTCCGCGACCGCCTGCTGACGGCCGTCGGCACCGCGGCGTAGAGCGCGCTCAGGAGAGCCCGTGGCCGATCTTGTAGAGGGTGCCGCCGCCCTGCTTCGGGATCGACACGGGCAGCTTCCCCGTGGGCAACAGATCGCCGGTGAGGATCTTCGCGGCGGCGCGCAGCGACGCGGCCTCGCGCGAGTACGTCGCGATGTATGTGGGGACGTCCGGCATCGCGCTGATGTCGTACGGCGTGCCGACCGCGACCACGGCGACCGGACGGCCCGTACGGCGGATCGCCGCGACGAGATTCCGCTGCGCGGTGCTGATGCGCGCGCCGTCGGTCGTCACCACCGCGGCGTCGGCGGCCTTCGCGCGGCTCGCGGCGGCCGAAATGGCGCTCGCCGACGGTGACGTGCCCGTCGCCGACGCGGTGACGTTCTTCACACCGTGGTCGCGCAGCCCGCCGGCCAGGGCGTCGGTGGTGACGCCGGTCACGAAGACGCTGCCGTGCAGCGGCACCGAGCCGGACTTCTTCACCAGCGTCACCGAGTGGTCGGCCACGCGCCGAGCGACGGCCTGGTTCGCGGACGTGCGCACCTTCGAGGCCGCCTTCTTCGCGGACGCCGGCGCGGCCGTGAACAGGCCCCGGCTCGCCTTCAGCTTCACGATGCGGGTGACCGCCTCGTTCAGCCGCTTCTTGCTGATCTCGCCCTTCTTCACCGCGCCGAGCACCGCGTTGTACTGCGTGGACAGGTTGGGCGGCAGCAGCAGTTGGTCGGCGCCCGCCTTGATCGCGCGGATGGCGACCTGGGCGTCGCCGTACTTCTCGCGTACGCCGGCCATCTCCAGGCCGTCGGTGGTCACGACGCCGTCGTAGTGCAGTTCGTCGCGCAGCAGGCCGGTGAGGATCTTCTTCGACAGCGTGGCGGGCGTACGGGACGGGTCCAGTTTCGGCATCACCACGTGCGCCGTCATGATCACGTCGACGTGGTGGCGGATCGCGGCGCGGAACGGCGGCGCGTCGACGCGCTCCCATTCCTTCTTCGAGTGCGTGATCACCGGGAGCCCGGTGTGGCTGTCGACGTCGGTGTCGCCGTGGCCCGGGAAGTGCTTGGCGCTGGCGGCCACACCGGACTTCTGGTAGCCGTCGATCGCGGCCCCGGCGAGGCGGCTGACCAGGCCGGGGTCCGCGCCGAACGAGCGGATGCCGATCACCGGGTTGGCCGGGTTGATGTTGACGTCGGAGTCGGGCGCGTAGTCGAAGTTGAGGCCGAGCGCGCGCAGCTCCGTCGCGGTGACGCGCGCGGCGTCGCGGGCGTCCTTCGTGCTGCGGGTGGCGCCGAGCGGCATGTTGCCGGGGAAGTCGGTGATGATGCCGTCGAGCCGCGCGACCAGCCCGCCCTCCTGGTCGGTGGCGATCAGCAGCGGCACCTTGCCGCCGGACCCGCGCGCGGCGTCCTGGAGGCCGTTGGAGAGGTCCGCGATCTGCGCCGGGCTCTTCAGGTTCTCCGGGAAGTAGATGACGCCGCCGAGGTGGTACTTCCTGATCGCCTCGGCCGTGCCGGCGCCGGCCTTCGTGCCGATCACACGGGTCACGAAGAGCTGGCCGACCTTCTCCTCGGTGCTCATGCCGGCGACGATCTTCGCGACGTCCACCGCCGGCTTCGGCGACCCCGTGGACGCGGCCGGCGCGCTCGTCCGCGCCGGCGCCGACGACCGGGCGCTCTGCGGCCCGCCGCCGCACGCGCTCATCGCGCCGCACGCCAGCAGGGCGATCCCCGCGAGCAGCGACGACGCACGGCGTCCACGCGACTCAAGCACAGCAAGCCACGGTATCTGCCTGAACCCGGCACGCAAGCGAACCGCGCGGGAAGTCGCGGGCCGCACACGGCGTCAGAGGCCGAGCTCCGCCGTGGCGGGCAGCTCCGCGCGGGCCGCCGTACGCGCGGTTTCCGGCGTGGTGGCGGCGCGGGCCGCGGCCGCCGCGCGTACGCACTGGTCGTACGTGTGGCGGGCCAGCGCGACGCGGACGAGCGGCAGCGACGCGGCACCCATCGACAGGGACGTCACGCCCAGGCCGACCAGCACGCAGGCCAGCACCGGGTCGGCGGCGGCCTCGCCGCACACGCCGACGCTCTTGCCGCCCGCGCCGGACGCCGTCAGCGCGACGAGGTCGAGCACGGCGGGCCGCCACGGGTCCTGCAGCCGGTTCAGCGCGCCCACCTCGCGGTCGGCGGCGCAGGCGTACTGCGTGAGGTCGTTGGTGCCGATGCTGAAGAAGTCGGCCTCGGCGGCCAGGTCGGCGGCGCGCAGCGCGGCGGCCGGCACCTCGACCATCACGCCCGCCTCGCCGTCGAGCCCCGCCGCGCGGCAGGCGGCGACGAACCGCCGCGTCTCGTCGGCGTCGGTGATCATGGGCGCCATCACGGCCAGCTTCGCGGACGCGCCGGACGCCGCGCGGGCCAGCGCGCGGAGCTGCCCGTCCAGGACGTCGGGGTGGCGCTCCAGCATGCGCGCGCCGCGCACGCCGAGCGCCGGGTTGGGCTCGGTGTCCGGCGCGGGCAGGAACGCCAGCGGCTTGTCCGCGCCGGCGTCAAGGACGCGCACCACCACCTTGCCGCCGGGGAACGCGTTCAGCACCCGGGCGTACGCCTCGACCTGCTCGTCGTCCGACGGCGCGGTGGCGCGGTCCAGGAACAGGAACTCCGTGCGGTACAGGCCGACGCCCTGCGCGCCGTTCTCGACCGCCTTGGGGACGTCCTTCGGGCCGCCCACGTTGGCCAGCAGCGGCACCTCGCGGCCGTCGGACGTACGGCCGGGCCCGGTGGTCTCGGCCGCCGCCGCGCGCAGCGCCAGGCCGGCCGCACGCGCGCGCTCCGCCTCGGCCGGATCGGGGTCGGGGCGTACGAGCCCGGTCGCGCCGTCGACCAGCACGAGCGTGCCCGTGGCCAGGTCCGCGGCGCCGGGGCACGCGACGACCGCGGGCACGCCCATCGCGCGGGCGATGATCGCCGTGTGGCTGGTCGGGCCGCCCTGCTCGGTCACGAACGCCAGCACGCGCGCCGGGTCGAGCAGCGCCGTGTCGGCCGGGGCCAGGTCGCGCGCGGCCAGCACGAACGGGTCGGCGCCTTCGGGCACGCCGGGCATCGGCACGCCCAGCAGGTCCGCGATCGTACGGTCGCGGACGTCGTCGAGGTCGGCCACCCGCCCGGCGAGATACTCCCCCGCGCTCGCGAGCAGGTCGCGGAACGCGCCGAACGCGTCGTAGACGGCGCGCGGCGCGGCGGATCCCTTGCGTATGCGGGCCGCGACGTCGTCGGCCAGCGACGGGTCGCGGGCCATCAGCGCCTGCGCGGCGAGGACGTCGCGCGCCGGGCCGCCTGCCTGCTCGCCGCGGGCGTCGAGGGTGTCGGCGGTCGCGGCCAGCGCGGCGGTCGCGCGGGCCAGCTCCGCGTCGGCGTCGCCGGTGTGCCGCTCGCCCTCGGGCGGTACGGGGACCGCGGCGGCGAGCGTCAGCACCGGGCCGTAGCCGATCCCGGGGCTGACCGGCGTTCCGTGCAGGTCGGGTGACGTCATCGCGGCGCCGCCTACTCGGCCGAGCGAGCCAGGTCCGCGAGCGCGTCGAGGACCGTGTCGTCGGCGGCGGTCAGCACGATCTCCTCGCCGTGCCGCACGTCGAGGCCGAGGACGGCCAGGATGCTCTTGGCGTTCACCGGGTCGCCGCCGCTCTTGGCCACCGTGACGTCGCCGGACGCCTTGGCCGCCGCCTGGACGAACAGGGCCGCGGGACGGGCGTGCAGCCCGACCTCGGCGGCGACCGTCACCGTGCGCTGTGCCATGTCTGCTCACTCCTGTCGTTGTGCCGGCCGTCCAGCATGATCGGCCAGTCGATCTCCGCGAGGCTGTCGACGACGAGGTCGGCCCCGGACAGTTGGGTGCGGTCGTGCGTCGTGGCCACGGCAACGCACACGCTGCCCGCCGCGCGCACGGCCGCGATGCCGGCGGGCGCGTCCTCGAAGGCCACCGCGTGCTCCGGCGCCACGCCGAGCGCGTCGCAGGCCAGGCGGTAGCCCTGCGGGTCCGGCTTGCCGCGGGTCACGTCGTCGGCGCTCACCAGGACCGTGAACGCGGACCGTACGCCGAGGCCGCCGAGCGCCTCCTCGGCGTAGCTCCGCCCGCCCGACGTGACGAGCGCGACCGGTACGGACGCCGCCACGCGCCGCACCAGCTCCACCGCGCCGGCCAGCGGCTCGAGCGGCGGCAGGCCGGCGGCCCGTACGTAGCTCAGCGCCTCCGTCTGGAGCTCGCCGACCGTCATCCCGGGGAACAGGTGCATCACCTCGGGGAGGACGTCGACGCCGCGCCGCCCGACGAAGCTGCGGATCAGCGGCTCGTCGACCGGGACGCCGTGCGCGCCGAACAGCCGGGACCAGGCCGCGAAGCTGCGCGGCTCGCTGTCCACGAGGGTGCCGTCGAGGTCGAACAGGGCCGCGCGATGGTGCGCCCGGGGGATCAGTGCCATACGAACAATTCTGCGCCGACCGCGACGGATCCCTCGAAAGCGCCGGTCAGCGCCTCGGCGGACGCGTCGAGCGCGACCACCGGGCACACCGGCGACAGGCCGCGCGCCTCGACGTCCGCCGGGTTCCACCGGACGAGCGGGTCGCCGACGGCCACCGCGTCGCCCTCGGCCGCCAGCGTCTCGAACCCCTCGCCGTGCAGCTTCACCGTGTCGATGCCGAGGTGCACGAGCACGCCGCGCCCGTCGGCGGTGACCACGACGAACGCGTGCGGGTGCAGCTTCGCGACGGTGCCGTCGACGGGCGCCACGGCCACGCCGGGCTCCCGTACGGGCTCGATCGCGGTCCCCGGCCCCACCAGGGCCTCGGCGAAGACCGGGTCGGGCACGGCGGCGAGCCCCACCACCGTGCCCGCGACCGGTGCCAGCACCGTGGTCGGCATCAGTCCAGCAGCTCCTCGATGTCGCTGGCGATGTTGTCGGCCTGCGGCCCGACCACGACCTGGACGACGTTGCCGGTCGCCAGGACGCCGTGCGCGCCCGCCGCCTTCAGCGCCTTCTCGTCGACCTTCCGCGGGTCCTCGACCTCGGTGCGCAGCCGGGTGATGCACGGCTCGATGTCGATGATGTTGTCGGCGCCGCCGAGCCCCTCGACGATCGCCTTCGCCTGGTCCATGTGTGTCCCTCCGCTCAGTGGTGGCCTGAGACTAGGCCGTCTGCGTGACCTTGCCGAGCCCGCGCGGCGCGTCAGGGTCGATGCCGCGCCGCCGGGCCAGTGCCTCGGTCAGCAACTGCCCCGGCACGATCGACCCGATCGGCGCCAGCCACTCGGGCAGCTCGGGACCGGGAAGCGCCAGGTGGCAGGCCTCGGCCAGGGCCGCGCCGCCGCCGATGCCGTACGCGCGCGCCCCCGCGCCGGCCACCCGCTCGGCCAGCGCCACGGTTCCGGACAGCGTCGGGCCGGAGTCGGCGGCGACCACGAGCGCGGGGGTGTCGGCGTCGACGACCGCGATCGGGCCGTGCAGCAGGTCGGCGTACGACAGGCCCATGGCGTGCAGGTAGCACGCCTCCTTGAGCTTCAGGGCGAGCTCGAGCGCGGTCGAGAACGCCATGCCGCGGCCGGAGACCACCGCGCCCGACACGCCGGCCAGCTCCTCGACGATCTCGGTGTACGGCCCGTCGGCGGCGATCACGCGCGCCACCTCGTCCGGCACGGTGCGCAGCTCGGCGGCGTCGAGCCCGGAGCCGGGCCCGGCGAGGCCGAGCGCCAGCACCGCGAGCGCGGCGAGCTGCGTGGTGTAGGTCTTCGTGGCCGGGACGGCGAGCTCCTCGCCCGCGCGCGTCACCAGCGCCAGGTCGGCCGCCTCGGTCAGCGCCGAACCCGCGCCGTTGGTGATCGCGAGCGTGCGGGCGCCGCAGTCGCGCGCCCAGTCGAGCGTCTCGACGATCTCCTCGGTGCGCCCCGACTGCGACAGCGCCACGGCCAGCACACCGGAGAGGTCCAGGCGCGTGCGGTACGTCGTGGCGACGGACGGGGTGGCGAGCGTGGCCAGCCGCCCGGCGTGCACCTGGACGAGGTACTGCCCGTAGACGGCGGCGTTGTCGGAGGTGCCGCGCGCGATGAACAGCACCTGCCGGGTGGTGGCGGCGAGCGCGGCGACCTCGTCCGTACGCGGGAGCAGGTCGTCCAGGGTGGCGGTGAGCGCCGCGGGCTGCTCGCCGATCTCCGTCAGCATCCGCGTCACGGCGACCACCGGCGGACCAGGCCGTTCATTGAGATGATCTTCATCACACCTCGGCCCGTGATTCTCTCGTTACCAATCCGCGCTTCTTCCGCTCGTTGACACGTATCAGAGCCTGTGGTCTAGTCCGGCCTAGACCAGTACGAACCATAGCCGAAGAGACTCGGAAGGGACAGGGCTGAAGATTCACGGGTTGACAGCGAGGATGCACGTGCTCATTGATCCGGCCAGTCCGGTGCCGAAGTACTTCCAGCTTCGGGAGATCCTGCTCGATCTCATCGAGGGGGGCGAGCTGCGCGTGGGGGCGGCCATCCCCTCGGAGCGCGAACTGTGCCAGCGGTACGGCCTGTCGCGGATGACCGTCCGCCAGGCCGTCGACCATCTCGTGTCCGAGGGCCGGCTGTACCGCGTGCCGGGCAAGGGCACGTTCGTCGCCCGGCCGAAGATCGAGATGTCGCTGCGCATGTCGTCGTTCACCGAGGACATGGTGCGCCGCGGCATGCATCCCGGGTCGCGCGACCTGGACCGCCGCGTCATCCGGGCGGGCGGCTATCTCGCCCGCTCGCTCGGCATCGCGGCGGGCACGGACGTCCACTACGTCGAACGGCTGCGCACCGCCGACGGTGAGCCGATGGCGCTCGAACGGTCGCACATCCCGGTGACCGTGGCGCCCGACCTCAACGCACAGCAGCTTTCCGACCGCTCGCTGTACGACCTGCTGGAGAACAGGTACGGCGTGGTGCTCGACGGGGGCGAGCAGTCCATCGAGGCGGGGATCGTCGATCCCGCCGACGCCGAGCTGCTCGACCTGCCGCGCGGCAGCGCGGTGCTGCTGCTGCAACGTCGCTCGTACGCGGGCGGCACATGCGTGGAGCTGGCGGTGTCGACGTACCGCGCCGACCGCTACCAGCTACGCACATCTCTGGAAACCCCCGCCGCGGGACCCCGCGTCCCGTTGAACCAAGAGGAGTCCACTGAATGAGCTCCACATCCGGAGTGGGGAGTGACGGCCTTCCCCCGATGGCCGCCACGAAGAACCCCGTAATGGCGATCCTGCAACGCATCGGACGCAGTCTGATGATGCCGATCGCCGTGCTTCCCGCCGGTGGTCTGCTTCTCCGGCTGGGCCAGCCGGACCTGCTGGGCGCGGACGGCCTCGCCGGCGCCGGCGGCTTCCACTGGGTCCAGCCGGTCGCCGATGTGTTCAGCGCCGCCGGCAACGCGGTCTTCAACAACCTGCCGATCCTGTTCGCCATCGGTGTGGCCATCGGTTTCGCCCGCCGGTCGGACGGCTCGACCGCCCTCGCGGCGCTGGTCGGCTACCTGGTCTTCAACCAGGTCACCATGACGCTGTTCTCGACCTCGTCCATCAAGGACCAGGTCATGACGTCGTTCGCGGCCGATCCGGACCACCCGGGCAAGTTCATCCCCGCGCTGAACGCCGGGGCGCCGAACCCGACCGGGGTGATCGGCGGCATCGTCATCGGCATAACGGCGGCGCTGCTCTGGCAGCGGTTCCGGCGGATCAAGCTGCCGACCTGGCTGGCGTTCTTCGGCGGCCGCCGGTTCGTGCCGATCATCACGGCCGGCACCTCGCTGATCCTCGGCGTGATCTTCGGGCTCATCTGGCCGCCCATCGGCAGCGGCATCCTCAGCTTCGGCAACTGGCTGGCCGCGAACGGCACGGTCGGCGCGGGCATCTACGGCGCCATCAACCGGTTGCTCATCCCGTTCGGCCTGCACCACATCGTGAACTCCATCGTGTGGTTCACCGTGCCGACCTGCCACGTCGCGGGCGCCACCGCCACCGGCGACCTGAACTGCTACCTCGCCGGCAACCAGGGCTCCGGCACGTTCATGGCCGGGTTCTTCCCGGTGCTGATGTTCGGCCTGCCCGCCGCCGCGCTGGCGATGTGGCGCGCCGCGCCGAAGCACCGCCGTCCGGCCGTCGCGGGCATCATGTTCTCCGCGGCGCTGACCGCGTTCGTCACCGGCATCACCGAGCCGATCGAGTTCGCGTTCATCTTCATCGCCCCGGTGCTGTTCGCCGTGCACATCGTGCTGACCGGCGCCTCCATGGCGATCGCCTCCGCGCTGGGCATGAAGCTCGGCTTCTCGTTCTCCGCGGGCGGCATCGACATGCTGATCAACGCGTCGAAGTCCAACACGCACAACCTCGTCGGATTGATCATTCTGGGGTTGATCTACGCGGTCGTGTACTACCTGGTGTTCTCCTTCCTGATCCGGAAGATGAACATCCCGACGCCCGGCCGCGAGCCCGAGGAGCCGGCCGCCGCCGGTGCGGCCGACGGCGGCGAGACCGTCGTCGAGTCGGGACCGGCCGGCGCCGCCTCCGCGGCGAAGCCGGATACCGGCACCTGACCGGAACGCGACCGGCGCCTGTCGGGCGCCGGCCGCCCCGGCTTTTCGGCCCGTTCCCGGCATTGACGGCACGCTCCGTACGGAGCTGACCGCATTCGGTCAAGACGGGCCGGACACGAGGTATCAGGGGCGTACGGCGCGGGCTCTTGTACGTGGCCGCTCGACGGCGAGCGGCCACGTACCGGAAGGAGCCCCCCATGTCCCCGTCAGAACCGCCCGGCCGCCCCCGGCCGCGCCTGCGCGCCGTACCGGGCGAGCCGCCGTCGCCGCGGCGCACGGGCGGCACACCTCCGGTGGACGGCGCGCTCGCGCTGTCCCGCCCGGCGCGGGCCCGGCCGGAGCTGCGCACGGTGCCCGACGACGAACGGGCGCCGCTGACCGAGTCGTCACCCTGGCTGCGCACGCTCGCGCAGATGATCGCCGAGGCGCTGGCCGGCTGCCGGCCCGCCGACCCGCTGCGCACCGTGGTCGCCCACGACGTCTACATGACGATCTGCCGCAGCCGGCGCACGTTCCGCGCCCACCGCTACCGGCCGCAACTGTGGCGGCTGCGCACCTGCGCGATCGACCGCGACCACGTCGAGGCCGCCGTGGTGGTGCGGTTCGGCGACGACTACCGCGCGCTCGCCCTGCGGCTCGACCGCGCGGCCACCGGATGGCGCTGCACCGTGCTGCGCATCGCGTGAGGAGCGCCGAAGACGCCGGCGGCCCCGGACCAACGGGTGGTCCGGGGCCGGTCGGGTGCGTGCGTCAGCTATCGACCTGGGCGTTGCGCTTCGGGTCGCCGTGGCAGCGCTTGAACTTCTTGCCGGAGCCGCACGGGCAGGGCGCGTTGCGCGGAACCCGTTCGTACTCCGTGTCGTCGGCGGTGTCGGACTCGCGGTGCTCGACCTCGCCCTCGGCCGTCGGCGCGCTGTACTGCAGGTGGGCGGGGCGCTTACCGGTGTCGAGACCGCGGGCCACGAAGGTCTCGTCGGTGTCGGACGCGCCGTCGACCGCGTTCTCCTCGACGATCGGGTTCTCCTGAACCTCGACCTCGATGTTGAACAGGTAGCCGACGGACTCCTCCTTGATGCCCTCCATCATGGCGGTGAACATCTCGAAGCCCTCGCGCTGGTACTCCACGAGCGGGTCGCGCTGCGCCATGGCGCGCAGGCCGATGCCCTCCTGGAGGTAGTCCATCTCGTAGAGGTGCTCGCGCCACTTGCGGTCCAGCACGGACAGCACGACGCGGCGCTCGAACTCGCGGGTGACCTCGGCCCCCAGCTCCTCCTCGCGCTTGTCGTATTGCGCCTGGATGTCCTCCCGGGTGCGCTCGGTGATGAACTCGGCGGACAGGCCGCCGATCTCGCCGCCGCACTCCTCGATCAGCTCGTCGACCGTGACGCCGATCGGGTAGAGCGCCTGGAAGGCCTTCCACAGCTTGTCGAGGTCCCAGTCTTCGGGGAAGCCCTCGCCGGTGGCCGCGGCCACGTAGCCGGAGACGACCTCGTCCATCATGGACCGGACCTGGTCCTGGAGGTCGGCGCCCTCGAGGACCTTGCGGCGCTCGGCGTAGATCACCTTGCGCTGCCGGTTCAGCACCTCGTCGTACTTCAGGACGTTCTTGCGGATCTCGAAGTTCTGCTGCTCGACCTGGTGCTGCGCCGACTTGATCGCGTTCGAGACGATCTTGGACTCGATCGGCTGGTCTTCGGGGATGCTCAGCCGCTCCATGATCGACTCCACCCGCGCGGAGTTGAACAGCCGCATCAGGTCGTCCTCGAGCGAGAGGTAGAACCGCGACTCGCCCGGGTCGCCCTGACGGCCGGACCGGCCGCGGAGCTGGTTGTCGATGCGGCGCGACTCGTGGCGCTCGGTGCCGAGGACGTAGAGGCCGCCGAGCTCGACGACCTCCTCGTGCTCCGCGTCGCAGGTCTCCTTGACCTCTTCGAGCGTCTCCGGCCAGGCCTTCTCGTAGTCCTCCGGGGTGTCGGTCGGGCTGAGGCCGCGGGAGTGCAGCTCCTCGTCGGCGATGAAGTCGGGGTTGCCGCCCAGCACGACGTCGGTACCGCGGCCGGCCATGTTGGTGGCGACGGTGATCGCGCCCTTGCGGCCGGCCCGCGCGATGATGGACGCCTCGCGCTCGTGGTACTTCGCGTTCAGCACCTCGTGCTCGACGCCGCGCCGCTTGAGCATCTTCGACAGCAGCTCGGACTTCTCGACGCTGGTCGTGCCGACGAGGACGGGCTGGCCCGCTTCGTAGCGGTCGGCGATGTCGTCGACGCAGGCCTCGAACTTCACCTGCGCGGACATGTAGACCACGTCGGACTCGTCGGCGCGGACCATCGGCTTGTTGGTCGGGATGGGCACGACGCCGAGCTTGTAGATCTGGTGGAACTCGTTCGCCTCGGTCATGGCCGTGCCGGTCATGCCGGACAGCTTCTTGTAGAGGCGGAAGTAGTTCTGGAGGGTGATCGTGGCGAGGGTCTGGTTCTCGTCCTTGATCTCCACGCCCTCTTTGGCCTCGATGGCCTGGTGCATGCCCTCGTTGTAGCGGCGGCCGTGGAGGATGCGGCCGGTGAACTCGTCGACGATCAGGACCTCGCCGTCCATGACGACGTAGTCCTTGTCCTTCTTGTAGAGCTCCTTCGCCTTGATGGCGTTGTTCAGGAAGCTCACGAGCGGCGTGTTCACCGATTCGTAGAGGTTGTCGATGCCGAGCCAGTCTTCGACCTTGGCGACGCCGTTCTCCAGGATGCCGACGGTGCGCTTCTTCTCGTCGACCTCGTAGTCGCCGGTGCCCTCTTCGTCGGTCTCCCTGCGGCGGCGCAGCCGGGGGACGATCTTGGCGAACTCGTTGAACCAGCGGGAGTTCTGCTCGGCGGGGCCACTGATGATCAACGGGGTGCGGGCCTCGTCGATCAGGATGGAGTCGACCTCGTCGACGATCGAGAAGTTGTGGCCGCGCTGCACGCACTCCTCCATGGACCAGGCCATGTTGTCGCGCAGGTAGTCGAAGCCGAACTCGTTGTTCGTGCCGTACGTGATGTCGCACTCGTAGGCCTGGCGGCGCTCGTCGGGCTCCATGTCGGCGATGATCACGCCGACCTCGAGGCCGAGGAAGCGGTGCACGCGCCCCATCCACTCGGAGTCGCGCTTGGCGAGGTAGTCGTTGACCGTGACGATGTGCACACCCTCGCCGGTCAGCGCGTTGAGGTAGGCGGGCAGCGTGCCGACCAGGGTCTTGCCCTCACCGGTCTTCATCTCGGCGATGTTGCCGAGGTGGAGCGCCGCGCCGCCCATGAGCTGGACGTCGTAGTGGCGCTGGCCCAGTGTGCGCTTCGCGGCCTCGCGGACGGTCGCGAACGCTTCAGGGAGGAGGTCGTCGAGGGTCTCGCCGTCGGCGTAGCGCTGCTTGAACTCGTCGGTCAGCGCGCGCAGCTCCTCGTCGCTGAGCGCGACGAAGTCCTCCTCGATGGAGTTGACCTGGTCGGCCAGCCGCTTGAGCTTGCGCAGGATCTTGCCTTCGCCCGCACGAAGGACCTTGTCGATGATGGCTGGCACTTCTCTTCAGGCTCCTCGTAGATCGACGCGACCTCGGGCTCGGGGTGACCCAGGCTCAGGTGCCTTAACACGCCATGGTAGGCGAGGCGCAGCGGGGTCGGGACATGCCGCGGCAAGCTAACCTTACGGCGCCAACCGGCGGGGTGCGTTCTACCACGGGTGACGACCGTGGACAATAAGCGTAGGCGAACAGCGCGGCGCGCGTACGCCGCGAAGCCGACACGACATTCCTAGCTGCGGGAGAGGCAGATGGCCGAGTACGACCAGGGGGGCCACGGGGCCGACGACTCCCCCTACTCCAACAGCCACGGAGGCCGGCCCAAGTCCTGGCTCGCCGTGGTCGTCATAATGATCGGATTCCTGGTGTCCGGCGTCGCGATGTGCATCGGCCCGTCCTGGACGATGTTCTGGGTGGGCGCCGGCGTGATCGTGGTCGGCGGCATCCTCGCCCTGGTGGCCGACATCTGGAACGACGTGGTCGTCGACCCGGCGCGGCTGATGCCCGAGGAGGCGCACCACACCGCCCTCGGCCGCACGGCCGGCGACGCGGTCCGCCAGCGCGACCTGTCCGGGCGCGGCCTCGCGGCGAGCACCGAGGACTGACCCCGTACGACCATCAGGTGGGTGGCCGGTTCGGGCCACCCACCTGACGCATGTCCGCCTGGACACCGGCGAAGCCATTTTGTCGGTGGCGGCGGCTACGCTCGGGCGGCGTGAGCGTGCTTCCGGAAACATCCCTGTCAGCCGCCGACGCCCGGCGGATCGCGCTGCGCGCCCAGGGGCTGCGCGGCGCCGGCTTCCGCCGCGGCGGGGTGCCCGCGCTGCTGCGCCGCCTCGGCGCCGTCCAGCTCGACACCATCTCCGTCCTCGCCCGCTCCCACGAGCTCGTCGCGTACGCGCGGCTCGGCGCGGTCGGCCGCGAGCGCGTGGAGCGCGCCTACTGGGGCACCGCGGGCGGCCGCGCCGTCGCGTTCGAATACTGGTCGCACGCCGCCTGCGTGCTGCCGGTCGAGGCCTGGCCGTCGTACGCCTTCCGCCGCCGCGCGCGCCGCGCCAAGGGCCGCCGCTGGCACCAGGTGCCCGAGGGCATGTGCGAGCAGGTCCTGGCCCGGCTGCGCGCCGACGGGCCGCTGACCGCGACGGAGCTCGGCGGCGCGAAGGGCTCGGGGTCCTGGTGGAGCTGGACCGGCCAGAAGATCGCCATCGAATGGCTGCTCGACATCGGCGAGGTCGTCTGCGTCCGGCGCACGGGCTGGCGCCGCGTCTACGACCTGCCCGAACGCGTCCTCCCGGCCGACGTCCTGGCCCGTACGGACGACGAGATCACCGATGAGGAATGCCTCACCGGCCTGGTCGCCCAGGCCGGGCGCACACTCGGCGTGGCCACCCGCGCCGACCTGGCCGACTACCCCCGCCTGACCGGCGCCCAGGTCGACTCCGTGGTGGGCGGCACCGGCCTGGTGCCGGTCGAGGTCGAGGGCTGGAACGCCCCGGCCTGGGCCGACCCCGAGGCGCTGAAGGACACCGCGCGCGCCCGCCACCGTACGACCCTGCTGTCCCCGTTCGACTCCCTCGTGTGGGACCGGAAGCGCACGGAGCGGATGTTCGGGTTCACCCACCGCCTGGAGGCCTACACCCCGGCCCCGGACCGCGTGCACGGCTACTTCGCGATGCCGCTGCTCGCGGGCGGGCGGCTGCGCGGCCGCGTCGACCCGGCCCGCGAGGGGCGCACACTCGTGGCCAAGCGCGTGTCGCTCGACGGCCCCGCGGTGGTCCCGGCGGCCGCCGAGGCGCTGCGCGAGGCCGCCTCCTGGGTGGGCTGTGACGCCGTACGGGTGGAGCACGTGACGCCGGCGGGCCTCGCCGGGCCGCTGGCCTCCGCGGTGGCCTGAGGCGGCCTCAGGCGTGGCCGTTGAGGTCGTGGCCGAGCTTGGCCGCCACGTCGCGCATGATCGGCACCACCCGGGCCACGACGTCGTCGGTGAGCCGCCCCTCGGGGCCGGAGACCGAGAGCCCGGCGGGCGTGGCCGAGCCGGGCACGGGCACCGCCACACAGCGCACCCCCAGCTCCTGCTCGCCGTCGTCGACCGCGTAGCCCTGCGCGCGGATGCTGACGAGCTGCGCCTGGAGGGTGTCCGGGTCGGTGATCGTCTTCGGGGTGTGCGCCGGCATGCCCGTACGCCGCACGATGCCCGCCGCGGTCTCCGGTGGTAGCTGGGCGAGCAGCGCCTTGCCGACGCCCGTGCAGTGCGGCGGGAAGCGTCGGCCGACCTCGGTGAACATCCGCATGGAGTGGCGCGACGGCACCTGCGCGACGTAGACGATGCGGTCGCCGTCGAGCAGCGCCAGGTTGGCGGTCTCGCCGATCTCGTCGACGAGGGTGCTCAGCCAGGGCCGCGCCCAGCTTCCGAGCATGCGGCTCGCGGTCTCCCCCAGGCGGATCAGCCGCGGGCCGAGCGCGTAGCGGCGTGAGGGCTCCTGCCGGACGTAGCCCTGGTTCACGAGCGTGCGCATGAGCCGGTAGATCGTCGGCGCGGGCAGGCCCGAGACCTCGGCCAGCTCCGACAGCGCCAGCGCGCCGCCCGCGTCGGCGAGGTGTTCCAGGAGGTCGAAGCCGCGGGCGAGGGAACGGACGCCGGACGCACCTGAGGCGCCTGACCGGCCGTCAGCGTCGTCCGACACGGGTGTTCCTCTCGCTGGATGGACCGGTGGAAGTCTACCGACCGGGCCGCATGCCGCCCTTGACGGCACGTAGCGGCCACCCCAGCATGATCTCGTTGATCAGGAAGGGAACCGGCATCCGAAGGAGCCTCGTGAGCGCGACGTCGTACGGCCTCCGCTTCGCGGTCAATCTGTCCATCCTGTTCACGGAGGTGCCGCTGCTCGAGCGGCCGGCCGCGGCGCGCGCGGCCGGGTTCGACGCCGTCGAGGCGTGGTGGCCGTTCCCGGTCGCGGAGCCGTCCGCCGGCGAGGTGGACGCGTTCGTGGGCGCGCTCGAGGCCGCGGACGTGGCGCTGATCGGGCTGAACTTCTTCGCCGGCGACATGCCCGGCGGCGAGCGCGGCGTCGTGTCGTGGCCCGGCCGGGTGGACGACTTCCGTGCGAGCGTGCCGGTGCTGGTGGAGATCGCGCGGCGCACCGGGTGCCGGGCGTTCAACGCGCTGTACGGCCAGCGGCTGCCCGGGGTCGACCCGGTGACGCAGGACGACACGGCGGCGGCGAACCTGGCGTTCGCGGCCGACGCCGTCGGCGCGTTCGGCGGCACCGTGCTCGTGGAGCCGCTGTCGCAGGGCGAGAACGGCGCGTACCCGCTGCTCACCAGCGGCGACGTGCTCACCGTGATCGACCGCGTACGGGACGACCACGGCGCTGTGAACCATAGCCGCGGAGCAGCGGCGAACCTCCAGCTACTGCTCGATACGTACCACCTGACGCGGAACGGCGACGACCCGGTCGCCGTGCTCGCCGCGCACGCCGACCGCGTGGGGCACGTACAGATCGCCGACGCGCCGGGGCGCGGCCAGCCGGGCACCGGCGCGATCGACTTCCCCGCCGTGTTCGCCGCGCTGTGCGACCACGGGTACGCCGGGCACGTCGCGTGCGAGTACAAACCGGTCGGGCCGAGTGCCGGAAGTTTCGAATGGCTGAGGGAGATGGGCTGATGCGGATCGGGTTCGTCGGGCTCGGCATCATGGGCGGGCCGATGGCGGCCAACCTGGTGGCGGCCGGCCATGAGGTCGTGGGCTACAACCGGTCGGCGGCGAAGCGCGAGCGGCTGGCCGAGCGCGGCGGCACCGCGGCGTCCAGCGTCGCCGAGGCCGTACGCGATGCCGACATGGTGATCACGATGCTGCCCGACTCCCCCGACGTGGAGGCCGTGGCGCTGGGCGACGACGGCGTGTTCGCGCACGCCCGCGAGGGTGCGCTGGTCGCCGACATGAGCACGATCCGGCCGGACGTCGCGCGGCGGGTGGCCGCCGAGGGCGCCGCGCGCGGGCTGCGGGTGCTGGACGCCCCGGTGAGCGGCGGCGAGCAGGGCGCGATCGACGGGAAGCTGTCGATCATGGTGGGCGGCGCGGACGACGACTTCGCGGCGGCCGAGCCGGTGTTCGGCGTCATGGGCGCGACGGTCGTGCACGTCGGGCCGGCCGGGGCGGGGCAGACGGTCAAGGCCGCGAACCAGTTGATCGTGGCCGGGACCATCGAGCTGGTCGCCGAGGCGGTGGTGTTCCTGGAGGCCCAGGGCGTGGACACCGGGTCGGCGGTCGAGGTGCTCGGCGGCGGGCTGGCCGGGAGCAAGGTGCTGGCCGCGAAGTCCGGCAACATGCTGGGCCGGTCGTTCGAGCCGGGGTTCCGGGTCGAGCTGCACGACAAGGACCTCGGCATCGTGACGGCGGCGGCCCGCGAGGCGGGGGTGGCGATCCCGCTGGGCGCGGTCGTCGCGCAGCTCATGGGCGCGCTGAAGGCGCAGGGCCACGGCGGGCTCGACCACAGCGCGCTGATCACGCTCGTGGAGGCGCTCTCCGGTCGTACGGGGGCGTGAACGTGGTGGTGGGGGAGCCCGTGCGCGCCTGCGCCGGGGCTCCCCCACACGTCTTCGGGGTCAGGTGATCTTGAGGAGGTTCTCGCGCACGGCGTAGACCACGGCCTCCATGCGGGAGTGGAGCTGGAGCTTCTCCAGGATGTTCCGCACGTGGTTCTTCACCGTGTTCTCGGAGATGTAGAGCTCCTTGGCGATGTCGCGGTTGTTGAGGCCGCGGGCCACCAGGCGGAGCACCTCCATCTCGCGGTCGGTGAGGCGCGGCGCGGGCACCTGCTGGGGGCGCTCCTCGGTGTCCTCCCGGCGGGCGAGGGAGGCGAACTCGTTGATGAGCTTCGCCGCCATCGAGGGGTTGATCAGCGACTGGCCGCCGTAGACCGCGCGCACGGCGTCGGCGACCTCGTCGATGGAGATCTCCTTGAGGAGGTAGCCCGTCGCGCCCGCCTTGATCGCCTCGAAGAGGTCCTCCTCTTCGTCGCTGATCGTCAGCATGATGATTTTCGCACTGGGTGCGACATCCTTTATGGCACGGCACGCCTCGATGCCGGTGCGCTTCGGCATGCGGACGTCCATCAGGACGACGTCGGGCAGGAGGTCGCCGGCCTTCTCGACGGCCTCGTGGCCATCGCTGGCCTCGCCGACCACGTCGATGTCGGGCTCGGCGCGCAGGGTCATCTCCAGACCGCGCCGGAACAGGGCGTGGTCGTCCACGACGAGCACCCGGATGGGGTCGGCGCCAGGCTTGGGCGCCGCCGCCTCGGGAGTACCGCTGCTCACGTTGTGCCCCTTCTGGTCGGGCCGTTCCAGCCGGTCGGCGCCCGCCTGTGGTCCGTCCGCATCCGGCGTTCCGCGGTGGAACGGGGGGACACGGGCCGGCCCGGGCGGGCCCGGGCCGTACGCGTGGAGGCGTCCCTGAACCTCATCGTGGCGCCCCTCTTGGGGGCGATGAGGACATCTATTCCTCTTCGAGCCGGATAACGCCGTAATCGTAGCCCCGGCGGCGGTAGACGACGCTCGGCTGGCCGCCTTCCTTGTCACGGAAGAGGAAGAAGTCGTGGCCGACGAGCTCCATCTCGAAGAGGGCCTGGTCGATCGTCATCGGCTCGGACCTGTGCATCTTCTCCCGGACCACCAGCGGGCCGTCGCCGTCCATCTCGATCGCGACGATCGGGCTTTCGCCCTCGGATTCCGGCGCGCGCGCCGGCTCGGGGACGACCCGCGTCTCGACGAGCGTCGCGCGCCCGGCGGGCTCCTCGCCGACGGTCGGGGCGCCGACGGGCTCGAAGGCGGTCGGCGGCGCCCCGGCGGCACCGGCCGCGCCCTTGCCCCTGCGGGCGTCCTTACGGCGCTCGCACACCCGGCGCAGGCGCGATTCGAGCTTGCTCACGGCCTGGTCGAGCGCCGCGAAACGGTCGTCGGCCGCGGCCTCGGCACGGATCACCGGGCCTCGCGAGTGAATCGTCAGCTCCACGCGCTCCCGCTGGTCGGTGATGCGCGGGTTGCGCTCCTGGGACACCTCCACATCGACCCGGATCACCTTGTGATCCAGCTTTCCGATCTTCGCGAGCTTGACGTTGGCGAGCTCACGGAAACGGTCGTTGATTCCGGTGTGACGGCCCTTGACGATGATGTCCACTCGACGACCCCCCTTGTCGCGTAATGGAAACGGGGAGCACCCGCCCGGCCGACCTGGTCTTCGTCCCCACATCCGCCTGCTGAGGGTCTCGCGGCGCTGTCGCCACTACTCCCCTTCTCCCGGTCCGGAACACGTCGGGTGTTCCGGTGGGGCAGGTCTTACCTCTAAGCCGCACCGTGATCGGTCGACGAGAAGTCGCCTTACGTGGGCCGTTTCGCCTGCGGCTGGCATCGGCTTGCCGGTTCGGCCCGCACGCGAACGTGCGAGCTTCCTCGGCGCAACCACGGACCCGGGCGGGTGCCATGCCTTGAACGCTAGCCCGTGGAACGGAGAATGTCAGCGGGCAACCGTAGACGATCAAGCACCGAGCGTGACGTGTCACCATTCGTAAGCCCCCTCCAATCTCCTGACCAGCACGAATACACGATGATGACAGCCCCGGCCACGATCTTCACCGATCTTGATCACACTCCGCCCACCCACGACTCCGCATCGCCCACCACACGGGGGCTGCTCCGTCCGACACGCAGCAGGGTCGTCGCGGCGACGGCCGCGCCCACGGGGCGGCACCCGGACTCCGCCAGCGCGCGACCCGCCTCGGCGAGCGTCGCGCCGGTGGTGCAGACGTCGTCCACGACGATGACGAGGGCGCCGGACGCGGACCGCATCTCGCGGCGGAACCTCGGCGGCACGTGGAAGGCGCCGCCGAGGTTCGCGGCGCGCTCGGGCGCGCGGAGCCCGGCCTGGTCGGCCACCGGGCGCCGGTAGCGGAGGACGTCGAGCACGGTGCCGCCGACCGCGCGCGCCGCGCACCCGGCCAGCCGCCCCACGGGGTCGTCCCCCCGCCGCACCGCCGCGGCCCGCCGGGTGGGCACCGGCACCAGGACCACCGGGGGGCTCCCGCCCGGCGGAGCGGCGGCCGCCAGGCAGGCGGTTGCGGAGCGGGTGAGGAGGCGCGCGAGGAGCGGGGCCAGCTCGCGGCGCCCGCGCTCCTTGTAAGCCACGATGGCGGACGGGACGGGGCCCGCGTACGTAGCGGAGGCCCATAAGGGCGGCACCCACGGCGCCCCCGCCCCGCCCGGCGGCGGCCGCGCCGGAACCCGCCAAGCCGCCACCGCGAACGCGGGCGCACACCCCGCGCACACGGTGGCGTCACCCACCTCACGCCCCCCACACCCGGCACACCGCACCGGCGCGATCAGATCAAGCAGAGCAAAGCGCATACCTCCACGATCCCGTCCGGCCCCTCCGCCCCGCCATCCCCAATCCGCAGCCTGTGGATAACTCCCGCCCTCCCACCCCCGCCCCGCTCCGGCCACACCTCAGCCCCCGCCTCAGCCCTCGTCTCAATCCCGTCCCAGCCCTCCCGCCCCAGCCTCGCCTCGGCCCTCACCAGAGCCCCAGCCCGGCTCCCCGCCCAGCCAAGCCCCGGGGCCAAGGCCACGCGGAGGCCCAGCCTCATCCCCTGCCCCAGCCCAGGACCCTGCCCAAGCCCAAACCCCTGCCCAGGGCTGGGGATGAGGCGGCAGCCCCCACCCCCTAGCCCACCCGAGACGCCCCGGAGGTAGCGGCTCAAGCCAGCGCCAGGTCTGGCGGGGGTCCAGCGCAAGCGCCAGGTCGAGGCCCGGGGGCGGGGGCGGGGCGGGGGCGGGGGCGGAGCCAGCGCGGACGCGAGACCGGCCGCGCGGGGCGAGCTCAACCCCGGGCGGGGCGGGCGCAGGGCCGGACGGGCGCGAGGTGGCGCGGCGCGGGGCCGGGCGGGCGCGGGTGCAGGGCCGGGCGGGCGCGGGTGCGGGACCGGGCGTGCGCGGGCGCAACGCCGGGCGGGGCGAGCGCGGGCTGGGGCGGGGACGGGCTGGGGGCGGCTGCGGGGACGGGCAGAGTGAGCCCGAGGCGGGGGGCGGGGCGAGGCCTGAGTGGGCTGAGGCCTGAGTGGGCTGAGGCCTGAGTGGGGCCGCCGGAGTGGGTGGGGTGAGGCCCGGCCGGGGCGGGGGTGAGGCCGGGGCCGGGCCGCGGGGGTTAGGTGGTTGTTAGGAGGGTGGTCCACTCTGTGGCCACCTTGGGGAGGGCGTAGTTTTCTTGGACCTCGGATCTGGCCTCGGCTGAGGTCTTGGTCCAGGTCGGGGTGGGGGTGGTGGCGGCTATTGAATCCGCTAGGGCCTCTGGGGAGTCGTGGACCCAGCGGGGGGCGTAGATGCGGTCGGCGCCCGGCCAGTTGAGGAGGGCGGGGACGGCGGAGGAGGCCATGCCCTCCGCGGGGGCCAGGTGGAAGCTTTCGTCGTCGCTCGTGGACAGCACGAAGCCCACCCGGCGGAGCCAGTTGGCCACATCGGGGCCGTACGGGTCGAAGACCACCGCGCCGGACAGGTCGCCGCGGGCGCGGCGGAGCGCCGCCTCGTAGTGCATGCGCTCCTCCGGCTTCTTCCAGATCCACCAGTACTCCCAGGGGAGCTTGGACTTCACGCGGAGGGTGTAGCGCGGGTCGCGGCGGCGGAGGTGGGCGAGGACCTCCATGCCGAGGTCGAGGCGCTTGCGCGACGGCGCGATGCCGATCATGCCGAGCTGGAACCGGGCGCCGGGCAGCTTGGGGCGGTCGAGCTGGTCGACGTCCACCCAGTTCGGCACCGTGATGACCTTCTCGGCGGGCCAGCCGGTGCGTTCCCTGGTCAGCTCGGTGTAGTGGTCGCTGACGCAGATCACCCGGTCGATCGCGGAGATGTCCAGCTCGTACGGCCAGGCCGCGTACAGCTCGAACCTGTGCAGCCGCACCAGCAGCCGCTGGCCGGGCCGCTTGTGCCGGGCGTACCAGACGGCATTGGGCCCGCACCATTCGCAGACGACCACATCGGCCCAGGCGGCGGCGGCGCGGCTCGCCTCCTCGTCGTGGGTGTTCAGGCCGCTCCACTCGTCGAGCCGCACCTCCATGCCGGGCACGTCGCGCAGGTGGTCCAGCAGCCGGGTGAGGAACTTCAGGTCGTGGCCGGCGAACACGACGCGCACCGGGCGGTCCGCGGACGCCACGGGATCGGGCAGCGTACGCCGCAGGTAGCCGCGCAGGCGTTCGGCGGCGCGGTCCAGGGCGAAGTCGCGCGCGGCGGTATGGCAGCGCTCGGCGGCCAGGGCGTACGTCTCGGTGTCGCGCGCGGCGGCCTCCAGGACGTCGGCGATGTCGTCGCCGGCGAACAGCGGGTAGTCGACGCCGAGCAGCCGTTCGTGCATGGGCGTACGGTTCAGCACGACCGGCATGCCGAGGGCGCCGAACTCCAGCACCTTCGTGGACAGTTCGAGGCTGGCGTCCATGTCGGGGTGGCGCCAGCCGAGGCCGACGTCCGCGCCGTCGGCGATGGACAGCGCCTCCTCGCGGGCGACGCCGCCGTGCCAGACCAGGCCGGGCGCCGATTCGAGCGCGCGGCGCATGCGCGACTCGAAGCCCGGGTCGCCCGGCTCGTCGTGGATCTTGTCGCCCACCATGTGCAGCTCGCCGGGCACGCCGCGGTCGCGGAGCAGCCGCGGGAGGTCGGTCATCTCGTACGTGTTCCAGCGCGCGGCGAACTTGCCGGAGTAGACGAGGCGCAGCGTCTCCGCCGCGCGCGGCGCCGTACGCGGCTGGGCCGTCACGGCGGGCACGACCGGCGGGAACAGCACGCACTTGCCGCACACCGCCGGGACCGTCTGCTCCAGGAAGCCGCGCAGCTCCTCCGTCTGGCACAGCAGCAGCCGCGACGCGTCGGCGATCGCGGTCAGCTCGGCTACGGCGCGGTCGTCCATGCGGCCGACGGACTGCGGGACGTCCGTCAGGTACGTCCACAGGCGCCCGGCGAACGCGGGCTCCTCGGCGAGCGCGACGGCGGCACGGCGGCCGCGGACCACCACGAGGTCGTGGCGCGCCGCGGAGTCGACCGCGAGCAGCGCGCGCCTGGCCTGGTCGGGGGTCAGGCCGCCGCGGCTGATGTCGGGGACGATCCGCTCCTCGTGGGTGCGGCGCACGGTGACGCCGGGCAGCGCGTCGAGCGGCCCGATCAGCCGGGACGTGCGGACGGGCGACTTCAGGACCAGCGTCACCTCGCATCCGGCGGCGGCGAGCGCCTGGGTGACCGACTGGGCCCAGACCGCTGACCCGTCGATGAGGTTGAGGTCCACGTCGCCGTAGACGAGGGCGCGATGGGGCACCTGGCTTCCCTTCATGGTTTCGGTACGGCCAGCAGGCGGGCGCCGTGGCGGTCCTGCCAGGTGGCGGCGGGGTCGCCGGAGGCCGCGAGCGCGCGGCGTGCCAGCGCGGGCGTGAGGGCGTCCGCGTATGCCGGGGTGTCCTGGGCGGCGAGGCCGACGGCGTCGGCGCGGGCGAACTCGGCGGCGCAGAGGAGGTCGGCGAGGTGGTCGGGTGGCCAGTCCGCTGGATCGCCGTACGCGACCCAGGGGGTGCGGGCGCGGGCGGCGAGGTCGTGCCAGGGGGCGTCCGGGTCGGCGACGAGGTCGGCCGCCGGGTGGGTCTGGGCGGCCAGGGCCGTGCGCGCGGCGGCGGGGTCGGCGCGGGTGAGGACGGTGACCTGGCGTGCGGCCAGCGCGTCGCGTGCCGACTCGGGCACGGCGGGCGCCTCCGCCTCCTCGCCGGCGGCGGCGCGCGCGGCGGTGTGCGCCGCGGTGAGGAGGGCGGCCAGGCGCGCCGGGACGCTGTGGCGGGCGAACAGGGCGCGCAGGGCGGCGCGGACCTCGGTGTACGGGCGGGGGGCGTCGATCGCGGCCAGGTGCTTGGCCACCTGGTCGGCGTCCGAGGCGATCAGGACGTGCGCGCGGAGGTCGTCGGGGACGGCCGCCTCGGGGGCGATCACCCAGGCACCGCAGGCCAGCGCCTCGACCACGCCCTGCGGAGTGCCCGCCACCACGGCCAGGTGGCCGCGCATGAGCTCGGCCCGCCGCCCGGGGTCGCCCTCGGGGGCGTGGACGTACGGGGTCGCGGCTTGCGCCTCCGGGGGCTCCGGACCGTCGGACGCCGGGCCGTCGGACGCCGGGCCGTCGGACGCCGGGGCGGCGGCGGGCGGGGCGGCGGCGGGCGGGGCGGCCGGTGGGACGAGGGAGTGGCGGAGGGTGCGGAGGGCGGCTGGGGCTCGGGGGTCGTACGGCCAGGCCAGGACGGGCTCCGGGGCGCGGGGGCGCGGGGACAGCGGGTGGTGGGTGCGGAGGTCGATGCCGATGCCGGTCTCGGACGTGTGGTCCCACGGGTGGCGGCGGAGGCCGGGCGGGCACGCGGTGTCCGCGAGCAGGGCGCGGACCTCGGTGCCGCGGAGGGCCTCGAGGAGGCGGGCCTCCAGGTCGGTGGCGGCCGGGTCGCCGAGGCCGAGCCACGCGCCCTCCGCGCAGGCCGCGGCCTCGACCAGGACGAGGTCGGGCTGGGTGTGCGCGAGGATCTGCGGCGCGTTGTGCGGGAGCAGCCAGTGGACGTCGGCGACCGTCGCGAGCGCGTCCGCGGTCGTACGGGTGAGGACACCGGCGACGAGCGGGCGCGGCGGCGCGTCCTGGTCGCGCGGCGCGGCCAGGGGGGCGCCGACCAGGAGGCGCTCCTCCTCGTACGCCGCGGGGCCGCCGCCGCCGGATACGGGCGGCGGCGCGATGCGCACGGCGCGGCGGCGCCACATGCGGTACAGCTCGCGCGGCAGCAGCGGCACGCGCGCCGGGTGGCGCGCGGTGTTCGCCAGCATCTGCCCGACCCGCAGCGCGGTGGAGTTCTCCAGGCTCGCCAGCCGCGCCTCGGCGCGCCGCAGCCGGGCCTCGGTGGTGCTCAGCCGCCGCTGCGCGGCCCGCAGCCGCGCGGTGTCCGGCGCCGCGCCGCCGCCGTTCGAACCGCCGCGCGGATCACCGTCCGGCTCCGCCGAGGTGTCCACCGGAAGCCCGGAACCGCCCCCGAGAGGCCCCGGTGTTCCGCCGGTGGGGGCATCGGCGGGCGGGGTCGGGGCGTTGCCGGGGGCGTCGGGTGGGGTGGGGCTGTCGGTCACGTGGTCTCTCCGCTGAGGATGGTCGCGATGCGGGTGCCGGCCTCGCCGTCCCACAGGGGTGGTCCGGACAGGCGGGCCGGGAGGCCTTCGGCGAGGATCTTGCGGGTCACCGGGACCAGGTCGTCCGAGGTGACCAGGCGGTTGGTGCCGTGGGTGACGGTGATCGGGCGCTCGGTGTTCGGGCGGAGCGTGAGGCACGGGACGCCGAGCATCGTCGTCTCCTCCTGCACGCCGCCGGAGTCGGTCACCACGGCCGCGGCGCCGCGCACCAGGCTGACGAACTCGACGTACGGCAGCGGTTCCCGTACGTGCACGCACGGATGCCGGTCAAGCCCGGCGGACTCCAGCGTGGGCCGACTGCGGGGGTGCACCGGCACCAGGATGTGCGCGAGCTCGGCCAGTTCGTGCAGCCGCGCGACCAGGGTGCCGGCCGTCTGCGGGTCGTCCACGTTGGCGGGGCGGTGCAGGGTGGCGAGGACGTACCGCTCGGGCAGGGCGTGCCGCCGCCGCGCCTCGCCGACGTCGAACGCGTCGAGGTGCTCGAGGAGCGTGTCGATCATCGGGTTGCCGACGAAGTGCACGGACGACACCGACACGCCCTCGCGCGCCAGGTTCCCGATGGCCTCGGGGCTGGTCACGAAGTGCAGCGACGCGATCTGGTCGGTCAGCCTGCGGTTGATCTCCTCCGGCATCGTGTCGTCGAAGCTGCGCAGCCCGGATTCCACGTGCGCCACCGGCACGCCGAGCTTGGCCGCGGCGAGCGCCGCGGCGAGGGTCGAGTTCACGTCTCCGTACACCATGACGAGGCCGGGTGAATGTCGGGTGAACTGTTCCTCCAGCGCGGCGAGCAGCGCGCCGGTCTGCGCGCCGTGCGGGCCGGAGCCCACGCCGAGGTCGACGTCGGGACGCGGGAGGCCGAGTTCCTGAAAGAACACGGCGGACATCCGCTCGTCGTAGTGCTGTCCCGTATGGATGATCCGCTGCTCGTGGCCACGTGCGGCGAGCGCCGCCACCACGGGTGCGGCCTTCACGAAGTTCGGCCGTGCGCCGACGACGTGCGCGATTGACGCGTACATCGTTCCCCTTCCGTTCACTGTCGCTGCCTAGGGTCGGGCGCCATGCGCCTGGCCAGGACCGTTGTGTTCGCCTCCGGGGTCGCGGTGCGCCGTTACGCGCGGCCCGCGCCCGAGGGGCCCGCCGACCTGTCGTCCGTACGGACGGAACTGCCCGCGCCGCCGGACGGCTGGCGGCCGGTGCCGGGACGGGTGCTGCACGTCGTGACCAACGCGCTGCCGGAGCGCAATGCGGGCTACACCGTACGCACGCACCGGATCGTGGCCGCGCAGCGTTCGATCGGCCTGGACGCGCACGTCGTGACCCGGCTCGGGTTCCCGGTCGCGCAGGGCCGCCCCGACGTACGCGACCTGCGCCGGTACGACGGGGTGCCGTACCACCGGCTGGTGCCGTGGTGGCCGCGGCGCGACCCGGCCGCGCACCTGGCGGCCGGCGCCCGGCGCCTCACCCGGCTCGTACGCGACCTGCGCCCCGCCGTGCTGCACGCCGCGACCGACCACCACAACGGGCAGGTCGCGCTGGCCGCCGGCGCGCGCTTCGGCATCCCCGTGCTCTACGAGGTGCGCGGCTTCCTCGAGGAGTCGTGGCTGGCGCACGACCCGGCGCGCACCCGCGACGACCCGCGCTTCCGCGTGGCCCGCGAGTTGGAGACCCGCTGCATGCTCGGCGCGGACCTGGTGGTCACGCTGGGCGCGGCCATGCGGGAGGAGATCGTGGCGCGCGGCGTCGACCCGGACCGGGTCTGGACGGTGCCCAACGCGGTGGACGAGGAGTTCCTCGCGCCGCCGCCGGACCCGGCGCCGCTGCGCGCCGCGTACGGGTTCGGCGACGACACGCTCGTCGTCGGCACGACCAGCAGCTTCTACCGGTTCGAGGGCCTCGACGTGCTGCTCGACGCGGTGGCGGACCTGCGCGCACGCGACGTGCCCATCCGCGCGCTGCTCGTCGGCGACGGGCCCGAGCGCGGCGCGCTGCAGCGGCGCGCGCGTGAACTCGGG
This sequence comes from Streptosporangiaceae bacterium, assembly GCA_036502625.1. GTDB lineage: Bacteria > Actinomycetota > Actinomycetes > Streptosporangiales > Streptosporangiaceae > DASXYG01. The sequence goes on from DASXYG010000136.1 coordinate 51,703, forward strand.
GTGGACGACGTCACGTACTTCACCGGGCGGGTGCCCGCGTCGGAGGTCCGTCAGTATCACGCCATCCTCGATGTGTTCGTGGTCCCGCGCCGCAATGAGCGCGTCTGCCAATTGGTGACGCCGTTGAAACCCATCGAGGCGATGGCAAGCGGCCTCCCCGTCATAGCAAGTGATGTCAAAGCACTCCGAGAAATCGTCGAACCACAGATGACGTCAACGTTAATTCCCCCCGAAGACTCGGCGGCGCTGGCGAAATGCCTGGCCATGCTGGCATACGCTCCCGAACGTGGCCGGGAAATAGGCCGCCGCGCTCGCCTGCGAATCAGCAGGGACAACACCTGGGTGGCGAATGCGCGGCGGTACCGGTCCGCATACGAATTCATCACCCAAATCACCTGACCGCCGAATATTCATCGGCGGGGCGGAGGAGCCAATGAGTTTCGATCTCGTGGTGATCGGGCTCGGATATGTGGGGCTGCCGCTCGTCCGCGAGGCCAGCCGCGTCGGCCTGCGGGTCGCCGGTCTCGACCTCGACGAAGCCGTGGTGGCCCGGTTGTCCGGCGGTGCGTCCCATGTGGACGACATCTCCGATGCCGACGTGGCCGCCATGCTCGAAGCGGGATTCACCCCCACCACCGACGACGCGGTGCTCGCCGACGCGCCCGTGATCGTCGTGTGCGTACCGACGCCGCTGTCCCCCGACGGCGGGCCGGACCTCGCCGCGGTCACCGGCGCCAGCGAGGCCATCGCGGCCCGGCTCACCGCCGGCACGCTGGTGGTCCTGGAGTCCACCACGTATCCGGGCACCACCGAAGAGGTCGTACGGCCCATCCTGGAGCGCTCAGGGCTGGCCGTCGGCGTCGATGTTCACCTGGCGTTCTCCCCCGAGCGCATCGACCCCGGCAACCCGACGTACGGGCTGGCCAACACCCCGAAGGTCGTCGGCGGCGTGACGTCGGCGTGCACCGCGTCGGCCGCCGCGTTCTACGGCAAGTTCGTCGACCGGGTCGTGCAGGCGCGCGGCACCCGCGAGGCCGAGATGGCCAAGCTGCTGGAGAACACGTACAGGCACGTCAACATCGCGCTGGTCAACGAGATGGCGGTGTTCTGCCGCGAGCTGGACATCGACCTCTGGGACGCGATCTCCTGCGCGGCCACCAAGCCGTTCGGCTTCCAGGCGTTCTACCCCGGCCCCGGGGTCGGCGGCCACTGCATCCCCATCGACCCGAACTACCTGTCGTACAAGGTCCGCACGCTCGGCTACCCGTTCCGATTCGTGGAGCTCGCGCAGGAGATCAACGCGCGCATGCCCGGATACGTCGCGCAGCGCGCCGGGGAGATGCTGAACCGGGCCGGGCGGGCGATGCGCGGTGCCCGCGTCCTGCTGCTCGGCGTCACGTACAAGCCCGACATCGCCGACCAGCGCGAGTCGCCCGCGCGCCCGGTCGCGCGGAAGCTGCGGCGGGCCGGTGCGCGGCTGGTCTTCCACGACCCGTACGTGCACGAGTGGGAGGTCGAGGGCGAGCCGGTGCGCCGCGCCGAGAACCTGGAGGCCGAGCTGGAGTCGGCGGACCTGACGATCCTGCTCCAGCACCACTCCGCGTACGACCCGGACTCGCTCGCGCGCTCGGCCCGGCTGCTCCTGGACACCCGCGGCCGCTTGCGCCGTGCCGAGATCGAGGTTCTGTGAGCGAGAGCGCACTGAGCGGCGAGACCGCTACCGCTGTCGACCCGGACGATGCCGACCGGCGGCCCGGCGACCT
>DASXYG010000137.1:0-31883 GCA_036502625.1 Streptosporangiaceae bacterium
CTGGCCGGCGTACACCGTGGTCGACACGGCCACGCTCGCCCGCGCCACCCTGACCCGCGACGAGGTGCCGAACTGCAAGCTGGCCACGCTCGCCGGGTTCTTCCGCGCGGCCACCCAGCCGATCCACCGCGCGCTCGACGACGCCCGCGCCACGGTCGACGTCCTGCACGGCCTGATCGAGCGGCTCGGCGCGTACGGCGTGACCAGCCTGGAGGAGCTGATCGCGTTCCGCCGCGCGCCGACCGACGCGCAGCGGAAGAAGCGCCACCTGGCCGACGACGTACCGAGCGCCCCCGGCGTCTACCGCTTCGAGGACTCCCGCGGCGAGACGCTCTACATTGGCAAGAGCTCCGACCTCCGCCGCCGCGTCCGGTCGTACTTCACGGCCGCGGAGACGCGCGGGCGGGTCCGCGAGATGGTGGGCATCGCCGAGCGGGTCGTGCCCATCGTGTGCGCCACGCCGCTTGAGGCCGAGGTGCGCGAGCTGCGGCTCATCGGGGAGCACAAGCCGCGCTACAACCGCCGTTCGAAGTTCCCCGAGCGTGGATCGTGGATCAAGCTGACCGACGAGCCGTACCCCAGGCTGTCCATCGTCCGCCGCGTCCGTGACGACGGCGGCACCTACCTCGGCCCGTTCGGCTCGTCCCGTACGGCCGAGCGCGCCCGCGACGCGCTGCACGAGGCGTTCCTGCTGCGCCGCTGCACCCAGCGCATCTCGCCGCGCCGGCCCACCACCGCGTGCGTGCTCGCCGAGATGGGCCGCTGCGGCGCGCCGTGCACCGGCGCCGAGTCGGTGGAGGAGTACGCCGGGCACGTCACCGCCGTCCGCGCCGCGATGACCCGCGACGTGCGCCCGGTGGTCACCGCCCACCGCGGGCGGATCGACACCCTGGCCGCCGCGCTGCGCTACGAAGAGGCCGCCGTCCACCGCGACCGGCTGGCCGCGTTCGTCCGCGGGGCCGACCGCAGCCAGCGGCTCACCGCGCTCGCGGGGTGCGCGCAGCTCGTCGCCGGGCGGCCGGCGGGGGAGAAGCCGTGGGGCGGCGGGCGCGGGGCCTGGGAGCTGGCCGTCGTCCGCTACGGCCGCCTCGCCGCGGCGGGCTACCTCCCGCCGGGCGCCCACCCCGATCCGTACATCGACGCCCTGGTGGCCACGGCCGAGACCGTGCGGCCGGGTCCGGGCGTGACCGGCGCCGCGCTCGCCGAGGAGATGGAGTGCGTGCTGCGCTGGCTCGAAGGCCCCGGTGTGCGGCTCGTCCGGCTCGACGGAACGTGGAGCATGCCGGCCCACGGCGCCGGCTCCGTCCGCGCGGCGTACGACATCGACACCCACGGCGCCGCCGAGGCCCCGGGCGACACGGGGCGAACCGTATCCGGACGCCCGCTACGGTGAACCGGCTGTAGATGGAAGGATTTGGGACATGGCCGCGCTTCCGATCTCCGACGACTATCCGGCGCGCCGCGCCCCCGTCGTCACGTACCTGCTCATCGCGGCCAACGTGGTCGTCTACCTGATCACGCCCGTCGCGGCGCTGCTCGACCGCTACGGCGTCGGCGCCACGCGCGAGTGCGCCCAGGTGATCTTCCTGTACGAATGGGCGGCCATCCCGCGCGAGCTGCTGAGCGGCCACCAGATCCCGTTCCACGAGTTGCAGTCGGGCATCGTGCCAGGGCCGTGCCTCGGCCAGCTCCACCCGTTCCACAAGGTCGTGTGGCTGACACCGGTGTGGGCGATGTTCCTGCACGGCGGCGTCGCGCACATCCTCGGCAACATGCTGTACCTCTACGTCTTCGGCACCCGCGTCGAAGACCGCATGGGCCACCTGCGCTACCTCGTCGCCTACCTCGCGTTCGGCTACATCTCGGCGTACGGCTTCGCCCTGACCAGCCCGGGCGCCGACACCCCGCTGGTCGGCGCGTCCGGGGCGATCGCCGGCGTGCTCGGCACGTATCTGCTGATCAACCCCAGAGGCAGAGTGCTCGGCACGATCTTCTACATCATCCCCATACGCATGCCCGCATGGGTGCTCCTGGGGTCGTGGTTCGTGCTGCAATACCTGTCCCTGCGCGCCGACTCCCAGGACGGCACCGCGTACGCCGCGCACGTCTACGGCTTCATCGCGGGCATGCTCCTCGGCCTCGTGCTGCGCCGAAGTCGCAACGCGTACGGCACGGGCGCCCTGTTCGCCTGGCGGTGAGGCCACCGGGGCGTACTAGCATCGTCTCCGCAGGATCAGCGTCAGGAGGGCCACTGTGATCACCGCGATCGTGCTCGTCAAGGCCGAGGTCGCGTCCATCCCCGAGCTCGCCGAGCAGATCGCCGGCCTCGACGGCGTCAGCGAGGTCTACTCGGTCACCGGCGAGTTCGACCTCATCGCCCTGGTCCGCGTCCGCGCCCACGACGAACTCGCCGACGTCATCCCCGGCCGCCTGAACAAGATGGACGGCGTCAGCCACACGGAAACCCACGTGGCGTTCCGCACGTACTCCAAGCACGACCTGGAGGCGGCTTTCGCCCTGGGTTTCGACGACGCGGACTAGTGCCGCGGGCGTTTCTCCACGGTTCTTGGTGGTGGGTCTCCTCCGGGTTGGGCTGTGGCGTTTGAGGTTCTTGGCGGTGAGGGCTCGGGGGCGGTTTCTCCACGGTTCTTGGTGGCGCGTGATCCCGGGGTTGCGCCGGGAAGGCCGTGCTTCGCACGACTGATTCTGCGTGCTTAGTGAGGCGTCTTCTTGGGGTTGGGCTTTGGCGTTTGAGGTTCTTGGCGGTTGGGGTTGTCGCACCGGGAAAGGCCGTGCTTCGCACGACTGTTTTCCGCGTCCTTAGTGACGCATTTTCAGGGTTGGGCCGCGGGGCTGACGCCTTTGGTCGCGGGGGTTCGTGGCCGCCTGGGTTGGCTGGGCCTGGGGGCGTTAGCCTTCGCGGCCCGGCTGAGAGATCGCTGGGGTGAGGGCGCGGGAGGGCTGTCGCGCGGAGCGCGGCCTTTGGCGTTGGGCTGGGGCCGCTTCGCGGCCTGGGGGCTGGCGCCTCTGGTGGCGGGGGTCTTGGTCGCGAGGGGCCGCTTGTGTGGGGTGGGCTTGGGGCGTCAGCCTTCGCGGCCCGGCTGAGAGATCGCTGGGCTGAGGGCGCGGGGGGACTGTCGCGCGGAGCGCGGCCTTTTGGGGCGGTGGGCTCGTGGCGGGGGTCTTGGTTGCGGGGGGTGTGGCCGCTTGTGTGGGGTGGGGCCTTGGGGCGTCAGCCTTCGCGGCTTAGCTGGGAGGACGCTGGGCTGAGGACGCGGGAAATCAGTCGCGCGGAGCGCGGCCTTTGGGCGTTGGGGTGGGGCCGCTTCACGGACTGGGGGCTGGCGGCCCTGGTGGCGGGGGTCTTGGTTGCGGGGGGGTGGCCGCCTGTGTGGGGTGGGTCTGGGCGTCAGCCTTCGCGGCCCGGCTGAGAGAACGCTGGGCTGAGGGCGCGGTGGGCTGTCGCGCGGAGCGCGGCCTTGGGCGTCGCGGCGAGGGGCGTCGCGGGGGCGGCGGAGGACGCGCGGGGTGGGGGTGCGCGAGCGGCGAGGGACGCGCGGGCGTGCGGGGGTTAGGGGCGGAGGGACTGGCTTAGGTTCGTCCAGTTGGTTAGGAGGGTTGTGGCGGCGCCGGAGTCCACGGCTCTTGCGGCTTGGGTGTAGGCCGCTTGGAGGGCTGTCGTTAGGGATTCGGCGCTCGTGGGGACGGCGTTGCTTGCGGCTACCAGGGCTCCTGCGGCGTTCAGGAGGACGGCCTCGCGGACCGGGCCTGGGGTGCCGGACAGGAAATCCTTGGCTACCTCGGCGTTGTAGGCGGCGTCGGCGCCGCGGAGTTGTTCCGGGGTGGCGCGGGTGAGGCCGAGGTCGGCGGGGTCGAAGGTGGCCTCGGTTACGGCGCCGTCGCGGACCATCCAGACCGAGGACGTGGACGTCGTGGTGAGTTCGTCGAGGCCGTCGTCGCCGCGGAAGACCAGCGCGGACATGCCGCGCGTGGCGAACACGCCGGCGACGATCGGGCACATGCGGCGGTCCGCGACGCCTACCGCGGCGGCCTGCGGGCGCGCCGGGTTGGTCAGCGGGCCGAGGAAGTTGAACACGGTCGGCACGCCGAGCGCGCCGCGCGCCTCGGCGGCGTAGCGGAACCCGGGGTGGAACAGCGGCGCGAAGCAGAACGTCACGCCGAGCTCGTCGGCGACGCGCGCGGTGGACTCCGGCGGGAGGTCGATCACCACGCCGAGCCGCTCCAGGAGGTCGGCCGCGCCGCACTTGGACGTGGCCGCACGGTTGCCGTGCTTCACGACGCGGGCGCCCGCCGCGGCGGCCGCGATCGCGCCCATCGTGGAGATGTTCACGGTGTGCGCCCGGTCGCCGCCGGTGCCGACGATGTCGACCAGGTCGCCCGCGACGCTGATGGGCGTCGCGTGCGCGAGCATGGCCTCGGCGAGGCCGCTGACCTCGGCGATCGTCTCGCCCTTGGCGCGCAGCGCGACGAGGAACGCGGCCACCTGGATGGACGACGCCTGGCCCGTCATGATCTCGTTCATCGCCCACGCCGTGTCGTCGGCGGTGAGCGAGGCGCCGCCGAGCAGCGATGTCAGCAGCGACGGCCAGTTCTTCCTAGCGTCCACGGTGACTCCCGGGGTCGGTCAGGGCCGCTCGGTCAGTGGCCGGCGGAACCGGGTACGGACACCTGGGCGCGGCCGCGCATGAGCCCGGCCAGCGCCTCGGCGAACGGCATCGGCTCGATCGGGTGGCTCACGACGGCGTCGGCGCGCGACCAGGTGGCCAGCCAGCCGTCGTCGCGGCGGGCGACGATCAGGAGCACCGGCGGGCAGTCGTAGATCTCGTCCTTGATCTGCTTGCAGACGCCCATGCCGCCGGCGGGCGCGGCCTCGCCGTCGAGGATCGCGACACCGAAGCCGCCCTCGTCGAGACGGCGGATCACGGCAGGTTCGGTGGCGCACTCGGTGAACTCGACGCGCGGGACGTCCGGAGCGGGGCGGCGGCCCACGGCGAGCCGGATCTGGGCCCGGGTCTCCGCGTCACTGCTGTAGACGAGGACCTTCATGGTGGCGTCGGCGCCGTCGCTGTTCATCAGGTCGTCCAGTCTCGAATCTGCGGATCGGTTTGCTCGGTGGGAACCCGGTGAAGGATTCATGGAGTTTCCATCACGGATGCTATCGGTTCGCCGCCCTCACCCGGGGCGCACCCCGCCGTACGCTGGAGGTCGCGACACGCCCGGACCAACGCCGACCTGTGGATAACTCGCGGGTTTTCCCCAGTACGGGGGGTCGAGGCGCGTACACGCGTCCATTGCCGTAATAATGCTGCACGTGGCGACAGCATCCGCGATCAAGACGACACCCCATGCCGAGGTCCGGCGACCGAACCTCGTGAGCGTGGGCACGATCGTCTGGTTGTCTTCCGAGCTCATGTTCTTCGCGGCGCTGTTCGCGATGTACTTCACCATCCGGTCCGTGAACACCGGCTCGGGCCTGCCCTGGCCCAATGCCGACCTCGACGTGCCATACGCGGCGGTCAACACGACCATCCTCGTGCTGTCGAGTGTCACCTGCCAGATGGGCGTGTTCGCCGCCGAGCGCGGCCAGGTCCGCAAGCTCCGCGTCTGGTACTTCATCTCGATGCTGATGGGTGCCGTCTTCGTGCTCGGCCAGTGCTTCGAATACGGTGCGCTGGTCGCCGAGGGCACCACGATCTCGTCGAGCGCCTACGGCTCGGTGTTCTTCCTGGCCACAGGCTTCCACGCCCTGCACGTGACCGGTGGAGTGATCGCGTTCCTGCTCCTGCTGGGACGAACGTACGCCGCGAAGCGCTTCACACATGAGCAGGCGACCAGCGCGATCGTCGTGTCCTACTACTGGCATTTCGTTGACGTGGTCTGGATTGGCCTGTTCTTCGTCATCTACGTCCTTAAGTAGCCCGAAACGGGGATAGTCCGTGAAATGGTTCACCGCACTGCGGCGGCGCCCCATCGCCGGGTATGCCGTCGTGGTCGTCGCCCTGGCGCTCGTCGGCGTGGTCTACGCCGCGATGACGCCGAATGGCGATCGGGCACAGGCGGCCTCTAAGGACGCCTCCCAGCAAGACATCGCGAAGGGGAAGGAGCTCTTCGACCAGACCTGTGCGACCTGCCATGGTCTGAACGGTGAAGGCACCAAGACCGGTCCGTCGCTGATCGGCGTCGGCGCCGCGGCCGTCGACTTCCAGGTCAGCACCGGCCGGATGCCGGCCATGAACCCGGGCGCGCAGATGCCGCGCAAGAAGCCGGTCGTTCAGGGCCCGCAGGTCCGGCAGCTCGCCGCGTACGTCGCGTCCCTCGGCGGTGGCCCCGCGGTGCCGGGCGCCGACCAGACCGACCCGAAGACGGGCAACGTCACGCTGGGCAACCAGCTCTTCATGGCGAACTGCGCCCAGTGTCACAACTTCGCCGGATCCGGCGGCGCGCTCACCGAGGGCAAGTACGCGCCCCCGCTGCACGACTCCTCGCCGCAGCAGATCTACGAGGCCATGCTGACGGGCCCGCAGTCGATGCCGGTCTTCAACGACAGCACCCTGACGCCACAGCAGAAGCGTTCGATCATCAAGTACGTCACCGAGACCCGCGCCCAGGTCAACCCCGGCGGCAACGGCCTCGGCCGGATCGGCCCGGTCAGCGAGGGCCTGGTGGCCTGGTTCGGCGGTATCGGGCTGCTCGTGCTCGCGGCGCTGTGGATCACCGCTAGGCAGCGTGAACAATGACTGACGAGAACGACAAGAACTCCAACGGCACCGAGCCGAACGGCAGCAACGGGCACAACGGCGGCCGCGGCCGCCGTCCCCGGCGCATCATCGGCACGCCGCCGCCCGCCGAGAGCCACCGGCTGCTCGTCGAGGAGGACCAGCCCGACGACACGGACGACATCGAGCGCGCCGGCATCCACGCGCGCCCGGTGAAGGCGGCCAACCGCGCGGAGAAGCTCGTCTCGCTGTGCTTCGTGATCGCGTTCCTCGGCGGCGTCGGCTTCATCGTCGCGTACTGGGTCCTCGGCGTCGGCAGCCCGGAGAAGACGCGCATCTCCAACATCGGCCTCGGGCTGACCCTCACCATCGCGCTGATGGCCATCGCGGCCGGCGCGGTCGTGTGGGTGCGCAAGATCATGCCGGAGTACGAGGTCGTGCAGGAGCGGCACCCGCTGTCGTCCACGCCCGACGAGAAGAAGTCCTTCGCGAAGTACTTCTACAGCAACGCCGACGACAGCGGCTTCACCAAGCGCCCGCTGCTGCGCCGCACGATGATGCTGGCGATGGCGCCGCTCGGCCTGCTGCCGATCGTGCTGCTGCGCGACCTCGGCCCCATGCCGAAGCAGAAGCTGCGCCACACCGTGTGGAAGTCGGGCACCCGGCTGGTCATCGACGCCACGAACGCGCCGATCAAGGCCGCCGAGTTCGACTCGCCCGGCAGCATCATCACGGTGATCCCCCAGGGCTACGAGGACGACCTCGACGCCCTGGCGAAGGCCACCGTGCTGCTGATCAAGATGCGCCCGGAGGAGCTGGAGCTCCCGTCGGACCGGCAGAACTGGACCGTGAACGGCATCATCGCCTACTCCAAGATCTGCACCCACGTCGGCTGCCCGGCCGCGCTGTACGAACAGCAGACGCACCACATCCTGTGCCCGTGCCACCAGTCGACCTTCGACGCGCGCCGCGCCGCAAAGGTGATCTTCGGCCCGGCCGGCCACCCGCTGCCGATGCTGCCGATCACCGTCGACGCCGAGGGCTACCTCGTCGCGCAGAGCGACTTCCACGAGCCGGTCGGCCCGAGCTTCTGGGAGCGGGGGAGCGTCAAGTCATGAGCACGGGCAACAAGGCCCTGAACGGGGTCGGCAACTACATCGACGACCGGTTCCACGTAGCCGAGGGGCTCAAGCGGAACCTCAAGAAGGTCTTTCCTGACCACTGGTCGTTCATGCTGGGCGAGATCGCCCTGTACTCCTTCATCATCCTGCTGCTGACCGGCGTGTTCCTCACGCTGTTCTTCAACCCGAGCATGCACGAGGTCGTCTACAACGGCTCGTACCGGCAGCTCAACGGGATGCGGATGAGCCAGGCGTACGAATCGACGCTCCACCTGAGCTTCGACGTACGCGGCGGCCTGCTGATGCGGCAGATCCACCACTGGGCCGCGCTGATCATGTTCGCGTCGATGCTGGCGCACATGCTCCGGGTGTTCTTCACGGGCGCGTTCCGCAAGCCGCGCGAGGTCAACTGGGTGATCGGCGTCATCATGCTGACGCTGGTCATGGTCGAGGGCCTGTTCGGCTACTCCCTGCCGGACGACTTGCTGTCCGGCATCGGCGTGCGCCTGCTCGAAGGCGTCATCCTCTCGATCCCGGTCGTGGGCACGTACGTCCAGATGTTCCTGTTCGGCGGGGAGTTCCCCGGCGACCAGATCATCCCGCGGCTCTACAGCATCCACATCCTGCTGATCCCGGCCATCCTGCTGGCGCTCGTCGGTGCCCACTTCATGATCCTCTGGCACCAGAAGCACACCCAGTGGCCGGGCAAGGGGCGCACCGACCAGAACGTCATCGGCGGGCCGATGTACCCGGCGTTCATGGCGAAGACCGGCGCGTACTTCTTCTTCACGTTCGGCATCACCGGGCTGCTGTCCACGTTCGCCCAGGTCAACCCGATCTGGATGTACGGCCCCTACGTCCCGACGGCGATCAGCGCCGGTTCGCAGCCGGACTTCTACATGGGCTTCCTCGAAGGCTCGCTGCGGCTGATGCCCGCATGGGAACCGGTCATCGCCGGGCACTACACGCTGAGTCTCAGCGTGGTGCTGCCCGCGCTGCTGATCCCGGGCATCATCTTCACGGCCCTCGGCGCGTACCCGTTCATCGAGGCGTGGATCACCGGCGACCGGCAGGAGCACCACGTGCTCGACCGGCCGCGCAACAACGCCACGCGCACCGCGTTCGGCGCCCTGGGCATGACGTTCTACGGCGTGTTCTGGCTGGCCGGCGCGAACGACATCATCGCCGACCGCCTGAGCATCTCGCTGTACTCCACGACGTGGTTCTTCCGTGTCGCGGTGTTCGTGCTGCCGGTGCTCGCGTTCATGGTGGTGCGCCGCATCTGCCTCGGCCTCCAGCGACGCGACCACAACATGCTGAGCCACGGCTACGAGAGCGGCATCATCAAGCGGCTGCCCAGCGGCGAGTTCATCGAGGTGCACAAGCCCGTGCCGGACGACATCCGCGCCCGGGTGGCCGGCAAGAAGGTGATCCCGGCGCTGCCGTCCGCGGCCAGCGACGAGAACGGCGTTCCCGCGCCGGGCTCGAAGGGCCCGCTCGGCAAGCTCCGCGGCCGCCTCAACCGGGCGTACGTCGACAACGACGTCTCCTTCGCCGACGTCGACGCGAACGGCCATGCCAACGGCCACGCGAACGGCCACGAGCTGGAATCCCACGACAGTCGCGACAAGGAGCTCACCCGCGACTGACCACCGGATCCCGACCACGGCGGGGGTCTCCCGGGGTACGCCCCGGTGGACCCCCGCCATTTCGCTTGGCCACGAGGGGAGCCCATGCCCCGCACACTGATCGTGACGAACGACTTCCCGCCGCGTCCGGGCGGCATCCAGACGTTCGTGCACGCCCTGGCCACCCGGCGGCCACTGGGCTCGGTCGTCGTCTACGCGCCCGCGTGGCAGGGCGCGGAGGTGTTCGACGCCGAGCAGCCGTACCCCGTCGTCCGGCACCCGACGTCCCTGATGCTGCCGGTGCCGACGGTCGCGCGCCGCGCCGCTGACCTGATCCGTACGCACGACTGCGACTCCGTCCTGTTCGGCGCCGCCGCGCCCCTGGCGCTGCTCGCGCCCGCCCTGCGCCGCGCCGGCGCGCGCCGGATCGTCGGGCTGACGCACGGCCACGAGACGGGCTGGGCCATGCTGCCCGGCGCGCGGCAGATGCTGCACCGCATCGGCGAGGTCACCGACACGGTCACCTACCTGGGGGAGTACACCCGGGTACGGCTGGCGGGCGCGCTGTCCCCTGCGGCGGCCGGACGTATGGCGCGGCTCGCGCCCGGCGTCGACGAGGGCCTGTTCCGGCGCGGCGCGGGCGGCGCGGAGATCCGCGCGCGTTACGGGCTCGGCGGCCGTCCGGTCGTGGTGTGCGTGTCGCGGCTGGTGCCGCGCAAGGGGCAGGACGCGCTGCTGCACGCCTGGCCGCACGTCCTGCGCCGGGTTCCGGACGCGCGGCTGCTGCTCGTCGGCGGCGGCCCGTACCGCGGCGCGCTCGAGGCGCTGGCCGGCGACCTCGGGGTGCGCGCCTCGGTGGTGTTCACCGGATCGGTGCCGTGGCCGGAGCTGCCCGCCCATTTCGACGCGGGCGACGTGTTCGCCATGCCCTGCCGCACCCGCCGCCACGGCCTGGACGTCGAGGGCCTCGGCATGGTCTACCTGGAGGCGTCCGCGACGGGCCTCCCGGTGGTGGCCGGCGACTCCGGCGGCGCGCCCGACGCGGTGCTCGACGGCGAGACCGGGTTCGTCGTGCCCGGCCGCAGCGTGCGCGACGTCGCGACACGGCTGGCCGGGCTGCTGGCGGACCCCGCCGGGGCGCGCGCGATGGGGGAGCGCGGGCGCGGGTGGGTGGAGCGCGAATGGCGCTGGGACCTCGTCACCCGCCGCCTCGACGCGCTGCTCACGGCCGGTGGCGACGCGGATTGCGACGGTCAACGGACACGATCGTTACGCGTCCCCTAAGGTTCGGGTATGCCCAGTGAGCGCGTGACGGTGTCGATGACGCCGGAGCAGGCCGAACGGCTGCGCCGCACGGTCGCGGCGGGCGCGGCGGAGAGCCTGTCGGCGTACGTATCCGAGGCCGTACGGCAGCGCCTCGCCAGAGACGAGGGGCTTGCCATGCTGGAGAAGGTCATGGGCGGCCCGCCCGCCGACGAGGACGCGATCACCTGGGCGCGGCGGGCGCTCGGCATTGGGGTGCGGGCCGCTTCGTGAGCGAGGAGCCTGAACTACTCGCCGAGCCCGGCGACTGGCCGGACCGCCTGATCACCGGCGGCGGCCGCGTACTCGACAGTGACGCCCTCAGCGACTTCGCCACGATCCGTACGGTCTACACCCAGACGCTCACGTGGTTCGCCGTCGACCACGGTGTGGTGCTGGCCGTGCCCGCGGCCGCGCTCGCCGCGGCGTGGCCCACCTCCGCCGCCCAGCGCGAGGTGCTGAACGTCCTGCTCTCGCTGCCCGTCACGGTGATCGACCCGCTCGACGACGCCGCGGCCACCGGCATGGGCGAGCTGCTCGCCGCCAACACCGGGGTCGCGCCGGACGTCGTGGCCGCGCACGTGGCGTACAGCGCGCGCCGCCGCGGCTGGCCGGTCGTCACGACCCGCCCGGAACGGCTGCGCGCGCTGGTCCCCGACCTGGAGATCGAGTACCTGCCGTAGCCGGGGGCCGCGGCGTCAGCCGTTGTAGATCTGCTCGATGTCGGCGGCGAAGTCCTTGGCGACGACGGCGCGCTTGACCTTCAGGCTCGGCGTCATCTGGCCGCCCTCCTCGGTGAAGTCCACCGGGAGGATGCGGAACTTCTTGATCGACTCCGCGTGTGAGACCGCCTTGTTGGCGTCGGCGACCGCCGCCTCGACCTCGGCGATGATCACCGGGTCGTCGCGCAGCTCCGCGGGGCCGAGATCGGCGGGCTTGTTGTGCTGCGTCTTCCAGAAGTCGAGCGCCTCGGTGTCGAGCGTGATCAGGCAGCCGATGAACGGCTTGCCGTCGCCGACGACCATGCACTGGCTGATCAGCGGGTGGCCGCGCAGCCGGTCTTCCAGGACGGCCGGGGCGACGTTCTTGCCGCCGGCCGTGACGATCAGCTCCTTCTTGCGGCCGGTGACGGAGATGAAGCCGTCGGCGTCGACCGAGCCGAGGTCGCCGCTGCGCAGCCAGCCGTCGTCGAGCATCTCCTTGGTGGCCTTCTCGTTCTTCCAGTAGCCGGAGAAGATGTTCGGCCCGCGGAACAGCAGCTCGCCGTCGTCGGCGACGCGTACGGAACAGCCGGGCAGCGGCGGCCCGACCGTGCCGATCTTGTTCTGCTTCGGGAGGTTCACGGCGACGGCGGCGGTCGTCTCGGTCAGGCCGTAGCCCTCGATGATCGTGATGCCGACGCCGCGGAAGAAGTGGCCGAGCCGGTCGCCGAGCGCCGCGCCGCCGGACACGGCGTACTCGACCCGGCCGCCGACGGCGGCGCGCAGCTTGCCGTAGACGAGCTTGTCGAACAGGGTGTGCTTCAGCGACAGGCCCAGGGCGGGGCGGCCGGTGTCGAGCGCCTTGCTGTACGCGATGGCGGTGTCGGCGGCGATGTGGAAGATCTTGCCCTTGCCCTCGGACGCCGCCTTCTGCTCGGCGCCGTTGTAGACCTTCTCGAACACCCGCGGCACGGCGAGGATGAACGACGGCTTGAAGGAGTCGAGGTCGGGGAGGAGGTCGGCGACGTTGGAGGTGTGGCCGAGCACGGTGCCGGCCTCCAGGCAGCCGATCTGGATGATGCGCGCGAACACGTGCGCCAGCGGGAGGAACAGCAGCGTCGAGCCGCCCCGGATCGTGAACACCTGCGTGAGCGCGCCCTCCACGGCGTTGCGGACGTCGCTCAGGAGGTTGCCGTGGGTGATCTCACACCCCTTCGGGCGGCCGGTGGTGCCCGAGGTGTAGACGATCGTGGCGATGTCGGCGGAGACGCGGGAGCCGCGGCGGTCGGCGAGGGTCTCGTCGTCGACGTCGCCGGCGCGCGCGGTGAGGTCGTCCAGGCCGCCGTCGTCGATCACGTGGACGGCGCGGAGGTCGGGCAGTTCGGCACGGCCCGCCGCGAACGCCTCGGCGTGGCCGGCGTCCTCGACGAGCGCGATGACGGCGCCGGAGTCGCCGGCGATCCAGGCGACCTGCTCGGCGGAGGACGTCTCGTAGATCGGCACGACGACGGCGCCGGTGGCCAGGATGGCGTAGTCGCAGAGCGTCCATTCGTAGCGGGTGCGCGACATCAGGGCGACGCGGTCGCCGGGCTGGACGCCGGCCGCGATGAGGCCCTTGGACAGCTCGGCGACGTCGTCGCGGAACTGGGCGCACGTGACGTCCTGCCAGCCGTCGCCGGCCTTGCGGCGCAGCGCCACCGTCTCGGGTTCCTCGGCGCCCCGGCGGAAGATCGTCGCGGGCACGTTGTCGGAGTCGGGCACGGTGGCGGCGGGGGGAACGCTGAATTCGCGCACGACTGCTCCTCGTCCGGATCCGTTCAGGGGCGCACCGGACGCTACCGCGTTTGCGTACTGATGGGTAGCTCCGGTGTGACCGGCCAGTTCCGAGCTTAGGCGAAGGAGGGCGCCCCCCGGTTGATCCCGCGAAGGCGCGGTGCGATCTCATAGACGGTGGGACGATGGCCACCGGAGGAGTGTCAGCCGGCCGGCGGCCCGCTCCCCGCATCGCGCCGCCGAACCCCCGCCCAAGGACGATCCCTGCGAATGAACCCCGTGCGCAGCGCCGACTTCCCCGTGGACGGCCGCTCCGTGGCCGCCGCGCGGACCTTCGTCGCCGACGCCTCGTCCGGCCATCCGCGCCGCGACGACGCCGTTCTGCTGGTCAGCGAGGTCGCGACGAACGCCATCCTGTACGGCTCTGTGAACGGCGCCGAGGCGTTCCGCGTGATCATCCGGCCGTCGCCCGCGCGCATCTACGCCGCGGTGGTCGACGCCGGCGGCGACGGGCCGCCTACGATGCGCCACCACGCCGCCGACGCCGAGCACGGCCGCGGCCTGGAGATCGTCGACCTCGTGGCGTCCACCTGGGGCGTCGTCCCGGTCGGCACCGGCCACCGCGTCTGGTTCGAGCTGCTCACCCGCTCCACCTGGCGCAACGGCCGCAGGCGCTAGGAACGGCAACACACGCCCGCCGCGGCTCGGGTCCGCGACGGGCGCGCGCGCCCGGCCGGTGCTACCGGTACGTCAGGCCGGTCCCGTACGGGTAGAGCGTCTGGTCCGGGTGGCCGGCGACCGGGATCGTGACCGGCAGACGCCCGGTGGGCCGGGTGCCGGTCAGCGTGTTCGTGATCGCCGTGAGCGACGCCGGCTGCGAGCCGTACGCCGCGACGTACGCGGGCGCGCCGGTGAAGTAGGCGATGTCGTACGGCCCGCCGACCGCCACGACGGCGACCCGCTTCCCGGTGGCGACCAGCTCCTTCACCAGCTTCTGCTGCGCGGTGTCGTTCCACGCGTTGTACGTGAACACCACCACCGCGTCGTTGTCCTTCGCGGCGGCGACCGCGCCGGCGATCGCGGAGTCGCTGGGCGCGGTTCCGGTGGCCAGCGGCGTGGCCGTGATGCCGTGCTTGCCGAGCGCCGTGGCCACGGCCGGCACGCCGGTGGCGCCGTAGCCGGTGACGAGGGTGCGGGCGGCGTTCGCCGTGCTCAGCGGCAGCGTGCCGGAGGCGTTCTTCACCAGCGTGATCGACCGGTTCGCCGCGGTGGCCATCGCGCGGTTCTGCCCGGCCGTGCCGACGCGGTGCGGCACGGCGGCGACGTCGGTGTACGGGTGCGCCATGACGCCGCGGGCGTACTTGACCCGCAGGATGCGCGTGACCGAGGCGTCGATGCGCTTCTCGGGGATGTCGCCGGAGCGTACGGCGTCGACGAGCGCCTGCTTGGACACCGCGAGCTCCGGCGGCATGAGGAGCTGGTCCACGCCGGCCTTGACCGCGCGCACCACGCGTTCGGCGGCGGGCACGTCGGCGACGGCGGCCGCGTCGAGCGCGTCGGTGATCACCAGGCCGTTGTAGCCGAGCTTGTCGCGCAGCACGCCGGTGACGATCGGCTGGGACAGGCTCGCGGGGGCGCGCGACGGGTCGAGCGCGGGCGCGATGATGTGCGCCGCCATGATCGTGTCGGTGCCCGCCTTGATGGCCGCGCGGAACGGCGGCACGTCGTTGGCCATGAACTGCGCCTCGGTCTGGTCGGAGACGGCGACGCCGTTGTCGGTGTTCACCGTCGTGCTGCCGAGGCCGGGGAAGTGCTTGGCCGAGGTGGCGACGCCGCCGGCGTGGTATCCGGAGACCGCGGCCGCGCCGAGCGCGGCCACCTCGCCGGGCCGGTCGCCGAACGACCGCGCGCCGTCGGCGGTGTTCAGCGGGTTGGTGTTGACGTCGGTGACCGGCGCGTCGTCGGCGTTGATGCCGAGCGCGCGCAACTGCGCGCCGTTCGCCGTGGCGGCGCCGCGCGCGATGGACGGCTTGAACGAGGCGCCGATGGCCATGTTGCCGGGGGAGACGGCGAGCGGCGCGCCGATGCGGTTCACGACGCCGCCCTCCTGATCGATGCTGATCAGCAGCGGCACACCGCCCGTACGGTCGATCGAGGCGTGCTGGAGGCCGTTGGACAGCCGCGCGGTCTGCTGCGGGTCCTTGACGCTGTCCGTCCAGGCGAAGTAGATGACGCCGCCGAGGTGGTACTTCGCGACGAGCTGCGCGCCGTTGTCGACGCCGTAGAGCTTCTGGTTCTGCGCGGTGTACGCCGGGTCGGTGGTGGTCGCGGTGTCGCCGTAGGCGTACGTCACGATCATCTGGCCGATCTTGTCCGGCAGGCTCATATGGGCGACCGCCGCACGGATCTTCGCTTCGGTCGAGCCGCCCGCCGCGGGCGCCGCCGCGGCCGCGGCCGGGGCGCTGAGCAGGCCGGCCGTCGTGCACAGGGCGGCCACGAGCGCGGGGGTTCTGCGTCGTCGCATGTTCACGCATCCGATCGGGAGGGGTGAGCTGGGCGGACGTACGAGGAACAGGCCTTGACCCGGGGATCATGACTGGTCTAGACCCACCCGGAGGTTAGGAGCGGCCCCTCCCGGCGTCAACGTCCGATTCCGGCCGTACGGGCCACCCCCGCCGCCGCGCCCACCATCCGGCCGCCGACCACAGCGCGAACGCCCACGCGGCGCCGAGCAGGGCGCCGCCGACGGTGTCGGACAGCCAGTGGACGCCGGCGTACGTACGGCTGGCCATCACGGCCGCGGTCACCACGACGGCGGCCACCGTCGCGATGTGCCACCGCGCGGGGCGCGCGGCGGTGACGACCACCGCCAGGGCGACGAGCAGCGCGGCGGCGTCCACGCTGTGGCCGGACGGGAACGCCGCCTCGGGCACCGGGAACAGCCGGTCCGGGACGGGTGGCCGCGGCCGGCCGACGACGATCTTCAGCACGCCGCCGACCCGGGTGGCCACCAGGATGACGGCGGTGACGTACGCGGCGGCGAGGTACCGCTTGGCCGCGAACAGCACGACGATCGCGGTCAGGCAGATGACGACGTACACCGGGCCCGCGAAGACCAGGCTGAACGCGCGGGCCGCGGCGTCGAGCGGCACCGACCGGTGCGCCAGCATCAGCCGCAGCCACGCGTGGTCCGGCCCGGCGAGCACGGCCGGCGCCGTCGGCCGCCGCGCCACCGGGATCGCGACCAGCGTGAACGCGAGCGCAGCGGCGAGCGCGGCCCACGCCGTACGGGCGGGGTGCGCGGGGAACGGGCCGCGGCCGGTCACGGCTTGCGGCGGGGCGTGAACTCGACCATCGGCATCCGCGCCGCGATCGCCGGGTCGAGCGGGCCCTGGGCGGCCAGCTCGGGGACGCCGAACGCGCTCGCCAGGGCGGCCGTCGCGGCGGGGTGGGCCTCGCGGTAGCGCTCGAACACCGCGAGCGTCTCCGGTGGCGTCAGCGGGCGTGCGGTGGCGGGCATGTCGCGCATGCCGCCGGTGGTGAGGCGTACGCGGGGGTCGGCCAGGAGGTTGCGGTACCAGTGCGCCTTCGGGCCGTAGCCGGAGACGACCACGATGCGCCGCGGCCCGCGGTCGACCACCTCGAGGACGACCTGCCGGAGCCGCCCGGACAGCCGCCCCTTGTGCTCGATCAGCACGAACCGGTTGCCGAACAGGAAGCCGAGCCCGTGGAGGTACAGCGGCACCGGGGCGCGGGCGATCTTGCGCGGGATGCGCGGCATCTTCGGCAGCCGGTCGAGCTGCGGGACGCGCGGCAGGCGCGGCATACGCGGCATCACCCGCCGACCCTACCGGCCCCGCCCTGCCGCCGGGGTGAACCGCGATCTACTGTGGGGAGGTCCGGTAGGGCGGCGTTGGGAGACGGGCGGCCGTGCGAGTCCACCTGGTGAGCGACGTGCACGGGCACGCGGACGCGCTGGAGCGCGCGGCCGACGGCGCCGACATGATGATCTGCCTGGGCGACCTCCTGGCGTTCATCGACTACCTCGACCCGTCGCGCGGCCTGTTCCCCGGCATGTTCGGCGCGGACGCGGCCACCCGCTACATCGAGCTGCGCACCGCGAAGCGCTTCGACGAGGCGCGCACCCTGTCCCAGGAGCTGTTCGCCTCCCTCGGCGACGGCGCACGCGAGCGGTTCCAGGCCGAGGTGCGCCGCTCGTACGCGCGGCTGTTCGCGGCCATGCCGAGCCCGGCGTACCTGACGTACGGCAACGTCGACCTGCCGCGGCTGTGGCCGGACTTCCTGCGCGACGGCCACCGGGTGCTCGACGGCGAGACGGTCGAGGCGGGCGGTGTGCGCTTCGGTTTCGTCGGCGGCGGGCTGCCCTCGCCGTACCACACGCCGTACGAGGTGGACGAGGACGTGCACGCCGCGCGGGTGGCCGCGGTCGGCGCCGTGGACGTGCTGTGCAGCCACATCCCGCCCGCGGTGCCCGACCTGCTGTACGACGTGGTGGCCCGCAGGTACGAACGCGGCAGCGAGGCCCTGCTCGCGCACATCGAGGAGACCCAGCCCCGCTACGCCGTCTTCGGCCACGTCCACCAGCCGCTGGCCCCCCGGATGCGCATCGGCCGCACGGAATGCCTCAACGTCGGCCACTTCCGCGCCACCGGCATGCCGTACGTACTCGACCTCTAGCGGTAGCCTCCAAGAAACGCCGGGTGGAGCGAGGAGACGCCGATGGCCGATCGGACCAGCTCGTCGATCACGGTCGACGCCGCGACCGCCGACGTCATGGCGGTGATCGCGGACTTCTCCCGCTATCCGGAGTGGGCCGACGGCATCAAGGAGGCCACCGTCGTCGCGGGCGACGGCGACCGCGCGGGCGAGGTGCGGTTCACCCTCGACGCGGGCGTCATCCGCGACACCTACTCCCTGGCCTACACCTGGAGCGGCGACGAAGCCGTCGAGTGGGACCTCGCCCAGCCGGGCGCGATCGTGTCGGGCATGAGCGGCGCGTACCGCCTGACCACCGAGGGCCCCCGCACCCGCGTCGTGTACGAACTGGCCGTGGACGTCAAGATCCCGATGCCGGGGCTGCTCCGCCGCAAGGCCGAGAAGACGATCATCGGCACGGCGCTCAAAGGACTGAAGAACCGCGTGGAGAGCGGGCACTGACCGGATATGCGCGTTCTGCTGTACACGGGGAAGGGCGGCGTCGGGAAGACGACCGCCGCGGCCGCGACCGCCACGCTCGCCGCGCGGCGCGGCCTGAAGACGCTGGTGGTGTCCACCGACACGGCCCACTCGCTGGCCGACACGTTCGGCGTCACGGCCGGCGGTGAGCCGCTCGAGGTCGAGCCCGGGCTGTTCGTCCACCAGGTGGACACCCAGCGCGCGCTCGAGGACTCCTGGCGCGAGCTGCAGGAGTACCTCACCAGCCTGTTCGGCAGGCTCGGCATGGACCCCCTGGCCGCCGAGGAGCTGACCGTCGTGCCGGGCGCGGAGGAGGTCCTGGCGCTGTTCCAGCTCCGCGACCACGTGCGCTCCGGCGCGTTCGACGTCGTGATCGTCGACTGCGCGCCCACCGCGGAGACGCTGCGGCTGCTGGCGCTGCCCGAGGTGCTGGGGTGGTACGTCAACCGGCTGCTGCCCGTCGAGCGGCGCGTGGTCGGGGCGCTGCGGCCGGTGCTGAGCCGGGTGGCCGGGGTGCCGATGCCGAGCGGCCCGGTGTTCGACGCCCTGGAGCGGTTCCACCAGAAGCTCGCCGAGGTCCGCGAGATCCTCATCGCGCCCGACTGCTCGGTGCGCCTGGTGCTGACCCCCGAGGCGGTCGTGGTCGCCGAGGCGCGGCGTACGCTCACGTCCCTGTCGCTGTACGGCTACCGTGTGGACGCCGTCCTGGCCAACCGCGTGTTCCCGGCCGAGGGCGCGGACGACTGGCGCAGCGGATGGGTGGCCGCGCAGGCGGAGCGGCTCACCGAGATCGAGTCGTCCTTCGCCCCGCTGCCCGTCTACCGCGCGCCGTACCAGCCCGCCGAACCCGTCGGCCCGGCCGCGCTCGCCGACCTCGGCGGCCGCATCTACGGCGACGACGACCCGTTCGCCCGTACCGACACCCCCGACCCCCTGGTGATCAGCCCGGGGGAGAACGGCGCGTACGACCTGGACCTGGCGCTTCCCGGCGCCGCCAAGGGAGAGGTCGACCTCGCGCGGCGCGGCGACGACCTCGTGATCACGGTGGGCGCCTACCGGCGCGTGCTGGCCCTGCCCGCGGCGCTGACCCGGCGGCGCGTGGCCGGGGCTACGCTGCGTGAAGGGCGTCTGCGGGTAGATTTCCAGCCGGCACCGGAGGATGAGCGATGAGCGATCAAGACGACCAGCGGGGTTCGAGCGGCGACCTCGGCGAGGAGGCGGCCCGCCTCATCGGCGCGGTCCAGCAGCGTGTGGTGCGGGGCGTCATGAGCACGGCCGCGTCGGCGGGCAAGGCCGCGGCGACCGGTTCGCGCGACAACGACGACGTGTGGTCGCGCGCCACCGCCGAGCCCGAGGGCGACGTGTCCCCGATCGACCGCCTGATGGACTTCTCGAAGGTGGCGGGGCCGCGCGTGGCCGGCCACCTGTTCCAGGCCGGCACGGCGCTGTTCGCCGCCGCCCGCGACCTGGTCGACGCCTACCAGGAGACCCGTCCCGTACGACCCGGGCCCGACGCCGGCCCGGACCCCGAGCGGTTCGTGGACGCCGGGTCGGACCGCGCGCGGGTGAACGGCGACCCGTGGGCGGCCGCGGCCGACGACGTACCGCGGCCTTCGGGTCCGCGCCGCGACGACCCCGACGACGGCGTCGAGCACATCGACATCGGGTAGCGGGCATCCGCAGTCACGTCCCCGGCCCCGCCGGGGCGTCCGGTCATGATCACGATGAGGAGGAACCGCCGTGGGGCTGACCATCGGCGTTGACGTCGGGGGTACCAAGGTCGCCGCGGCGGTCGTGGACGACCAGGGTGCGATCATCGAGAAGTCGAAGCGGCCCACCCCGTCCACCGACGCGGAGAAGACCGCGGCCGCGATCGCGGAGGCCGTCGACGAACTGACCGCCAAGCACCAGGTCGAGGCCGTGGGGCTGGGCGCCGCCGGGTTCGTCGACGAGACGCGCTCGGTGATGCTGTTCTCGCCGAACCTCGCGTGGCGCAACGAACCGCTGAAGCAGAAGGTCGAGGACCGCGTCGGGCTGCCCGTCGTCGTGGAGAACGACGCGAACGCGATGGCCTGGGGCGAGGCGCGGTTCGGCGCCGGGCGCGACGCCGACCACCTGCTGTGCATCACGCTCGGCACCGGAATCGGCGGCGGCGTGATCATCGACGGCGAGCTGTACCGCGGCCGGTGGGGCATCGGCGGCGAGTGGGGCCACCTGCGCGTCGTGCCGGACGGCCACCGCTGCGGCTGCGGCAACCGCGGCTGCTGGGAGCAGTACGCCAGCGGCAACGCGCTGGTCCGCGAGGCACGCGACCTCGCGCGTGTCTCGCCCGCCATGGCCGGGCGGCTGCTCGAGCTCGGCGAGGGCACCCCCGAGGGCATCACCGGGCCCGAGGTGACGCAGGCGGCGCGCGAGGGCGACGCCGCCGCGCTCGAATGCTTCCGCATCATCGGCACCTGGCTCGGCCAGGGCATCGCCGACCTCGCGGCCGTCCTCGACCCTGGGCTGTTCATCATCGGCGGCGGGCTGTCCGACTCCGGCGACCTGCTGCTCGCCCCCGCGCGGGAGACGTACGCGAAGGTGCTCACCGGCCGCGGCCACCGGCCCGTCGCGCCGGTGCGCATCGCCGAGCTCGGCGCGGACGCCGGGATGGTCGGCGCCGCCGACCTGGCACGCCGCCGGTAGCCGGTGGGCCCCGTTCCGCCGAACCCGTTCCGGGTGATGAGCTACAACGTGCGCGCGCTCCGCGACGACGTCGCCGCGCTGGCCCGGGTCGTCCGCGCGCAGGCGCCGGACGTGCTGTGCGTGCAGGAGGCGCCGCGGTTCGCCCGCTGGCGCACCCGCCGCGCCGACCTGGCGCGGCGGTTCGGCATGTACGTCGCGGCGGGGGAGCGTACGGGCGGGCTGGCGATCTTCGCGAGCCTGCGGGCGGCGGTGGTCCGCGCGGAGTACCACGTGCTCAGCCACGTGCCGCGGCTGCACCGGCGCGCCCTGGCCGTCGCGGTGCTCGACATCGCCGGCGCCGGCCCGGTCATCGCGGCCTCCACCCACCTCGACCTCGACCCGGCCGCCCGGCTACGGCACGCCGCCGAGATCGAGGCCATCCTCGCCGACGTCCACCGCCGCCACGACGCGCCCCTCGTCCTCGCCGGCGACCTCAACGAGGGCCCCGACGGCCCCGCCTGGCGGCGCCTCGCCACCGGCCGCACCGGCGCGCCCCCCGGGGCCGCGCCCACGTTCCCCGCGTACGACCCGCACCGCCGCATCGACGCGATCTTCGTGACACCGCCGCTGCGCGCCCGTACAACCGGGGTTTCGGCCCCACCCGAACCCGACGTCGTCCGCGCCAGTGATCACCGCCCGGTCACCGCCGACCTGGATTACGGCCCCGCCCCCACCCCCGAATAGGTCACCGCCCCGAGATCGCATGACAACCACCCGGGTGTGTCCCGCGTCTCCCTTGCACGGCCGACGGGGATGGGCACCGGCCATCCCCCCGAACGGGTCTCGTCCCCGTCGGCCGCCTGTGCTTGCTGGGCGGTCTTGACGCCGTTCGGGCGCGGGCGCCCTTTGGCGGTTGTTCGTCCCGCCGCCTGCGGCGCGCGGGGTTGAGGTGGGGGGAAGGGGCTGCGGCGCTCTGGGCGCGCGGGGGCCAGGGTGTGGCGTGCGGGGTACGGGGCTGCGCCGGGTTAGACCACTGCGCCGTCGTCGGGGCCGTCGTCGTGGCGTTCGTCGCCCATGCGGAGCACCAGGGTGACGAAACCGCCTACGAAGGCGGCTACCGCGGCGAAGGCCGCCCAGCCGGGGACCTCCCACTGGAGGATGGCCGTCAGCAGCAGGTACAGGGGGCCGCCTGCCAGGGCGATCCAGGCGAACTTCGTGACCGGGTCGGCGCGGGGGAGCGGCGGCGGGGGCGGCGGGATGTAGTGGCCCTCCTCGCCGGCGTCGGAGTCGTCGCCGGCGGAAGGGTCGGAGTCCGGGCGGGAGAGCGGGGGCTCGGCCGGGCGGATGATGCGGGCCGCGGTGATGCGCGGGCTCGCGTCGTCGATGTTCTCGCGGTCCGGCCAGGACGGGGTGTCCGGCGCGTCGGCGTCGAACCCGGCGATGAGCTCCTGCCAGATCATCTCCTCGTCGCGGGTGCCCGCGCGAACGTCGTCGCGGCCCGGGGCGTCGTCGTCGACCTGCGCGGCGTCGGAGGCGTCACCCGACGCGGCGCCGTCGTCCGCGCGGTCGCCTCGTACGGCCGCGTCGCCCGAACCGTCACCGGACGCGGCCGCCTCGCCTGAAGCCGCCGCGTCCCCCGTACGGTCGCTGGTCGCGTGCGCGTCACCCGTACGGTCCGCGGTCGCGGCTGTGTCGCCGCCGCGGTCGCCTGCGGCCGTGGTGCCGTCGGCGCGGCTGGACGCGGCGGCGTCGGCCGCGTCGCGGGGGCCGGGGAGGCGGTCCATCAGCACGCGTTCGGCGCGGCCGCGGGCGGCGGCGTCGACGTACAGCCGCTGGCCGGGTTCGCCGGCGCCCGCGGCCTCGCGCGGCTGGGCGTCGACGGGGGCGATGTACGCCGCCACCCCGGCGTCCTTGAGCGCGGCGAGCACAGCGTCGGCCAGCGCGGCGGAGAGATCCGCGAGCGGTGTGTACTCCGCTGCGGTGAGGCCGTTGCCGCGGCGCGTCATTCCGTCAGCCCCTTTCCGGCCGTGGTCAGGCTTTGGACGAACCCCAGGCTGTCCGCGAAGATCATGTCGGCGTCGTTGTCGAGGGTCGCGACGTGATAGCTGTCCGCGCAGACGCGCTCGGTGAGCTCCGAGCCTACGTGAGCCCGCAGCACCTCGACGCTCCGCGGCCCCACCAGGTGGTCGGCGGCGCTGCGGAAGCACAGCACCGGCTGCGTCACCTGCGGCAGCTCCCGCCGCGTCAGCGCCCACAGCTCGGGCAGCGAGGCGGCGGCCCGTACGGGGACCCGGTCGTACGCGAGCTCGTGCGGCCCCTCGGCCTTGATGTCGTCGCCCACCGCGCCCACCGAGCGGACGAGGTACTTCAGGACGCCCGCAATTCGGAGAATCGGGTTGTCCGCGTAGAGCGACGGGTTCACCACGACCACGCCGCGGACGTCCGGATGGTGGCGGGCCAGCCGCAGCGCCAGGCAACCCCCGAGCGACAGCCCCATCACGAACACGTCGTCGCAGGACCCGCGCAGATCAGCGAGCGCGCGCTCGGCCTCGGCGTACCAGTCTCGCCAGGTCGTGCGTGCCATATCCTGCCAGGTGGTGCCGTGCCCGGGGAGCAGCGGAACCGACACCGTCAGCCCGGCGGAGGCGAGGTACGACGCCCATCCGCGCAGCGACTGCGGTGTGCCGGTGAACCCGTGGCACAGCAGCACGCCGGTCGGCCCACCCGCGTGGTGATGGGGGTCCCCCCGCGGCCGTTCAGGCCGTGGGGGAGGCTCGGCTCCGTCCAGCACCGGCATCGGCGGCCCCTCCCTCCATCCGATGACTGGCATCGTCGCACGATGCCTCCCCGTGGGATACCACCCATCGCGGCGTAGGCCGCAACGCGCCAATAGTGGGAAGATGTTCCCCACCGTGTCGGCCGCCCGACGGGGCGGCCGTTGACCGAATCGAGGCAGGCGGGTTGTTCTACCACGTTCTTAAGTACACGCTCGCGCCACTGCTCAGGCTGATCTTCCGGCCGTGGCAGCGCGGGAAGGAGAACGTCCCCACCTCCGGCCCGGCCATCCTGGCCAGCAACCACCTCTCGTTCTCCGACCACTTCTTCATGCCGGCGCAGCTCGTGCCGCGCAAGGTCACGTTCCTCGCGAAGGCCGAGTACTTCACGGGGAAGGGCGTCAAGGGGTTCGTCTCCCGTACGTTCTTCTCCGGCGTCGGCCAGATCCCGATCGACCGGGGCGGCGGCAAGGCCAGCGAGGGCTCCCTGCGCACGGGCCTGCGGGTGCTGCGCGACGGCCACCTGCTCGGCATCTACCCCGAGGGCACCCGCTCGCCCGACGGCAGGCTCTACCGCGGCAAGATCGGCGTCGCGAAGCTGGCGCTGGAGTCGCGCGCCCCGGTGGTCCCGTGCGCCATGGTGGGCACGTTCGAGGTGCAGCCGAGCGGCCAGCTCCTGCCGAACTTCAGCGTCCGGCCCGGCGTCCGCTTCGGCAAGCCGCTGGAGTTCTCGCGCTACTACGGCATGGAGAACGACCGCCTGGTGCTGCGCGCGGTCACCGACGAGATCATGTACGCCATCCTCGAGCTGTCCGACCAGGAGTACGTCGACCGCTACGCCGCGTCGGTGAAGGTCGAGATGGAGCGGGCGCGCCGCGAGAAGGCCAAGCAGGCCAAGGAGGCGGAGGACGCCGCGAAGAAGGCGGCGGGCGGCGAGCCGGGCGCCCCGGAGGCGCCGGAGAAGCGGTCCGCCTGACCGTTCGCCCTGAGCGAGATCCCGTACGCCCGGAGGGGTGGCGGGCGGGGGCGAATTCCGGCAGATTGGTCTATACCACTCGGATCGTGCGGGCCCGGCACGACGATGTGCCGACGCGGCGGGCGATAGTGCCGCGCGCGTGGCCGCCGCCGCACTAGTGTTTCCGCCGACGTCCGAGGGCGGGCCATACGAAGGGATCGAAATGCGCGTCGGAGTGCTCACCGGTGGCGGGGACTGCCCCGGTCTCAACGCGGTCATCCGCGCTGTCGTCCGCAAGGGCGTGCAGGTGTACGGCCACGAGTTCGTCGGGTTCCGCGACGGCTGGCGGGGGCCGCTCGAGGGCGACACGATGGCCCTCGACGTGCAGGCCGTCCGCGGCATCCTCCCGCGCGGCGGCACCATCCTCGGATCCTCGCGCACGAACCCGGTGAAGATCGACGGCGGCGTGGAGCGGATCAAGGACAACCTGGCCGGCCTCGGCGTCGACGCCCTGATCGCCATCGGCGGCGAGGACACCCTGGGCGTCGCGCGCAGCCTCGGCGAGGACGGCGTCAACGTGGTCGGCGTGCCGAAGACGATCGACAACGACCTCGGCGCCACCGACTACACCTTCGGCTTCGACACCGCGGTGAACATCGCGATGGAGGCCATCGACCGGCTGCACACCACGGCCGAGAGCCACCACCGGGTGCTGATCATCGAGGTCATGGGCCGCCATGTGGGCTGGATCGCGCTGCACTCCGGCATGGCCGCCGGCGCGAACGTCGTCCTGCTGCCCGAGCGCCCGTTCGACCTCGACAAGGTGATCGGCTACGTCGAGAGCCGCTTCAAGACGCGCTACGCCCCGATCGTCGTGGTGGCCGAGGGCGCGCACGCGCTCGAGGGCCAGATGACCACCCAGGACCAGAAGCTCGACGCGTTCGGCCACGTACGGCTCGGCGGCATCGGGCAGATGCTCGCGGACGAGATCGAGAAGCGCACGGGCAAGGAGACGCGCAGCACCGTGCTCGGCCACGTCCAGCGCGGCGGCACCCCGTCGGCGTTCGACCGCGTCCTCGCCACCCGCTTCGGCCTCAACGCCATCGACGCCGTCCACGAGGGCGACTACGGCAAGATGGTCGCCCTCCGCGGCACCGACATCGTCCGCGTCACCCTCCGCGAGGCCACCGAGGAACTGAAGACGGTCCCCGTGGAGCGCTACGCCGAGGCCGAGGTCTTCTTCGGCTGACCGCACCCAAGCGCCATGCGGGTCGTCTCGATCGCGGCGAGCGTTCCGACCCGGCCGGTCAGGAGCAGGGGCTGCCAGAGCATCCGGACATTTTGGCGGCGCGACAGGGCGCACGCTCTGGCAGACTGGAACACAATCCCGCGAAAGGACCGGACCGTCATGACCTCCACGCTCGAGCACGAGCACCGCCCGTCCGCGCCCACGGACGCGACCGGTGAACCGTGCCTGCTGCTCAAGCTCGGCGAGGTCGTGCTGAAGGGCCGCAACCGCGACCAGTTCGAGAAGCGGCTGCGCGACAACATCCGGTCCGCCGCGAAGGACGTACCCGGCGAGATCACGATCTGGCGCCGCGAGGGCGTCATCGCGGTCCGCACCACCGGCGACACCGAAGCCCTGGCCGAGCGGCTGCGCGACGTCATGGGCCTCGTCTGGGTGCACCGTACGCGCAAGGTCGCGAAGGACCCCGAGGTCGTGGTGCGCGCCGTCCTCGAGCTGCTCGCCGACCACCCGGCGGTGGCCGCCAAGGGCGCGTTCGCCGTCCGCGCCCGCCGGCGCGACAAGCGGTTCCCGATGCGCTCCGGCGAGCTCGCCGCCCACATCGGCACCAAGGTGCAGGAGGCGTACGACCTCCCGGTCAACCTGAAGCACCCGGCCGTCACGGTCTTCGTCGAGGTGGACCGCGACGAGGTGTTCGTCTTCACCGACGGCATGCACGGCCAGGGTGGGCTCCCGGTCGGCATGAGCGGCCGCGCGCTGGTGCTGATGTCCGGCGGCATCGACTCCCCGGTGTCGGCCTACCGCATGATGCGCCGCGGCCTGCGCTGCGACTTCCTGCACTTCTCCGGCATGCCGTTCACCGGCCCGGAGTCGATCTACAAGGCGTACGGCCTGGTCCGCGAGCTCGACCGCTTCCAGGGCCACTCGCGGCTGTTCGTCGTCCCGTTCGGCAAGGCGCAGCAGCAGATCAAGACCTCCGGCGCCGACCGGCTCCAGATCGTCTCGCAGCGCCGGCTGATGCTGAAGACCGCCGAGGCCCTGGCCTTCAGGCTGCACTCCGCCGCCCTGGTCACCGGCGACTCCCTCGGCCAGGTCAGCAGCCAGACCCTGACCAACATCACCGCGCTCGACGACGCCGTCGACCTCCCGATCCTGCGCCCCCTCATCGGGTGGGACAAGACGGAGATCATGGCCGAGGCCCGCCGCCTGCGCACACTGTCGATCTCCGAGCTGCCCGACGAAGACTGCTGCACGCTGCTCACGCCGCGCCGCGTGGAGACCCACGCCCGCATCGACGACCTCCGCCAGATCGAGAAGCGGCTCGACGCCGAGGAGCTGGCCGAGCGGCTCGCCGAGACCGCGCAGCTCTACCGTCCGGAGACGGCCGCCGCCGAGAGCGCCTGAGCATGCCCGAGGGCCACACGCTGCACCGCCTCGCGATCGAACACGCCGAGCTGCTCGGCGGCCACCCGGTGGGCGCGGCCAGCCCGCAGGGCCGGTTCGCCGCGGGCGCGGCGCGCATCGACGGCGCCACCCTGACCGGCACCGACGCCCACGGCAAGCACCTCCTGCACCACTACGAGACGCCCGGCGGCGAGCCCGTACGCCTGCACGTCCACCTCGGCCTGTACGGCAAGTTCCTCACCGGCGAGCCGCCCGCGCCCGAGCCGCGCGGCGCGCTGCGCCTGCGGCTGACCAACGACGCCACCTGGCTCGACCTCCGCGGCCCCACCGCCTGCGAGCTGGTGACCGAGGAGGAAGAGACGGCGCTGCACGCCCGGCTCGGCGCCGACCCGCTGCGCGCCGACGCCGATCCGGACTCCGCGGGCGCGCGCATCCGCCGCAGCCGCACGCCCGTCGCCCAGCTCCTCATGGACCAGTCGATCGTCGCCGGCGTGGGCAACGTCTACCGCGCCGAGGTGCTGTTCCGCCACGGCGTCGACCCGTACCTCCCGGGCCGCGAGGTCGGCGACGACCTCTGGACGGACCTGTGGGCCGACCTGGTCACGCTGATGCGCGAGGGCGTGCGCACCGGCCGCATCGACACCGTCCGCCCCGAGCACGAACCGGACGCGATGGGCCGGCCGCCGCGCGTGGACGACCACGGCGGCGAGGTCTACGCCTACCGCCGCGCCGACCAGGGCTGCCACGTCTGCGGCACCCCGATCCGTACGGCGGTGCTGGCCTCGCGCAACCTCTACTGGTGCCCGGCCTGCCAGCCCAGCGCCACGCCCTGAGCCCGTACGGCCCCGGTCACACGGCGACCGCCGACGGCCGCTCGGCCACCGCGCGGCCCAGCAGCGGCGCCAGCGCGCGAATGGCGTCGCCGAGCTCCGCCATGTCGGCGTGCACCAGCGCCTGCGGCCCGTCGCACAGCGCCGTCTCGGGGTGCGGGTGGACGTCCACGATCACGCCGTCGGCGCCCACCGCGACGCCCGCGCGCGACAACGGCAGCACCAGGTCGCGCCGGCCGCCGGCGTGCGACGGGTCGATGATCACCGGCAGGTGCGACAGCCGCTGCGCGACCGGCACGGCGCTGACGTCCAGGGTGTTGCGCGTGGCGGTCTCGAACGTCCGGATGCCCCGCTCGCACAGCACGATGTCCAGGTTGCCGCGCTGCGCGACGTACTCGGCGGACATCAGCCACTCCTCGACGGTGGCGTTCATGCCGCGCTTGAGCAGCACCGGTTTCCCGGCCGCGCCGACCGCCTGCAGCAGCCCGAAGTTCTGCGCGTTGCGCGTGCCCACCTGGAGCATGTCCGCGTACGACGCGACGAGGTCCACGTCGGCGGCGTCCACGACCTCGGTCACGATCGGCAGCCCGGTCTCCGCGCGCACGTCCGCGAGGATCCGCAGGCCGCGCTCGCCGAGGCCCTGGAACGCGTACGGCGAGGTGCGCGGCTTGTACGCGCCGCCGCGCAGCATCGCGGCGCCGCCGTCCGCGGCCATGCGCGCCGCCGCGAGCGTCTGCTCCGGCGTCTCGACCGCGCACGGCCCGGCGATCAGCGTCATGTGGCCGGGCCCGATGGGCACGCCGCGCACGGTGACGGTGCTGCGCTCGGCGTGGTTCTCCCTGCTGACCAGCTTGTACGGGGTCGAGATCCGGATGACGTCGGCGACGCCCGCCATGCCGCGCAGGTTGAGCGATTCGTACCGGTCGACGTCGCCGACCAGCCCGATGATGGTGCGGTTCACGCCGCGGCTGACGAACGCCTCGCCGCCGGCCGTCTCCACGACGGAGACGACGGCGTCGACGTTGGCTTGTTCGGCCTCCGGTGACATCACGACGACCATGCTGGGTTCCGTTCTACTAAGGGTTCGATGGGGCCCGGACATGCGAAAAGCCCCGGATCGAAGATCGATCCGGGGCTTCGCTCAAGCCTGAGCGCGCTCAGCGCAGCGCAGGTATGGCGACCGTCCAACCGGATCGGTAGCCATAGGTAAACCAGCGGCGCATCAGCACGAGCGCAACAGTAGCGCATCTCCCGACCGCTCGACGCGGGGGCCGTGGAAGCCGCAGGCGGCGCGGGTGGCAGGATGGCCGCCGAAGTGCCCTACCGGGCCAACGCCGAAAAGCCGTGCACACCCCGCGTGGCGACCGGCGGCGCACCGCCGGGCGGAGGTGATCGGTGTGCGGATCGAATCCAGGCGTGAGCAGCGGCTCCCGCCCGGCCAGTACGCCCCGCGCGACTGGCCCGTGCTGCACTACGGCCCGGTGCCCAAGGTCACGCCCGCCCGCTGGGACTTCCGTGTGCTCGGCGCCACGGCGTCCGGCCGCGACCACAGCCTGTCCTGGGAGGACTTCGCCGGCCTCCCGCGTACGACCGTCGTCGCCGACTTCCACTGCGTCACGAAGTTCAGCATCACCGACGTCCGCTGGGACGGCGTCTCCTGCGCGACGCTGCTCGACCTCGCGCCGCCGGACCCGGACGTCACCCACGTGATGGCCTGGGCGGAGTACGGCTACAGCGCGAACATGCGCATCGCCGACTTCATGGCGGACGACACCCTGCTGGCCACCCACCGCGACGGCGAGGAGCTCACCCCCGAGCACGGCGCGCCCGTACGCCTGGTCGTGCCCCGGTTGTACGGCTGGAAGAGCGTCAAGTGGGCCCGCGCGATCGAGTACCTCACGGCGGACCGCCGCGGTTTCTGGGAGGAGCGCGGCTACCACAACATCGCCGACCCGTGGTCGGAGCAGCGTTACTCCTACCAGGAGGACCCCGGCGACGGGCCGCCGGCCGGCTGAGCGCCCGGCTATTTGCCGCCCACGCCGGCCAGGCCGGTGACCTGGTTCGCCGGCGGCGCCTTCACCTCGACGGGCGCGCCCCAGTTGCCGTACGTCGAGTTCGCCGTGAACGCGCCGCGCTTGCCGAGCTTCATCGAGACGGCGAACTTCCGCGGCAGCCCGGTCTCGTCGATCCAGAGCGTCCAGGGGAACCGGGTGACGCCGGCCTTGCGGATCTGGGCGGCGATCTGGGCGTCCTGCGCGTCGTTGCCGGTGGGCAGCTTCGCCAGGTCGGTCGTGCCGGTGTAGCGCCGTACGCGGACGCCGTCGAGGGTCTGCTCGACGGGCTTGGCGGTGAGCTTGCCCGGCTTGATGTTGGCGATGTCGCTGGCGCCGGTGGCCTGCTTGACGGCGCTCGCGATCTGGCTGACCGCGTTGCGGAACCCGCCGGCGACCTGGCGCAGCCGGGGGTCGTTGAGGTCGGCGACGCTCAGCCGCAGCCACGGCTTGCCCGGCGCGGCGTCGGAGTTGAGGTCGCGCATGTAGAACGTGCTGCCGATCATCAGGCCCTGGACGGTCTCGAGGGTGCCGGTCGGCGCCTCCTCGAACCGCAGCGACGCCGCGGGCGCGCTGCCCGACCGCCCGAGCGACGCGCTGATCGTGCCCGCGTCGTTGCCGCCCAGGCGGGAGGTCGCGGTCATCCGCACGCTCGGCATCCGCCCGATCTGCCGGGTCGCCAGGTCGGCGAGCGCGCTCGGGTCGTCCGGCAGCTTCACCTTGGCGAGGGTCGGGGGCGGTGCGGGCCGGTGCGAGCCGCCGGCGTTCGGATCCTTCGTGCCCGTACAGCCACTGACCAGGACGGCGGCCGCCACCGCCGCCGGGAGGAAACGCAGGCTTCTCATCAGGACCGCACGCTACCTGTTCGTCCCGGGCGTCACCGGCATATTCCAATTGTGGCCATCAGCTCGCGATTTGAGCTGGACATAAGGTTTCATGGGGGCCTATGTTACGTCGTCCGCTGCCGAGGCCCGACTCCGGAGTGACCTTCTTCGAGTACCTGGCCGTCGGCGTGCTGGCCGCGGTGATCGTCGCGGCGCTGGCCGTCTCCGGGTTGGGGACGACGCTGTCGAATTCGGCGGGCACGGTGGTGTGTCGGATCGTCGGTGGTTCGGACTGCAAGTCGCAGGCGGACGGCACGAACGGTGGCCAGGACAAGGGCGGCACGTCCGCGAGCCCTTCCCCGGGTGACACGACCACGCCGGGCGGCGATCCGTCGCTGGCCGATCTGCAGAAGCAGGCGGACGACGCGCAGAAGGCCGCTGATGCCGCGGCGATTTCGCCGGGCAACATCATGAAGCAGATCATTGATCTGTTGAAGGACTTCATCGGGATCACCGATATTCAGGAGTGTTTCACCGAGGGCAAGATCTCTTCTTGCTTGTGGGCGGCGTTGGATATCGGTTCGTTGTTCTTCGCGGCGTTGAAGATCGGGAAGTTCGCGAAGGCGATCAAGGGTGCGTTGAAGCTGTGGAAGGACTTCTCCAAGGGCCGCAAGATC
>DASXYG010000138.1:0-6986 GCA_036502625.1 Streptosporangiaceae bacterium
GGGCTGAGGGGCTGAGGGGCTGAGGGGCTGAGGGGCTGAGGGGCTGAGGGGCTGAGGGGCTGAGGGGCTGAGGGGCTGAGGGGCTGAGGGGCTGAGGGGCTGAGGGGCTGAGGGGCTGAGGGGCTGAGGTGCGCGGGACCCAGAGTGCGGGACGCGGAGCCAGGGCTGCGAGGCCCGCGGGGGAGGCACGCGGCGCTGGGTGGCTCCCAAGAAGGCGTATACGATCGCGGCAGTTCGGGCTGGAGG
The DNA here is from genome assembly GCA_036502625.1 of Streptosporangiaceae bacterium. Lineage (GTDB taxonomy): Bacteria > Actinomycetota > Actinomycetes > Streptosporangiales > Streptosporangiaceae > DASXYG01. The sequence continues at coordinate 247 of DASXYG010000138.1, forward strand.
GGTTTATGGGGCATCCGCTTGGGGTTCGGCCGGGGAAGATCATCGCGGTTCATGTGAACTATCGGAGCCGGGCTCGGGAGCGCGGGCGGGTTCCCGCGGAGCCCTCGTACTTTCTTAAGCCGTCCTCCTCGCTCGCCGGGTCCGGGGATCCGATCGTGCGGCCGCGCGGGTGTGCGCTGCTGGCGTTCGAGGGTGAGGTGGCGCTGGTCATCGGGGAGACGGCGCGGCGGGTGGCGCCCGAGGACGGGTGGGCGCATGTCCAATGGGTGACCGCGGCGAACGACGCGGGCGTGCACGACATGCGCTGGGCGGACCGCGGCTCGAACCTGCGCTCCAAGGGCGCGGACGGCTTCACCCCGATCGGGCCGCGCCTCCTCGACGCGCGCGCCATCGACCCCGCGTCCGTACGGCTGCGCACCTGGGTGAACGGCGACCTCGTCCAAGAGGGCGCGGGCGACGAACTGCTGTTCTCATACGGCTACCTGGTCGCCGACCTGTCGCGTCTCGTCACCCTCGACCCCGGCGACGTGATCCTCTGCGGCACGCCCTCGGGCGCGACGGTCATGGAGCCGGGCGACGTGGTCGAGGTCGAGGTGACCGCCTCCGCGGCGGACGGCGAGCGGTCGTCCGGGCGGCTGCGCAACCCGGCAACCGAGGCCGACCACGACCTCGCCGCGTACGGCGCCCAGCCGAAGGTCACCGCCGACGCCCTGGCCGCCGCGTACGGCCCGGCCGCGCACCCCGCGCTCCCCGGCGACCTGCGCGCCAAGCTCACCCGCGTCGCGACGGCCACGCTCAGCTCCCTGCTGCTCAAGCGCGGCCTGGCGAACATGAGCCTCGACGGCCTGCGCCCCGTGCTGCCGGACGCCAAGCTGGTCGGCACCGCCCGCACCCTGCGCTACCTCCCGCTGCGCGAGGACCTCGCCCAGCGCCACGGCGCCGGATTCAACGCGCAGAAGCAGGCGATCGACGGCGTCGGCGCGGGCGAGGTGCTGGTCATGGACGCCCGCCGCGATCCCACGGCGGGCACGCTCGGCGACATCCTCGCGCTGCGCGCCCGCGAGCGCGGCGCCGCCGGCATCGTCACCGACGGCGGCCTGCGCGACAGCGCCGCCGTACGCGCGCTCGGCATGCCCGTCTACTACTCGGCCGAGCACCCCGCCGTACTCGGGCGCCGCCACGTCCCCTGGGACCGGGACATCCCGGTGGCCTGCGGCGGCGCGCTCGTCCAGCCGGGCGACATCCTGGTCGGCGACGCCGACGGCGTGGTCCTCCTCCCGCCGGACACCGCCGCCGAGCTCGCGGACGCCGCCATCGAGCACGAGCTCCAGGAGGAGTTCGTGACCGAGCACGTCGCGTCCGGCGCCTCGGTGGAGGGCCTGTACCCCATCGGCCCGGAATGGCGCCCCGCGTACGAGGCCTGGCGCGCCGAGCGCACCTGACCCCGCGGTATGGGCCTCCGGGCCCAGGCGCCCCCCGGCTGCCGCGACCTAGACTCCGGATCCGGATGACTCCTGACCCAGAGGCGCTCGCGGCGCTCGCCCGACGGGTGCGGAACGTGCGATGGCCGGACGGCGACGCCGCGGCCCGCGCCGCGCTCGCCGCGTACGAGACCGGTCCGCGCGGCCGCACCGGGCGTGCCGCGTTCGCCGCACGCCCGGCCGACACCGCCGAGGTACGCGAGGTCGTGCGCTGGGCGTACACCCACCGCGTGCCGCTGATCCCCCGCGGCGGCGGCACGGGCCGCGCCGCCGCCGCGCTGCCCGACCCGTCCGGCGACCAGGGCGTCCTCGACCTCACGGCCCTCACCGGCGCCCCGGCGATCGACCCGGACACCGGCACGGTCACCGCCCCCGCGGGCCTCACCGTGGCCGCCCTCCTCAACGCCCTGTCCCCGTACGGCCTCACCCTCCCCTTCGCCGCCGCCCCGCCCGCCACCCCGTACGCCCCCGCGGACCTCGGCGGACGCACGGTCGGCGGGCTCATCGGTGACGGCGTCTCCGGGCGGCGTACCGTGCCCGGCGGCGGGCTGCGGTCGAGCCTGCTCGGGGTGGCCGCGGTGCTCGCCGACGCGGGCGCCACCCCGCTGTCCATGGCCGACCGCGGCGCGTTCATCGACTCATCCGACCCGGCGCCGCTGTTCGCCGGCGCGCAGGGCACCCTCGGCATCGTCACGGCCGCCCGGTTCGCCGTGGTGCCGCGCCCCGCCGCGACCGCCGCGGCCATCCTGACCTTCGCCGACGACACGTCCGCGCTCACCTTGTTCGACGCGCTGCACCGCGCGGCCGCGCACCTCCTGACCGGCTTCGAGGTGGCCGCGACCGGGTTCGCCGCCGCGCCGAGCGCGCTCATCCGCCTCGCCGACCCCGCGGGCGACCTCCCCGTCCCCCTCGGCTCGCTGCTGACCACCCTGGTCACCGCGCACGCCGGCGCCGCCGACATCGCCTGGCTCGGCGACGGCGACCCCGAACCCCCGTGGCCGTCACCCGACACCGTCACCGCCGAGCTCGCGCGTACGGGCACGGTCGTCGAGCTCGACGCCATCGTGCCGCGCGAGCGGGTCGCCCGGCTGCGCGCGGACACCCTCACGCTGGCCGCGTCCACCCTCCCCGGCGCCCAGGTCACCCACCTCGGCGACGCCCTCGACGGCCGCTGGCACCTCTACGTCACCTGGCCGTACGCCGGAGCGGAACCGGAACCCGTGCAACTGGGCGCGCTCATCGCCCGCCTCCACGACGTCGTCGTCTACGCCCACCAGGGCGCGGTCGCCGCCGCGTACGCGCTCGGCCCCCGCAACCAGGGCGTCCACCTGCGGCTGCTCCCGCCCGCCGCGCGCCGCGCCGCCGCGCGCGTCAAGGACGCCTTCGACCCGCGCGGCCTGCTCGGCACACCCCCGTTCGGACCGGTCCACGCCCCGGTGTACGCGGGGCGCGCCGGCGCCGACCCCCGTGCGGCGTGGGACCTCGGCGGTGTGTGAGGCTGGCGGTCCTTAGGCACCCGGGGGAGCGGAGGACCATGACCGAGGAGCGGCCGGCGATCCGGCAGGTGGACACGCGGCAGGTGTACGCCAGCCCGTGGATGCGCGTACGCGAGGACACCGTGGAGCGGCTCGACGGATCGCGCGGCGTCTACTCGGTCGTCGAGAAGCGCGACTTCGCGCTGGTCATCCCGGTCGAGGACGACGGGTTCCACATCGTCGAGGAGTACCGCTACCCGATCGGCCGCCGCGCGCTGTCGTTCCCGCAGGGCGGCTGGCCGCCCGGGGAGTCCGGCGAACCGGACGCCATGGCACGCAACGAGCTGGCCGAGGAGACCGGCCTGCGCGCGGGCTCGCTCGTCCACCTCGGCTACCTGAACTCCTCGCACGGCACCACGAACCAGGGCTGCCACGTCTACGTCGCGACCGATCTCACCCACGGCGAGCCCGACCGCGAGGCGTCCGAGCAGGACCAGACGACCCGCTGGGTGCCGCGCGCGGAGCTGCTGCGCATGGTCCGCGAGGGCGACATCACCGACGACTCGTCGGTCGCCGCGCTCGCGCTGTACCTCCTGCGCGGCTGAGCGTCACGCCCGCCCGTACATCTCGACGTGCGCGCCGTTGACCGACCGCGCGCTGTCGCCGCACAGATGGGCGATCATCGCGGCGATCTCCTCCGGCGCGACCCACGCGGACGGGTCGGCGTCCGGCATGGCGGCCCGGTTCCCCGGGGTGTCGATCACGCTGGGCAGGATGGCGTTCGCCCGTACGCCGTCGCCGCCGTACTCGACCGCCATGCTGTCCACGAGCGCGAGCACCGCGGCCTTGGCCACGGCGTAGCCGCTGCCGCCGCTGAACGGCGCGACCGCCGCGCGGCTGGCCATGCACACGATCGCGCCGCCTCCGGCCGCGAGCAGTGCGGGCAGCGCGGCCTGGCAGGTGAGGTACGTCGGGCGCAGGTTCAGCCGAAGCTGCGTCTCGAAGTCGCCGATCGGCGTGGCGTGCAGCCGCTCCCCGGCCGCGTAGCCGCCGACCAGGTTCACGACGGCGCGCAGGTCGCCGCCCGTACCGGAAGCGGCGCGCACCACCTCGGCCGCGCCGTGCTGGTCGAACAGGTCGGCGCGCACCAGCGTGAGCCCGGGATGCTCGCCGAGCCTGGCCAGCTCCTTCTCCGCGACCCACGGCACCACCGCGTGCCATCCGTCGTCGAGGAACCGCCGGGTGACCGTCGCACCGAGGCCGCCGCTGCCCCCGGTGATGATCGCTGTCCGCATCGTCGTCCTTCCGCCCGCGCCGTGTGTGCGCCGCACGTTACGCCCGTACGGGAGGTGCGGCCATTGACGTGCGGGGGCGCGCAAATAATAGAATTCCGTTCGGTATGTCGGGCGTGATCCGAGGGGAGCAGGCGTGGGCGACGGTACGACGGCGGCCGGCGAGACGGCGGGCACCCTCCGGGGCATCGACGACGTGCACGCGGAGATGGCCGCGCCGGGGTCGCCGTTCGAGACGGCCGAGGAGACCGTGCGCGGCATCCGCATGCGCGTCTGGCGGCACGCCCCGGGCACGCTGCGCGACGTCCTCGCCACCTCGGCCGGCTTCGGCGACCGTACGTTCCTCGTCTACTTCGACGAGCGGATCTCCCACGCCGAGCACGCCGACCGCGCGGCGCGCCTGGCCGCCGTCCTGGCCGGGCGCTACGGCGTCCGCAAGGGCGACCGCGTGGCGCTGGCCATGCGCAACCTGCCCGAATGGTCGATCGCGTTCTTCGCGGCCGGCGCGCTCGGCGCGATCGTGGTGCCGCTGAACGCCTGGTGGTCCGCCGACGAGCTCGCCTTCGGGCTCGACGACAGCGGCGCCAAGCTGCTCGTCGCCGACGGCGAGCGCGCCGGCCGCCTCGCCGGGGTCGTCGCCCGTACGGGCCTGCCCACGATCGTCGCCCGCCCCGGGGACGCGCTGCCGCCCGGCGCCCGTACGTTCGACGACGTCCTCGCCGAGGCGCCGCCCGGCACCCCGCTGCCCGACGCCGACCTGCACCCGGACGACGACGCGACGATCTTCTACACGTCCGGCACCACGGGCACGCCCAAGGGTGCGCTCGGCACCCACCGCAACCTGTGCGGCAACATCGTCGCCGCGCGGTACGGCAGGGTCCGCTCGCTGCTGCGCGCGGGCACGCGCCTCGCCGACCTCCCGTCGGCGCCGCCGGTCGCGCTGCTCGCCGTGCCGCTGTTCCACGCCACCGGCTGCCACTCGATCCTCGCCACGACGATCAACTCCGGCGGCACGCTCGTGCTCATGTACAAGTGGGACCCCGAGGTCGCGCTCGAGCTGATCGAGCGCGAGCGGGTCACCACGTTCACCGGCGTGCCGTCCATGACGCGGCAGCTCACCATGTCGCCGGACATCGCGTCCCGCGACGTGTCCAGCCTGGCCGCGCTCGGCTCCGGCGGCGCGCCCGCCACCGCCGACCTGCTGCGCCGCTACCGCGACAGCGCGCCGGGCGCGGTACCGGGGAACGGCTACGGCCTGACGGAGACGTCCTCGGTGAGCACGTACATCGGCGGCGCGGACTACCGCGAGCGGCCCGCCAGCATCGGCATGCCGGTAGCGGTCGTGGACGTCCTGGTCGCCGACCCGTCCGGCGCCCCCGTGCCGACGGGCGAGATCGGCGAGCTGCTCATCAAGGGCCCGAACATCGTCCGCGGCTACTGGAACCGCCCCGGGGCGACCGCCGCCGCGATCACCGACGGCTGGCTGCACAGCGGCGACCTCGCACGCCTGGACGCCGACGGCTTCGTCTACATCGTCGACCGCGCCAAGGACATGATCATCCGCGGCGGCGAGAACGTGTACTGCGCGGAGGTCGAGTCGCGCCTCCACGAGCACCCGGACGTCGTGGAGGCCGCGGTGATCGGCGTGCCGAGCGACGACCTGGGCGAAGAGGTGGGCGCCGTCCTCCGCCTCGTGCCCGGCGCCCGCCTGGACGCCGCGGACCTGCGCGAATGGCTCGCGCCGCGGATGGCCGCGTTCAAGATCCCCACCCACGTTCAGCTCACGGACCGGGACCTGCCGCGCAATCCCGGCGGCAAGATCCTCAAGAACCGGCTCCGCGACCGGTTCGCCTGATCACGGAGCGCTGACCAGGGACTTTTCCGGGCCTCATGTTGGGTCCCCGGGCCCATGAATCTGAGCAGGTTCTGAGCTTCCATGGGTTGTTATGTTGCGCCGTATGGGGGACCGGAGAGAATCCGGCGCGGGCATGTTCGAATACCTGGCGTTGGGCGTGCTGGCCGCGGTGATCGTCGCCGCGCTCGCGGTCTCCGGGTTGGGGACGACGCTGTCGAATTCGGCGGGCACGGTGGTGTGTCGCATCGTCGGTGGTTCGGACTGCAAGTCGCAGGCGGACGGCAAGAACGACACGGGGGACCCGTCCGCGAGCCCCTCGCCGGGTGACACGACCACGCCCGGCGGCGACCCGTCGCTCGCGGACCTGCAGAAGCAGGCGGACGACGCGCAGAAGGCCGCTGACGCCGCGGCGATTTCGCCGGGCAACATCATGAAGCAGATCATTGATCTGTTGAAGGACTTCATCGGGATCACCGATATTCAGGAGTGTTTCACTGAGGGCAAGATCTCTTCTTGCTTGTGGGCGGCGTTGGATATCGGTTCGTTGTTCTTCGCGGCGTTGAAGATCGGGAAGTTCGCGAAGGCGATCAAGGGTGCGTTGAAGCTGTGGAAGGACTTCTCCAAGGGCCGCAAGATC
>DASXYG010000139.1:0-15294 GCA_036502625.1 Streptosporangiaceae bacterium
CCGCCCGGCAGCACCAGCCCGTCGACCCCGTCCAACTCGGACGGGCGGCGAACGGTCACCGCATTGGCGCCCGCGTCCCGCAGGGCCGCGAGGTGCTCCCGCACATCACCCTGCAGGGCGAGCACACCAACCGTGACGCCAGCCGTCGGGTTCACCAGCCGCGTTCGGCCAGCCGGTGCGCGACCGGGAGCTGCTCGACATTGATGCCGACCATCGCCTCGCCCAGCCCGCGCGAGACCTTGGCCAGCACGTCGGGGTCATCGAAGAAGGTCGTCGCCTTCACGATCGCTTCGGCCCGCTGGGCTGGATTGCCCGACTTGAAGATGCCCGAGCCGACGAACACGCCCTCGGCGCCGAGCTGCATCATCATCGCGGCGTCGGCCGGGGTGGCGATGCCGCCTGCGGTGAACAGCACGACGGGCAGCCGGCCCAGCCGCGCCACCTCGGCGACCAGGTCGTACGGCGCACGCAGGTCCTTCGCGGCCGCGAACAGCTCGTCGGTGGGCAGGCCGGACAGCTTGGCGATCTCGCCGCGGATCTGCCGCATGTGGCGGGTGGCCTCGACGACGTTGCCGGTGCCGGCCTCGCCCTTGGAGCGGATCATCGCGGCGCCCTCGGAGATGCGGCGCAGGGCCTCGCCGAGGTTGGTGGCGCCGCACACGAACGGGACCGTGAACTCCCACTTGTCGATGTGGTGGGCCTCGTCGGCGGGCGTGAGCACCTCGGACTCGTCCACGTAGTCGACGCCGAGGGCCTGGAGGACCTGCGACTCGACGAAGTGGCCGATGCGGGCCTTGGCCATCACGGGGATGGAGACGGCCTCGATGATGCCGTCGATCATGTCGGGATCGCTCATCCGCGCGACGCCGCCGTCCTTGCGGATGTCGGCGGGCACGCGCTCGAGCGCCATGACGGCGACCGCGCCCGCGTCCTCGGCGATCTTCGCCTGCTCCGGCGTGACGACGTCCATGATCACGCCGCCCTTGAGCATGTCGGCCATGCCCCGCTTGACGCGGGCCGTGCCGACCTCGACCGGCGTGTTATCGGAAACGGGAGTGGACAACGGAACCTCGCATTACACACGTGAAGACGTTTCTCTCCATCATGGCAACGCGCATTGGCCCGCGAGCAGTCCAATATGCGGGCCGATCCGTGTACCAACTACGGTGTACGGGGGCGGGCCAGCCGGCGCATGACCGGGCCGCCGGACGCCGCCATCTGCTTCGCGGTCACGGAATCCGGGAGGATCCGCGTCACCGGGTTGCGCCGCCTGCCGAGCGCGCCGACGCGCGACAGCGCGACGATCCCGCGCGTACGGGGCACGCGGATCTTCGCGTACCGCCGCAGCGCCGCGCCGAGGGTGTCCTCCACGGCGATCGCGCGGGCCAGCACGGCGGCGTCCTCGATCGCCTGGCACGCGCCCTGGCCGAAGGTCGGCAGCGTGGCGTGCGCGGCGTCGCCGACCAGGACGACGTTGCCGCGGTACGGCGTACCGCTCGGCCAGACGTCCTGGGTGCGCCACTCGATCCACCGCTCCTCCGCGGTGGCCTCGGCCAGCGCGCGCACGAGCGGGTCCGGGTCGCCGCGCAGCCCGGCGAGCAGCGCCGCGCCGTCGCCCGCGCGGCGTTCGGGCTGCTCGGCGAACCAGGTCACGCGGTCGCCGGTGGTCCGCCAGATGCCGATGAACATGCCGGGCCGCGGCACGCTCGACCCGGTGCCCGGCGGCACCTCGGGGAGCTCGATCGGCACGGTCGCCTGCCAGACGTTCCACGACCACCGGCGGCGCGGCGGGCCCGCGACGGACGCGCGCAGCGCCGAGGAGGTGCCGTCCGCCACGACCACGAGGTCGTGCTCCTCGGACAGCGTCCGTACGTCGGTGCGCCGGGCGCCGTAGCTGACCGCGCCGGACGGCAGCACGCCGGCCAGCGCGCCGAGGATGCCGGCGCGGTCGACGTTGACGTGCGGGAGCCCGCGCGGCGGAACGTCGATGGCGGCGACGTCGCGCCCGCCGGCGCGCACCAGCATGCGGCTGAACGGCTCGCCCGGGATCTTCTCGGCCGGGATGCCGAGCGACGGCAGCAGCGACGTCGCGTTGGACCACATGTTGATCGCGAGGCCGCTCGCGCGCAGCTCGTCGGCCTGCTCGTAGACGGCGACCGTGTGCCCCGACCGGTGCAGCGCCGCGGCCGAGGCCAGACCCGCGAGGCCCGCACCCACAATGGCTATCCGCATACGACGAATCGTGCCAGCCTGTCAACGCGGGTTGACGACGACCCGCTGTTACGGCACCCGCGGGTGCTTGGCGGCCAGCAGCACCCAGACCTGGCCCGGGTGGAAGTCCATCGGCTTGCCGGACGCGGTGGTGAACGTCGTGCCCTTGGTCTCGCCCGGCCGCGACCACTTCGCGTTGTACGCCTTGCCGTCGCGCAGGACGACGGCGGTGCCCTTGCCGGTGGAGTGGATCAGCGGGGTGTAGTTGCCGAGGAAGTCGTGGAAGCGCGACCGGGTGACGTCCACCCACTGGACGACGATCGTCGGGGCGCCGAGCTGCCCGCCCTCGGCGGCGCTGTCGGCCGCGCCGTCCTGGCTGACGAGCCACTTCCCGGCCTTGCCCGACCAGTGGAAGCCGAACTTCGCGCCCGGGTAGCGCACGGAGTACGACGAGCGCTTCTTGCCGCCGGCCGGCGGCGCGCCGAACGTGAACCCGATATCGCGCGCCTTGCTGGCCTTGGGCGCCTTCGCGAGCAGTTGCTTCGGCGAGGCGAACAGGTTGTACGGCGCGGGGCGGCCGCCGTCGCGGGAGTACGCGCCGCCGGCCCGGTCGGGCGAGACGTCGTACAGCGGCGCCTTCGCGATGTCCGGCTTGAGCTTGCCCTGCGCGCCGGAGTAGGCGAACGCGGGGTGGCCGAACTGCGGAACGATGTGCAGGTCGGAGATGCGCGCGCTGCGTACGGGGCCGATGCGCGACGGGAGCTGCGAGGAGAACACCGCCATGACGCGGGTGACGCCGCCCTCGACCTGCTCGACGTACACGATGTCGGCCTTCCGCAGGCCGGCCTGCGGGTGCGCCGAGTGGGTGTTGTCGATCTTCGCGATGAGCACCGGGTTGTGGACGCCGCGCTTCATTCCCGTGAAGGGGTTGGTCGTGCGCTCCGGCTTCGCCGTCTTGCTGGGCGGTGCCGAGGACGGCGCCGCCGACTGGGCCTGCTTGCCGCCGGACGAGCACCCGGCCGCGATCACCGCCGAAACGCCTGCCAGGCCGATGGCCGCCACCAACCTGCGGTTCATGCATACCCCCGTCGTCGGGAACTCGGCGCATCATACCGAGACCCGCGCTCATCCGTCGTCGCCGTCATGGACCACCCGACGTAATCACGTCCGGCCGCGAACCGCCGCCACTCCCCCGTACTTCGCGCGTGTCGCCCGCCCGCGATGCCCCGTACGCGACCTGTAAGTCCCTTGTAAGGCCCACATGGTCGATTACCCGGATGGGGAGACGGCGGGGGGACCGCGAGCACGGCCGGTCGGTCTTCGAGTTCCTGGCGCTCGGCGTGCTGGCCGCGGTCATCCTCGGCTCGCTGGTCGCCACGGGGCTCCAGGGCACGTTCGGCGGCGGGGCCCGCTCGGTGGCCTGCCGCATCGTCGGCGCCGCCCACTGCGACAAGGCCGCCACCGGGAAGCCCCAGGCGGCCAAGAACGACGGCGAAAAGGACGGGAAAAAGCCCGGCAAGAACAACGGCGGCAAGAAGAAGAAGGACGACTGCCACGGCGTCCTCGGCTGCGCGTGGCACTACGCCAAGGAGTACGCCGGCGGCGTCTACGGCCACGCGAAGGACGACGCCACCGGGATCAAGGACCACGCCGTCAACACGGTCACCCATCCCTGGCGGACCGCGACGTCCACCTGGGCGGGGCTGGTCGCGCCGTGGAAGAACAACTTCGTCCGCGCGTACCACCGCTGGAAGAAGGGCGACCACGTCAAGGCCGCCGGGCTGCTGTTCGTGGAGAACTACACCGAGCCGTACGTGATCGTCTACCACACGATCGTCGACGACGGCGTGCGCAAGGACTGGCACGACGGCAACTACGCCGGCGCCGCGGGCGGCCTCGTCTACAACGTCGTGAGCTGGCTCATCCCCGGCGGCGAGGAGGCCAAGGGCGCCAGCGCCGGCAGCAAGATCGCCCGCGGCGCGGAGAAGGGCGCGGGGAAAGAGGCCCGCGCCGGCGAGAAGGCCGGAAAGGACGCGGGCAAGGACGCCAAGAAGAAACCCGGCGACGGCAGGGACAAGCGCCGTACATCCGCGTGCGGTGTGCCGGCCGCGTTCCCGAGGCCGCGCGGCGGCGTCCCGGCCGTCCGCGCGGCGGCGCTCGCGGACGGCGGCACGCTGGTGCGCGCCTCGCCCGCCGCCTTCGGCAAGGCGAGCCCCTGCGACCGGAAGATCGCCGGCAAGACCCTCTCGAAGAGCCGCCTGAAGCACATCTGGGACCGGCACGTCGCGCGGAACAAGTTCGGCAACAAGAGCAAGTTCCGTACGACGAACCAGTCGAAGCTGCTCGACCTGATCCAGAAGACGATCGAGCGCGGCAAGCCGACGGTCTCCGCGGACGGCAGGACCGTGGAGTACGTCTACGACACCGGCCGCACCGTGGGCACGGGCGCGACCGGGAAGGCGACCGGCAAGGTGAAGGTCGTCGTACGGAACGGGCAGATCATCACGGCGTACCCGGTCGAATGACGGGCCGCCGCCGGCTCAGGACAGCCGCTCCGGCGGGGCGTCGTCGATCTCGAAGAACTCCGGGATCGGGGCGCTGCCGGCGAGGTGGGCGGCGCGCGGAAGCCAGCGCCCGCGCTGGACGATGGTCACGCGTACGGCGTCGTTGTAGAAGCTGCGGGCGATCAGCACACCCCGGGTGGCGGCGCGCACATCGGTGAAGCGGTCCTCGGCCTCCGGGCGCCCGCCGAGGTCGGGCTGGTCGATGGCGGCGCGCAGGGACCGGGACAGGTCGCTCTCGGCGAGCTCGCGGCGGTCGGGTCCGGCGATGTTGGCCTCGTGGGCGGCCGTCGCGAGCAGCAGGCTGGACGCCGGGTCGAGGAAGCGCGAGCCGGCGAGGTCGAGGGCGACGGCGCAGCGGCGCAGCAGCGCGGCGTCGAGCGCGGCCCACGCGGTCTCGACGCGGGTGTGCAGCCGGTCCAGCCGGGTCGCCCGCCAGGAGACGTAGAAGCCGACGAGCACGACCACCGTGATGGCCAGCGCCACCCAGCCGAACGTGTCACCCATGGGTCCACCGGGCCGTACGCGCCCGAGCGATCGCAGTCAGCACGGCAGCAGAGTCTGTCATCACATCTGCGCGTCGGGGGCCAGCCGTACGGCGCCGCGCTCGGGGATCACCGCTTCGTACACGCGGACGACCTCGCCCGCGACGGTCGTCCAGTCGTACGCGCGCACCGCCTCGCGCGCCGCGCCCGCGAGCGCCGTACGCCGGTCGGCGTCGTCGAGCAGCTCGCCGGCGACCTTGGCGAGGTGCTCCGGGTCGCCGACGTTGAACAGCGCGCCCGCCGCGCCGCCGTCGAGCACGTGGCGGAACGCCTCGATGTCGCTGGCCAGGATGGGCGCGCCCGCGGCCATCGCCTCGGCCACCACGATGCCGAAGCTCTCGCCGCCGGTGTTGGGCGCGCAGTAGACGTCCATGGAGTGCAGCGCGCGGACCTTGTCCTCCTCGCTGACCTGCCCGAGCAGCACCACCCGGTCGCGCAGCACGGGGTCGACGCGGGCCAGCGCCTCCTCGGCGTCGCCGGGCCCGGCGACCAGCAGCCGCAGCCCCGGCCGCTGGCGCCCGATGACGTCGAACGCGCGCAGCAGGACGTCGAGCCCCTTGCGCGGTTCGTCGATGCGGCCGAGGAACCCCAGCGACCCGCCCGCGCCCGGCCAGCCCGGCAGCGGCTCGGCGACGCCGTAGCGGCGCACCGCCACGCCGTTGGGGATCAGCACGGCGTCGCCCCCGAGGTGCTCGACCAGCGTCTTGCGGGCCGCCTCCGAGACCGCGATGGCGCCGCCGATCTTCTCGAACGTGGCCTTGAGGATGCCGTACGCGGCCTGCATCGCGCGGGACTTCGGGTTCGCGGTGTGGAACGTGGCGACCATCGGGCCCTGCGCCACCCAGCAGGCCAGCAGCGACAGGCTCGGCGCGGTCGGCTCGTGGACGTGCAGGACGTCGAAGTCGCCGTCGCGCACCCACCGGCGGACGCGCGCCGCCGTGAGGAACCCGAACGCCAGCCGCGCCACCGACCCGTTGTACGGGACGGGCACGGCGCGCCCGGCCGGCACGACGTACGGCTGCACCACCGACGGCCCGGCGTCCGGGTCGTCGCACGGCGTGATGACGGAGACGTGGTGGCCGAGCTCGATCAGCGCCTCGGCCAGGTCGCGGACGTGCTGCTGCACCCCGCCGGGGACGTCCCAGGTGTACGGGCAGACGATGCCGATCCGCAGCGCGCGGCTCACGCGGGCACCCCCTCCCCCGGCCCGGCCGCGGCGAGGTCGGCCAGGAAGATCGGCTGGAGCATGTGCCAGTCCTGCGGGTGCGCGGCGATGCCCGCGGTGAACACGTCCGCGAGCGCCTGCGTCATGGCGGCCGCCTTGGCCGTACGGTCGCCGCCGGACGGCACCGGCACCTCGTCGTGGACGCGGGCCACCCAGCCGGCCGGTTCGCCGTCCGGGCCCTCGTCGGTGAACCACAGCGTCACCGGGAACAGCGCCGCGCCGGTGCGCATCGCCAGCACGGCCGGCCCGCCGGCCAGCAGCGCGGGCTCGCCGAACAGCGTGATCTCCACGCCGGAGCCGTTGAGGTCGCGGTCGGCGGGCAGGCACACCAGGCCGCCGTCGCGCAGCCGCCGGGCGAGCGTGCCCGCGACCAGGCCGGACCCGGTGTGCGGCAGCACCTCCATGCCCAGCCCCCGGCGGTGCGCCAGGAACCGCTCGAACAGGGAGTCCGGGTGCAGCCGCTCGACAACGGTGGTGAACGGTGTGCCGGTCATCGCGACCCAGGCGCCCGCGTGGTCCCAGTTGCCCATGTGCGGCAGGGCGAGCAGCGCGCCGCGCCCGGACTCCAGGCACTTCTCCACGGCCGCCCAGTTCTCCACCGTCATGCTCCCGACGACGCGGTCGCGGTCGTACGTCGGCAGCCGGAACGTCTCCATCCAGTAGCGCATGTACGACCGCATGCCGGCGCGGCTCAGCGCGCGCAGCCGCTTGCCCGACGCGGCCGGCTCGACCCGCAGGAGGTTCGCCTCGAGCCGCTGCACCCCCGTGCCCTGGCGGCGCCACGCGATGTCGGCGAACAGCCGGAACAGCGAGGCCGCCCAGCGTTCGGGCAGCCGCGGCACGGCGAACCAGGCCGTGAGGTACAGCGCGGTGACGAAGCGCTCCTTCATGTGGCGGCCCTCCCCACCGTCGAATCCCCCGTACGCACCCGGTCCACCGGGCCGTCAGTCCCGCGTGCCGCCGCGCCCGGCCGGGAGCTGCCTGCGCACCTCGGCGATGCGCTGCCCCACGGTGATCGCGGACAGCACCGCGAGCACCCACAGCCCGACGTCCAGGACGTACGGCACGCCCAGCCCGGACAGGCCGGTCGGCACCAGCACGAGCAGCAGCCGTTCGCCCCGCTCGGCGATGCCGACGTTGCAGGTCAGCCCGAGCCCCTCGGCGCGGGCCTTGGCGTACGACACCACGGCGCCGGCGACCAGGCAGAACAGCGCGACCCCCGCGAGCACCCGGTCGTGGCCGCCGCCGGACAGCCACCACACGAGCGACCCGAAGATCAGCGCGTCGGCCACGCGGTCGAGCGTCGAATCGAGGAACGCGCCCCACGCGCCGCTGGTTCCCGTGACCCGGGCGAGCGCGCCGTCGAGCAGGTCGAGCAGGACGGCGACGGTGATGATCACCGTGCCCCAGAACAGCGAACCGCGGGTGAAGAAGCCGAGCCCGCCGACCGCCACCCCGAGCGCGCCCACGATCGTGATCGTGTTGGGCGTGATCCCGGTACGTGCCAGCGCCCGGCCCGCCGGCTCGGTGACGCGGGCGAGCTGTGGTCGCAGGAGGTTGAGCATCCACGTCCGTTCGTATCAGGCGGTCTGACCGCGCGCCTCATGGTAGACCAGCTCAGCACCCGTACTCCGGCGCCGCGCCAGCCCGGCGCGGCAACCACCAAAAATAGGGCACCGCCCGATACTCCTGAGTAATGGGGCCCCTCCGAACATTCCGATCTCCCTCTTGTGGTATGGGCCACGTACGGGGAATGGTGAACGGCAAGCCGTACACCCTCGCGTGCGGGGCACGCGAAACTCGCAGGAGGCGATGCGCGTGGCGGACAAGAACAGCCCTTCGGGAGCCGCCGGCAGGGCGCCCGAGGCCGACGGGCCCGGTGGTATCCGCAACGTCGTGCTGGTCGGCCATTCCGGATCGGGCAAGACGACACTCGCCGAGCACATGTACGCGCACACCGCCCCGGGCGCGGCGGCGCGGACCGGACGGGTCGAGGACGGCACCACGATCAGCGACTTCGACGAGGTCGAGGCGCGCCAGCAGCGGTCGGTCAACCTCTCGGTCGTGCCGCTGGAGTACGACGGCGTGAAGGTGAACCTGATCGACGCGCCCGGCTACGCCGACTTCGTGGGCGACCTGCGCGCCGGGCTGCGCGCCGCGGACGCCGCGCTGTTCGTGATCGCCGCGACCGACGGCGTCGACGGGCTCACGAAGGTCCTGTGGGAGGAGTGCGCGTCCGTCGGCATGCCGCGCGCGGTCGTCATCACCAAGATCGACCACCAGCGCGCCGACTTCGACGACGTGGTGCTCCAGTGCCAGGACAGCTTCGGTGAGGGCGTCGCGCCGATCTACCTCCCGGTGGGCGGCGCCGACGGCTCGGGCGAGGGCCCCGGCGTCAGCGGGCTGCTCGGCCTGCTGTCCCAGCGCTACTTCGACTACTCCTCCGGCTCCCGTACGGTGGGCGATCCCCCGGAGTCCGCGCTCCCCAGCATGGAGGAGCAGCGCGGGCCGCTCATCGAGGGGATCATCACCGAGAGCGAGGACGAGTCCCTGATGGACCGCTACCTCGGCGGCGAGGAGATCGACACCGGGGTGCTCATCGGCGACCTGGAGAAGGCGGTCGCGCGCGGCGGCCTCTTCCCCGTCCTGGCCGCCGCCGCGCAGCAGGGCATCGGGCTCGACGAACTCGCGGAGATCATCACGAAGGCGTTCCCGTCGCCGCTCGAGCACCCGCTGCCCGAGGTGACGACCGTCGAGGGCGCGCCGGTGTCCGGCATGGCCTGCGATCCGGACGGCCCGCTGCTCGCGGAGGTCGTGAAGACCACCACCGACCCGTACGTCGGGCGGGTGAGCCTCGTACGGGTGTTCTCCGGCCGGCTCGTCCCCGACACCGTCGTGCACGTCTCCGGCCACGGGCTGACCGAGCGCGGCCACGAGGACCACGACCTCGACGAGAAGATCGGCGCGCTGACGTGCCCGCTCGGCAAGCAGCAGCGGCCCGTGCAGACCGCGGTCGCCGGCGACGTCGTCGCGGTGGCGAAGCTGACCCGCGCCGAGACCGGCGACACCCTGTCCGACAAGGACAAACCGCTGCTGATGGCGGCGTGGACGATGCCCGACCCGCTGCTGCCGTCCGCGATCGAGGCGGCGTCCAAGGCGGACGAGGACAAGATGGCGCAGGCGCTGTCCCGCCTGGTCGCCGAGGACCCGACGCTGCGGCTGGACAACAACGCCGAGACCGGCCAGCTCGTGCTGTGGAGCATGGGCGAGGCGCACCTCGACGTCGCGCTCGACCGGCTCCGCAACCGCTACGGCGTGGAGGTCACCACCGGCGAGCTGCGCGTTCCGCTGCGGGAGACGTTCGCCGGCACGGCCAAGGGGCTCGGCCGCAACGTCAAGCAGACCGGCGGCCACGGCGAGTTCGGCATCTGCCACATCGAGGTGGAGCCGCTGCCGTCCGGGTCCGGGTTCGAGTTCGTCGACAAGATCGTCGGCGGCGTGATCCCCCGCCAGTTCATCCCGTCCGTGGAGAAGGGCGTGCGGTCGCAGATGGAGCAGGGCGTCAAGGCCGGCTACCCGGTCGTCGACCTGCGCGTCACGGTCGTCGACGGCAAGGCCCACTCGGTGGACTCCTCCGACATGGCGTTCCAGAAGGCCGGCCGGATGGCGCTGCGCGACGCCGCGGGCCAGGCCGACACGGCGCTGCTCGAACCCGTCGACGAGGTGGCCATCCTGGTCGCCGACGACTACGTCGGAGCCGTGATGTCCGACCTGTCGTCCCGGCGCGGCCGGGTGCTCGGCAACGAGCCGGTGCCCGGCGGGCGCACGCTCGTCAAGGCCGAGGTGCCGGAGCTGGAGATCGTCAGGTACGCCATCGATCTGCGGTCGATGTCGCACGGCACCGGCGCGTTCACCCGTACGTACCTCCGGCACGAACCGCTGCCGGCCAACATCGCCCAGAAGCTCGCCGCCGAGGAGACCGCGGCGGCGACGTGACGCCCGGCCCGCGCCCGGCCGCTACACCGGCCAGGCGCGGGCCAGCATCTCCCGGGTGTCGCCGAGGAGCTGCGGCAGCACCTTCGTCTGGCCCACGACCGGCATGAAGTTCGTGTCGCCGCCCCACCGCGGCACGACGTGCTGGTGCAGGTGCGCGGCGATGCCGGCGCCGGCCACCCCGCCGAGGTTCATGCCGACGTTGAAGCCCTGCGCACCGCTGGCGTCGCGCAGCGCGGTGACGGCGCGCTTGGTGAAGTCGGCGAGCTCCGCGGTCTCCGGGCCGTCCAGCTCGGTGTAGTCGGCGACGTGGCGGTACGGCACCACCATCAGGTGGCCGGAGTTGTACGGGTAGAGGTTCAGCACCGCGAAGACCGCCGTACCGCGCGCGACGATCAGGCCGTCGGAGTCGCTCAGCGTCGGGATGCGGCAGAACGGGCAGCCCTCGGCGGCCGAGCCGTTCGGCTTGTTCTCGCCCTTGATGTAGGCCATCCGGTGGGGGGTCCACAGCCGCTGGAATCCGTCCGGGTCACCGACACCGTCCTGCGCGACCGGCGGCTCCTGCTCGCTCATGGACTCGCTCATGGGGACGAGCATAGGATCACCGGCTTCCAGTTCCGGACACCCGCCCGGGAAAGGCGCGGAAACGCCTACAGGACGGGAGGGTTCGGGGCAGAATGCGCGGGCAGAGGGCCCCGCCGCCCGTCGCCAGCCGATCGCCCTGGAGGGCCGCCATGACCGATCTCGCCACCGAGACCACATCGCCCGCCGAGGAGGCCGCGGCCGCCGACGCGCCCGCGCCCGAGGCCGAGGCCGCACCCGAGTCCGCGCAGGCGTCCGCCGACGCGGCCGCCGAGGCCGAGGCCATCGCGAACGGCGACCAGGTGAAGGTGGTGCCCGCGGACTCCAACGGGTCGTCCGACCCGCAGCCGTCGGCGGCCCAGGTCAAGGGCCGCATCGAGATCGAGGACGAGGTCGTGGAGAAGGTCGCGGCGCTGTCCGCGATCGAGGTCGACGGCGTGGCCGACCTCGGCGGCGACATCGAGCGCGCCGTGGAGTCCGTGCGCGAGCGCATCGGCATCGGCCGCAAGCGCGGCGACCAGGGCGTCACGGCGGAGATCCGGGGCCGCGAGGTCTCCATCACCCTCCAGGTGGTCATCGAGTACGGCCACGTCGTCATGGAGGTGGCCCGCGAGGTGAAGGCCAACGTCGCGCGGTCGACCAACCGCATGCTCGGGCTGCGCGTGGTCGAGGTCAACGTCACCGTCGACGACGTCGTGATGCCGGAGAAGTTCAACCACAGCACCCAGGCCCAGCAGCGGGCACAGCAGAAGCTCGACCGCGGCCGCGAGGAGCAGGAGCGCTACCTCCCGATCGAGTGACCCGGCCGCAGCGACGCCCCGTGGCCGGGCGGGAAGGTCAGCCACAGGATGGCGAAGCTGATCGCCACCGAGGCCAGGACGTCGCTGAACCAGTGGTACGCGCAGACCAGCAGCCCGGCGCCGACGACCACGCCGAGCACCACGAGCACGGCGAGGAACGCCGCGCGTACGGCGCGCCGCCGGCCCGCGCCCAGCAGCGCGAGGATCGTGCCGTAGCAGGTCAGCGCCGACGCGGTGTGGCCTGACGGGAAGAAGCCGTTCAGCCCGGGCGGGTGCCCGCCGTCCGGGCCGGGCCGGTGGATCAGCCCCTTCATGAACAGCACGCACACGGCCAGCAGGAACAGCGCGAACGCGGCGCGGTAGACCGGTGAGCCGGTGTGCCGCTCCACCGACAGCACCACCGCGACGACGGCGAGCAGCACGGCCGCCACGGTGGGTGTGCCGAGGTCGGCGGCGAGTTTCGCGGCGCCCCACACGCCGGGGTGGGCGGCGGTGTACGCGGCGAGGCCGTCGCGGATGGTGACGTCGAGCCGGGTGAGCGCGCCGCCGCCGGTGACCTGCCAGGTCAGGACCGACACGACGAGGACGGCGGCGAGGACGGGCAGCGCGAGGACGGCCGGGTGGCGCGCGCGGGTCGCGTGTTCGTCCGCGGTGGTGCGTGTGCTCACTGGCCGTGAGCCTATGCGACGGCGCGCGCCGGGGCGGTCAGGTCCGGTCGGGGGGCACGGCCTGCGGCGCGCCGGATGTGGTGTCCGTACGGGCGTCGACGCGGCGGATGACCACTTCCCAGTCGGCGCCGGCGGGATAGCGGACGTCGGCGAGCATCCACAGTTCGTCGCCGGCGCGGAAGGTGTCGCCGGGGCTCAGCGCGTGCTCGAGGTCGTCCTTGGTGGAGTCGGTGGCCACGTCGAGGTACACCAGGGGTTCGGCGCCGGGCCGCCGGCGCACGTCGCGAACGCCGAATCCGGCCGAGCGCGTCGAGATGTACCAGGTCGGCCTGATGCGATGCTCGACCATCGGTAATCACACCCTCACCGCGCGTCGAATTCCCAGCGTAGTCCGGTCGAAATGGGCGCGCAGGCGATTGCCCCGGCCCGAACGACGCGGTATCAACCCACCGTGATGGATATTGGGTCAAATACGAGCAAAAGATGCCGAGCGTGACCCCGATTGCATTTGCCGCAAATCTGCACATCGTGCAAAATGATCGGGTGATGACGGACGGGAGCCTGCGCGAGCGCAAGAAGCTGGCCACCCGGCGCGCGCTCCAGCGTGCCGGGCTGCGGCTCGCGGTCGAGCACGGCGCCGACCACATCACCGTCGAGATGATCTGCGAGGCGGCCGGGGTGTCGCCGCGCACGTTCTTCAACTACTTCCCCGGTAAGGACGACGCGCTGGCCGGCGACGGCCCGCCGATGCCGCGCGCGGAGCACATCCGCGCGCTGGCGACCGCGTCGTCCGGCGGCGACCTCCTGGCCGACATCCGCGCGGTCATCATCGCGACCGCCGAGGAGAACGACCTCGACCACGAGGAACTGCTGCTCCGCAAGCGCCTGCTGAACGCCTGCCCGGCGCTGCTGCCCCGCCACATGGCCCAGTTCGCGCGGTTCGAGCGCGCGCTGGCCGAGGCGGTCGCCGAGCGTACGGGCACCGACATCGAGGCCGACGTCCTCCCGGGGCTGATGGCCGCGGTGGCCACGGCCGCGATGCGGGTGTCGTTCCGGCGCTGGACCGACGGCGGCTGCGTACGGCCGCTGACGTACTACCTCGACGAATCGTTCACGGTCCTGCGCGAGCGCCCGCTGAGCGGCGACGGCGCGGACACCTGATCCCGTACGGGCGCGGCGGGGTTCGCCGGCCGGGTAGCGCGCTCAGACCGGGGGCGTCACGGGCCGCGCCGTGCCCCAGGATCCGTACGTGATCCGCCGTACGGAGACGGACCGCCGCGGAGTGCCCGGCGCGAGCGTGATCTTCAGGGAGACGAACCGCGGGAGGTAGTCCCGGGAGAGGCGGATGCGGTACGCCAGGGTGGCGGGGAGGTGCGAGGCGATCCCGAGCCGCTTCAGCAGGCGGCGGTCCGCGCGGACCTTCCCGCGGTACTCAATGACGCCGCCTGCGTGCCGCGTGGGGCCGGTGGTGGCGGCCGCGGTGGGTTTTGCGGTCGGCGCGGCGAGGACCGCGTCGAGGTCGTTCAGGCGGGCCTGGTCGAGGACGGCCAGGCCCGACTTGGCGTAGCGGGCCCGCCGCGCGGCACCGTCCCCGTCCGGCTTCGCCTTGGGCGCCCAGCCGCCGTGCAGGTTCACCCAGGTGCGGGTGCCGATCACGACGACGCGGGCGGGCGTGCGCATGCCGGTATCCGCCGCGTGCCCGGGTGTGACCACGCGAGCCGCGTCGATGGCCCCGCCCCCGGCGAGGCTGAGCCGAGCGCCGGTGACATGCAGCGCGGGCAGGCCGCAGCAGGTGGTCCTGGCGTACGTGAACGCCGCGGTCCGCTTCGCCGCCATCTGCCGCCGCACGACGGCCAGCGCATCCCGGGCCCGCCCCGGCGGCACCCCGGGCACCCCCGCGGCGGCGACGCTCGGCCGCGACCGCGGCGGCGCCGCCGCCCGCGCCCCGGGCCGCAGCAACACCACCCCGACGACCACCAGCGCCACCGCCACCAGCACCGCCGGAACCAGCACACGCCAGCGCACCATCCGCCCGCCACGCCCGCCCCCGGACGCCTCATGCGACGCGACACCGGGCATCGCCGACCCGGGTCCCGGCCCGGTGGCGCACGGCGCGGGTTCCGGCCGTGGCGGCACAGGCCCCGGGACGGCGGCGTACGGCGCGGGTTGCGGCCCGGCGGTGAAGGGGGTGGGCTCCGGCCAGATCGGGGCTGCGGCTGCCTGGCCTGGCGGTGGGGCGGGTGCGCGGGGACGGGACTTGGCGGCGAGGGTGGCCGTCTGGGTGGCGAGGCGGTAGTGGGCGGTGGGTTCCCAGTCGGGGCCGTAGATGGGGGTTGCCAGCATGTGCGCCTCGCTGAGCAGGGCGGATGCTGAGGATGGGCGGGCGGAGGGGGTCTTGGCCAGGCCGTGGGCGGTCATCATCCGCAGCGGCTCGGGCACCGCGTCCAGTGCCGGCGGGGCGCCGCGGTGCGCTTCGGCGAGCTCCGCGAGGGTGCCGGTGTACGGGGCGGCGCCGGTGAGGCATTCGTAGAACACGGCCGTGGCGGCATAGACGTCGGCGGCGGGCGTGGCCGGGGCGCCGGACCACCGCTCGGGCGCCAGGTACGCCGCGCCCTCCGGCGCGGGCGGCCCGGAGCGCGCCGCGACGCCGAAGTCCGTGAGCCGGGCGGCGCCGTCGCGGTCGACCAGGATGTTCTCCGGTCGTACGGC
>DASXYG010000140.1:0-174555 GCA_036502625.1 Streptosporangiaceae bacterium
GAGCACTTTCCGCCAGAGGGAAAGCTGCGCGTGTACCGCAGCCGAATGGGCGGACACGAATGGGAGCCGCTCACGAAGGGGCTGCCGCAGCGCGACTGTTACGTCAACGTGCTGCGCGAGGCCACGGCGGTCGACGCCCTGGACCCGTGCGGCATTTACTTCGGCACCACCGGCGGCCAGGTGTACGCCTCGGCCGACTCCGGCGACACCTGGGCGCCCATCGTCCGCGACCTGCCCGCCGTGCTGTCGGTCGAGGTGCAGACGCTGTCATGATCCGCGTCGTGCTCCCGGGCCACCTGCGCGCCCTCGCCGCCGTCGAGGGCGAGGTGCTGCTCGACGTTCCCGGGCCGGTGACACAGCGGTCCGTCCTGGACGCGCTCGAGGCGCGGTACCCGGTGCTGTGCGGCACGATCCGCGACCACGACTCGACGAAGCGCCGCGCGTTCGTCCGCTTCTACGCCTGCCAGGAGGACCTCTCCAACGACCCGCCGGACACCCCGCTGCCCGACCAGGTGGCCACCGGCGCGGAACCGTACCTGGTCGTCGGCTCGATGGCCGGCGGCTGACCCGACCATTGGGTGGGGGCAGGGAGGGAACCGATCGCGGCCGGCGGCTCATCGGCCGGGCCGCCTGCCGCGATCGGTGTCACGCCTGGTCGTATGGCACGTACTCCACGCCGAGCCGCTCCAGCAGCGGCCGCATCCCGTAGATGTCCAGGCCGAGTTCGCCCGCGGCCAGCGCCGCGCGGGTCTGCTCCTCCTTCTCCACGCGCGCCTGCGACGCCGCGACGGCCGTGGCCGCGTCGTCGCGGGCCACCACGACCACGCCGTCGTCGTCCGCCACGAGCGCGTCGCCCGGACTGACCACCTGGCCGCCGATGGCCACCGGGACGTTCACCGCGCCCGCCGTGGCCTTGACCGTGCCCTGGGCGCTGACCGCGGCCGACCAGACCGGGAAGCCCATGGCGCGCAGCTCCGCCACGTCGCGCACCCCGGTCTCGGTGACCAGGGCGCGCACGCCCCGGCTGCGCAGCGACGTGGCCAGCAGCTCGCCGAACATGCCGTCGGTGCACGGCGACGTCGTGGCCACGACCAGGATGTCGCCCGGCGCGCACTGCTCGACCGCGACGTGCAGCATCAGGTTGTCCCCGGGCCGGCAGAGCGCGGTCACCGCCGTGCCGGCCACGCGGGCGCCGGGGATGACCGGGCGCAGGTGCGTGCCCAGGAAGCCGGTACGGCCCATCGCCTCGTGGACGGTGGCCGCGCCGTAGCCGGCCAGCGCCTCGACCGGCGCGGCGTCCGCGCGCGGCACCCCGGTGACGACCACGTTCCTCATGCCAGCTCCTCCGTGACCTGCGGGTACAGCCGCATGAACGCCTCGGCGCGCGTCTCGTGCGGCAGCCCGAGATTGGGCCCGGCGTTGCGCTTGAGCTGCACGCCGCGGCGCGTGGCCAGGTCGGTGTAGTAGTCCCACATGTGCTGCTGGGCGGGCAGGCACTCCATGGCGCGCCGCTTCTTCTCGTACACCGGCGTGATGTCGAGCAGCACCTGCGGCTTGAACTCGCACATCTCCGGCTGGTGCGGCTCGAAGAAGAACACCGGCGGCGCGCCGAGCGGGTCGCCGGGCGCGGGGTAGCCGACCGCCTGGGCGAGCACGCGAGCGTCAAGCGCGATGCGCGCGGCGGTCGGGTGGTCGCCGTTGTACGGGTCCACGAGCGGGTGGGTGAGCACGACGGTGGGGCGTACGTCGCGGTAGACGTGCACCACGCGGTCGACCAGGTCGTCGGACGCGCGCAGCGGGTAGTCGCCGGCGTCGAGGAACGCGATCTCCGCGCCCAGGGTCTGCGCCGCGGCGGTGGCCTCGTCGCGGCGCAGCGCCTTGATCTCCTCCAGCTTCCTGCCCTCGCGCCAGGCGCGCGCCGACTCGCCGCGTTCCCCGTACGACAGGCACAGCACCTTCACGCGGTCACCGCGCTCGGCGGCCAGCGCGATCGCGCCGGACGCCCGCCAGACGAAGTCCCCCGCGTGCGCGCTGACCACCAGCAGGGCACCGGATGGGGTGGGCGTGGTCATACTTGCTCCTTCTTCTAGTCGGCACTGCCTAGTCGTGCAGGTCGGTGTCGCGGGTCTCCGGGCCGAGCAGGGCGCCGCAGAGGATCAGCGCGCCGCCGAGCACCAGCAGCACCACCGGCGTGTACGCCATGGGCACCACGGACGTGAGCCAGTCCTGGTAGTACGCGTACCCGGCGGTGACGAGCAGCGGGAGGCTGTAGCCGAGGCCGAACCCGGTGCCGCGCACCGCCGACGGGAACCGTTCGCAGATGTAGGACGGGGTGACCGCGAACATGCTCGCGCCGGCCAGCCTGATCACCAGCGTGACGAGCAGGACCAGCCAGAATCCGGACCGGCCGCCGGGCGCGAGGAACGCGAACGCGGCGGCGGTGACCACGCCGACCGAGACACCGCAGATGACGAAGAACGTACGGCGCCCGATGCGGTCCGTCCACGCCCCGATGGCCGGGAACAGCCCGGCGTGCACGAACTGCGCGAGCACCAGCGCGCCGGTGATCTCCGTGGGGCCGAGCGTGGTCGTGTCGCCGAGGTAGGCCGGCAGCAGGCCCGACGCCATGTTGGACGCGAACCACACGCCCGCCATCAGCACGAACACCTGCCAGAAGTTCCGGCGTACGGCGCCGAACAGCACGGTCTTCACCGGGTTGGCGCGCTTCTTCGCGCCGAGGAACACCGGCGACTCGCGCACCTTGGTCGCGTAGTAGACCAGGAACACCACGCTGAGCAGGGCGCCGACGGCGAACGGGATGCGCCAGCCCCACTGCGCGTAGGCCGAGTCGGGGCCGCCGGCCGGGGCGAGGTGCAGCACGGCGAACGTCACCAGCGAGATGAAGCAGTACGACAGCGGGAACCCGATGCTGACGAGGCTGCCGTACAGGCCGCGGCGGCCGCGCGGCGCGACCTCCATGGCCAGCGGGATGGCCCCGGTGTACTCGCCGCCGAGGAAGACGCCGTCGACCAGGCGCAGCGCGATCATCAAGATGACGGCGGCCATGCCGATCGTCGCGTAGCCGGGCAGCGCCGCGATCAGCGCGGTCGTCACGCCGCAGCCCGCGACGGACAGCAGCGTGACGCGGCGGCGGCCGACCCGGTCGGCGAGCCTGCCGAAGATCATCGAGCCGAGCGGCCGGCCGACCAGCGTGGACACGAACACCGCGGCGGCGATGATCGCTTTCGTGCCGACCGGCAGGCCCTTGGGGATGAAGAACGTCATCGCCGGGGTGAGCGCGATCGTCGGCAGGTAGACGTCGTACATGTCCACGAAGAAGCCGAAGGCCCCGCCGATCACGGCGGCCCGTGTCTGGGCGGCGTCGGGTGCGGAGGTGGGGGTCGTCGTCGCCATCACATCGCCCTTGATTGTTAACAAAGATGTCCGCAATCTTTGGCCGCGTCTGGCGCGCCTGTCAACCCCCGGAATCGTGTGGACGCCCTGCCAGCTCGGCGGTTCCCGGCTACGCGCGGTGGCGTGCGGGGTTGACATCGAGGGCGCGTTACGGTGCAGGATTGTCGACACTATTGGTGCGACGTACGGGAGGACCGACCGATGGCCGAGGGGTACGCAGGTCCGTCCACAAGGGCGCGCGCCCTTGTGGAGGGCGGCTACGACACGCACATCCACGTCGCGCCGGACGTGATGGAGCGCCGCATCGACGACGTCGACCTCGGTCACAGGTTCGCGGAGGTGGGGCTGGCCGGGTTCGTGCTGAAGTCCCACTACGTGCCCACCGCCGAGCGCGCCGAGGTCGTCCGCAAGGTCGTGCCGGAGACCGACGCGCTGGGCGCGCTCACGCTGAACGGATCCGTCGGCGGTCTGAACCCCACGGCCGTGGAGATCGCCGGGCGGCAGGGCGCGCGGGTCGTGTGGATGCCCACCGTCGACTGCCGCAACCAGCGGGACAGCCGCGCGCAGGACCCGCCGGGCGCCAAGCCGCCGATGTGGGCGGCGCTCCAGGACGACCTGCGGGCGAGCGGCATCGAGCCGCCGGCGATCGACGTCGTGGACGGCGCGGGCGCCGTACTGCCCGCCGTACGTGACGTCCTCACGGTGGTCGCCAAGCACGGCATGACGCTGGCCACCGGCCACCTGAACGCGGCCGAGATCGTCGCGGTCGTGGACGCCGCGCTGGACGCCGGGGTGCGCACGGTCGTCGTGACCCATCCGGAGTTCACGTCGCAGCGGCTCCCGGTGGACGTGCAGCAGCGGCTGGCCGGGCGCGGCGCGCTGCTCGAACGGTGCTTCACGACGCCGCACACCGGCAAGGTGAGCTGGGAAGAGCTGCTGAACAACATCCGTAAGGCGGGTCCGGAGAACTCCGTGCTGTCCAGCGACCTCGGGCAGCCGTTCAACCCGCCGGTCGAGGACGGGCTGGCGCTGATGGCCGACACGCTGATCGCGAACGGCTTCACCGACGAGGAGATCCAGACGATGGCCGTCGCCAACTCGCGCCGCGTCGCCGGGGCGGGCAAATGAGCCCGGTCGTCGCGGTGCTCGGGCTCGGCGAGGCGGGCGGCGCGATCTCCGCCGACCTGGCCGCCGCCGGGGTGGCCGTACGGGGGTACGACCCGGCGGTCACCGCGACCGGCGCCGTACGCGACTGCCGTGACGAGGCCGACGCCGCGGCCGGCGCGGACGTCGTGCTCAGCGTGAACAGCGCCGAGGTGGCCGTCGATGCGCTGCGCGCGGGGCTGCCGGGCGCGGCGCGCACGACGGTGTGGGCGGACCTCAACACCGGGGCGCCGGAGCTGAAGCGGCGGCTCGCCGGGGTGGCCGCCGAGGCGGGCGTGCCGTTCGCGGACGTCTCGCTCATGGCGCCGGTGCCCGGCAAGGGGCTGCGCACACCGATGCTGGTCTCCGGCGACGGCGCCGAGCGGTACGCCGGGGTGCTCGGCCCGGCGGGCGCGTCGATCACCGTGCTCGACGGCCCGGCCGGGCTCGCGGCCACCAGGAAGCTGCTGCGCAGCGTGTTCTTCAAGGGCATGGCCGCGGCCGTCGTCGAGGCGCTGCGCGCCGCGCACGAAGCGGGCCTGGACGACTGGCTGCGCGCGCACATCGCCGAAGAGCTGGAGTCCGCGGACGCCGCGTTCGCCAAGCGCCTGGAGGAGGGCAGCCACAAGCACGCGGTGCGCCGCGCGGAGGAGATGCGCGCGGCCGGCGCGCTGCTCGTCGAGCTGAGCGTGCCGTCGCGCGTCACCGACGCCAGCCGCGACTGGCTCGACCAGCTCGCCGCCGAGCGCGGCACCGGCTGACCGTTCCGAACGGAGGCCGGCGGCGCCGCTGGCCTCCCTACAATCACGGCTACTGATTCGCGCACGCTCATGGGATTCACGCGACCGACGGGGGACCGGTGACCGCACAGAAGACGGCTAGTGGGCACGGCGGCGTCCTGGCGGCCATCCGCGACGCGATCGTCGCCGGCGACTTCGCGCCGAACCAGCGGCTGGTCGAGGCGGACCTGTCCGAACGGTTCGGCGCCAGCCGCGCGAACGTGCGCGCCGCGCTGCTCGAACTGACCAACGAGGGCGTCGTCGAGCGGGTGCAGAACCGGGGCGCGCGGGTGCGCGCCGTGCCGCTGAAGGAGGCCATCGAGATCTCCGAGGTGCGGATGGTCGTGGAGGGGCTGTGCGCGGCGAAAGCCGCGGAGCGGATCACCGACACGGAGATCGCGGAGCTGCGCGAGCTCGGCGAGGCGATGCGCACCGCCGTGTCCCGCGGCGAGGTCAT
Source organism: Streptosporangiaceae bacterium (assembly GCA_036502625.1). Lineage (GTDB taxonomy): Bacteria > Actinomycetota > Actinomycetes > Streptosporangiales > Streptosporangiaceae > DASXYG01. Next base: position 5,794 of record DASXYG010000140.1, read on the forward strand.
GACGTACTCGAAGCTCAACGAGCGGCTGCACCAGCGCGTACGGCAGATCGGCGGGCAGGAGACGGCGGACGGGGTGCTGGAGCGGCTGCGCGCGCAGAGCGTGCGCCACCAGTACCGCCTGGCCCTGCAGCCGGGCCGCCCGCAGGTCTCGCTGCCGGAGCACCTGGCGATCATCGACGAGATCTGCGCGCACGCGCCGGACGCCGCCGAGCGCGCCGCGCGGCGCCACCTGCGCAGCGTCATCGAGGCGCTGAAGGCCGGGGAGAACGCGTAAGCCCGCCGGGCCGGTCGGCTCGGCGGGCGCCCGCGTACGGCTCAGGCGACGGACTTCTCCAGCCAGGCCTGCCAGGCGGCGTCGATCGCCGCGGCGTCGATGCCCGGGTTGAAGGAGTGGACCTCGGCGAACGCCATGCCCATGCCGGTCATCAGCATGTAGACCGCGTCGGGGTTGGCGACGATCAGGGTGTGGTGCTCCTCGTCCGCGTGGGTCACCGTGCCGGCGGCCGTGGACGGGCCCACCTGCGGGTGCGCCGCCTGGCCCTCGGCGACCGGGCCGGTGAGGCCGAACGCCGCGGTGAACGCGGCCCACGCCTTCGCGGTGTCGGCCACCTTCGGGCCCGGCAGGAACATGTTGTGCGCGGACGTGCGGCCGGGGAAGTGCTTGACGTACGCGGCCAGCTTCTCCAGGTACTTGCGGTCGCCGACCTTCAGCGCGTCGTACTGCTCTTCCCAGTCGTCGCCGAGGAAGCCGTTGTGCACGAACCGCAGCACGGTGCTGCCGCCCTCGCGCGCCTCCAGGAGGTACTCGAAGGCCATGAACTCGCCGTTGCTCTCGTCGGACTTGTACGCGAAGTGCTTCAGCGGCTCGTACGCGGTGACCGTGCCGTGGCCGATCTCGCCGAACATCGAGTGGGACGTCTCGCCGCCGAGGCGCGGCTCGATCTCGCTGTGGCCCATGAACCACGAATCGATGCCGGGGCCGGTGGCGATCGCCTCCCAGACCTGCTCGGGCGTGGCGTCAAGGGTGATCTCTTCGCTGACCTCGAACTCGTGCGGCATGGCTAGGGCTCCTTCGTCTGCGTGATGGTGGGATGGACGGCCACGAGCACGCGGTGCGGCCGCCCGCGCGGGGCGTTCTCGTCGTGGTACTTGCCGACCAGCGCGGTGACCGCGGCGGCCAGTTCCTCGGCGAACGCGGCGCGGTCGGCCGCGGACGCGAACCGCACCTCGCCGTCGATCGCGAACGTGGCCAGCGGCTTGCCGGCCTTGGCGGCGCCGGTGATCAGCGCGCCGACGTCGCGCACCAGGCGCGCGCCGAGGGCGAGCAGCCACCGGGCGGACAACCGGTCCGGCGCGCGATCCGGGTCCGGGGCGACGGCGGCGAGCGCGCTCGGGGAGATCACGAAGGACGACGCCGTGGCGCGCAGCACGCGCTCGGTGACGTTGCCCTTCTTCCGCTCCTCGACGAGCTCGACGAGCCCGTGCCGCTCCAGGGCGTGGAGGTGGTAGTTCACCTTCTGCCGCGGGAGGCCGACCTTGGCCGCCAGCGTGGTGGCCGAGCCGGGCTCGGCCAGCGCCGCCAGCAGCCGCGCACGCACCGGGTCCAGCGACGCGCCGGCCGCCGCGGGGTCCTCGATAACCGCTACCTCGAACATGGGAACACCGTCCCACCGACAACTTTTTTTGTCAAGGATGCTTTTGTTGTCGGTACGAAAGCGCGAAAACCCCAGGTCGACGACCTGGGGGTTCGAATGAGCGCGGGCGTACGGCCGGGTTAGGAGGCCGCGGCACCGGTGTGGTCGGCGGCGCGCCGCGCGGCCGTACGGTGGCCGTGCAGGAAGGCGACCAGGACGTCGACGGTCTCGTCGAGGTCGGTGTAGCGGCCCTCCAGGTGGCCGACGGCCATGCTCTCGGTGAGCGCGATCAGCCCGTCGGCGATCATCTCCAGGCGGCGCCGCGCGCGGGCCGTGCCGTGCGGGAACCCGGCCGCGGCCAGGTCGTCGACCAGGTGCGACCGGTTGCGCGCGGCGTGCTCGGCGACCGGCGCGGTGGCCGAGGACCGGGTGAGGCGCATCCGCTGGAACAGCCGGAACAGCTCCGGGTGGGCGAGCATGCGCTCCAGCGGCACGCGGAACGTGGCGCGCAGCTTCTCCGGGTCGTCGGGCGCGGCCCGGGACGTACGCCTGACCTCGCGCAGCGCGGTGTCGAGCTGGCGGCCGGCCTCCTCGCCGAGGGTGCGCAGCAGGTCGTCCATGTTGCGGAAGTGGACGTAGAACGTGGCCTGGGCGACGCCGGCCTCGCGGGCGACCCGGCCGGTGGACAGGCCCGCGTCGCCCTCGGCGTCGATGATGCTCAGCGCGGCGGACAGCAGACGGCGGCGGGTGAGGTCCTTGGCCTCGCGCCGGCTGACGGCCATCTCGGGCATGCGGGTTTCGCTCCCATCTCGGCGATAACACGATCGGCGTACATCACCGCGAGAACGGCGGCCGATCCCATTGCCTGACAGCTCAACGATAGTACTATCGGTGAACTGACGTTGCGGGGGCGCTCTCGTAAGGAGAAGTGCGTGACTCGGAAACGACGCCGGCTCCCGATGCCGCTCCTCGCCCTCGTCGCGGTGCTCGCGCTGCTCGCCGCCTGCACCGGCGGTGGCGGCGGCGCCCCGAAGGCCGGCGGCCCCACTGCGTCCGAAGGCAGCCCCGTGCCCGGCGGGCGGCTGGTGTACGGCCTGGCCGCCGACGCCGCCGGGTTCAACCCGGTCACCGACGCGTTCTCGGCGCAGTCGTACACCATGGCCGACACGATCATCGAGCCGCTCGTCGACGTGGACGCGACCGGCCAGTGGCGGCCGTGGCTGGCGAAGTCGCTCAAGCCGAACGCCGACTACACGTCCTGGACGATCACGATGCGGCCGGGCATCAAGTTCAGCAACGGCGAGCCGCTGACCGCGGACCTCGTCCGCCAGAACCTCCAGGCGCAGAAGAAGTCGGCGCTCACGTCGGCGGTGTTCGCCAAGGTGAAGGGCGCGACGGTGGTCGGCGGCGACGCCGTGCGCGTCGACCTCGAGGGCCCGTGGGTGGCGTTCCCGTACACCCTGGCCAGCCAGGTCGGCATGATCGTGCCGAAGGCGTCGCTGGACAACCCCAAGCAGGCCAGCCAGCACCCCGTGGGCACCGGGCCGTTCACGTTCGCCCGCTACATCCCCGGCAACCGGCTGCTCGTCGTGAAGAACCCGAACTACTGGCGCAAGGGCCTGCCGTACCTCAGCCGCGTCGAGTTCCGCATCCTGCCCGACCCGCAGACGCGCGCGCAGACGCTGGAGTCCGGCGGCATCGACGCCATGGCGAGCAACCGCGACGACGACATCCTGAAGTTCCAGAAGCTGCCCGGCTACCGGATCTACCGCGCGGCCGGCATGTCGGTGCCCGAGGTCGCGTTCATGCTCAACACCGGCGCGCCGCCGTTCAACGACCTGCGCATGCGGCAGGCGCTCGCGTACGCCACCAACCGGCAGGCGATCATCTCCACGCTGCGCTCCAACCTGACCAAGCCGGCCGACGGGCCGTGGTCGCCGGACGCGAAGTGGTACGTCCCCGGCGGATACCCGGACTTCGACCTGGCCAAGGCGAAGGCGCTGGTCGCCGCGTACAAGGCGCAGCACCCCGGCCCGGTGAGCATCACGCTCATGTCGCTGCCCGACCCGACCACCATGGAGAACGTCCAGCTCGCGCAGGACATGTGGGGCAAGGCCGGCATCACCGTGCACATCAAGCAGGCCGACCAGCCCGACCTCATCCAGCGTGCGCTCACCGGGAACTACCAGGCGACGATCTGGTCGCAGTTCACCGCGCCCGACCCGGACGGCGAGTACGTCTGGCTGCACTCCTCGTTCGCCAGGCCCGTCGGGCAGATCTCCATCGACATGAGCCGCATCCGCGACCCGCAGCTCGACGCCGCGCTCGACGAGGGCCGCAGCAACCCCGACACCGCCACGCGGAAGAAGGCGTACGCCACGGTGCAGCGGCGGCTGCGCGCGCTGCTGCCGTACATCTGGGTGGACCACCTCACGACGAACGCGGTGATCGCCGGGCCGAAGGTGCACGGGCTCGGGCAGTACACGTTCCCCGACGGCGCGATCGGGAAGCCGCTGATCTCCTCGTCGACGCACCCGTTCTTCGACATCTGGGTCGCGGAGTAGCCCGCCGTGGCGGTGATCCTGCTGCGCCGGCTCGTCCAGCTCGTCGTGGTGCTGCTGGTCGTGACGTTCCTGTCGTACTGGCTGATCAACCTGCTGCCCGGCGACCCGGCCGTGCAGATCCTCGGGTTCGGCGGCGACGCGCACGCGCTGGCGCAGGTACGCCACCAGCTCGGGCTCGACCGGCCGCTGATCGTGCGGTACGTCGAGTGGCTCGGCGGCCTGGTCCACGGCGACCTGGGCACGTCGTACATCTCCAGCGTGCCGGTGGGCCGGTCGCTGGCCGAGCGGATGCCGGTGACGCTGGAGCTGCTGGTGCTCGCGCAGGTGCTGGCGCTCGCGGTGTCGGTGCCGCTCGGCATGGTCAGCGCGCGCCGCGCCGGCGGGTTCGTCGACCGGGCGATCACGACGATCAGCTTCGGGCTGCTGTCCACGCCGGTGTTCGTCTCGGGCGTGCTGCTGATCATGATCTTCGCGGTGCGCTGGGCGCTGCTCCCCGCGACCGGCTTCACGCCGCTGACCAGCGATCCGCTGGACAACGTGCGGACGCTCGTCCTGCCGACGGTGACGCTGGCGGCGGGGCAGCTCGCGGTGTACACGCGGGTGCTGCGGTCGGACCTGATCGCCACGCTCCAGGAGGACTACATCATGCTGGCGCGCGCACGCGGGCTGTCGCCGCGCCGGATCATGTGGCGGCACGCGCTGCGGCCGTCCGCGATCTCGCTGGTCACGGTGATCGGCCTGAACCTCGGCGCGCTGATCGGCGGCTCGGTGATCATCGAGACGCTGTTCGGCCTGCCCGGCATCGGACGCCTCATCGTCGAGGCGATCTTCTCCCGCGACTATCTCGTGGTGCAGGGGGGTGTGATGGTCGTCGCCGTCGGCTACGTCATCGTCAACTTCGCGGTGGACCTGCTGTACAGCGGGCTGGACCCGAGGATCCGTCGTGCGGCGTGAGCGGCGCGGCCTCGGCTGGGGGTTCTGGCTGGCGGTCGCGTGGATCGTGCTGGTCGTGGGCGCGGCGCTGCTCGCCGGGGTGCTGCCGCTGCCCAGCTACAAGGCCACCCTGACCGGGCCTCCGCAGGCCGGGCCGAGCCTGCACCACCTGCTCGGCACGGACGGGCTCGGCCGCGACCTGCTCAGCCGGGTCATCTTCGCCTCGCGGGTGTCGCTCGGCGTCGGGCTCGGCGCGGTCGCGATCGGCCTGATCGCGGGGGCGGCGCTCGGCCTGGTCGCCGGGTTCTACCGGGGCGTGTCCGGCACGGTGATCATGGCGCTCGGCGACATCGCGCTGGCGTTCCCGGCCCTGGTGTTCGCGATGGCCGTCGTGGCGTTCGCCGGGCCGAACGTGCGCAACGTGCTGCTGGTCCTCGGCGTGCTCGGCGTCCCGGCCTGGATCAGGCTCGTGCGCGGCGCCACGCTGTCGTACGGCTCGCGGGAGTTCGTGCTGGCCGCGCGGGCGCTCGGGGCGCGCGACCGGACGATCCTCGGCCGGGAGATCGTGCCGAACGTGGCGCTGCCGGTGGCGTCGTACGCGTTCATCGCGATGGGCGTGGTCATCGTCGCGGAGGGCGCGCTGGCCTTCCTCGGGCTGTCGGTGCAGGCGCCGACGCCCACCTGGGGCGGCATGATCAACGAGGCGCGGAACAACATGGACACCGCGCCGCACGTCGTCCTGGCGCCCTCGCTGGCGATGTTCCTGACCGTGCTGGCGTTCAACCTGGTCGGCGACCGGCTGCGGGAGCGCGCGGACATCCGCGAGGGCGGCCTGGAACCCACGAAACTGCTGGTCACCGAGGACGTCCTGACCGGGACGAGCGCGGCCGCGCCGATACGGACCCGGCCCGCGGAGCCGCCGCTGCTCGACGTCGCGGACCTGAAGACGCACTTCCACACCGCGCGCGGCACCGTACGGGCCGTCGACGGCGTGTCGCTCGGGCTGGAACACGGCCGGACGCTGGCCATCGTGGGCGAGTCGGGCAGCGGCAAGACCATGCTGATCCGGTCGATCCTCGGGCTGCTGCCCGGCGGCGGCGTCACGCGCGGCGGGCGCGCGTACCTCGGCGACACCGAGCTGACCGCGCTGGACGCGGCCGGCATGCGCGGGCTGCTCGGCACCCGCATGGCCGCGGTGTTCCAGGACCCCACGAGCGCGCTGAACCCGGTGCGCACGATCGGCGCGCAGCTCACCGAGCCGCTACGGGTGCACAAACGGCTCGGCAGGGCGGCGGCGCGCGACGCGGCCGTACGGCTGCTCGCGTCCGTGCACATCCCGGAGCCGCGGCGGGTGCTGCGCCGCTACCCGCACGAGCTGTCCGGCGGCATGCGGCAGCGCGTGACGATCGCGATGGCCCTGTCCTGCGGCCCGGACCTGCTGTTCGCCGACGAGCCCACGACGTCGCTCGACGTCACCGTGCAGGACCAGGTGCTGCGGCTGCTCGACCACGAGCGGCGTGTGCGCGACATGGGCCTGGTGCTGGTCAGCCACGACCTGGCGGTGGTGGCCGACTGGGCGGACGAGGTGATCGTCATGTACGCGGGCCGCGTCGTCGAGCGCGGCCCGGCATCCGCGCTGTTCACGTCGCCGCGCATGCCGTACACCGAGGCGCTGCTGCGCGCCGTGCCGGACATCACCGCGGACGGCCACACGCGGCTGCTGGCCATCGAGGGCCGCCCGCCCGACCTGGCCGATCCACCGCCCGGCTGCCGGTTCCACCCGCGGTGCCCGTACGCGCGCGAGCGGTGCGCGGCCGAGGAGCCGCCGCTGGTGTCCAACGCCGACCCGCGGCACACGTACGCCTGCTGGTACCCACTGGACGACACGGCCGCGCCCGAGGATTCGGGCGCCGAAGGGGCCGTCGAAGGAGGCGGGCATGGCCGGTAGTGGCGGCGCGCACCTGCGCGACGGCGGCACCGACGACATCGTGCTGCGCGTCGCGGACCTCGTACGGGAGTTCCCGGACGGCCGCGGGCGCACGGTGCGCGCGGTGTCCGGGGTGAGCCTGGACGTGGCGCGCGGCGAGACGCTGGGCATCGTGGGCGAGTCAGGCTGCGGGAAGTCCACGACGGCGCGGTCGATCATGCAGTTGCCGCCGCCGACGTCCGGGTCCGTACGGCTGGGCGACCGGGAGCTGACCCGGCTGCGCGGCGAGCAGTTGCGGCGCACCCGGCGGATGCTGCAGATGATCTTCCAGGACCCGATCTCGTCGCTGAACCCGCGCCGCCGGGTGCGGGACATCGTCGCGGAGGGCCCGCGCGTGTGGGGCGCGGGCGCCGACCGGGTGGACGAGATGCTGGACGCCGTGGGCATCGACGCGGGCGCCGCCGCCGACCGCAGGCCGCACGAGTTCTCCGGCGGGCAGTGCCAGCGGGTCTGCATCGCGCGTGCGCTGGTGCTCGACCCCGAGGTGATCATCTGCGACGAGCCGGTGTCCGCGCTCGACGTCTCCGTGCAGGCGCAGATCCTCAACCTGCTGGCCGACCTCAAGGCCCGGTACGCCCTGACGCTGCTGTTCATCGCGCACGACCTGGCCGTGGTGCGCAACATCAGCGACCGCATCCTGGTGATGTACCTCGGCAAGATGTGCGAGCTGGCGCCGGCGGACGAGCTCGTCCGCACGCCCGCCCATCCGTACACCCGCGCACTGCTGGCGTCGGTCCCCGGCCGCCGCACCCGGCTGCCGCCGGCGGACGCGCTGATCACCGGCGAGGCGCCGTCGCCCGTCGACCCGCCGGCCGGGTGCCGGTTCCGCACCCGCTGCCCGCGCGCGGACGCCCTGTGCGCCGAGCGGGAACCGGAGATGCGCCCGCTGCGCGACGGCCACTGGATCGCCTGCCACCACCCGGAGGAGGCGGGCTAGCGCGCCACCTCCGCGCGGCACGCGTGCGCCCGTACGGCCAGGTGGTCCGCGGGGGCCATGCAGTACCCGGGGTGGTGGTGCCGGGGCCGGTGCGGCTTGGGCTTCGGCTTCGGCTTCGGCTTGGGCGGCTTGGGCTTCGGCGGTACCGGCCGCAGCGTGGAGACGACCACGTTGCGGACCAGGTGGACGTCGGTGAACAGGCCGGTCGAGGCGGCGAACCCGAAATGGTACGTGCGCGGCTCGGGCTCCGGAGCGTCGAACGCGAGCACCCGCTTGAAGCCGCCGCCGAAGTCGACGTCGATGGTGACGTGCGGCTTCGGCGCGGGCGTGATGCGGATGCGCACCGTGCGCCTGCTGGGTTCGAGCAGCCGCTCCGCCTGCTCCGGGGTGCTGCCGGGCGGGACCGCGGTCGTCGGGCCGTGCAGCTCGCCGGGCAGCGTGGACGGCCACGGGCCGGTGGTGGAGGTGTTCGAGGTGGTGGCGTCCAGCCAGCAGTACCCGGACGTGCCGTTGCCGGGTCCCCGTACGGTCACCATGTTCCGGCCCGGCGCGGGCACGTGGAACGCGGTTCCGGCCGGGGAGCGGCGGTCGCAGCCGTCGCCGCGGTGCTCCCAGTCGCCGAAGTAGTTGCCGAGGACGTCGAGGCCGATGCCGAGGTAGCCGTGCGAGACGCCCGGCAGGAACGGCCGGGCGGGATCGTCGTCGGGCAGCTTCTGCGCGTAGCCGAGGCTGCCGCCGAACGGGCCCGGCGTGGTCAGGTGGTGCGAGCCGTCGGTGAGGAAGAAGGAGATGCCGTCGGCGGGCGAAGGATCGGTGGTGGTCGAGCCGTACTGCCACTGGTCGAAGGTCACCTGGAGGCCGTCGACGGCGCGGATCGGCGACTTGAACAGCGCCGCGCCCTGCCGGTCGTTGCCCGCGTCGGTGAGCTGGAGGAATCCGTGCGGCGCCGCCGATCCGGGCGGCACGGGGCCGACCGGGTTCGCGTCGCAGCCGGACAGCGCGTGCTCGCCGGGCCCGGGTGCGGCGCCGCGCGCCGCGCCGGTCAGGCACGCCGAGCCGTACGCGCGGAACCGCGCGTCGGCGGTGGCCCCGGTGAACCGCTCGGTCAGCAGCGGCGTGCCGCGCGGCGCCGCACCGGCCGCACCGGCCGTGCCCGCCGCGCCGCCCAGCGCCCCGGCGACGGAGAGGGCCACTGTTGCGATGACCGCCGCGCTACGAAGTCTCACGTCGTCAGACTAGGCAGGGCGCCGCGTCATCCCACGTCAGCGGCTTATGCCCGTGTCGAACAGGTTCGCGGGCCGCGCGTCATTCCCACCAGAAGGACCAGGTGTGGCCGCCGCGGAGGTGCTCGGCGTACGCGGCCAGGGTGCCGGGGCCCTGCGCCATGACCTCCGGGCAGAACGCCCAGTGCTCGGCGGCGACCTGGGCGGCGTGGCGCGAGGTCGCGGGCGGCGCGGCGACGCTCAGCTCCAGGGTGTTGAAGCCCATGCCGACGACCCGGGCGCCGAAGCGGTCCTCCCAGCCGCGCACCACCGCGGCCAGCGGCGCCGTCCATTCGTTGTGGTAGAGCGCGCCCTGCCAGCCGATCGCGGCGAGGGCGTCGGCGCCGCGGTCGACGGCGACCAGGCCGAGCAGGCGGCTGCCGTCGGCGAGCACCTCGGCGTAGCGGTCGGCGACGGTGCCGGGGTCGGCGACCTGGTGGCCCGGGGTGGCCAGGCCGGGGCTGTACCTGCCGTACGGCGCGAGGTCGTCGATCGCGGATTCGTCGGGCTGGCGGCCCACCCAGTCGGACCAGACCTCGGCCATGAACGCGGCCGGGTCGTAGAAGTCGATCTCGGAGGCGGGTTCGGGGGCGATCTGCCCGGCCGACCACGGCTGGTTGGAGTCCTCCAGGAGCACGGGCCACAGGCCGGACGCGGGATGGTCGGCGCGCAGCCGCGCCCACAGCTCGCCGGTGACCGGGGCGTCGGACAGCCACAGGGCGGGACGGCGCTGCGCGGAACGCTGGGTGTAGCCGGGGTCCGGCCACACGACGGTGCCCGGCGGCAGCGCGACCGAGAGCCGCCGCCCGTCGCCGCCGTCGGGGAACAGGCGGTGGACGTCTCCGGGCAGGCCCGCGGTCGTCACGTCCGAGCTCCGATGGCTGGGGGTCTCTCGTTCCGTTCACGCACCGCGGCAAATCGTAGTCGCAGACGACCCGGTTGGGCAGTGGCCGCCCGCTTCGCCCGGACCATCCGTACGCGCCCCCATTGACCTGCGCTATTTCACAAGACCGAAGCCATGCTTTGATCACACGGAAAAGTTCAGCGCCTATCCTTGACATATGGCCACGTCAAGCTCAACGATGAACCCTTCAGGACGGAAGGGATGCTTCGGGTTGACGGAAACACTGACCGAAACCGCGACCACCGGCCGGCTCGCGACCCGGGTCGGCCCCCTGGAGCTGCGCAATCCGGTGCTCCCCGCGTCCGGCTGCTTCGGCCCCGAGCTGCGTTCCGTCGTCCCGGTGGACCGGCTCGGCGGCGTGGTGACCAAGACGGTCTTCAGCGACATCCGGTCGGGCAACCCCGCGCACCGGCTCGCCGAGACCCGTGACGGCATGCTGAACTCCGTCGGCATCCCGTCGATCGGCGCGCGCCGCTGGCGTACGGAGGTGCTGCCGGACTACCTGGCCTGCGGCGCCCCGGTGATCGTCAGCCTGGGCGGCCTCGCCGAGCGCGACTACGCGCGCGCCGCCGCCGACCTGGAGGGCGCGCCGGTCGCCGCGTACGAGCTCAACCTCTCCTGCCCCAACCTGGAGGCGGGCGGCGTCGAGCTCGGCGCCGACCCGGCGGCGCTGACCCGCGCGGTCGCCGGGGTGCGCGCGGTCACGTCCGTGCCGCTGCTGGTGAAGCTGACCCCGAACGTCGCCTCGATCGCCGACCTGGCGCGCGCGGCCGTCGACGGCGGCGCCGATGCCGTCGTCGTCGCGAACACGTTCGTCGGCATGGCCATCGACCTGCACCGCCGCCGTCCCGTCCTGGGCAACGGCATCGGCGGCTGGTCGGGCCCGGCGGCGAAACCGCTGATCCTGCGGATGGTCTGGCAGGTGGCGCGCGCCGTCGACGTGCCGATCGTCGGCTGCGGCGGCGCCGCGGACGCGTACGACGTGGCGGAGTACCTCGTGGCCGGCGCGTCCGCCGTCGAGGTGGGCACCGCCACTTTCACCCGCCCCCAGGCGATGACCGAGATCGTCGCCGAACTCCCGGACGTGCTCGACGAGCTCGGTGCCAGCGGTGTCACCGACCTCATCGGGACCCTCACCCATCCATGACGAGCATCCCCTGATCGTCCCCCTGAAAGGGGCTACACCGATGACCGAACTCGACGCCGGCGCCGCTCCCCCCTCGCCCGAGCCGGGCCGCGCCGATGCCAAGCCCGACAAGTACGGCATCAAGGCCGTGTTCGGCGCCGCCGTGGGCTACGCCATGGACGGCTTCGACCTGCTGATCATCGGGTTCGCGCTGGCCGCGATCACCGCGACGTTCCACCTCAGCGACACCCAGGCGGGCGCGCTGTCGACGTTCACGCTCGTCGGCGCGGTCGCCGGCGGCGTGATCTTCGGCATCATGTCCGACTACCTCGGCCGCGTCCGCGTGCTGACCTGGTCGATCCTGATCTTCGCCGTGTTCACCGGGCTGTCCGCGGTCGCGTGGAACTACCCGTCGCTGCTGACCTTCCGGTTCCTCGCGGGCGTCGGCCTCGGCGGCGAGTTCGGCATCGGCATGACGCTGGCCGCCGAGGCATGGCCGGCGAAGATGCGTGCGCGGGCCACCGCGTGGGTGGCCAACGGCTGGCAGGCGGGCACGCTGCTGGCGTCCGTGGCCGCCGCCGTGCTGATCCCGCTCGGCGGCTGGCGGCTGCTGTTCGTCGTCGGCATCTTCCCGGCGATCGTGGCGTACTTCCTGCGCCGCAAGCTGCACGAGCCGGAGAAGTTCACCGAGGCGAAGAAGCGGCGCGCGAAGACCGAGTTCCCCGTGCGGAAGCTGTTCGCCGACGCGCGCACCACCCGGGCCACCATCGGCCTGCTGATCCTCACGTCCGTGCAGAACTTCGTGTACTACGGCGTCATCACCTGGATGCCGACGTACCTCTCGCGTGAGGTCGGCGAGTCGTTCAACAAGTCCGTCGGGTGGACCGCCGTCACCGTCGTCGGGATGATCATCGGCGTGTTCGTGTTCGGCAAGCTGTGCGACACGATCGGCCGCCGCCCGTCGTTCTTCATCTTCGAGGTCGGCGCGATCATCGCGGTGATCGTCTACGCCAACCTCCACTCGTCGATCGCGCTGCTGTTCGGCGGGCTGTTCCTCGGCGCGTTCATCAACGGCGCGATGGGCGGCTTCGGCGCGCTGCTGGCCGAGCTGTACCCGACCGAGGCGCGCGCCACGGCGCAGAACGTCCTGTGGAACATCGGCCGCGGCGTCGCGGGCTTCGCCCCGCTGATCATCGCGGCGGTCGCGGCGGCGAAGGGGTTCCCGTACGCGATCGGCGCGCTGGCCGGGGTCTACGTCCTGGCGATGTTCGCGCTGCTGCTGATCCCCGAGCGCAAGGGCTCGGAGCTGACCTGATGACCCCTCGATCCGAGTACCGCGAAGGGAGCCGATGATGCAACCGGTGGTGCGTGCGCTGGCCGTCCTGCGGGAGCTGGCCGTCCACCCGGAGGGCATGTCGCTGTCCGGCCTGGCCCACGCGCTCGACGTACCGCAGGGCAGCATGCACCGGCTGCTCGCGGTCCTCGAGGGCGAGGAGTTCGTGTCGCGCTCGCCGTCCAACCGCCGGTTCTTCCTCGGCCCGGCCGCGCGGCAGCTCAACGACGAGAACGCGCGGCACCACGCGCTGCTCGTCCCCGCGCACCCGGCGCTGGCCGAGGCGGCCGGGCTGTGCGGCGAGACGGTGTTCCTCACCGAGCTGATCGGCGACCGCGCGGTGTGCGTGTCGCTGGTCGAGTCGACGCACGCGCTGCGCATGTTCGTCCGCATCGGGCAGGAGATGCCGCTGCACGCCGCGGCCTCCGCCCGTACGCTGCTCGCCGACCTGCCGCCTGACCAGGCGCGGCGGCTGCTGACCGCGCGCGAGCTGCCCGCGTACACCGCGGGCACCGTCACCGATCCCGACGAGCTGATGAACATGCTCACGCTCATCCGGGCGCGCGGCTACGACGTCTGCGACGACGAGCTCGACCGCGGCGTGTGGGCGATCTCCGCGCCGGTGCGCGCCTCGACGGGGCGGGTCGTCGCGTCGGTGACGCTGGCCGGTCCGAGCCACCGGGTCACCGAGCCGCACCACCGCGACCGCTACCGGGGCATCGTGTTCGACGCCGCCCGCGCCATGGCCGCCGACCTCGGCTGGGTAGAACCCGACGCGGCGGGCGCGGCGCCGGGGGCCGCGGCCTCCGAATCCGCGCCCGAGTCACCCGAAAGGCTGGTGCGATGACCGCTTCGCTGCTCGAAGCGCTGGCAAGCGGCGGGCCCGAGGTGTTCCAGGACACCGCGTCCCGCCGCGCCGAGCTCGCCCGCGACGTCGTCGCCGCCGCGTACCTGCGCGGCAGCTACGTCCTGTCGTCCGGGCAGGCCAGCGAGTACTACTTCGACAAGTACCTGTTCACCACGAAGCCCACGGTGCTGCGCCGGCTGGCGAGCCTGCTCGCCGAGCGGCTGCCCGCCGACGTCGACCGCATCGCCGGGCCCGAGCTGGGCGCGGTGCCGCTGGCCACGGCGCTGTCGCTGGAGACGGGCGTGCCGTTCGTGGTGGTCCGCAAGACCCGCAAGAAGTACGGCACGGCCGCGGGCGTCGAGGGCGAGCTGCACGCCGGGGAGCGCGTCGTGCTCGTCGAGGACGTCGTGACCACGGCGAGCCAGGCGCTCGCCGCCGCCGACGTGGTCGCCGCGGCGGGCGCGGAGATCAGCTCGGTGCTGGCCGTCGTCGACCGGGAGCAGGGCGGCGCGGCGGCCGTCGCCGCGGCCGGCTACCGCTTCGACCCGCTGTTCAAGCTGTCCGAGCTGCCCACCCCGGCCACTCGGTCCCACACGTCCGACCAGGAGGAGCCGGCATGACCGCGACGAACGAGACCCCGACGCTCGACGACCCGGCGCGGACCGAGCGCGTGGGCACGGCGCTGGCCGGGCGGCTGCGCGACAAGGGCATCACCGCGGTCGTGTGCTGGGACGACAGCGAGGACGCCGTGGTCGCGCACGTCGTGGCCCGCGAGCTCGGCGTGGGGCTGCGGCTGGCCGAGGAGATCGAGGGCATCGTCACGCTGGAGCGCCCGCTGCCGGAGAACGCGGTGGTGGCGCTGGTCGCCGAGGAGCTGACCGCGCGTACGGCGGTCGCCGGGCTGGCCGGCGTGGTCCGCCACTCCGGCGCGCGCGTCGCCGCGGTGGCCACCGCCCGTACGACCGCCGTCGTGGCGGAGACCGAGGCCGCCGACGCGACCGTGCTGACGGCGGAGGACGCGTGAGCGGCACCAAGACGCGCGTCTCCACCCCGGCGGCCCCGTCCGCCAACGGGGCGGGCCGGGGGGCGAAGAACGGGCGTGCGGCCGGCGGCGCCGTACGGCTGGAGCCGCGGGCGCGGCGCATCGCGGACGCGATCGAGGAGCTGGCCGGGCTCAGCGAGGGCGGGCCCGGGGTGACGCGGCTGGCCTATACCGAGTTGGAACGTTCCGCGCACGAGCTGTTCACGACCTGGATGCGCGCCGCCGGCTGCGAGGTCCGCACCGACCCGGCCGGCAACACCATCGCGACCAGGCCGGGCCGCCGTACGGACGCGCCCGGCATCGGCACCGGCAGCCACCTCGACTCCGTCTACACCGGCGGCCGGTTCGACGGCATCGCCGGCGTCGTGTCCGCCGTCGAGGTGGCGCGGCTGCTCGCGGCCGAGAAGGTCGAGACCGTCCACCCGCTGCGGTTCGTGGTCTTCGCCGGCGAGGAGGGCGCCCGCTTCGGGCAGGCCTGCCTGGGCTCCAAGCTGGCCGCCGGGCTGTCGTCGGTGGAGGAGCTGCGCGAGCGGCGCGACCGCGACGGCATCTCCGTGGCCGAGGCCATGCAGGCGCTCGGCTTCGACCCGGCCGCCGCCGTGGCCCGCCCGTGGGACCCCGCCGACTGGGCGGCGTTCCTCGAACTGCACGTCGAGCAGGGCTCCGTCCTGGAGCGGCAGCAGATCAGCGTCGGCGCCGTCGACCTGATCTCCGGGTCCACCCGGCTCGAACTGACCCTGCACGGCCGCGCCTCGCACACCGGCGGCACGCCCATGCGCGGCCGCTCCGACGCCCTGGCCGCGGCGGCCGAGGCCATCCTCATCGCCGAGGAGGTCGCGCTGGACACCCGCCACCGCGGCACCCGCGCCACCGTCGGCCGCCTGGATATCGCGCCCGGTTCGATCACCACGATCCCCGGCGAGGCCCGCATGAGCGTGGACGTCCGCGACGTGGACGCCGACCGGCAGCGCGGCACCGCGGCGGAGATCGTGCGGCGCGTGCAGGCGGTCTGCGACCGGCGGCGCGTCCACCTCGACGTACGGCTGCTCGCCGACACGTCCCCGGTCGTGCTGCCCGTATGGGTGCGGCAGGCGCTCACCGCGTCGGCGAGTGAGCTGGGCGTCAGCTATCGCGTGATGACGTCGGGCGCCAGCCACGACGCGCAGATGATCAACCGCGTCACCCCGGCCGGGATGGTGTTCGTGCCGAGCCGCGACGGCCTGTCGCACGTGCCCGAGGAGTGGACGGCGCCCGCGGAGATCGCCACCGGCGTGAAGGTGCTGGCGTCCGGGCTGCTGCGGCTCGACCGCGACCTCGCCGAGCTGGCCGGCTACCCCGAGAGGACCGCGCGATGAGCGCTGGGCGCGCCCCGGCCACCGGGCCGTCCGGTGTGCTGGACGTCCTGGAGGCCGCCGACCGGCCCGCGCCGGCCACGCTCGACGCGGACGTCCTGGCCAACGAGCACCTGGACGACCGCTACTGGAAGCTGTCGATCGCGGCGCCGCACGTGGCGCGCGCGTACCTCCCTGGGCAGTTCGTGATGCTCACGGTGACCCGCAGCGTACGGTCCGGGCCGGTGCTGCCGCGCCCGATGGCCATCTACGACGCCGACGCCGCCACCGGCCGGGTGGACATCGTCTACTCCGTGGTCGGCGCCGGCACCCGCGCGCTGACGTCGTTCGGCGCCGGCGAGCGCATCGGCGTGGTCGGGCCGCTCGGCCGCGGCTTCACCCCGCCGCCCGGCGACCTGCTGCTGCTCGGCCGCGGCATCGGCACCTGCTCGCTCACGCCGCTGGCCCGTACGGACGGCACGGCACGTACGGTCACCGCGGTGGCGTCGGGGCGGCACCCGGGCGCGATCCTCGGCCGCGAGGTGTACGCCGCGCACGGCGCGCGCGTCCTGCCCGTCCACGACGGCGACGGGTCCGCCGACCCGGCGGTCCTGGAACCGCGGCTGCGCGGGCTGCTCGACGCCGCGCCGCCCGCGCTGATCGCCGCCTGCGGTTCCGCGCGCCTCGAAGCGCTGGCCCTGCGGCTGGCCGCCGCCTGGGGCGCCGACGTGCAGGTCGCACTGGAGGCGCACATGGCCTGCGGCCTCGGCTACTGCCACGGCTGCTCGACCGGCGACCGCACGGCCGCCGCCGAGGCCCCGCTGATCTGCCGCGACGGCCCCGTCTTCCGGCTCCGCGCCGCCTGAGTTCCCATACGCAACCTGATTGGAGCTTCCCCGTGAAGTTGCTCGTCCGTAATGGCACCGTCGTCACCGAGAACGGGACGGTCGCCGCCGACGTCCTGTGCGAGGACGGACGGGTGCGCGCGCTGGTCGAACCGGGGACCGCCGCCGCGGCGGACGAGGTCGTCGAGGCGGACGGGCTGCTGGTGTTCCCCGGGTTCATCGACCCGCACGTGCACAGCCGCGACCCCGGGTCGACGCACAAGGAGACGTTCGCGCACTCCACGCTGGGCGCGCTGTGCGGCGGGCTCACCACGATCCTGGAGATGCCGAACGCCATCCCGGCGGTCGCCGACCTCGCGACGTTCCACGCGCGCCGCGCCGAGCACGAGCCGCGCGCCTGGGTGGACTTCGGCCTGTGGGGGCTGGCGCTCGGGCCGGACAACGCCGACGAGATCGACGCCATGTTCCAGGCCGGCGCGGTCGCCGTGAAGCTGTTCTGGGGTTACGCGCTGCACCGCGAGACGAAGGGCCTCGTCTACAACTTCGCCGACGAGCCGCCGGAGAACCTGCTCCTCCCGCCGGAGAACGGCGCCGTACTCGAGCTGTTCCGCCGGGTCGCGCGGACCGGCGGGCTGCTGGCCGCGCACTGCGAGGACCGCTACGTGCTGAGCGACTCCGCGGAGCGGCTCGGCCACGGCATCGAGACGTACGACGACCTGCTCCAGGCCCGCCCGGCCGTCGCCGAGGCCGCCTCGATCGCGGTGGGCGCGCAGTTCGCGCGGGCCACCGGGTGCCGCTTCCACGTCGTGCACACGGCGTCGAAGATGGGCATCGAGGTGGTGCGGAAGGCCAAGGAGATGGGCATCCCGATCACCGCGGAGACCTGCCCGCAGTACCTCACGCTGACCGACGCGGACGCCGACCGCCTGGGCCCGCTGCTCAAGGTGTACCCGCCCGTACGCGAGGCCGCCGACCAGGACGCCCTGTGGACGGCGGTCAACGACGGCACGATCTCCTCGATCGGCTCCGACCACGCTCCGCACACCGTGGAGGAGAAGATGGTCGGGTTCGGCTCCGCGCCGGCCGGCGGCCTCGGCATCGAGACGCTGGCTCCGCTGCTGGTCGACGGCGCCGTACGCGGCCGGATCAGCATGCCGAAGCTGGCCGAGGTGCTGTCCGGGTCGACCGCCCGGCTGTACGGGCTGTGGCCGCGCAAGGGCATCGTCCGGCCGGGCGCCGACGCCGACCTCACGCTCGTGGACCCGAACGCGGCCCACACCGTGCGCAACGAGGAGCTGCACGCGCTGCACAAGACGAGCACGTGGGACGGGTTCGAGCTGCGCGGCCGGGTCGTGGCGAGCGTGCTGGGCGGGCGTCTCGCGATGCGCGACGGCGAGCCGGTGGGCGAGCGGAGCGGCCGGTTCGTCACGGCCGACCACGCCGCCACGAAGCAGGCCGTACGCGAGACCGCCTCGGCATGACGCCGATCCTCGATGAGCTGGTCGGGGCCGCCGTGGAGTTCGCCCGGCGGCCCCTGCCGAACCACGTCCGCGACCAGGCCGCGCTGCTGGTCGCGGACACCCTCGGCGTCATGCTGGCCGCGGGCCGCCGCCCCGAGTCCGTCGCGCTGGTCGACGGCGACGACCTGACGGGCTCGTGGCGGCTGGCCCCCTCGGGCGCCGGTCCCATGGCGCGGTTCATGACCGCCGGAGGCGGGTGGGGCGCCCCGGACCGGGCCGCGTACGTGAACGCGACCGTGACGTGCGCGCTGGAACTGGACGAGGGCGTACGCCCGACCGGGCACCCGTCCGCGCACGTGCTGCCCGCCGCGCTGGCCGCCGCCGAGGTGGTGGACGCGTCCTGGCCGGAGCTGCTGACCGCGTTCACCGCCGGCTACGAGGTGGCCGCCGGGCTGTTCGACGCGCTGCGGCTGCGCGCCCCCACCCACCCGCACGGCCACCTCGGCGCGGCCGGTGCCGCGGTCGCCGTGGCGCTGCTGACCGGGGACGACCCCCTGGAGATGGCGCGCGCCGCCGCCACGATCCCGCTGCTCACCACGTGGGCGCCGTGCCTGGAGGGCGCGAACGTGCGCAACACGTGGGCGGGCCACGCGGCGAGCGCGGGCGTGCTGGCGCGGCGGCTGGTCCGCGCCGGGTTCCGCGGGTCGCCGAGCTCGTACGAGGCGGCGTTCGACGGCCTCGTGGGCGACCGCGTCGAGGTGGACCCGGCGCTGGTCGGCACCCGCGTCACCGGCGGCTACGTCAAGCTGTACTCCGCCTGCGCGATCACCCACTCGGCGATCGAGGCGGCGCTGAAGCTGCGCCCGCACGTCCTGGCGGACGGCACCCTGGACGCCGGCGCCGCCGTCCGCGTGGCGGTCAACGCGAACAGCCTGAAGACCGCCGCGCAGCCGGGCGCCACCGACCTGTCGCGCCGCTTCTCCATCCCGTACGCGGTGGCCGTCGCGCTGCTGCGCGGCGACGCGGACCGCGCCCGCTACGACGAGCCGGACCCCGAGGCGCTCGACCTGGCCCGCCGCGTCACGGTCGTGGAGGACCCGGCCGCGACCGCCGCCTGGCCCCGCCTGGCCCCCGCCACGGTGACGGTCGGCGCAAATGACGGCTTGGTCCGCACCGCCCACGTCGACGACGCGTACGGCCACCCCGGCAACCCGGCGGCCGTGTCCGCCGTACGCGCCAAGTTCACGTCGCTGACCGGTCTCGACGCGGACGTGTGGGACCGCCTGACGGCCCCGGCCCCCACCCTGCCGGTCCGCGCCGGGCTGGACCTGCTCACGGGCTGAGCCCGGCGCGCAGAACGCCGACGGCGTCCACGAGCGACGGGCCGTACCAGGTCAAGTGGCGTCCGCTGACGAGCCGCGCGCGCCCCGGGAACGCCTCGGGGCCGTCGGCCGCGGTGAACGCGTACGGCTCGTCGGGGAGCACCACCACGTCAGGGCCGCGGGCGAGGATCTCCTCCGGTGTGACGCGCGGATAGCGGTCGGCGTGGCCGGCGTACACGTTGGCCGCGCCGGCGTGGCGCAGCAGGTCCGCGGCGAACGTGCGCGACCCCACCACCATCCACGGGTCGCGCCACACGCAGATCGCCGCCCGGACCTCCGGGTCCGGCGGCGGTCCGCCGAGCCGCGCGTCCGCCGCGTCCAGCCAGGCGGGCGCCGGGAGCCGCAGCGCGACCGTGATCAGCCGGCGCAGCGACCGCAGCGCGCCGGGCACGTCCTCGGTCACCGTGACCCAGACGGGCACCCCGGCCGCCCGCAGCCGCCGGTGGTCAAGCTCCCGGTTCTCCTCCTGGTTCAGCACCACAAGGTCGGGCCCGGCCGCGGCGATCGCCCGTACGTCGGGGTTCTTCGTGCCGCGGAACCGCGGCACGTCAAGGCCGGGCGGGTGGACGCACCAGTCGGTCGCGCCCGCGAGCACGCCGGGCGCGGTCGCGGCCAGCGCCTCGGTCAGCGACGGCACCAGGGACACCACCCGGCGTACGACGGGCGGCAGCGCCACGGGAAGCGCCAGGTCGTCGCGTTCGATCCGCTCGGCCTCGGTCATCACCCGCGATCGTAGGCCCGGATTATATTGGAGCACGTGCTCTGTTATGGTGCCGTCATGCCCCGACCGCGGATGCACGACCTGGACCGGCTGCTCGACGTCGCCGAGCGGCTGGTGGCCGAGGGCGGCCCGGAACGGCTCACTGTCCGCGGCCTCGCCGACGCCGCCGGCGTCTCCAACGGCGTCATCTACCACGCGTTCGGCTCGCGTCCCGTCCTGCTCGGCCAGGTGTGGCGGCGCGCCGCGCGCGACTTCCTCGACCTCCAGACCGAGGCCGTCGATGCCGCCGAGGGCGCCGGGGCCCTCCCGGCCGTGCTCGCCGCCGCCGACGCGCCCGCCGTGTTCGCCGCCGGCCGCCCGCACGCCGCGCGCGTGCTGATGTACGTCCGCAGGGAGCGGCTGATCGGCGCGGACGTCCCGGCCGACCTCGCCGAGGCGATGCGCGTCCAGGACCGCAGGCTGCTGGCGATGCTGGCCCGGCTCTCGGCGGCGCTCTGGGACCGTACGGACGACGCCGCCGTCGAGGCGGTCATGATGTGCGTCGTCGACCTCCCGACCGCCGTGTTCCGCCGCGAGCTCACCGCGCCGTCGGCCGCGCCCGGCGCCGTCTCCGCCGACAGCCGCGCCCGCCTCGCCGCGGCCGTACGCGCCGTCCTGGCCATCGCGCCCACGCCGCGCCTGTGCGGCCCACCGTCCGCGCGGCCCGCGTAAGGCCGCGCCCCCGCGTACCCGACACGTACAGAAAGGCACAGCCATGCCGCGATCCCTGCCCGAGTCCACGGACGTCCTCGTCGTCGGCGCCGGCCCGGTCGGCCTCACGCTGGCCACGGCGCTGGCCCGGCGCGGCGTCGACGCCGTGCTGGTCGACCGCGCCGCCGAGGGCGCGAACACCTCGCGCGCCGCCGTCGTGCACGCCCGCACGATGGAGGTGCTGCGCGGCATCGACGTCACCGGGAAGCTCATCGACCGGGGCGTCACCGTGCCGCGGATCACCATCCGCGAGCGCGACCACGAACTGCTCAGCGTCCGCTTCGACGAGCTGCCCACCGACTACCCGTTCGTCCTCCTGGTGCCGCAGAACATCACCGAGGAGGTGCTGCTCGCCCAACTGCGCGCCTCGGGCGGCGACGTGCTGCGGCCGTACGAGCTGGACCGGCTGACGCAGGAGCGCGACGGCGTCACCGCGCACCTCGCGACCGGGGAGCGGATCCGCGCGCGGTACGCCGTCGGCGCGGACGGCATGCACAGCGTGGTGCGCGAGCAGACGGGCATCGCGTTCGGCGGCGATACCTACGCCCAGTCGTTCGTGCTGGCCGACATGCACCTCGACTGGTCCGAGCGGGACGACGAGGTGAAGCTGTTCTTCTCCGCCGGCGGCGTGACCGTCCTCGCGCCGCTGCCCGGCGGGCGCCACCGCATCGTCGCGACCGTGGACGAGGCGCCCGAGCGGCCGGGCCTCGACTTCGTCCAGGACCTGATGCGCACGCGCGGGCCGAAGGCGCACCCGGCGACGGTCAAGGAGATCGCGTGGAGCTCCCGCTTCCGGGTGCACCACCGCCTGGCCGAGCACTACCGCGACGGCCGGATGTTCCTCGCCGGCGACGCCGCCCACGTGCACAGCCCGGCCGGCGGCCAGGGCATGAACACCGGCGTGCAGGACGCGGCCAACCTCGCGGGCAAGCTGGCCGCCGTCCTCGCCGACGGGGCGCCGGACTCCGTACTGGACGCGTACGAGACCGAGCGCCGCCCGGTCGCCGAGGAGGTGGTGGCGTTCACCCACCGGATGACCCGCATGGCCACGGTGAGCAGCGGCCCCCTGCGCGGCCTGCGCAACACCGCGCTGCGCGCCCTGGACTTCGTCCCCGCCGTCCACCGCACGCTGGCCATGAGCCTCTCCGAACTGGCCACCGAACAGCATTCCGGTTCCTGAGCCGCGGTTCGCCGGGCGGATCAGCCGTACGGGCGGAACCGCACGTCGAGCCGGTACACGCGGCTTTCGCCCGGCTCCAGGGACCCGAGCGCGCCGGCCGCCCTGGCCGCCGCACGGCCGTCCATCACCGGTGTGTCCGCCGGCTCGATGCCGAGCGCGTACACGCCGGAGGCGGGCATGCGCCACTGGAACACGTACGGCAGCGTCGCGGTGTCCACCCCGATGACGCAGGCCACGCCGAGGCCCGCGTTGGCGACGGTGATCTCCGTACGGCCGCCGGGCGGCAGGTCGTGGCGGAGCACCCGCTCGCCCGCGCCGGGCACCGGCGGGCCGACCGCCGGGCCGCCCGGCTCCGCGCCGTCGCGCGCCTCGACGCGGGTCGCCGGGATGTCCACGGTGGTGCCGTCGTCGACCAGCGGCCAGCCGAGGTTCATGTGGTACAGCATCATGTGCGGCCACGGCTCGGGCGCCTGGTTCGTCAGGGTGTCCTCGATCGCGAGGCCGGTGGCGCCGAGCCGCGAGGTGACCCGGCGTTCGAGCCTGAGGTTCTCGCCGAACAGCCGCGCCTGCTCCATGACCGCGCTGACCTCCAGCGCGCCGTCGCCATCGGGCGCGGCGCGGGTGTTGAGGTCGCGGGCGGGCAGCGCGGACGCCCGGCCGTGCATGCCCAGCTCCACGCCCTGGTCGGCGGACGGCGACCCGAAGTGGTCGAGGCCGCCGGTGGCCAGCAGCCCCCCGGCGAACGTGCGCTGCCAGCCGGTGCCGGTGTGCTCGGCGAAGGCGGGCCCGGCCGGCGCGGCGGGCGCGCTCCAGGCCATCGGGGTGCCGTCGTACGTCACGTGCCCGATGTCCAGGCAGCGGTCGGGATGCAGCTCGAACTCCAGCCCGCCACCGGTCACCACCCGTACGAGCCGGGTGCCGCGCGCGGCGCCGTCCTCGTACGCGAGCCGGTCGATGCGGCACACCTGCCGCAACGCGCCCACCCGGGCCCGCAGCGCACGCGCCGGCGGCAGCTCCCGCACCCGCTCTCCCCCCGCTCGGCCGGCCACGGACCCACGTGACGCGCCCGGCTACGACCGGGTCATCGTACGTCGCGCCGCCAGCGGGCCGGCGGCGTGCCGTAGCGGTTCTTGAACGCGCGGCTGAACGCCGCCTCCGACGTGTAGCCGACGCTCTCCGCGACGCGGGTCACCGGAAGAGCGGTGTCGCGGAGCAGGTCGGTGGCGGCGTCCAGGCGTACGTGCGTGAGGTAGGTGGCCGGCGGTTTCCCCACGCGGGCGAGGAACCGCGCGGCGAACGCCGACCGGGACAGCGCGCACGCCCGGGCCAGCTCCTCGACCGTCCACTCGTGGCCGGGATCGCGGTGGATGGCGCTCAGGGCCGGGCCGATCTGCGGGTCGGAGGCGCCGGCCAGCCAGTTCGGTTCGCCGCCGGCGCCGGCGGCCCACGCGCGCAGGATCTGGATGAAGATCAGGTCGAGAATGCGGGCGACCATCACCGCCGAGCCCTGGGACGGCGACCGCATCTCGAAGACGAGCATCTGGTGGGCGACCTGGAGCCCTTCGAGCACGGGACCGCTGGCATCGCGGAGGACGATCACGGGCGGAAGGCTCCCGAGCAGGTGGCTGGCCTGCGGGTCGCCGATCCGGAACGTTCCGCAGAGCCAGCGCACCGGCTCGGCGGCGTCATCGCCGGAGGCGTCGCTGATGTGGTGCGGGTCGCCGCGCGGGAGCAGGACGACGTCGCCGCGGGTCAGCCGCTCGACGTGCGGGTCGCCGTCGACCCGGAGCAGGAGCTCGCCCTCTTCGACGATGTGCAGGCTGCCCATGTCGGCGTAGCCAATTGAGAACGTCCGCGGCGGTGCGTACGCGACGATCCGTTCGCCGCTCAGCCGCACGCGCCGGAGCAGCTCCGAGAGCAGGTCGTGCGACCGGGCGTCCGTGTCGAGGCCGAGCGCGGCGTCCTCGAGCGCGCGCGGATCGGCGGGTTCCCGCGGCGGGCGTAAGACGGCCGGTGTCGCTGGACGATCGGCAAGATTCTCCGGCGGAGCGGTCATGGTCGCTGCCCATTTCTCTGACTACGGTCGCTGAACGGTGTTACCGGAATTCCGCCCGACAGGCAGGAGTCTAACCATGACCGAGCAGGGAAATCCGACGAAGATCACCTTCGTCTATTCCAACCCGACCGACCCGGAGGCCTTCGAGGCGGCCTACCCGGAACAGCTCGCGCTGGCGCGCAAGCTGCCGGGCCTGAACCGGATGGAGACGGCGAAAGTCTGGCCCAAGGAGGACGGCAGCCCGACCCCGGCGTACCGCCTGCTCGACCTCTACTTCACCGACTACGCGGCCGCAAGCGCCGCCGCCGCGGAGGCGGGCCCCCTTGTCGGCGCCACGATCGAGCACGCCACCGGAGGCGTGGTCATCGCGTTCGCGGAAATCCTCGAGGACGCTTAGGCCGGACAATTGCCGGGAGGGTGGCCAGGCCATCCTCCCGGCCGGTATCCGGCCGCGAATATCGTTTTGCATAAGGCCGAGCATCGCAATTTCTCGGCAAAAAGCGCGCCGGTCGCGCTTTCCCCCGCCCGTCAGATGATCTCGTCGCGGGGCAGCGCGGACAGCACGCGCAGGGCGTCGAGGAAACCTTGGCGCGCGTGCGCGGGGAGGCGGGCCAGCAGGCGTTCCTCCTTGCGCTGGATCGCGGCCTGGGTGCGGTCGCGGAGGGCGCGGCCCGCGGGGGTCAGGGACAGCAGGCGCGCCCTGCGGTCGGCGGGGTCGGGTTCGCGGGCGATCAGGCCGCGGTCTTGGAGGTCGTCCAGGACCGTGATGATGCGCGTCTTGTCGGCGCGGATGGACTCCGCGAGGGCCGCCTGGGTGCGGGTGGGGTGGTCGTCCAGGTGCAGCAGCACGATGTACGCCCACATCGTCAGGCCGTGTTCGTCGAGCACGGGGCGTTCGGCGTCCACCAGCGCGCGGCTGAGCGGCTGGAGCATGGCGGCCAGGTCGGGGCGGTCGGTCACGCCTCCGTACTATAGGACTTGACAGATAATCAGCACATGCACATGATATGCACAAGCTTATCAAGGAGGCGGCATGGACGTGCGTGAGCTGGACCGGCGTGCGGTTCGGGGCGGCATCGAGGTGGTCGAGAGGGTGACGGAGGAGGACCTCGGGCGCGCGACACCCTGCGCCGGGTGGACGGTGGCCGATCTGCTGGCCCACATGACCGCCCAGCACCACGGGTTCGCCGCGGCCGCGCGCGGCGAGGGCGCCGACCCGCGGGTGTGGGAGCCGCGTCCCGCCGAGGCCGGCCCGGTGGCCGACTACGTGGCGGCGGCCGAGCGCGTGCTCGCCGCGTTCGCCGACGACGGCGTCCTGGCCCGCAGGTTCGACCTTCCCGAGTTCGGGCCCGGCGCGTCGTTCCGCGCCGAGCGCGCGATCGGCTTCCACCTCATTGACTACGTGGTGCACGGCTGGGACGTCGCCCGCGCGATCGGCGCCCCGTACGCCCCGGCTCCGGACCTGGTGGCGGCGGTGGTGCCGATCGCCCAGGCCGTGCCGGACGACGAGAACCGCCTCGCCCCGGGCGCCGCCTTCCGTCCCGGCCTCGCCTCCCCGGCGGACGCGCCACCGTTCGACCAGGTCCTCGCCCTGCTCGGCCGCTCCCCCGCCTGGCGGCCCGCGGCCGCGGAAGGCCACGCGGTCACCTGACGACGGCGACCGGGGTGCCCGGCGGGATGTGCCGTCTGTGCATCTGGACGCGCGGGGCGGGTCCCCGGTCCTCAGCTATACGGGCTGCGCGGCAGGAGGCGGTCGGAGATGATCTTCTGCTGGATCTGGCTGGTGCCCTCGAAGATCGTGGTGAGGCGTGCGTCGCGCCAGTGGCGTTCGACCTGGCGTTCCGTGGTGTAGCCGTTGCCGCCGTGGATCTGGATGGCGTCGCCGGTCACCTCGACCGCCATCTCGGAGGCGAGGAGTTTCACCATGGCGGCCTCGCGTTCACAGGGTTCGCCGGAGTCGACCAGGTGGGCGACGCGCTGGTAGAAGGCGCGTGCCTGGTCGACCCTGGCGGCCATTTCGGCGATCTTGAAGCGGATGGCCTGGAAGTCGCCGATCGGATGCTCGAACTGGACGCGCTGCTGGACGTAGGTGATGCAGTCCTCCACCGCCGCGCGGGCGAGGCCCACCGCGCGGGCCGCGGTGTGCACGCGGGCCACGTTGAGGTTCTGCTCGACCATGCGGAACGCGCTGGTCTTCGTGCCGTCGTCGCCGGCGCGGCGGCGGCCCATGTCGACGGCCTTGTTCGCGACCGGTACGCGCAGGCCGTCGAACGTCAGGTTCCACGTGAGGAACCCGTGGTAGCCGATCTTGTCGATGGCGTGGCCGGTGAGGCCGTCGGGGAAGGCGTCACGCGGCTTCTCGATGATGATCGTGGCCAGCCCGGCGGAGCGCCGCTCGCCCGGCCCCGGGTCGGCGACGCGGCACAGGAGCTGGATGAAGTCGGCCGCCTTGGCGTTGCCGCACCAGCGCTTCTCGCCGGTGATGACGTACGCGTCCCCGTCGCGTACGGCACGGGTGGACACGTTCGCGAGGTCGGACCCGGCGTTCGGCTCGGACAGCGCGGCCGCGCCGATCCACTCGCCGCGCGCCGACCGCTCCAGCAGCCGGAGCCGCTTGGCCTGGTCGGCGAACCCGGTGCCCATGCCCTGCGCGCGGGCGATGATGCTGGCCACGCTCATCCAGGCGCGCGCGAGCTCCTCGGCGATCATGCAGTACTCGAACACGCCGAGCCCCATGCCGCCGTGCTCCTCGGCGATGGTGATGCCGAAGTAGCCCTGCTTGCCGAGCTTGTCCAGCAGCGCCCGGGGGATCTCCTTCTTCTCCGGGTCGAGACGGTTGGCGACCGGCAGCACCTCCTCGGCGGCGAACCGCCGCGCCTCGGCCTGGATCCCCGCGCGCCGCTCCGTACGGAACGGCGTGGTCAGCTCCGGGACGGGCGGGGATACGGGCTCGGTCGTCTGCGTCATGCGGGATCTCCTCCTCCGGGGAACGTCCGACCGGATGCCGGATCGTGGGATGCCATGCCAGACAACTCGGGACTATCGTCCCCGGAGATCGCGCATGTCAAGGCCCCGGCGGGCCGCCGGGGCCGGTCGTACGGCCTATCGGTCCAGCTCAGCGCCGATCTCGGCGGCGGTCTTCGCGACCTGCGCGCCCCACTGCGGCACCTGGCGGTGGTCGAACCTGATGTCCGGCATGGAGATGGAGATGCCCGCGACGGGGCGGCCGGTGGTGTCGCGCACGGCCGCGCCGATCGCGCACACGTTGGCGCGGTTCTCGCTGATGTTCACCGCGTAGCCGTTCTCGCGGATCTCCTTGATGTCGTGCCTGAGCCGCTTCGGGTCGGTGATCGTGGTCTCGGTCAGCCGGGTCAGGCCGCGCGCGATGACCTTCTCCACGTCGGCGTCCGGCATCGCGGCCAGCACGCTGCGCCCGCTCGCCGTGGCGTGCATCGGGGAGGTGCCGCCGAGCTTGTTGTACGTGCGCACGGGCTGGTCGCAGTCGACGCGGTCGATGAGGATCATGCGCTCGGTGCCGTCGACCACGGAGAGGTGGATGGTCTCCTGCGTGGCGTCGCGCAGCGCGGCCATCGGCTCGGCCGCGGCCTCCTTCAGCCCCACCTCGCGCACGGCCTTGCGCCCGATGATCAGCGCCTTGCCGGTCATCGTCCAGCGGGTGAGCTCGTCGTCGCTCGGCCGCAGCCACCCGGCCTGGGCGAGCGTGCCGAGGATGCGCTGCACCGTGGACGTCGGCAGCCCGAGCTTGCGGGCGAGCTCGGCGACGCCGACCGGCTGGTGCTCGGCCACGGCCTCCAGCACCTCAAGGCTGCGCAGCACGCTCTGCATGGCCGCTCCTCCATCGTCTCGGTGACCCAACGGTACGGGCACCGGGGGATTGACAGATCCGTTCCGACCGGTCCACCTTTGGGACACCCCGATTCTATGGGACGGCATCCCGCGATACGGCATGAATCGTGTCGTACAGATGGAGGCACCCGACGATGGACGGATCAACGGCGGCGCTCGCGCGCCACCTGACCGGGCTGCGCTTCGCCGACCTGCCCGCGCCGATCGTGACCCTGGCCAAGCTCTGCGTCCTGGACCTGACCGGCGTGATGGTCGCCGGCGCCGGGGAGCCCGCCGCGCGCATCGCCGCCGGCGTGGTCGCCCGCGAGTACGGCGCGGGGCCCTGCACGCTGGCCGGGCGTACGGAGCGGACCACCGCAACGGGCGCCGCGCTGGCGAACGGGACGGCCGCCCACGCGCTGGACTTCGACGACGTCGTGACCACGATGGGCCACCCGTCCGCGCCCGCCCTGCCCGCCGCGCTGGCCGTCGCCGAGCGCACCGGCGCCACCGGCCGCGACCTGCTCACCGCGTTCACCGCCGGGTTCGAGACGCAGACGCGGGTCGCGGCGGCCATCGGCCCCAGCCACTACGCGCGCGGCTTCCACTCGACCGCGACGTTCGGCACGTTCGGCGCCGCCGCCGCGGCCACCCGTCTGCTCGGCCTCGACGCCGAGCGGACCACCGCCGCGCTCGGCATCGCCGGCACACAGGCCGCCGGCCTGAAAGCCATGTTCGGCACGATGTGCAAGCCGCTGCACGCCGGGCGCGCCGCCATGGCGGGCGTGCTCGCCGCGGAGCTGGCCGCCGACGGCTTCACCAGCGGCGACGACGTGCTCGGCGCGCCGCAGGGCTTCGCCGACACGCAGTCCGACACCTTCGACGCGGCCGTCGCGGCGGGCGGGTTCGGCGACCCGTGGCGCATGGAGGGCGTGCGGTTCAAGGTGCACGCCGCGTGCTTCCTCACCCACGCGTCGATCAACGCGCTGCTGCACCTGCGGCGTACGGCGGGCATCGCGGCCGACGACGTCGCGCGGGTGGACGTCACCGTGCCGCCCGGCCACCTCGCGGTGTGCGCGATCCCCGAGCCGCGCACCGGCCTGGAGGGCAAGTTCAGCCTGCGCTACACGGCCGCGCTCGCGCTCACCCACGGCGCCGCGGACCCGTCACGCTTCACCGACGAGCTGGTCGCCGACCCGCGCCTGACCGACGTGCGCGACCGGGTGACGGTGCTCGCGGACGACCGGCTGACCGGCCCGGTGGCCACGGTCGCGGTGAAGCTGGCGGACGGCCGCGAGCTGACCGCCGAGCACGACACGAACGTACGGCCGTGGGCCGACGACCCGGGCGAGCAGACCGCCGACCTGCTCGGCAAGTTCCACGCGATGGCCGACCCGGTGCTCGGCGCCGGCCGGGCGCGCGAGCTCGCGGACACCGTCCTCGCGCTGGACGGGCTCGACGACGTACGCGGGCTGGCCGCATTGACGGCCCCCGCGTCCTGAACCCCGAATTCACCGTAGGAGAAACGAGGCGGGAAATTGGACGACCTTGCCGATGTGCGCGAACGCGCCAGGAAAATGCCGAAGGGGAACCGGTTCGACGATTTCTCGGTCGGCCAGGTCTTCCAGCACCACTGGGGCCGTACGATCACCGAATCCGACAGCCTGCTTTTCGCGTCGCTGACGCTGAGCTACAACCCGCTGTACTTCAACGCGGAATTCGCCGCCGCGCACGGGCACGAAAGGCTCGTCGCGCACCCGAACCTGGTCTTCCTCACGGTGTTCGGGCTGAGCGTGGAGGACCTCAGCGAGAACGGCGGCCCGTTCCTGGGCGTCGAGGCGCTGACGTTCCACCGTCCGGTGCTGGTCGGCGAGACCGTCACGGCGCGCAGCACGGTCACCGAGTCGCGGGCGTCGAAGAGCCGCCCCGGCGCGGGGATCGTCACCTGGCACACCGAGGGCCACGCCGGCGACGAGCTCGTCATCGATTTCCATCGCAAGAATCTCGTCCGCGGCCGCGGAATGGCGAGCATTCTCTGAAGGGCGGACCATTCATGGCATCGTTGAGCTCCCTCACCGGGACCGGTAATTATTTCGAGGATTTCACCGTCGGCGACGCGTACGAGCACGACCGCGGCAAGACCGTGCAGGCGTCCGATGGCGTCACGCTCACCAACCTGGTGATGAACACCGCGCAGGGCCATTTCAACGCCGATTCGATGAAGGACAGCAAGCTCGGCGACATCATCGTCTTCGGCGGCGTCACGATCTCCATGGTGCTCGGCCTCGCGACGCAGGACACCGGCGAGAACGCCATCGCCGAGCTGGGCCTGGACGAGATCCGCCTGCTCACCCCGGTCACCCACGGCACCACGCTGTACGCGTACACCGAGGTGCTGGCCACCGAGGACGCCGACCGTCCGGACGCCGGCGTGGTCACGTTCCGCCACTGGGGCGTCAACCAGGACGGCGTCACGGTCTTCACCGGTGTGCGCCGCACCCTGGTCAAGCGCGCGTCCCACTGGGCGGACCGGTGACCCGCGCACCGGACGGCCCGCTCACCGGGATCACCGTCGTCGACATGACCCGCGCGCTGGCCGGCCCGTACTGCACGATGCTGCTCGCCGACCTCGGCGCCGACGTGATCAAGATCGAGCCGCCGGAGACCGGCGACCACACCCGGCTGAACGGCCCGTACGCGGCCGACGACGAGCGCAAACTGTACGGCGGCTACTTCCAGAGCGTGAACCGCAACAAGCGCAGCGTGGTCGTGGACCTGCGTTCCACGGACGGCGTCGCGACCGTACGGCGGATCGCCGCCGGCGCCGACGCCGTGGTGGAGAACTTCCGCGCGGGCGTGATGGACGCGATGGGCCTGTCGTACGAGACCCTCGCGGCGGACAACCCGCGGCTCGTCTACGGCGCGCTGCGCGGATTCGGCGACCCGCGCAGCGGCGCCAGCCCGTACGTCGACCGTCCCGCGTTCGACGTGGTCGCGCAGGCCATGGGCGGGATCATGGCGATCACCGGCCGGCCGGGCCACCCCACCAAGATCGGCCCCGGGGTGGGCGACATCTTCCCGGCCGCGCTGACCGCCGTCGGGGTGCTCGCCGCGATCATCGAGGCGCGGGAGACCGGGCGCGGCCGGTTCGTGGACGTCTCGATGTACGACGCGGTCGTCTCACTGTGCGAGCGGATGGTCTACCAGCACTCGTACCAGGGCGTGATCCCCGACGGCGAGGGCAACGACCACCCGCTGCTCTGCCCGTTCGGCCTGTACGAGGCGGCGGACGGCTGGGTGACGATCGCCGCGCCGCGCGACCGCCAGTGGCAGGACCTCTGCGCGGCCATCGGCAAGCCGGCGCTGGCCACCGACCCGCGGTTCGCCACCAACCGGGCCCGCGTCGCCGTGCGCGACGACGTCCGTACGGAGCTGGAGGAGTGGACGCGGGCGCACACCCGCGTGGAGATCACCGACGCGATCGCCGACCGGGTGCCGTGCGGCCCCGTCAACAGCGCCGACGCGATCTTCGCCGACCCGCACGCGCGGGCCAGGGACATGCTCGTCGAACTGGAGCAGCCGGGCTCGCGGCACCCGGTGACCGTGGCCGGGCAGCCGATCAAGTTCGGTGGCACGCCGTCCCGCGCGTTCGTCCGCGCGCCGCTGCTCGGCGAGCACACCGACGAGGTCATCGCCGCCCTGGCCCCGGAATCCCGTACCGCCTGACGAGAGGAACGCCCACATGCGGTTGCGCCGCAGCGAACTGTCCACCCCCGGCAGCAGCGAGAAGATGCTCGCGAAGGCCGCCACGAGCGACGCCGACCTGGTGTTCTGCGACCTCGAGGACTCCGTGGCGCCGACGGAGAAGGAGGCCGCGCGCGGGAAGGTCGTCCACGCGCTGGTCAACCACGAGTGGCGGCCCGCGACCCGGGCGGTGCGCATCAACGACCTGGAGACGAAGTACGCGCACAGGGACATCATCGAGGTCGTGACCGGCGCGCGGGACGCGCTCGACATGATCATCATCCCGAAGGTGAAGGCCGCGCGGGACGTGTGGTGGGTGGACGTCCTGCTCACGCAGCTCGAGGAGACGCTCGGGCTGGCGAAGCGGATCGCCATCGAGGTGCTGATCGAAGAGGTCGAGGCGATGATCGCCGCCGAGGAGATCGCGCAGGCGTCGCCGCGGCTGGAGGCGCTGATCTTCGGCCCCGGCGACTACTCGGCGTCCCAGGGCGTCCGTACGAAGGCCATCGGCGGCGCGGACGACTACCCCGGCGACGTCTGGCACTACGCCCGCAACAAGATCGTCATCGCCGCGAAGGCCGCCGGCATCCAGGCCGTGGATGGCCCCTTCGCCGCCTTCAACGACCCCGAGGCCTACAAGCGCCAGGCCAACTACGCCCACACCCTGGGCTTCTGCGGCAAATGGGCGATCCACCCCAGCC
Source organism: Streptosporangiaceae bacterium (assembly GCA_036502625.1). Classification (GTDB taxonomy): domain Bacteria; phylum Actinomycetota; class Actinomycetes; order Streptosporangiales; family Streptosporangiaceae; genus DASXYG01. The sequence continues at coordinate 38,379 of DASXYG010000140.1, forward strand.
AGATCGCCCTGGCCAACGAGGAGTTCGCCCCCACCACGGACGAGGTCGCCCACGCCCGCAAGGTCGTCGCGGCGTACGACGAGGCCCTGGCAGCCGGCCTCGGCGCGGTCACGGTCGACGGCCAGATGGTCGACATCGCCTCGGTGCGCCTATTGCGCAACACCCTCGACCAAGCCGACGCGATCGGCATGTAACGCGATGACCACCCCGACCCCCGCACCCGCGCGCATCCCCCCGCCCCCGACCTGCGGAGCCCCCACCACCGTGGCCACACATCGCGAGCCCTCCACGACTTGTCCACAACCCCGAAACACCATCTGGCGCGCCGCCCGCGCCTCCCGGAAGACTGGTGGCCGGGGAACGTCCCCTCTACGCCCACACGCGGAGACTCCGCGGCGGGCGGGCGACCCAGGTCGTCGCGGCGCATGACCACCCCCACCCCCTCCTCCACACCCCCGCCCGGGCAGGCGGGCATCGTTGCGCGGCTTAATCGGCTGCCGGTGGCTACGCGGTCGCATCGGCGGTGGGCCGTGCTGCTGGCCGGGATCTTTCTGTTCGAGTTGGCGGATATTCAGACGTTCGGGCTGGTGGCGCCGGAGCTGAAGGAGCAGTGGCACCTTTCCGTCGGGGATATCGGGCTGGTGACGTCGCTGGCGTTCCTCGGGATGTTCGCGGGCGCGATCGTCGGCGGGCGCGTCTCGGACGTCTGGGGGCGCAAGTGGCCGCTCATCGGGTCGACCGCGTTCTTCTCGGTGTTCTCGATGCTGGGCGCGGCCGCGCCGAACCTCGCCGTGATGGGCGTCGTCCGCGTGCTGACCGGGTTCGGCCTCACCGCGATGACGATCATCGGGCTCGCGTACATCTCCGAGATGTACCCGCGTGACCTGCGCGGACGGTACCTGGCGATCATCTTCGGTACGGGGCTGCTCGGGATTCCCGTCGTGTCGTGGTTCGCGCGGTTCGTGGTGCCGGCCGGGGCGGACGGGTGGCGGTGGGTGTTCGTCTTCGGCGGGCTCGGCATCCTGTTCGCGATCGGGATGGTCCGCGGGCTGCCGGAGTCCGCGCGCTGGCAGGCGGACCGGGGCCGTACGGGCGACGCCGAGGCGCTGACCGCACGCCTGGAGGACGAGGCGCGTGCGGAAACCGGCGCGCCGCTGCCGGAGCCGGTCGTCGAGGCGCCCGCGCCGCCGTCCGGGCGGATGCGCGAGCTTTTCGGCAAGGCGTACCGCAAGCGCACGATCACACTGCTCGTCGTCAGCGTCTTCACCCTGCTGGGCTTCTACGGCTTCAACGGGTGGGTGCCCACGCTGCTGGTCGAGCACGGCTTCAAGACGGTGGAGAGCCTCACGTACACGTCGATCGTGTCCGTCGGCGCGATCCCCGGCGCGCTGCTGGCCTGGCCGTTCATCGACCGCCTCGAACGGAAGTACGCGGCGGGCGCCATCTACGTGGTGATCGCCGTCCTGGCCATCGTGTACGGCTTCGCCGGCCAGGTCGCCGTGATCCTGGTCAGCGGGTTCCTCGTCTCGATGCTGCTGCAGACGTCCACGGTCTTCATGTACACGTACGGCCCCGAGATCTACCCCACGCGCCTCCGCGCCCTCGGCGGCGGCCTGGGCAACGGAACGGGACGCCTTGCCACATTCGGCGGCGGCAACCTCGTCCCGGTCATCTACGACACGTTCGGCTACGCGGCGGTCTTCGTCTACATCGGCGGCGCCCTCGCGATCTCCGGCATCCTCCTGGCCCTGTTCGGCGAGCGCACCACCAGACGCCCGCTTGAGCACATCGCGGACGAGTCGGAGCCGCGGGAGCCGGTGCCCACCGACCGGACGGGCTGAGCCCGCGCCGCGGCCCGCGTCTGGTCTCCGGGGCGATCTTCGGGGAGCATGCGTACGGAGGAGGCGGTTATGGGTGACGTGCGTACGGCCGTGGTGACCGGGGCGGCGTCGGGGATCGGGGCGGCGGTCGCGGCTCGGCTGGCGGCGGATGGGCTGCGGGTGGTGGCGGCCGACATCGACGTCGAGGGTGCCGGGCGCGTGGCCGAGGCCCTGCCCGGTGACCTGCGGGCGCGGCGGGTGGACGTCACCGACGGCGACTCGATCGCGGCGCTGCGGGCGGACGTCCACGCGAGCGTCGGGGTGCCGCGGGTGCTGGTGAACTGCGCCGGGTGGGACGAGTTCGGCATGTTCGCCGACACGGACCGGGCGTTCTGGGAGAAGGTCGTCGCGATCAACTACCTCGGCGTCGTCGCGATGACGCACGCGTTCCTGCCCGACCTCACCGGCGGCGGCGACGGCACCGAGCCGCGGGTGGTGAACATCGCCAGTGACGCGGGCCGCGGCGGCAGCATGGGCGAGACCGTGTACGCCGGGGCCAAGGGCGGGGTCATCGCGTTCACGAAGTCGCTGGCGCGCGAGGCCGCGCGCGACGGCGTCACCGCGAACGCCGTGTGCCCGGGGCCCACGGACACGCCGTTGTTCGAGGGCTTCCCCGACAAGATCCGCGGCGCGCTGGTCAAGGCGATACCGCTGCGCCGGCTGGCTGACCCCGCGGACATCGCCCACGCCGTGTCGTTCTTCGTCTCGCCCGGCGCGTCGTACGTGACGGGCCAGGTCCTTTCGGTATCCGGCGGCCTCACGATGAACGGCTGACCCCGGCCCCGACCCTGATGGGAGGAGATCCATGACGCAGGCGGTCCAGGTGGCCGAGCCGGTCGCGTGGCACGGCGAGGGTCCCGTATGGCACGAGCCGTGGGGGCTGGTGTACGTCGACATGCTGGCCGGCGACATCCTCCGGCTGGATCCCGGTTCCGGCGCGGTGCGCCGCAACCACGTGGGGTCGGTCGCCGCGGTGGTCAGGCCGCGGACGAACGGCGGCGCGGTGGTGGCGGTGGAGCGCGGGTTCGCGCTGATCGACCCGGGCACGCCGCCGGAGGAGGCGCGCCACCTCGGCGACCTGTGGACCGGCACGTCCGTCCGCATGAACGAGGGCGGCTGCGACCCCGACGGCCGCTTCTACTGCGGCTCCATGGCCTACGACAAGTCCACCGGCGCCGGGTCGGTCTACCGCCTGGACCCCGACGGCTCCACCCGTACGGTGCTCACCGGCGTGACGGTCTCCAACGGCCTCGGCTGGAGCCCGGACGGCGGCACCGCGTACTACGTCGACACCCCCACCCGGCGGATCGACGCCTTCGACTACTCCGCGCGCGACGGCCTCACCGGGCGGCGCCCGCTGGTGGCCGAGGTGCCGGGCCGCCCGGACGGGCTGACCGTGGACGCCGAGGGCTACCTGTGGGTCGCGCTGTTCGGCGGCGGCGCGGTGCTGCGCTACCGGCACGACGGGCGCCTGGACGACCGGATCGAGCTGCCGGTCACGCAGGTCACCGCGTGCGCGCTGGGCGGGCCCGGCCTGCGCACGCTGTACGTCACGACGTCCAAGGACGGCATCGACCCGGCCGCGCAGCCGCTCGCGGGCGCGGCGTTCGCCGCCCAGGTGGACGTGCCGGGCCTGCCGGTGCTGCCGTACGCCGGCTGACGGCGCGCCCGACCGGGACCCGGAGGCGGTGTGTCGGTGGCCGGGGGTACGGTTCGGACGATCACCGATGACCGCGGAGGTTCCATGGCAACGACGTACGACCTCGGCCCGGCCGCCGGGGACATGGCGCGGCTGCTCGCCGGGGTGCGCGACGACCAGCTCGGCGCGCCCACCCCGTGCCGGGAGTACACACTGGGCGACCTGATCGACCACGTGAACGGGCTGTCCGTGGGGTTCGAGATGGCCGCGGCGAAGACGACGCCCGAGGGCGCGGGCGGTCCGTCCGGCGACGCGTCGCGGCTGGGCGACGGCTGGCGTGAGCGCATCGCCGCCCAGCTCGACGCCATGGCCAAGGCGTGGGACGACCCCGGGGCGTGGACGGGCATGACCCGCATCGGCGGCCTCGAGCTGCCCGCCGAGATCGCCGGCGTGGTCGCGCTCGACGAGCTCGTCGTGCACGGCTGGGACATCGCCCGCGCCACCGGCCAGCCGTACGACCCCTCGGCCGCCTGCCTCGAACCGTGCGGCGCGATGCTCAAGATGGCGGGCGGGAGCAACGGCTTCGGCGCGGCGGTGGCCGTACCCGAGTCGGCCCCGCTCCTCGACCACGTCATCGGCCTCTCCGGCCGCGACCCGTCCTGGTCAGGCACCTGAGCCGACCCGGTCCGCGCCCTCAGGTGGAGAGCTGGCGCAGGAGTGCGCCCCGGCCCGCACCCTTCAGGTGGAGAGCTGGCGTCTGAGGGCGCGGAGGGTGCGGGAACCGTGGTCGGGGGTGAGGCCGTCGGCTACCGGCTCCGGTGTGCCGGGGGGCGGCACCACGAGCACCCGGCAGACGGCGTGCGAGGCGCAGTAGGACGACACCGAGCCGTGCAGCGCGCGGTGCAGGGCACGGTGGCGGTCCTGGCCGACGATCAGCAGGTCGTCCGGGCGGTCGGCGATGCTGACCAGCGCCAGCCCGGGCGCCCCGACCGGCGTCTCCCTGCTGACCTCCACGTCGTACGGCGCGCCGCCGGTCGTGGTGAACGCCCGCTCGATCACCGCCGCGGCGCCGTGCCGTAACACCCGGATCGTCGTCGGCTCGGCGGCGTCCACCGGAAGCGGCGCGCCCAGCGACGTGACCGCCCGCACCACCACGAGCTCCACGTCGCTGCGGCGCGCCTCCTCCACGGCGCGGACCAGCGCGGCCAGCGCCGCCGGGCTCCCGGCGACCCCCACGACCGCGCGCCCGCGGCCGCTCACGGCCGCACCTCGCGCGTGCCGTCGTCGTACGGCACACCGTCCACGCCCGCGGCGATCAGCGCCTCGAGCTCCCGCCACACGGAGTCCGGTTCCCTGCCCGCCGCCCGTTCCGCGGCGAGGACGCGCACCACCCTGGTCAGCAGGGCCAGCCGCGCCTCGAGCACGTGGACACGTTCTTCGAGCGCGCCGGGCGGCGCCTCCTGGTACGGAAGCCGAATCTGCCTGGCCATCGGGATCTCCTCCCCGTACCGCGAGCGGTCATCCCCCGACCGTCTGATGCAGGTGCGCCGCGATCGGCAGCGACAGCGCCCAGCTCGCCGCGCGCACCGGCTCGGCGTCGTCGAGCGGTCCGTCCGGCGCGGCCAGCAGGAAGCTGGTCCGCGGGATCGGGCGGGCGACGTGGTAGCGGCGCAGCCACGCGACCGTCATGCGGGTCGCCATGGCGTCCGCGCCGGCGCGCCGGTCCGCGGTGGTCGCGTAGACGGCGACGTGGCGGTCGCGCCACGCCGCGCGGTCGGTACGGGCGAAGAACGCGCGCATCCGCGGCGACGGCCCCAGCCGCCGTACGGCGCCGCCGATCACGACCAGGCGCGCGTCGTCCAGGTCGGCGCCGGTGGCGTCGTCGAGGCACAGCGCGCGGGCCTGGAAGCCGCTGGGCAGGCCGCCGGCGATCGTACGGGCGAGGGCGCCCGCGTCGCCGGCCGCGCGGTCGTACAGCACCAGTGCGCGCACGTCTCCTCCGACCCCGCGGGCCGTACGCGATCACCACTGGTCCGCCGCGTGGGTACGGCCTGCGAACGGGTCAATTCTCGTGGCAACGGGCGGTGCGGCACTGTGGCGCAGGTCCCGCGAGCCGGGACCAACGTCCCTTCCGCGTGCCCCTCAGCCGTTTCCGCGCAGCCGGTCCATGCGGCGGCGGTCGCGCTTGGTGGGCCGCCCGGCGCCGGGGTCGCGGCGCGGCAGGGTCGGCATGGGCAGCCGGGCCGGCGCGGGCGGGCTGTTGTCGGCGTAGCAGCGGGCGGCGATCGGCGCGCCGACCCGCTTCTCGATCACGTGCGCCACCTCGACGACCCGGTCGCGGCCGTGCAGGCGCACGCGGATCTCGTCGCCGTTCTTGACCGGCATCGCGGGCTTGGCGGCGCGGTCGTTGATCCGCACGTGGCCGCCGCGGCACGCCTGCGCGGCCTCCGAGCGGGTCTTCACCAGCCGCACCGCCCACAGCCAGCGGTCCACCCGCGCCGTGGCCGGCCCCGGCGGCAGCGGGGGTGCCCCCGGTGCGCCCGTCTCGTCGTCCGCGCCCACTGCCCCTCCTCCGTACGGCCTCGCCCCTACGGTAGGCGCTGACGCGGGCGCCCGGCATCAGGGTTTCCCGGCGCCAGGCGGAAGACCCGCGACGCTGACGATCGACCGGTCCGAGAAGCGGAACGCCATGACGTACGCGATGCCCGCCGCGCCCCGGACATCCCCGGCGCCTGACCACGGCGGATATCCCGTCGACACGGCCACGGCCGGTCGCCTATCCTCCGGATCATGGCGGACGGGCCCGGCACGGATCGGTGCGACTGCGGCGCGGCCGCGGGCCCGCTGGGCCGGTGCGTCGACTACTACCACGCGATCCTGGCCGAGGAGCAGTCCGATCCCGGGATGTACCAGTGGCACGCGCCGGTGGTCGCCGCGTACCTCCTGCAGCACCCGTCCAGGGCGGATGAGAGGTACCTCGACGGGCAGTTCCGCCAGCTCCAGCTCCTCCTGGACAAGGGCGTCGACGCGATGCTCCGCGTGGCCGCCCATCAGGTGGCGCGGAACCGGCACGGGTCGCGGTCGGGCTACGACATGGCGCCATTGGCGGAGTACACGCCGCTCCCCCAAGCCGGTCCGCCCGACGGCTTCCGCGCCGCGTTCTCCGGGCTGCCGCACCGCGACGGAAGTTTCGCGACGGACGGCCACGACGCGTACGGGACCCACATCACGGCCATCGCCGCGGCGACCGTGGAGTCCTGGCGGGACGTCCGGAACTGACCGGCGGGCGCCGTCCCGGGGCCCGGGAGAGCGCCCGCCGTCACGCGCGAGCCGTCTACTGGTGCGCGGCGTGCGCCTCCTGGGCGTTCTTGAACAGCTTCATCGCCAGCATGCCGTGCGCCGCGCCGGCGCCCGCGCGCAGCGCCGCCGTGATGTACGTCAGCTCGGCCAGCTCCTCCTCGGTCACGCCCGCGGCCACCGCCGCCTTGGTGTGGCTCTCCAGGCAGTACGCGCACTGCGTGGTCTCGGCCACGGCGAGGGCGATCATCTCGCGGTACTTCGGCGGGATGGCGCCGTCCGTACGGTTCATCACCGTGTCGGAGAACGAGCGGTACGCCGCGAACTCCTCCGGCGCGGCCGCCCGCAGGTCACGCGCGTACTTGCGGTCGTCCGGGTCCTGGAACGCTCCGGCCATTTCCTGTGCTCCCCTTACTTTCCGTACTGCTCGGCCTGCTTCTTCACCGCGGCGGCGCCGTAGTCGCCGGCGTCCTTCGCGGCGCTGAGGTCCACCACGTCGCCGGCGCTGACCTTCTGCTTGATCAGCCCGGTCTTGAGGAAGAAGTCGATGGACCGCTGCACGGTGGCGGTGTCCATGTAGCCGGGCGGGTTGCCGCCCGAGGTCCGCGCGTCGGACTTGTACCGGTCGGCGACGATCGGCAGCGACTGCTTGATCGCCTCCTTCTCCGACAGGCCGTTCGGCTTCTGGTCCGGGTGGGCCTTCCAGTGGATCTTCAGCGCGGCGGTCGGGTTGGTCGCGCCGAAGAGCTGCCCCTGGTTGTAGCACTTCAGGAACTTCACGACCTCGTCGCGGTGGTCGGCGAGGAACTTCTTCGTGGTGGCCAGGCCGATCGTGCCGGGGAGCTGGTCAAGCGCGCTGGGCAGCGGCCGCATCTTCTCGCCGAGGAGCTGCTGCATGACGCCGCTCGGCCCCTCGTACGAGGCGTACGCGTCGATGTCGTGCTTCTTCATCGCGTTCGCCGCCTGCGCGCCGACGCCCACCGACAGCCACTTCACGTCGGAGTCGGGGTTCATGCCGCCGGCGGACATCCCGGCACGGCCGAACAGGTACGACGCGGACGACAGGCTCTGCGCCCCGACCGTCTTGCCCTTGAGCTGCTTCAGGGTCGTGATGGGGCTGGAGTCCGGTACGTACGTGTGCCAGATGTTGCCGACGCCGAGGCTGATCACGCGGACCTCGGGGTGCTTGGCGGCGACCTGGTAGAACGCCGACGACCCGCCGTTGACCACGTTGACCTGGCCGGTGAGCAGCGCCTGGAGGCTGGCCACCGCGCCCTGCGTGGGCTGTTCCTTCAGCGAGAGCCCGGCCTTCTTGCAGTAGCCCATGGTGTCCAGCACGGAGGTGTACGGCGCCGTGCCGATCTGGAGCTGCGGGTCGCCGATGCCGAACACGATCTCGTTGCTCTTGGCGTCGCTGCCGCCGCCACCGCACCCGGTGGCCAGCAGCCCGACGAGCCCGGCCAGCGCGGCCGAGGACAGGGCGTAGCGCCGCTTGAGTTTCACTGCTGTTCTCCTACTTTCAGACGCCGCGGAACTTCGGCGGACGCTTCTCCTTGAAGGCGGCGGCGCCTTCCTTGCGGTCTTCGCTGCCGCCGATGACGGCGAGGTCGCGGCGGACGATGGCGGCGTCCTCGGCGGGGCTGCGGGTGACGACGTCGCGGCTGAAGCGCTTCATCTGCGCCAGCACCAGCGGCGCCTGCCCGGCGAGCACCTTGGCGATGCGCAGCGCCTCGCCGACGTGCGCGCCCGGCTCGACGAGCTTGTTGACCATGCCGACCTCGTACGCGCGCGCCGCGGTGATCGGCTCGCCGAGCATCAGGAACTCCATGGCCACCTTGTGCGGGATGCGGGAGGCGACGCTCGCGCCGATGCCGCCGAAGATCCCGGCCCGCGCCTCCGGGTAGAGGAACTGCGCGTCCGTGGTGGCCACGGCCATGTCGCAGTTCTGTACGAGCACCCAGCCGCCGCCCACGCAGTGGCCCTGCACCGCGGCGACGACCGGCTTGTCCAGCTCCACCCCGATGTCGGGCACGCCGCGCGACATGTCGGCCGGCGGCGCGGTCAGGTCGGCGCCCGCGCAGAACGCCCGGTCGCCCGCGGCGGCCAGCACGGCGGCGCGCTCGTCGCCGTCGCGGAACCGGATCCACGCGTCGCGCAGCCCCTCGATCACGTCGTCGTTGAGCGCGTTCAGCCGCTCGGGACGGTTGATCCTGATCAGCGCGACGCCGTCGTCGGCGTCGTAGGAGACGAGGTCGGACACGGGTGTCAGCCTTCCTGTCGGGGGTCGTCGGGGCGGGGGGCGATGACGCCGTCGGCGCGCAGCTCGGCGATCGCCGCGGCGTCCAGGCCGCAGACGCGGGTGAGCACGTCGTCGTCGTGCTCGCCGAACCGCGGCGCGGGGGTGCGGCCGCCGAGCCTCTCGCCGTTCATCCGGAACGGCAGGCCCGGGTACTCGTGCCGGCCGGTGCTCGGGTGGTCGAGCTCGGCGAAGAAGCCGGCCGCGCGCAGGTGCCGGTCGGCGACGAGGTCGGCGCCGTCGGCGACGAGCGCGGCCGGAACCCCGGCCGCCTGCAACCGTGCGACCAGGCCGGACGCGTCCGTGTACGGCGCCACCCAGGCGGCGGTGACCTCCTCGACGCGGTCCAGTCCGGCGCGGCGCGCCTTGTGCGTGCCGAACTCCGCCACCGCCGGGTCCGCGGCGACGTTGAGCACGTCCGCGAGCGCGGTCCACTGCGCGTCGTCGTCGACGGCGATGGCCACCCAGTGGTCGCCGGCCCGGTAGACGCCGTGCGGCGCGTGGTCCGGCGAGCCGTTGCGGCGCTGCGGCTCCGGCCGGCCCAGGCTCTCGGCCAGGAAGTACTCGCCGAACATGGACAGCATCGCGTCGCGCTGCGCGATCTCCAGGTGGCATCCCTCGCCCGTACGGCGCCAGCTCGCCACCGCCGCGCTCACCGCGGCCGCCGCGGAGATCCCGGCGACCGCGTCGCCGAGCGCGTAGCCGGTGAGCAGCGGCGGGCCGTCGCCGCCGGTCACCGCCGCGGCGCCGCTGTTGGCCTCGAACTGCGCGCCGTACGCCTGCATGCCGGCCATCGGGCCGTCGGCGCCGTAGCCGGGCATCTCCGCGTAGATGATGTCCGGCCGCACGGCGCGAAGGTCGTCCTCGCCCATTCCGATGCGGGCCAGCACGCCGGGCCGGTAGTTGGCGATGAACACGTGGCTGGTCGCGGCGATCTTGTGCACGAGGGCGAGGCCGCGCGGGTCCTTGATGTCGACGGTGACGCCGTACTTGTCGGTGTTCTGCGTGTTGAACCAGGCGTTGCGGTTGGCGGAGTCGGCACCGGGGGTGAACTCCGGGTAGCGGCTGAGCACGCCGACCGCGCGCACGCCGCGCAGCATGTCCGGCCGCTTGGGCCCCTCCACCTTGATGACCTCGGCGCCGAGCGCGGCCAGCGTCCGCGTGCCCATCGGCCCCGACCAGACGTGCGTGAAGTCGAGGACCCGGATCCCGTTCAGCGGCCCCGTACTCACGCGTTCTCCTTCGCGGCGATGCCGGCGGTGCGCCAGCGGTTCACGACGTACGGCTCGCGCGGGGCGCGGCCGGTGCCGACGCCGGGCACCTCGACCGGCTCCCAGCCGTCGCGCAGCGCCAACTGCTCGTCGCCGAGCACGTCGGCGAGGCCCACGGCCGGGCAGATCGCCACGTTCGCCCGGTCGGCGGCGGCCACCACCTCGGCGACCGTGCGCGCGCCGCACCAGTCGGCGAACATCCGGCCGAGCTCGGCCTCGTTGCGGAACCGCGCGCCCGGCGTGGCGAACCGGGCGTCGCCGTCGAGCTCGGGGCGTTCGAACATGGCCACGATGTCCGTCCACGGGCCGCCCGCGTAGATCACCACGTAGCCGTCGCGGCAGGCGCCGGTGTAGCGCGGCCCCGACTGCTCCACGGTGGACAGCGACCCGTTGTAGACGTACTGCGTGGTGAGGTACGGCAGCACCGACGCGACGGTCTCCATGGCCGAGACCCGGATCGCGGGCACGCGCGGCTCGCCCGGCCCCGGCTCGCCGCCGAGCGCCGCGCACGCCGCGGTGAACAGGTACAGCCCGGCGAGCATCTCGTAGCGGTGGCCGAACCCGAAGACGGGCTCGCCGTCCGGCGCGCGGGTGTAGCCGGTGGCGCCGCCGGCGGAGGCGAACACCAGCTCGGTGCCCCTCCAGTCGCGGTACGGGCCGGTCTCGCCGAACGGGTCGACGGTCGCGGTGACGGCGCCGTCGCGCAGGTGCCCGGCGAGATCCGCCCACGGGAGGTCCGGGTCGCCGATGACCGCGTCGTACGCGCCGGCCGCCGCCTGGAGGCCCGCGAGGTCGCGGCCGCCGCGGGTGCGGTTCTTGCCCGCGTGCAGGTACGCGTCGAGGTAGACGGCCCAGCCGGACGGCGGCTCGTCGCCGTCGATCCGGTCGACGTCCGCGCCGCACTTCGCGAACTGGAGCGCGCAGTACGCCCCGGCGACGTCGGTGGTGAGGTCGAGCACGCGGATTCCGGACAGCAGCCGTGGGGCCTCGGGTGACGCAGGGGGCACGGTCAATCCTCCTCGAAGACGAGCCAGGACTTCAGCGCGACCATCACGAAGTGCAGTGCGATGCCGAGCGCGCCGAGAATGATGAGCACCGCGTACACCGACGCGGTGTCGCCGAACGCGGTGCTCTGCTGGATGCGGTAGCCGAGGCCGGACTTCGACCCCACGAACTCGCCGACGATCGTGCCGAGCAGCGCGACGACGAGCGCGACGTCCATGGCCGCGAAGATGTACGGCTTGGCGTTCGGCAGCCGGAGGTACCACAGCTCCTGGAGCCAGTTCGCGCCGCAGGAGCGGATCAGCCGCCGCTCGTTGCCGTTGATCCGCGACAGCCCGGTGATCGTGTTGGTGAACACCGGGAAGAAGGCGAGCAGCGCGCTGATCACGATCTTCGGGGCGGCGCCGTAGCCGAGCCAGGCGACCAGCAGCGGCGCGACGGCGATCTTCGGGAACGTCTGCATGAACAGGACGTACGGGTAGACCGCCTTGCGCAGCACGTCCACGTACGCGAACACGGCTCCGACGACCATCGCGGCGACGACCCCGATGGCGAAGCCGATCACGGTTTCGGACAGCGTCACCCAGATGTCCGGCCACCACGAGCCCTGCGCGGTGGCGAACCCGTTCTTCAGCGACGCGAACACGTCCGCGGGCGGCGGCAGGACCAGCGAGGACGTCCACTCCTGGGTGACCGCGAGCTGCCAGACGCCGACGATCACGACGAGCAGCACCACCGCGAGCACCGCCGCGATCCAGTTCCGCCGGTCCTTCGGCAGGCCCGCCGGGTCGGTACCGGCGGGGGCCACGGTGCCGGTCTCGTCCACGAGCTGGCTATCGGGCATCGCCGGCCTCCTGGCGGTCGGAGCTCTCGTCGGAGGTGTGGTCGAGCAGGGCGCGGGTGTCGCGGACGCGGCGGAAGTAGTCCTCGTCGCCGCGGATCGCGGGCGTGCGCGGCCGGGCCAGCGGCACGTCGGTGACCTCGATGAGCCGGCCGGGGCGCGGCGCCATGATCGCGACGCGGTCGGAGAGGTAGACGGCCTCGGAGATGTTGTGCGTGACGAACACGACGGTCATCTCGCGGCCGGACCACAGCCGCAGCAGCTCGTCGTTCAGCTTCTCCCGGGTGAACTCGTCGAGCGCGGCGAACGGCTCGTCCATCAGCAGCAGGTCCGGCTGGCTGACCAGGGAGCGCGCGATCGCGGCGCGCTGCTGCATGCCGCCGGACAGCTCGTGCGGGTAGTGCTTCTTGAACGACGCGAGCCCGGTCAGCTCGAGGAGCTCCTCGGCGCGGGTGCGCGCGGCGGCGTCGAGCCTGCCCATGATCTTGGAAGGGAGGATGACGTTGTCCCACACGGTGCGCCAGCGCAGCAGGGTGGGCTGCTGGAACGCGACGCTGATGCGCGGGTCGCCGGCGCGTACGGGGGCGCCGTCGAGGCTGACCGTGCCGCCGGACGCGTCGAGCAGCCCCGCCATGATCATCAGCAGCGTGGTCTTCCCGCAGCCCGAGGGGCCGACGAGGCTCAGGAACTCGCCGCGGCGGAGGTCGAGGCGTACGGGGCGGAGCGCGTGGACGGGCGCGCCGCCCTTCTTGAGGTACGTCTTCTCGACGCCGTCGACGAGGACGTGCGCGGGGCCGTCGGCCCCGGCCGGCGTTGAGCCGTTCATCGGCACTCCGCTTTCGTCGTCATTGGTCACGGGCACCCCCGAGGGCTTCGGGGGACCATCGGGCGTCCCAGAATGTGAAACGGCCCGATGAATTCCGCACCATCTTAGTGGACAATACGGACTGTCAACAACGCAGGTCTTAGACGGACCCTAATACGACGGGCCAGCACATACCAGTAGCCGCCGACCTGCGGACGGCATTCCCGCGCCGATCAACGTCTCATTATTTGGAACGCGCGTGGCGCCCTGGGTCAGCCGGCGATGTGCACGGCGAGCGTCGTGACGACGGCCGCCATGACGACGGCGAGGGCCGGACGCGAGACGAGCGCGCGCATTCCGCGCGCGTGGTGGAAGGCGCTGCGGAGGCTCACCCGGGCGGCCTGCGCGATGATCCCGGCGGCGAACCCGAGCAGCAGTGGGCCGACCGCGTCCGGCAGCGGGAACGCGGCGGTGACCAGCACGCCCACCACCGGGCCGAGGCACATCACGGCGAGCCACGCCGCCATGCGCCGCCCGTCGCGCGACCGCAGCAGCGCCCCGACGGCCAGCCCCTCGCCGAGCGCGTGCACGGCCAGCGCGACGGCCACGGTCACCGAGCCGCCGAGCGCGAGCGCGGCGCCTTCGAGGAACCGGTGCCCGGCCAGCGCGGACGCCGCGCCCACGCCGCTGACGTGCTCCTCGTCGGCCTCGCACGCGCAGCCGTAGCGGCTGACCACGGCGGCGAGCGCGAACGCGGCGGCCGCGGCGACGAGCGTGAGCCACGGCCACAGGCCGGCCTCGGACGCGTCGGACCAGGCGTCCGGCAGGAGGTGCACCCCGGCGATGACCAGCAGCGCGCCGGCCGCGGCGCCGAACCACACGGCCTGCGCGCCCGGCCCGCGGCGCGCCAGCCACGCGCCGGCCAGCGTCGCGAGGGCCACCATCACCGCTCCGGCGACCACCGGGGCGCCGAGTCCGTGCGCGATGCCGTGCGCGTCCCCGTGCGCGATGACGCCGAACGGTGACATGGGCCCTCCCGTGGTCGCCTCTGAACAGACAGTGACCCACGGTCGAGGGGGCGTCAATACGCCCGTGCGCGCGGGCGAGGGAGTTGTGGACCCGCGACGTATGTACGCGGCGTCGGCGGATCCGTACGTTACGTGGTAGTCGAACCCGAGGAGGGGCGTCATGCGTAACTGCTCGTGCGGCCACGGCTCGTCGTGTAGCTGCCCGCGCGGTTGTAGCTGCGGCTGCAACGGCTGACCGGAACCGAACGCGACCCGCGGCGCGCGCCGCGGGTCGCGTCGTCGTACGGCTAGACCGCGGCGGCCATCCCCCGTACGTCACGGCCTTCCACCTCGGGCCACGGCTGCCGGGCGCGGGCGAGCACCCGCTCCACCTGCGCGACGATGTCGTCCGCCGCGGCGGCCATCGCGCGGACGTCGGCGGCGTACGCCCCGGTGTCGGCGAACCCGGCGTCGCGGAGGAACCGGTCGCCGTCGGCCAGCCGGCCGCGCAGCCAGCCGAGCGGGTCGGCGCTCAGCTCCCGGTCGAACGTCCGCTCCTCCGGCTCGCCGCCGGCCATCGCGGGATGCCAGTGCATGCGGTCGGCGGCGTACGGCGCGGACTCCAGGAAGTCCAGCCGGCAGCGGCCGAGCCCTGACGCCACGTGCTGCGAGGCGTAGATCGACGCCCCCGCGGCGTCGGCGGTCTCCACCGGCCGCAGCTCGATCCGCGCGCCGCGTTCGCGTACGTCGGGCTTGTCGGCGATCTCGGGGTTCAGGAAGTCGACGTCTTCCACCATCAGGGCCAGGCGATCAAAACAGAACAGTACGCGCATAAACCACCCATACCACGCGAAGCACACACGCGCCGAGGCCCGGACCGCGGTCAGCCGAGCGCCGTGAGCGCGCGGTCCACGTCGTCGTCGGTGTTGTAGAGGTGGAAGGCGAAGCGGATGCCGCCGTTGCGCGCGGACGCGCGGACGCCCGCCGCGCCGAGCCGCGCCACCGCGGCGTCGGCGTCCGGGTGCCCGACCGCCACGATCGCCGACGGGACGTCCACCGGCGCGGGGGTGAGCCCGAGCCGGACCGCGCCGTCGCGGAAGCGCGTGGCGAGCCCGGTGGCGTGCGCCTCGAGCTCGGCCTGGTCGTAGGAGGTGATCACCTCGAGGCCCGCGTTCGTGGAGATCCACGGGAACCACGCCTGCGGCTGGTCGAACCGGCGGGCGTCCGCCCAGAGGGTGTAGTCGGCGCCGTAGAAGGCGCCGTCGGCGAAGTCGGTCGCGGCGCTCGGGCTGAGCACGGCCGGGGCGTAGGACCCGCGGTGCTCCGGGCGTACGGCAAGGAACCCGGCGCCGCGCGAGCCGAGGATCCACTTGTAGGCCACCGACCCGATGAAGTCGGCGCCGCAGGTGGCGAGGGTCGTGTCCACGCCGAGCGACTGGCTGGCGTCGACGTGCACCAGGGCGCCGTTGGCATGCGCGTGCGCGACGAGCCGCGGCAGGTCGACGCGCAGCCCGGTCGCCGACTGCACGCTGGAGACGGCGACGAGCCCGGTGTCGCCGTCGATGGCCGCGCAGATCGCGTCGGTCGTCGCGGGCGCGGGCACCAGCCGCACCCGTTCGCGCCCGTCCAGCCACGGCATCAGGTTGGACCGGAACTCCTCCTCCGGCACCACGACGGTCGCCTCCGGCAGCGCCCGCGCGATCAGCGACGCGGCCACGCTGTACGAGGGAAGCAACGCCACGTCACGCGCCTCAAGCCCGAACAGGGGAGCCACCCGCTCCCGCGCCCGCTCCGCGATCCCCTCCCACCGCCCGAAGTCCCCCCGCCCAGAAGCCCACTGCGCAACCTCCGCCCGCAACGCCTCCACCGCGGATGCCGGCGGCACCCCCATAGACGCGGAGTTCAGGTATGCCAGGTCGCCGAGGTCGCCGAAATGCCGGTCGCGCGCCGCCTTGCCGAGTTCGCCCAAGTTCCCCATGTCCCGATTATCCGGACCCGCGTCAACCCTTCTCCGCACGGCCCACCCCCGAGCCGAGACGCCGTCCACCACAGCTCGGGGCACCCCCACCCCAATCCCCCGCGCAACCCCAACCCCCGCCCCGCCACCCCCGACCACCCGAACCAGCCACACAAGAGCGACCGCCCCGCGACCCAACCCCAAGAACACCCAGGCAAGACCGCGGGAAATCAGTCGCGCGACAGCGCGGCCTTTGCCACGCGACCCCGAGGCGCCCCCAACCCACGCACCCGCACGCCCCCAAGGCCCCGCCCGGCACGCCACCCACCCAAGAACGCCCACCCACAGCACCACGAACCCGCCCAGCCAAGGGCGAAGCCCCGCGGCCCAACCCGAAGGACGCTCACCCCAGGACGCGGACAAACAGTCGCGCGACAGCGCGGCCTTTCTCACGACCCCGGACGCCCCCACACCCAGAACCCGCACACCCCAGAGAAACCCCGAGAACGCTCACCCAAGGGCGAAGCCCCCGCGGCCCAACCCCGAAAACGCTCACCCAAGGACGCGGAAAATCAGTCGCGCGACAGCGCGGCCTTTGCCACGCGACCCGAGGCGCCCCAACCCACGCACCCGCGCGCCCCCAAGGCCCCGCCCGGCACACCCCAGAGAACCCCGCGCCCGCCCGGCCAAGGGCGAAGCCCCGCGACCCAACCCGAAGGACGCTCACCCCAGGACGCGGACAAACAGTCGCGCGCAGCGCGGCCTTTCTCACGACCCCGGACGCCCCCACACCCAGAACCCACACACCCCAGAGAAACCCCGAGCACGCCCCGCCAAGGGCGAAGCCCCCGCGGCCCAACCCCGAGAACGCCTAGCGAAGGGCGCGGGAAAACAGTCGCGCGGCAGCGCGGCCTTTGCCACGCGCTCCGGGGGCACCCTCACCCCACCACCCGAACCACCCGAGCACGAGCGACAGCCCCGCGGCCCAACCCCGAGGACGCTCACCCAAGGACGCGGACAAACAGTCGCGCGACAGCGCGGCCTTTGTCACGCGGCCCGGGGCGCCCCCACCCCAACCCCACACCAGCGACAGCACGGCGCCGCGGCAGCCGCGGCTCGCCCCCAGGAACCAGGCGACCCCCTACGTGAACGCCGTGCGGAGCTCCTCCGCGGCGAATCGCTGGGCCTCGCGGGACTGCTCGAAGGTGCCGAGCAACGGGAAGAAGGGGTGGAACATGCCTGCGTAGCGGCGGTGTGTCACCCGTACGCCCGCCTCGGACATGGCGTGTGCGTACCGCTCACCTTCGTCCCTCAGGACGTCGCACTCGGCGGTGATGACCGTGGCGGACGGCAGCCCCGCGAGATCGGGCTCCCGCGCAGGGGCCACGCGGACATCGGCGGGATCCTGCCCGGCCAGGTAAGCGTCGAGGTAGTAGAGCATGTCGTCGCGGGTCATCGAGAAGCCGGCGGCGTACGCGCGGTAGCTGCCGTCGCCGCCGGTCTCGGTGTCGCACACCGGGTAGATCAGGAGCTGGTGCCGCAGCGGCGGTCCCGTGCGCCTGCTCTCCTGTGCCAGCACCGCGCTGAGGTTGCCGCCCGCGCTGTCGCCGCCGACCGCGATCCGCCCGGCGTCCACGCCGTACGCCTCCGGGTTCGCGGCGAGGTGGTGGACGACCGCGCGCGCGTCGTCGAGCGCCGCGGGGAACGGGTGCTCCGGCGCCAGCCGGTAGTCGACGGACACGACCGCGCACCCGGTGAGCGCCGCGAGGTTGCGGCACGTACGGTCGCAGGTCTCCAGGCTGCCCAGCACCCACCCGCCGCCGTGCAGGTAGACCAGCACCGGCAGGGGCCCGTCCGCGTCCGGCCGGTACATCCGGACCGGCACGTCGCCGCCCGGCCCCGGCACCACGCCGTCGCGCACCACGGGCAGCGGCACCGGGTCCCCCTGGTACCGCACGGCCAGCGCGTGCCCGGCCCGGTTCTCCGCCACGGTGATCGTCCGCCGCGGCGGACGCTCGTTCGCGCCCGTCATCCGCAGGTACTCCTGAGCCTCCGGCGCCAGCCCCACACCCGACCCCTTCCGTCGCCACGCGCTTACGTACGGACCCACCCCATGGTGAACCCGATCATCGGCGGGAGAAAGAGGCCAGGCGCCGCCGGTCGATCTTCCCGACGCCGTTGACCGGGAGCGCGTCGAGGAACGTGATCGAGGCCGGGACGTACGCACGCGCCAGCCGGTCGCGCACCAGCGACTGGAGGGCGGGCTCGGTGGGCGGCGCACCCCCGGGCGCGACCGTCACGAAGGCGACGGGGACCTCGCCCAGGTCGGCGTCCGGGCGGCCCACCACGCAGCACTCGCGTACGGCCGGATGGGTGGCCAGGACGGACTCGATCGCCGCCGGGGCGATGTTCTCGCCGCCGCGGATGATGACGTCCTTGATGCGGCCGGTGATCGTGAGGTAGCCGTCGTCCAGCCGGCCGAGGTCGCCGGTGGCCAGCCGACCTTCCACCACGGGGCTCCCGGCGCCGTCGCCGAGGTAGCCGAGCATCACGGCGGGCCCGCCGATGCGCACCTCGCCGGCCGCGCCCGCCGGCACCCGGTCCGTACCGCCGGGCGTGAACAGGCCGATCTCCTGGCCGGGCAGCACGGTTCCGACCGAGCCGATCCGCCGCGCGCCCGGCGGGTTCATCGCGGACGTGCAGGTCGCCTCGGACAGCCCGTACGACACGACCAGCGGCACCCCGAACGCGTCCTCGACCGCGCGGTGGCGGGCCTCGGTGATCGGCGCGGAGCCGCAGCGCAGGAACCGCAGCCCGGACGGCACCGCGATCGGCGCGTCACCGGCCGCGGCCAGCACCCGCGCGTACATCGTGGGCACGCCCGTCATGTACGTGACGTCGTACGCCCGCAGCGCGTCCGGCACCTCCTCGGCGCGGAACCGGGGCAGCAGCGCGATCGTGGCGCCGGCCAGCAGCGGCGCGATGACCTGGTTGTTCACGCCGTTCGTGTGGTGCAGCGGCATGACGTGCAGCAGCCGGTCGTCCGGCGTCACCCCGGTGCGCTCCACCACCCCGGCCGCGTTGACCAGCAGGTTCCGGTGCGACAGCAGGACGCCCTTGGACCCGCCGGTGCTGCCCGAGGTGAACAGCAGCATGGCCCGGTCGCCGGGGTCCAGCTCCGGCCGGGGCGCGGGCCCGCCGCCGGGCCGCAGGTCGGAGACGGCGATGCCGTGTTCGGCGAGGCCGCGCAGGTCGTCCAGCGCGTCGTCCACGCCGAACACCCGGCGCAGCCCGACGGACGCGAACCGCTCGGCCAGCGCGTCCGCGCCGAGACGCGGCTCCACGACGGACGGGCAGCCGCCCGCCGCCTGCACCCCGAGGAACGCCGCGACCAGCGGCACGCCCTTGCGCCCGGCCAGCCCCACCAACTCGCCCCGGCGCACGTCGCGCGCTCCTGCGGCGTACGCGTCGACCAGCCGGGCGAGCTCCGCGTACGTCACGGGCCCGTCCGGGCCGGTGAACGCCGTGCGCCCGGCGCGCGCGTGCGCGTCGAGGGCGTCGCGCAGCACGCCGGGCAGCGCCGCCTCGGTGTCGAACATGCCACCCCTCACGTCAGGAACGGATCTTGGTGTCCCGCTCGAACGCGCCGTCCGGGTCCAGGGCGCGCAGCGCGGCGCGCTCGGCGTCCGTGGGCGGCGCCGTCGGGTGCGCGCGCGAGGTGTCCACCGCGAACCCGGTACGGGACACCACCTCGTCGACCGTGGTGTCCGGGTGCCAGGAGTCGAGGGCGAGGCGGTCGCCGTCGTGCACGAACACCGCGATCGGCGTGACCACGCCGTACATGCCGCCGTGCGCCGGGCCGCCGGACGCCGTCACGAAGTCGAGCGTCTCGACGAGCGTCCGCGTCGAGTGCTCGGTGCGCCACGTGCAGGAGCGGCGCGCGGTCGGCAGCATCACCGCGCCGCCGCCACCGCCGGGCAGCCGCACCTTCGGGTCGTGCCAGTCGCCGATGGCCGACACGTTCGTCCGCCCGCGGCCGTCGATCTGCGCGGCGCCGAGGAAGCAGAGGTCCATGCGCCCGCGCGTGCACAGGTCGTAGAAGTCCTCGTTGGCGAAGATCGCCGCGGACTTCTCCGCCAGCACCGGATCGGAGCTGGAGATCGGCACCGAGGACGGCTCGGGGTCCACGCCGCCCGCCACGTTGATGTACGTGAACGCGAAGTCGTACGCGCGCTTGGCCAGCATGCACGCCAGCATCGGCAGCGACGAGTTCACCCCGGAGAACGTCACCTCGCGCGGGCGCACGAACCGGGCCAGGTTCGTGACCAGGTACGCGAACGGGGACCACGGCTCAACCACGGACGGCCTCCTCTGCCTCGGGCGCCGCCGCGAGGTGCGCGGCGAACGCCTCGTCAGTGTCGGTGAGGTAGCGCTCCACCGCGGGGTAGTCGATCTCGTAGTCGGGGAAGCAGGAGCCCGGCCAGGCGCCGCCGGGCACGACCGCGACCGCGTCGACCATGAACCCCGGCACGAGCGTGATCTCCGGCCGCTCCTGGAAGCTCTCCAGCGGCGCCACCCGCTCGGCGACGACCAGCACCTTCTTCGCGGCCCGCGTCATGATCCGGTCCCAGTGCGGCGTGCCGAGCACCCGGACGTCGCCGTTCGGGCTGACCTCGGGCGCGTGGATGATCGCGTAGTCGGGGGTGATCGCCGGGATGACGTACGCGCCGCGCCCGCTGCCGTACGGGTCGTCGATGCGCGCCCAGCCGTTCAGCTCCGGAAGCGCCGACCCGTCGAGCCCGCCGACCGGCTGGAACGGCACACCGAACGCGGCGGCGCGCAGCCCGGCGGTGAGCGTCGCGCAGGCGTGCTCCTCCAACTCGGCGGCCTTCGTCTCGATGGCCTTCCGGTAGTACGGCGCCAGCCCGAAGTTGCCCTCCATCGCGACGATGCCCGTACGCGCGCGGCCCACGGCGCCGGCCCGGCACAGCGCGTCGATGTCGTAGCCGGGCGACTGCTTGATGATCTCCAGGTCCGTCCTGCCCTGCCGGATCAGCTCGCGTACCAGCGCGAACGGGCCGCGGTGCAGGAAGCTGCCGCCCAGCGCGATGGAGTCGCCGTCCTTGACCCGGGCCGCGAGCTCGGACAGGGACACGAAGGTTCCGGTCACGCCGCCCCTCCCTTCCGATAGTGCTGGATGCGCTGTTTCAGCCCCGGCCGCGCGGCCGACCGTACGAGATCGGCCAGGTCGCGGTCGCGGGTGTCGGGTGTGGTCGCGCGGTTCAGGTCGGCGCGCGCGGCCGCGCCGAGGCCGGTCGCGGCGGCCAGGGTGGCGGCGGCGTACGCGTCCCAGTCGTCCGCGGCCGCCAGGTCCGTAAGAAAGCCGATCGCGCGGGCGTGGGCGGCGTCGAACGTGACGCCGTCGCCCAGCAGCCGCCGCGCCTCGCCGGCGCCCACCCGCGCGGCGAACCGGCGGGTGCCGAGCACCAGCCCGAACCGCAGGCCGGGCAGCAGGAACGCGGAGTCCGGCGCGGCGACGCGGCGGGCGCACGCGCAGACCAGGTCGGCGCCCGCGCCGAAGGTGCGCCCGTGCGCCAGGGCGAGGGTGTCGTACGGCGCGTGGTGGACGGCCTGGAGCAGCTCCTCGATGCGCACGAACCGGCGCAGCAGGTCGGCGTCGGAGACGTCGTCGAGGTCGCCGAAGTCGAACCCGGCGGAGAAGTTGCGGCCTTCGCCGCGGAACACGACCAGCCGCGTGCCGTCGTCGTACGCGGCGGCCACCCGGTCGAGCAGCGCCTCCACCAGCGGCGCGGACAGCGCGTTGCGCTTCTCCGGGCGGTTCAGCGTGAGCGTCAGCACCGCGCCGTCGCGCGCGGCGCACAGCCCCTCACTCATGCGCCGCGCCCTCGTGGGGGGTGCGGGAAGGGGATGCGGGGGGCGCACCCCCTTCCCGGGCCGCGCGTTCGGGCAGCGCCGCGAGGACCTCCTCGGTGTGCGCGCCGAGCGCCGGGGGGTCGCGGCGGATCGGGAAGCCCTCGCCGTTGAAGCGCAGCGGCGACGCGAACGTACGGGTGCCGCTGCCGTTGGGCAGCGTGATCTCCTGGATCCACGACATGTGGCCCACCTGGGGGTCGGCGAGGATCTCGGAGTAGCCGTTGATGGGCGCGCACGCCACGCCCGCCCGGCGGAACAGCGTGATCAGGTCGGCGCGCGTACGGTCGGCGAACGCGGTCTCCAGGAGCTGCCGCAGCTCGTCCTGGTTGGCGGCGCGGTCGGCGGTCGTGGCGAAGCGCGGGTCGTCGGCGAGCTCGGGGCGTTCGATCGCGGCGCAGGCCGACTCCCAGAGCGCCTGGGTGCCCGCGGCCATCGCGAAGTGGCCGTCGGCGGCGCGGAACGCCTGGTACGGAGCGTTGCGGGGGTGCGCGGAGCCGAGCTTGCGCGGGTCGGCGCCCGAGCCGAAGTACTGGCTGGTCTGCAGGGCCGCCACCGCGAGCGAGGAGCCGAGCATGGAGGCGTCGACGTGCGCGCCCCGGCCCGTGCGGCGGACTTCCAGGATCGCGCTGACCACCGCGAACGCGGCGTACAGGCCGGTGCAGAAGTCCGAGATCGGCACACCGCACTTCACCGGGTCGCCGCCGGGCTCGCCGGTCACCGACATGATGCCGCTCATCGCCTGCATGGTGAGGTCGAACCCGGCCTCGTGCGCGCGCGGGCCCTCCTGCCCGTACGCCGAGATCGAGCAGTACACCAGCGCCGGATGGCGCTCCCGGAACGCCGCGTAGCCGAGCCCGAGCCGGGACATCACGCCCGTGCGGTTGTTCTCGACCACGATGTCGGCGGACATGACGAGGTCGTCGGCGCGACGCAGGTCCGCGGGGTCCTTGAGGTCCAGCGCCACCGACCGCTTGTTGCGGTTCAGCGACGCGAAGTTCTCGCTGTAGCCGTCGGTCAGCGGCGGCCACTGCCGCAGGGTGTCACCGCCGTCCGGGCGCTCGACCTTGATCACGTCGGCGCCCATGTCGGCGAGCAGCATTCCGCAGAACGGGCCGGCGGCCACGTTGCAGAACTCGACGACCCGCAGACCGGTCAGGGGGTGGCTCACGTACGTGCTCCTCCTTGCTCGCGTACGGGGGTGTACTCCGCGCAGCCGAGCGCCGCGGAGATCTCGCGCGCCGCCTCGACCACGACGTCGCGGTGGCGGCGCAGCACGGTCGGGCGCAGCCGGTCCACCGGCCCCGAGATGCCGATCGAGGCCACCGGGCGGCGGCCCGCGTCGAGGATGATCGCCGCGAGCCCGCACACGGAGGCGCGCCATTCGCCCTGGTTGACGGCGTAGCCGCGGCGGCGGATCGCGGTGATCTCGGTGCGCAGCGCGTCGCGCGTGGTGAGCGAGCGCGGGGTGAAGCCGGGCAGCGTCTCGGGCAGGTCCGCCACGAACGCGTCGCCCTGGTACGCCAGCAGCGCCTTGCCGGACGCCACGCAGTGCGCCGGGGCGCGGCCGCCGATCGCGGAGTACGCGCGCACCGGCTCCGGGCTCTCGATCTTGTGCAGGTAGATGACCTCGGGCGTCGCGCGCTCGGCGTCGAGCACGGACAGGTGGACGGTCTCCCGGGTGGCGTCGGCGAGCGCGGCCATGGACGGCTCGGCGCACTGCCGTACGTCGACCCGCGCGATGAGCGAGCTGGCCAGCTCGAACAGCTTCAGCGAGCAGGCGTACGTGCCCGGACGGTCGCCGGCGCGTACGTAGCCCGCCGCGATGAGGGTCTGGAGCGTGCGGTGGACGTTGCTCTTGGTCAGGTCGAGCTCGCGCGCGAGGTCCGACACGCCGCGCGGCGCCGGGCTGTGCGCCAGGGCTTCCAGCACCGTGAGTCCTTTGACGAGCGTGGTGTCCATTGCCCCCACCATTGACGGGCGATCGGTTGCTTTGCTCCAATGTTCTGTATCACGGTACACCGTTCCATTATGTAGAACATCGGAGGGTCGTCATGAACCGGGAACCGCGCGCCCGACAAGGCCGCGCCGTGCTCAGAGTGGTGCTCGGCAACTTCCTGGAGATGTACGACTTCTCCGTCTACGGCTTCTACGCCGCCGCCATCGCGGGCGTGATCTTCCCCAGCGACAACAAGTTCGTGTCGCTGATGCTGTCGCTCGGCACGTTCGGCGCCGGGTTCCTCATGCGCCCGCTCGGCGCGATCGTCCTCGGCGCGTACATCGACCGGCACGGCCGCCGCGCCGGGCTCATCCTCAGCCTGGCGCTGATGTCGGTCGGCGTCGTGATCATGGCAGTCACCCCCGGATACGCCGCGATCGGCGTGGCCGCGCCGCTGCTCGTCCTGCTCGGGCGGCTGCTCCAGGGGTTCTCCGCCGGCGCGGAGTCCAGCGGCGTGTCCGTCTACCTCGCCGAGATCGCCACGCCAGGCCGCCGCGGCTTCTTCGTGAGCTGGCAGTCGGCGAGCCAGCAGGTGTCGGTGATCTTCGCGGCGGTCGTCGGCGTGATCCTCAGCATCACGCTCACCCCCGAGCAGACCGCGTCGTGGGGCTGGCGCGTACCGTTCCTGGTCGGCTCGCTGATCGTGCCGTTCCTGTTCTGGATCCGCCGCGGCCTGCACGAGACGGAGACCTTCACGGCCCGTACGGCCGCGCGCCGCCCCGGGCTGCGCGAGGTGTACCGGACCGTGCTGAAGTCCTGGCCGGTCGTGCTCAACGCGGTGCTCCTCGTGACGCTGACCAGCGTGATGTTCTACCTGATCACGACGTACACGCCGACGTTCGGCGAGCACGAGCTCGGGCTGACGTACCTCGACAGCTTCATCGTCACGGTCTGCGTGGGCGTCTCGAACCTGATCTGGATCCCGGTCGTCGGCGCGCTGTCCGACCGCTTCGGCCGGGTGCCGCTGCTGGCCGGCGCGGCCGGGCTCACCGCGGTCACCGCGTACCCGGTGATGACGTGGCTGACCGCGGCGCCGTCGTTCACCCGGCTGCTGCTCGTCCTGCTGTGGCTTTCGTTCCTGTACGGCGGCTACCAGGGCGCGATGGTCGTCACGCTGACCGAGATCATGCCGGCGACCGTGCGCGCGACCGGGTTCGCGCTGGCGTACAGCCTGGCCCAGGCGATCTTCGGCGGCTTCACCCCGGCGATCTCCACCGGCCTCATCCACGTCACCGGCGGGCAGAAGGCGATGCCCGGCGCGTGGCTCGCGTTCGCCGCGCTAATCTCCCTCATCGGCATCCTGCTCGTGCGCCGCGCGAAGCCCGCTTTTTCCGAAGACGGGACGGGGGTACCGGCCGTCTCGGAGGTAACCGATGGCACTGCACCGAGTGGACGCGTCACGCGATGACACCTACGACGACATCTTCAGCTCGCACCTGAGCGAGGAGGTGCTGCCCAAGTTCCGGGTGCCGGAGAACCCGTCCGACCCCCGTACGGCGTACGCCCTGGTCCGCGCGGAGCTGGCGCTCGACGGCAACTCCTCGCAGAACCTCGCGACGTTCTGCACGACCTGGGTCGACGACGAGGTGCGCCGGCTGATGGACGACTGCGTCGACAAGAACATGATCGACAAGGACGAGTACCCGCAGACGGCGGAGATCGAGTCGCGGTGCGTCCACATGCTCGCCGACCTGTGGAACTCACCGCGCGGCGCGGACACCATGGGCTGCTCGACGACCGGGTCGAGCGAGGCGGCGATGCTGGGCGGGCTGGCGCTGAAGCACCGCTGGCGCAAGGCGCGCGAGGCCGCGGGCAAGCCGGCCGACCGGCCGAACCTGGTGTGCGGCCCGGTGCAGGTCTGCTGGGAGAAGTTCGCCCGCTACTTCGACGTCGAGCTGCGGCAGGTGCCGCTGGAGGAGGGCGCCACCGGGCTGCGCCCGCACCAGTTGCGCGACTACGTGGACGAGAACACGATCGGCGTCGTCGCGATCCTCGGCGTCACGTTCACCTGCGACTACGAGCCCGTCGCCGAGCTGTCCGCGGCGCTTGACGCGATCCAGAAGGACACCGGGATCGACGTCCCCATCCATGTGGACGCGGCGAGCGGCGGGTTCATCGCCCCGTTCATCCAGCGCGACCTCGAATGGGACTTCCGGGTCGACCGGGTCGCGTCGATCAACTCCTCCGGCCACAAGTACGGGCTGGCGCCGCTCGGCGTCGGCTGGATCGTGTGGCGCTCCGCCGACCTGCTGCCCGAGGAGCTGGTCTTCCGGGTGAACTACCTCGGCGGCGACATGCCCACGTTCGCGCTCAACTTCTCCCGTCCCGGCGGCGAGGTGGTCGCGCAGTACTACATCATGCTGCGGCTCGGCCGCGAGGGGTACCGCCGCGTGCAGCAGGCGTGCGCCGACACCGCGCGGTTCCTGGCGGACAAGGTGCGCGAGATGGGCCCGTTCACGCTGCTGTACACCGGCGAGGGCGCGCTGCCCGCCGTGTCGTACAAGCTCACCGACCCGAACGCGCCGTTCGCGCTGTACGACCTGTCCGACCAGTTGCGCATGCGCGGCTGGCAGGTGCCGTCGTACCCGCTCCCGGCGAACCGGCAGGACACCACGATCCAGCGGGTGCTGATCCGCCACGGCACCGGCCGCGACAAGATCGAGCTGCTCGCCGAGGACATGCGGCGCGCGCTGAAGACGCTCCGCGACGGCCCCGGCGACGCCGCCGCCCGTACGGGCTTCCACCACTAGCCCGGCGCGGCCACGACGGTCGTCCGGGTCCCGGTTCCGGCCACGGCTCAGTTCCCGTGCGGCGGCACGACCGAGTCGTACTCGTCCAGCGCCACCTGGTACGGGGACCGGCCGCCGAGGTCGTCCATGGGCGTGTGCATCGCGGCCGTGATGCCGTCGCGGAACCCGTCGTCCTGCAGGGATGTGACGTCCTTCGGCTTCAGCCTGTGCCCCGTCGAGTCGCGCATCCCGGAGTCGGCCATCTTCTTCTTCGCCGCCGCCCGCGCCCGCGTGTACACCTCGCGCATGACGGGGTCGGCGACGGTGACCGGGTCGGCGTCCTGCTCCCACAGCTCGCGTACGGCCGGCATGTAGGCCTTCTCGTGGACGTCCAGCGAGTGGGCCGCGTACGAGGCACGGTCGCGGGGCCGCGGGTGGTCGGGGTTCCAGTAGAAGCCGCTGACCCTGCGCAGCCCGCCGGGGCCCTTGCGGAAGTAGCCGTTCTCGTTGAGCACGACCGTGTGGATGACGTTCGCGGTGAGCTCGGCGTCGCTGTTGAACCGCGAACGGTCGACGCGCAGCAGCGGGCGGCCGTCGGCGGTGGGGTTCACGTCGTCGACGTACGAGGCGCCCACGCCGTCGTAGTCGATGACGGGCCGCAGCCGGTGGTACAGCTCGCGGACCGGAGGCTGCCCGTGCGCCTCCCGGTCGTACCTGTTGTACGGGAGCGTGTCGATCCGGTGCACGACCGCGGCCGTGCGGGCGTTGTCGGCGACGTGCGCGGCGAGCGCCTCCGCGGTCGTGGCCGCGTCGCCGAGGATCGCCTTCCGCTTCGGGTCCTTCTCCTTGCGGGCGCGGGCGCGCAGGCCCTTGGCGATCTTGTGGGCGTCCGACGCGCGCGCCTTCGCCTTGCGTACGGACCCGGAGTCGGCCAGGCCGTCCGACTCCTTCGTGAGGCCCTCCAGCTTCGCCAGCGCGCGGCGGGCGGCGGCGCCGCGCGGCGAGGCGAAGAAGTCGCGGCGCGCATTCTCGGTGTCGAGCATCCGCTGGATCTCGGCCTCGCCGTTGAAGCCCAGCTCACGCGCCAGCCGGGACACCGCGCCGCAGTCGCCCGGCTCCGGGTCGGCGGGCAGCGCGGCGAACGCGGCGTGCGCGACCGGCGTACGGCGGTGCGCGTACGGCAGCGCCACCGGGCACCCGGCGCTCCGGTCGGACCTCTTGGCGTCGGCGAACCGCTTGCGCAGCGACGCGATCGCCTTGTCGGCGCCGGCGATGTCGCCCGACTCGGCGGCCTGCCGGGCGCGCGCCCGGTCCGTGCGGGGTGAGGTGGGCGCGCGGTGCCGCGGCGCGTGGCCCTTCAGGCGCTTCGCCGCCTTCTCGGCCTTCTCCGCCTTCGCGGCGTCGCGCCCGGCGCGGAGCAGCTTGAACGGCTTCAACAGCCCGCCAAGCGCGGCCGGCATCCCGTACGCAATGGCCTTCCCTGGGCCGCCGTTCCGCCAGTTGTCGACGAACGGCTTGCTGAACCCCTTCCACATCTGCGATGCGGTGGTGAGCGGGTTCTGCTTGAACATCTGGAGCGTGTCGCCCCAGGTGGATTTGAAGCCGGAATGGGAGCAGAGATGGAGGAGGCAGCCGGCGGAGGCGACGCCGTCGAAGAGGTCCTTGCCGCCCTGGGCGAAGCCGCCGCCGATCTTGCAGGCGACGTCGCCGGCGATGCCGCAGTCCCAGGTGAAGTCGCCGCGGTCGCGGAACTCGAACCACGGCTCGTCCTTGCGCGGCTTCCACTCGCCGAGCTCGCCGCGGCGCTCGCCCTTCTTCTTCGGCTTCGGCACGGGCAGCCGGTCGAGGGGGACGATCCACTGGTCCGCGGATCCGGCGTGGCTCCCCGTACGGCCGGGCGGTGCCGTGCCCCGCGCCTGGGGGGTGCCCGTACGCGGGCAGTCGCGCCCGCCGGAGACCACCGCGCAGACCGTATTCCGCACCGCGTCGCCGAGCCGCGCCCCGACGCCGCCCACGGCGAGCCCGGCCACGATGACCACGGCCAGCATTCCGAGCGCGATGTACTCGATGGTCTTGCCGCCGCCGTCGGTACGGTCGCGCGGGGAAGCGAAGCGCCGCGGCATCCTCCGGCCACCTCTTCACGGTCGGGGACATCGGGTACGAAGATCGCGCAGCGGAGAATATCACCGCACACTTACCTCGCGCGGCCGGAGCCGGACGCACACGGCGTCCGCGGCCGGCCGCCGGGCCCCTAGAGTGGATCCTGGATCAAATCTGCGGAAGACGACGTACGGAGACATGTGACCATCGGCCAGTATCAGCGACCGCCCACGGCGATGCAGGCCGTCCTG
The DNA here is from genome assembly GCA_036502625.1 of Streptosporangiaceae bacterium. Classification (GTDB taxonomy): domain Bacteria; phylum Actinomycetota; class Actinomycetes; order Streptosporangiales; family Streptosporangiaceae; genus DASXYG01. The sequence continues at coordinate 67,384 of DASXYG010000140.1, forward strand.
TCCGAGCTGCGGCGCATGATCCGCCACGGGGAGCTGCCGCCGGGCGCGCAGCTCGCGCAGGAGGCGCTGGCCACGCGGCTCGGCGTCAGCCGGGTGCCGGTGCGCGAGGCGCTGCGCATCCTGGAGGGCGAGGGCCAGGTCACGCACACGCCGCACACCGGTTACGCGGTCGCGAAGCTCGACTTCGACGACCTCCAGGAGATCAAGCGGCTGCGGGAGCTTCTGGAGACCGAGGCTGTACGCCGGTCCATGAAGGTGTTCGGCGACGACGACGTCGCGCGGATGTCCGCGGCGCTGGAGGAGATGGCCGCCGCGGCCGACGACGTGGGCGCGCTGAACATCGCCCACCGCCGATTCCACTTCTGCGTGTTCGAGCCCTCGGCCATGCCCCGCCTGCTCCGCGTCCTGCGCCAGCTCTGGGACTCCTCCGAGGCCTACCAGTCCCTCCGCCACGCCGACCGCCACGGCCGCGAGGGCTCGTACGAGGAACACACCGAGATCTTCGAGGCCGCCCGCGCCCGAGACGCGTCCAGCCTGGTCAAACTCCTCAACAAACACCGCCAACACACCCTCGACCAACTCCGCCCGGTGCTGCGGCCCTAGCGGCGACGGGCGGCGCGGTGCTGCGGCCCTAGCCGCGGCGGGTGGCGCGGTCCTGCGGCCTTAGCCGCGACGGGCGCGGGCGGTCTCGGCGACGGCCGCGATGATGCCCTGGTAGCCGGTGCAGCGGCAGATGTTGCCGGACAGCGCCTCGCGGATCGCGTCCTCATCCGGCGCGCCGCCCTCATCCAGGTACTCCGCCGCGGCGACGAGGAACCCGGGCGTGCAGTAGCCGCACTGGAGGCCATGGTTGCGGGCGAACGCGTCCTGAAGATCCGCGATGCGCCCCGTGTCGTGCAGTCCCTCGACCGTCCACACCTCCCGCCCGTGCGCCTGCGCGGCGAACACCAGACAGGCCCTCACGGAGACCCCGTCCATCAACACCGAGCAGGCCCCGCAAACCCCGTGCTCACACCCAAGATGCGTCCCGGTCAGCCCCAACCGCTCCCGCAGAAAATCCGCAAGCCCAAGCCGAGCCGCCACCGTCTCCACGACGTCCCGCCCGTTAACCCGCACCCGCACGGTCACGGCCTCCACAGCCACCTCAGCCACCCATCCCCCTCCCGCTAACCGCCCGCAGATACGCATCCCGCAAAGCCCGCCCCAAAGCCACCCGCGCCAAATGCCGCGTGTAGCCATCCTCCACAGCAATCCCGTCCGTCCACACCGCCGCCACCTCATCCCAGGCGACCCCAGCCCCGTCCGCGTCCACACCGACGGCGAGAGGCCGTGCCCGGCCCCCCTGTTCCGCCGGGAGCGACCGGCGGGCCTGAGGAGAAACCCCCTGCCCCCCATCCCCGGAACGCGGGGAGCGAGGCTGGGCAGAAACCCCTTGCTCCCCATCCCCGGTGCGCGGGGAGAGGGAGTGAGCAGAAGCCCCGCCCCCCTCACCGCCAAGGCGCGGCAACGCGACTCCCCCTCCGCGCAGAGGCGAGGCGGGGTGAGAAGAAACCCCCTCAGGAAGCGTGGACGCGACTCCCTCCCCGGACAGATGGGAGGCGGGGTCAGGAGAAACCCCCAACCCCTCACCCCCAGGAAGCGTGGACGCGGCCCCCTCCCCGGGAAGCGGGGACAGGGGGTGAGGAGAAGCCCCGTCCCCCTCATCCCCGGGAAGCGAGGAGGCGGGGTGAACAGGAGCCCCAGACCCCCCACCCCCGGGAAGCGGGGACGCGACTCCCTCGCCGGGGAGTCGAGATGCGCCTTGCTCTGCGGAGAGCGAGGGAACTGTGTGGGGAGAACCCCCGTCCCCCTCACCCCCAGGGCGCGGCGACGCGACTTCCCCTCCGGGCAGAGGGGAGGCGGGGTATGGAGAAGCCCGGCCCCCCTCACCCTCGGGAAGCATGGACGCGGCACCCTCCCCGGGAAGCGGGGACGGGGAGTGAGCAGGAGCCCCGTCCCCCTCACCGCCAGGGAGCGTGGACGCAGCCCCCTCCCCGGGAAGCGGGGACAGGGAGTGAGCAGGAGCCCCGTCCCCCTCACCTCCGGGGAGCGGGGAGGCGACTCCCTCGCCGGGGGGCCGGGACGCGCCTTGCTCTGCGGAGAGCGAGGGAACTGTGTGCGGAGAAGCCCCGTCCCCCTCACCCCCGGGAAGCGGGGAGGCAGGGTGAGCAGGAGCCCCGGCCCCCTCACCCCCAAGGCGCGGCGACGCGACACCCCCTCCGGGGAACGGGGAGAGGGGGTGTGCAGGAATCCCGCCCCCCTCACCTCCAGGAAGCGGGGAGGCGGGGTGAGCAGGAGCCCCAGGCCCCCCACCTCCAGGAAGAGGGGAGGCGGGGTCAGGAGAAACCCCCTCCCCCTCACCTCCACGGTGTGGTGGCGTGACTTTCTCTCCGGGGAGAGGGGAGGCGGCGTGAGGAGACGCCACGCCCCGCTCACCTGCGGGGGGGTGGGAGGAGAGGGCGGGGATTGGGTGGGGTAGGGGGCCGTCGGCTACCAGGAGGGGGCGGTCGGCTATGGACATTAGGGCGGCGCGGACATGGACGACCGCGCCGGACTCGTCCAGGTGTATGACCGCCGCCGCTCCCGCCATCGCGAAGTCCCCTGGGCGGCGGGCGAACTCTGCGAAGCCCCAGCCCGCGCGCGGTGGCATGGTGGGGACCCGTACCCAGGTGACCAGCTCGTCCTCGGCTAGGGCCGTGGTGTACAGGGAGGTGAAGAAGTCCGCGGCGGGGATGGTGCGGCGGCCGCGGTCCAGTGACTCGGCGTGGACGGTGGCGTTCAGCGTGACCATGGCGAGCGGCAACTCGGCGGCCGGGTCGGCGTGGGCGAGGGTGCCGCCGAGGGTGCCGCGGTTGCGGATGCCGACGTGTCCGATGTGCCGGGCGACCTCACGCAGCAGGGGCGTACGGCGGGCCACCAGCGGGTCGCGCTCCAGCCGCCGGTGCCGGACGAGCGCCCCGATGATCAGCGAGTCGACGTCCTCGAAGACGCGCGCGAGGCCGTCCATCCGGTCGATGTCGATCAGCGCCCCGGGCCGCGCCAGCCGCAGGTTCATCATCGGCACCAGGCTCTGCCCCCCGGCGATCACCTTCGCGTCGGGATCGTCCCGCATCGCCCGCAACACCCCCGCCACGTCCGGCGGCCGTACGTAGCGGAACGCGGACGCCTTCACGCACACCCCCCGGCGGCCACGGGAGCGTACCCGGCACTTGGCACCCGCCGGGCCTGTACGAGATCGCGTGGGGTGATCGGGGTGGTGGTGACCGTGGTGCCCAGGGCGGCGTCCACCGCGGCCGCGACCGCGGGGTAGACCGCGATCGTGCCGCTCTCCCCCACCCCGCGGACGTTCAGCGGGTTGCGGTCCGTCCACGCCATCCGGTGGGTGACCGCGACGTCCGGGACCTCGGACGCGCCCGGCAGCAGGTACGCGGCGAACGTCGTGGACGCGGGCTGGCCGTCCTGGTCGTACGCGTACTCCTCCAGGAGCGCACCCCCGATGCCCTGCGCGACGCCCCCGCGTACCTGGCCCTCCACGATCATCGGGTTGATCTCCACGCCTCCCTCGTGCGCGACGCCGTACGCGAGCACCCCGGTGACGCCGGTCTCGGCGTCCACCCCGACCACCGCGACGTGCGCCCCCATGGTCCAGGTCACGGTCGGCGGCCGGAACAGCACGACCTCGTCAAGCGGCCCCTCGGCGGCCACCTCCGCCCAGGTCACCCCCGTCTCGGTGCCGGCGATCGCGAATCCGCCCGGACCCGGCTCGACCTTCTCCGCGTCCACGCCGAGCATCCCGGCGGCCCGGACGCGCGCCTCCTCGGCCAGCCGCCCCGCCGCCTCGTGCACCGCGTTCCCGGCCAGCACCGCGGACCTGCTGGCGAACGTGCCCACGCCCTCGCGCACCGCGTCGGTGTCCCCGACCCGTACGGCCACCTCGTCCGGCCGTACGCCCAGCGCGTCGGCGGCCACCTGCGCCAGCGTCGTCTCGTGCCCCTGCCCGGCGGACGCGGACCCGGCGGCCACCGCGAACCCGCCGCCGGGCGTCAACCGCACCCGGCCGCTCTCGAACGGCCCGCGGCCGGTCGCCTCGACGTAGCAGGCCACGCCGGCGCCCACGGCGAGCCCGGGGTGGGCCGCGCGCAGCCGCGCCACCTCGGCCTCCGGCACGAGCTCCACGGCGGCGTCCAGGCAGGCCGCGAAGTCGCCGCCGTCGTAGCTGATCGGCACGCCGTCGCGGTACGGCAGCGGCAGCGCGTACGGCAGGTCCGCCGCGGTCAGCACGTTGCGCCGCCGGATCTCCACCGGGTCGATGCCCAGCTCGCGCGCCGCGAGGTCCAGGCTGCGCTCCAGCGCGAAGCACGCCTCGGGCCGTCCGGCGCCGCGGTACTGCGCCACGATCGTCTTGTTGGTGAACGCCGCTCGGCCGTGCGCGCGGAACGCCGGGATGCGGTACGGCCCGGCCAGGTGGATGGCGGTGTTCGCGATGATCCCCGCGGCCCACAGGCTGCCCGCGCCCAGGTCGATGAGGAAGTCGTCCTCCCAGGCGAGCACGCGCCCGTCGGCGTCCACGGACAGCCGCGCGCGGTGCGTCTGGTCGCGGCCCTGCGCGCCGGAGACCAGGTGCTCCGCGCGGTCCTCGGCCCACAGCACGCCGCGGCCCAGCTCGTGCGCCACGTACGCGATGACGATCTCCTCGCCGTACACGTTGGCCTTGGTGCCGAACCCGCCGCCGACGTCCGGCACGGCCACCCGTACGGAATCGGCGTCCCATCCGGTGGCCGCGCAGATCGCGGTGCGCACCTGGTGCGGGATCTGCGACGACGTCCACACCTCGAGCCGTCCGCCGACCGTACGGGCCAGCACGCCGCGGCATTCCAGCGGCACCCCGCCGTGCCGCCCCATGCGGTACGTCTGCTCGATGGTCACCGCGGCGCCCGCGTGCCCGGCCGCGACGTCGCCGAACGCGCAGGTGATCTCCGCGGCCAGGTTGGCGTCGAGGTGCGGGTGCAGCGGCGGCGCGGCCAGCGCGGACGCCGCGTCGAGCACGGGTTCCAGCGGGTCGTACGCCACGTCGACCAGTTCGGCGGCGTCCTCGGCGGCGTGCCGCGACCCGGCGACCACCACGGCGACGGGCTCGCCCACGTAACGCACCCGGTCGGTGGCCAGGCAGGGCAGCGCGGGGTCGACCATCGTGAACCCGGTGGCGGCGGTGAAGTCCGGGTCGGGCTTGGTCAGCATCGGGATGGGCCCCACCCGTCCGGCCAGGTCGGCGCCGGTGTGCACGGCCACCACGCCGGCCGCGGCGCGCGCCTCGCGCGCGTCGACGGTGATCCGCGCGTGCGGCCGGTCCGACCGGACGAACGCGGCGTGCAGGGTGTCGCGGCCGGCCATGTCGGCGACGTACGTGCCGCGGCCCGCGAGCAGCCGCGCGTCCTCGCTGCGCCGGACCGCCGCGCCGACCCAGCCGCTCACCTGACCCTCCGCTCCAGCCGCCACAGCAGCAGCGACAGCACGAACGAGATCGCGATCAGCAGCAGGATCGTGGACATCATGTCCGCGTAGTCGCCGCCGGAGTACGACTGGAGGACCACCCGGCCGAGGCCGCGCTTGGTGGCGAAGAACTCCGACAGCACCACGCCGACCAGCGACAGGCTCACCGCGAGCCGCAGCCCGGTGAGCAGGGGGCCGCGGATGGCCGGGAGCAGGATGTGCGTCAGCGTCTGCCACCGGTTCGCGCGCACGGACCTGGCCAGCCGCCAGTAGACGTCCGGGATCTCCCGTACGCCGGTGGCCACGTTGATCAGCACGGGGAACAGCCCGAACAGCACGCCCATGACGATCTTGGACCCGTAGCCGAGGTGGAACACCGGGAGCAGCACCGGGTACAGCACGATCTTCGGCACGCCGTTCAGCACCGTGATGAACGGCCCGAACACCACGCGCGCGACCTTCGACAGGCCGAGCCCGAGCCCGACGAGCCCGCCGCCGAACGTGGCCACCGCGAACGCGCCGAGCGCGGCGAGCAGCGTCTCCCGCAGGTCGGCGAGGTAGCGGGGGTCGGTCAGGTCGCGGCCGAGCGCGCCGAGCGTGGCCAGCGGCTTGGGGATGACGAAGCTGAGGTGCGACGCGATCTCCCAGACGATCGCCGCGGCCACCGCGACGCCGACGGACCCGATGAGGATCCGCGCGTCGCCGCGCGCCGGGCGTGCGGCGGTGAGGCTCATGCGTTCCTCCTGCGCATCAGCAGCCGCTCGGCGATCTCCAGCACCGCCGTGAGCAGCACGGATATCGCCACGATCACGAGGATGTACGCGTACATGCCGACCGCGTCGAACGACTCGTACAGGTAGCGGATCTGGTAGCCGAGCCCGGCCTGCGCGGTGGTGAACTCCATCGCGACGGTGCCGATCAGCGCGTAGACGACGCCGAGCCGCAGCCCGGCGAAGACGTACGGCGCGGCGGCCGGGAGCGCCACCCGGAACAGCGTCTGCGCGCGCGAGCAGCGGATCGACGCGGCCAGCTTCAGGTACACCGGCGGCACCGCGCGCAGCCCCATCCAGGTGTTCAGCGTCATCGGGATCGCCGTCATGACCGACGCCAGCACGATCACCGACCACTGGTTGATGCCGATCAGCACGATCGAGATCGGATAGAACAGCACGAGCGGCACCGCGTAGAACGACACCAGGTACGGCTCGAACACCCGCCCCACGCCCGGCGCCTTCCAGAACCCGAGGCCCACGAGCAGCCCCGCGGCCACCCCGAACACGCAGGACAGCACCAGCTCCATGCCGGTGCGCACCGCGTCCGGCCAGAACTCCGCGGACCCGACGATCTGCGCGGTCGCCGGGAGGATGTCCGACGGCGCGGGCAGCACGTCCGGCGCCCACCATCCGCCGCGCGCGCCCGCCTCGGCGACGACCCCGGCGATCACGATCAGCGCGACGGTCGCGCCCGCGCTGGCCAGCCCGCTCCCGGGCCGCCGCCTCCCGCGCGGTCTGCGTGCGGCCGCGCGCCCGGCCGTACGGGACGCCGCCTCGGGTGCCCGCACGCTCATGCCCGAACCTGGTTCTCCTGGGCGAAGCCGCGCATCGACTCGGTGCGCAGGCTCTCCCAGATGCGGTTCTGCAGCTCGTTGAACCTGGGGGTGGCGACCACGGCGGAGTCGCGGTCCTCGGGGAGGTCCACGTCCACGACGTCGATGATCGTGCCGGGCCGGTACGACATGACCCACACCTGCTGGGAGAGCAGGATCGCCTCGGAGATGTCGTGCGTCACGAACAGCACCGTCTGGTGGGTCTCGCCCCAGATGCGCCGCACCTCGGCGCCGAGCAGCAGCCGCGTCTGCTGGTCCAGCGCCGCGAACGGCTCGTCCATGAGCAGCACGGACGGCCGCATCGCCAGCGTCCGGGCCAGCGCGACCCGCTGCCGCATGCCGCCGGACAGCTCGGCCGGGTAGCGCCGCTCGAAGCCGCCGAGCCCGACGAGGTCGATGGCGTCCTGCGCGCGTTCGGCCTGCTCCGTACGGCTCACGTGGGCGATCTGGAGCGGGAACCGCACGTTGTCGGTGACGTTCTTCCAGGGCAGCGTGGAGTCCTCCTGGAACATCACGCCCACGTCGCGGTCCGGGCCCGACACCGTCCGGCCGCCGATCTCCACCTTCCCGGACGTCGCCGTACGCAGCCCGGCGATCACCGAAAGGAGCGTCGACTTCCCGCAGCCGCTCGGCCCCACGACGGACACGAACCCGCGCGCGGGGATCTCCTGGGTGACGCCGTCCACCGCGACGACCGGCCCGTCGGAGTCGCGCGCCGCGAACTCGACCCGTACGTCCGCCAGCGCCACCCCGCCGGCCGGCGCGTCCTCGCCGGTCACAGCTTCGCCCGGTCGGCCGACGGCAGGTACGACTGGTCGAGCGCGGTGGACCAGTCCACCGGCTTCTTGATCTGGCCCGTCTGCACCATGAGGTTCGAGAGGTTCTTCAGGCCGGCCGGGTCGACCTTCAGCCCGTACGCCGTGTCCATCGCCGGGGTGTCCGCGAGGGCCTTCTTCATCGTCTTGGGGTCGATCTTGAGCAGCGGCGCGATGTCCGTGGCCGCCTTGTCCGGCTGGTCCCGTACGTAGCCGAACATCTTGTCGACGACCGTGAAGAACGAGGTCAGGTTGGACTTGTTGGCGTCCGCGTAGCCGGAGTTGACGGCCACCAGGTCGGCCGGGAAGTCGCCGATCTGGTCGCGCGCGGCGATCAGCGTCTTCGCGCCGTCGGACTCCTGCTTCTGGGTGACGAACGGGTGCATGGCCCAGCCCGCGTCGATGCGCCCGGACTTCGCCGCCGCCCAGTTGTCGCCCTCCGCGCCGACCCCGATCGTCGAGATGCCGGGCATCTTCTTCTTCAGCGCCTTGACGATCAGCTCGGTGGTCGACCCCGCCGAGGAGAAGCCCAGCTTCGCGGTCGCCGGGTTCACGCCGGCCTTCGTACCGATCCAGTAGAAGTCGTTGACCTGGAACCACGGCGCGACGATCGTGATCTGCGACCCGGCGCGCTGCCCGGCGAGCACCACGGACGTGTTGCCGGCGATGGCCATGTCGGCGTCGCCCGTACCGACGACCCGCAGCGTGTTGCCGCCCCCGCCGCCGGAGTAGATCGAGACGTCGAGGCCCTTGGCCTTGAACCAGCCCTTGTCGATCGCGACCTGCAGGATCGCCATGAACGGCAGGCTGTCCGCGCCGGTCGCGGCGATGCGGAGCCGCTTGGTGGCCTTCTCACCCGCGCCCTGCGTACCACCACCGCATGCGGCGGTCGCGCCGAGCGCGCCGACGAGGGACAACAGCGCGACCGTACGGGCGGCGCGATTCCGGTGGAGCGTGATCATTGGGGGGCCTCCTGAGTGACGAGGGTCAACCGCGACGGCGGCGGAACCGCCTGACCACCGCGACGACGGCGAGCACCGCCAGCGCCGCCGCGGCACCGGCGGCGATCCGGCCGCCGTACGACCTGGTGGCGGCCGGCACGACCGGGGACGCGCTTGTGGCCGGGGCCGGCGCGGGGGTGCCGCGCAGCGGCGGCGGTGCGCCCGGCACGTCGTCGCCGGGCTGGGGGTACGGATCGGGTTCCCGCAGGCTCACAGATCGTCCGTGAGCTCGGCGAACGTACGGATCGTCGGCGCGCGGCTCTCGCCCGGCCGTACGAACGGCACGATCGCCACCTGGTCCACGCCGAAGCCGGAGATCTCCTTCAGCCGGGCGCGGCACTCCTCCGGCGTGCCCGCCAGGGAGAAGAGGTCGGCCAGCTCGTTGGTCACCAGGTCGGCGTGGCCGGCCTCGGTGTCCATGTGGTGGTAGTAGTCGTACGTCTCGCGGATGCGGTCGACGGCGGCCTGCTCCGACTCCGCGATCTCCGCGGGCAGCGGCCGGATCACCACCCGGGCGACCTGCGCGCGCACGAGGTCGCGCGCCTCGTCGCTGTCCTCCCGGATGGCCGTCGGCGTCCACAGCACGATGTGCAGGTCGTCGAGCGTACGGCCGCTCTCCTTGGCGCCGGCCTCGACCGTGTCGAGCGCCGCCTTCACGAACTGCGGCGCCGTGCCGACCAGCACGATCACGCCGTCGGCGATCCGTCCGGCCATGCGCAGGATCTTCGGCGCCGAGGCGGCGACGTAGATCGGGATGTCGCGCGGCTCGGTCAGGTAGTTAAGGTGGTACGACGCGCCGCTGTCCGGCTCGCGGACCTCCTCGCCGCGGAACAGCGCGCGCAGCTCGGCGACCGCGGACTCCAGCTCGGCCAGCTTCAGCGGCTTCAGGCCCATGGTGCGCAGCGAGGAGTCGCCGGTGCCGATGCCGAGCGCGACCCGTCCGTCGGTCAGCTCCGAGAGCGTCGCCCACGTGGAGGCGAGCAGGGAGCGGTGCCGGGTCACGGCGTTGGTCACGCCGGTGCCGAACACCGCGCGCGTGGTGCCCACCGCGGCGGCGCCCATGGTCACCGACGACTCGCGCCAGATGTTCTGTGAGTCGCCGAACCACACGTTGTCGTAGCCGAGCCCGTCGGCCAGGTGCGCGTAGTCCCGCATCACCCGCGGCGGCTCCGTCGGGAAGAGCCCGACACCCTTGCTGATCATCCATCCTCCAGATTGGATCCCGGATCCAGGCCGACGCTAACAGTGGATCTTGCTGGTGGAAAGAGGTCCAGGTTGCGCCGGTGTTAACGATTCGGTCAGGGATGCGCCGGATGACGACTGTTGCGTACGGATTGGATCCTGTATATAGATCGGAGCAGTCATCCCGATCCGACCGGAGGCGAAGTGACAACCACCGTGGTGGCCAACATCGGCACCCTCGTGCTCGGCCCCGCCGACGCCGCGCCGATCGCCGACACCTCCCTGGTGATCGAGGACGGCCTGGTCGCCGCCATCGGAGGCGACGCCGCCCGCCCCGACCGGGTGATCGACGCGGCCGGGCTGACCGTACTTCCCGGCCTGGTCGACGGCCACGTCCACCCCACGTTCGGCGAGTGGACGCCCGCGCAGAACTCCATCGGCTGGATCACCAACTACCTGCACGGCGGCACCACCACGATGGTCTCCGCCGGCGAGCTGCACGTGCCCGGCCTGCCGTTCGACGAGCTCACGCCGTCGCTGGTCACGGCGCTCGCGGTCACGGCGAAGGAGACGACGGGGCGGCTGCGCCCGTCCGGCATGAAGGCGTCCGTCGGCACCGTGCTGCTGGTGCCCGGCATGAGCGAGGCGCGGTTCGACGAACTGGCCGAGGCCGGCATCGGGCACCTGAAGTTCATCTTCTACGACTGGTCGCGGCTCGGCGACGGCGAGGCCCAGCAGTACGTGAAGTGGGCGCACGAGCGCGGCATGGTCGTGAAGATGCACTCGGGCGGCGTCTCCCGATCCGGTTCGAGTCGCGTCGCCGGCCACGAGGTGGTCACCGCGGTCGCCCCCGACGTCATCGCGCACATCTCCGGCGGCCCCATCCCGATGCCCGACGACGAGATCCGCGCCGTCATCGACGACCTGCCCGGCTCCGCCGTCGAGGTGTGCAGCTCGATGAACTACCGCGCCACCATGGTCGCCACCGAGCACCTGACCCGTACGGGGGCGCTCGACCGCCTGGTCCTCGGCACCGACACCCCCGGCGGCACGGGCGTGATCCCCCGCGGCATGATGCGCAACATCTGCTTCCTGGCCTCGGTCTGCGGCCTGGACCCGGTATCCGCCGTAGCCGCCGCCACGTGCAACACCGCCCGCACCCACAACGTCAACGCGGGCGTCCTCACCCCCGGCCACCCCGCCGACCTCGTCATCTGCGGCCCCATCCAAGGCTCGACCGCCACCAACGCCCTGGACTCCTTCGCCCTAGGCGACCTCCCCGGAATCTCGGTCATCCTCGTAGACGGCGAACCGGCAGTAGCCCCCCGCAGCACCCAAACCCCACCCCCCCGAACCCTCGCCTCCATCCGCACCTTCTAGCTCCCCGACCCGGCAACAGACTCCATAGCGCAACCAAGGCCAAAGGCCGCACTCCGCGCGACAGACCTCCCGCGACCTTGGTTCGACGTCCTCAGGGCTGCGCCGCGAGGCTGCCGCCCTCAGCCGTGCGCCCCCGCAACCCGTCCCGCCCCCGGACCCAAGACCAAGAACAAACGCCACGCCTCACGCGACTGTCGCGCGGCCTCAGCCCGGCGCCTCCAAACCTGGCGGCGAGGCTCCCGCTCACGGACCAGACCTCCACGGTGACCAGCCGGGAGCCGCAGCCCTGATCCCCGAACCCGTGCCCGGACTCCACCGCGCGGCCTTGATCCCAGGCTCCGGCGCGGGAATCCACAGCGCAGCCCTAGTCCCGGGCCGGGCCAGAGGACTCCACAGCGCAGCCCCAAAACCCCGGGCCGGGCCACGGACTCCACGGCGCGGCCTTAGTCCCCGCGGACGGGGCCGGGTCCCCGGGACCGTGCCGGAGTCCCCGGGCCGGGAGCCCTCCGCGCTGCCTCGATCCAGGACCAGGCGGCGCGCCGCGACGCGACCGTAAGGCCCCGCTCCACAGCACAGCCTCGCCCCCGCTACCAGGCCACGGCACCGCCACCTCAACCCAAGCCCCGGACACCGAGTGACCTCAAGCCAGGCCGGGCCGCAGCGCGGCCTCAAGCCGGTGGCCAGCCGTGGCGCGACCTCAAGCCGGTGCCCGGCCGTGGCACGGCCTCAAGCCGGTGCCCGGCCGTAGCGCGGCCGCAACCCCGTGGCCAAGGCGTGAACCCCATGGCCAAGGCGAAACCGATGGCCAAGGCGAACCGCCCCGGCGGTCACCCCGGGAGCGGATGGTCTCCCAAGGCCAGGAGCACCTTGCGGAGCGTGTCGGACAGGTGGCGGAGGTCGGTGTCCGGCACGGCCGTGAACAGCTCCCCGTACGCGCGCGTCGTAGCGGCGGCTACCGCGTCCGCCTTGGCGCGGCCCTCCGGGGTCAGGCGGACCCAGGAGCTGCGGCCGTCGTCCGGGTGGGACTCGCGGGTCACCAGGCCCTTGGCCGCCAGGCGTTGCACGATGTTGGCGGTGCCGCCCGTGGTGAGCATCGACTCTTGGGCAAGCCTGCCGGGCGTGAGGCGGTACGGCTTGCCCGCGCGGCGGAGGGTCGCCAGGACGTCGAACTCCGCGTACGTAATGCCGCTGCCGGTCAGCGCCTCGCGGGTGGCGGCGTCGACGCGCGCCGTGAGCCGCGCCGTGCGCTTGACCACCTCGAGCGGCAGCGTGGCCATCTCCGGCTGCTCGGCCCGCCACGCGGCCACCATCGCGTCAACCCGGTCCACAGCCACCATCCACGTCCCCTCGGCCCACGGCCACCGTCACGCCAACCTCGCCGCACGGCCACCGTCACGCCACCTCGGCCCACGGCCACCGTCGCGCCCATCGCCGCACGGCCACCGTCGCGCCCCCTCGCCTTACGGCCACCGGCGCACCCCTCCATCCACGGCTTGAGGATAGACGTTCGTTTCGATAGCTTTTAAGAAAGCTATTGAGAAAGGCTTCCATGCGGACCCTCATCAGGAACGCCTGCGTCATCGACACCGAGCCGCACCCGTACGCGCGCCACGGCATCGACGTGCTCATCGACGGCGCCACGATCACCCAGGTCGCCCCCGGGCTACCCGCCGACGGCGCCCACATCATCGACGCCACCGGCAGGATCGTGCTGCCCGGGCTCGTCGACACCCACCGGCACACCTGGCAGGCCGCCATCCGCGGCACCGCGTACGACACCACCTTCCCGGCGTACCTCGACCGCGTCGTCCACGGACTCGCCCCGGAGCTCACCGCCGACGACATGTACGCGGGCAACCTGGCCGGCGCCCGCGAATGCCTCGCCGGCGGGGTCACCACGCTGCTCGACTGGTCGCACAACCAGCGCACCCCCGCGCACACCGACGCGGCCGTCCAGGCGCTGCGCGACTCCGGGATACGCGCCGTCTTCGGCTACGCCCACCCCGCGCCGGACCGGCCGCGACCCGATGAGCTGCGGCGGGCCCACGCGATGTGCGGCGGGCTCGTCCGTACGGTGCTCGCTGCCTGGGGGCCGGGGTTCACGGACATGGCGGCCACGACCGCCGACTGGCGGCTCGCGCGGGAGCTCGGCATCCGCATCAGCGTGCACGTCAACGGGGCGGGGCCGGTCGCCCGGCTGGCCGGGGCGGGGCTGCTCGGCGCCGACACCACGTACGTCCACGGCAACGGCGTCACCGACGACGAGCTGCGGCTGATCGCGGACACCGGTGGCACCGCGTCCATCACCCCGCTCACGGAGAGCGTCCTCGGCATGGGCGCGCCCGAGATCGCCCGGCTGCGCGCGTACGGCGTGCCCACGGGCATCGGCGCCGACGCGGTGACCACGGTGACCGGCGACCTGTTCGCCCACATGCGCTCGGTGCTGGCCTTCGGCCGCGCAGCGGACCCCACGCTGACCTCGGCGGACGTCCTCCGCATGGCCACCTTGGACGGCGCCGCCACCCTCGGCATGGCCGACCGCATCGGCTCCCTCCGCCCCGGCAAACAGGCCGACCTGGCCCTCCTCCGTCCCCACCCCGGCCTGGCCGCGGCGGCGGACCCGGTCGCCGCGGTGGTCGCCACCGCCACCGCGGCGGACGTCGAGTCCGTCCTGGTCGCCGGGGTCGTGGGCTAGCCGCGGCCGGACCCGCGAGGGATCACAGCTCCTTGAGGAAGCCCGAGTCGATGACGAAATCGGCGCCGGTCGTGCTCGCCGAACGCGGGGACGCCAGCAGCGCGACCGCGTCCGCGACCTCCTGCGGGTCGGCGAGCCGGCCCGTGGTGAGGTTCATCATCTCCGGCGCCAGCTTGTCCAGGACGGCGACGCGGTCGCTGCCGAACTGCGCGGCGATCACGTCGGCGGCTCCGCCCTCCTCGGTCCACCAGGCGGTGCGCACCGGGCCCGGCGAGACGGTGTTCACCCGTACGCCCTGTGGCGCGTACTCCTCCGACAGCGACTTGGTCAGGTTGCTCACCGCCGCCTTGGCCGCGTTGTAGTCCACGTTCATGGGCGTGGGGTGGCGCCCGTTGACCGAGGACACGGTGACGATCGACCCGCCGCCGCGGCGCAGCATCTCCGGCACGGCGGCCCGCACCGTACGGACGACCGCCAGCACGTTGAACTCGAGCATCGCCCGCCAGTCGTCATCGTCGGCGGCGAGGAACCCGAACCGCGGCAGCACCGCGCCCGGCGGCGGCCCGCCGGCGTTGTTGACCAGGATGTCGACCCCGCCGAACTCCTCCACGGCGCGCGCCACGACCCGTCCCGGCGCCTCGGGGTCCATCAGGTCCACCGGCATGTGCACCAGCCCGGGTCCGGCCAGCGCCGCCAGCTCGGCCCCGCGCGTACGCGACGCCGCCACGACCCGGGCCCCTTCCTCGAGCAGGGTCCGCGCAACCGCCAGGCCGATCCCCTTGGACGCCCCGGTGACGACCGCCACCCGTCCGGAAAGCCGAAGATCCACGTCATACCTCTCACCAGGCCCCGGAGCCCACGGCACCGGAGCGCGAAACGCGCTGACACCGACCCGAACCCCGCGGCCCGCCGGACGGTTGCACCCGGCACGGACGCGAACCGCCCGTACCGCGTTTACCCCGTCACCTGGCACCTTCCGGACACTTCTGACCGGCGGTCATCACTATCCGTAGTGATCGCCGGGGTGCTTGTATGAGCCCTCCACGGCCCCCGTGCCGTACGGATCGAAGGAGAACGAGATGATCGGCAGAGCACTTGTGGCCCTCGTGTGCGCGGCGGCGTTAGCCGGCGGCACCGCCCTCCCCGCCCAGGCCGCGGCGAAGCCCGCCAAGGTCCGCATCTACAAGGTCTATTACGACTCCCCCGGCACGGACCGCGGCAGCAACCACAGCCTCAACGCCGAGTGGGTCGCGCTGAAGAACTACGGCGGCCGCTCCGCGAACCTCTACCAGTACTCCGTCCGCGACCGCAGCAACCACATCTACCGCTTCCCCCACGTCTGGCTGAAGCCCGGCCACCGCATCTACGTCCACACCGGCAGCGGCACCAACAACGCCACCCACGTCTACCAACACCGCGGCTGGTACGTCTGGAACAACACCAGCGACGGCGTAACGCTCCGCACCCGCTACGGCACCAAGACCGACACGTGTTCTTGGAGCCACCGCGGCCGGGGGTACCGGTACTGCTGAGCCGGGGGGCTCCTGGCCGGGGCCGGGCTGAGGTCGCGCGAAGCTCCTGACCCGCCCCTGGGGAGACCGCTGGGGCTGTGGTCCGGGTCTGGGGATCAAGGCTGCGCTGCCACGCGCTGCTGCCGAGCCCCCGGGGGGAAGCGACGCGGGGGGGCGCGCGGAAACCCCTCCCTGAGCCTCACGCACGGGATTCTGTTCAGGAGGTGCCGGGCTGAGGTCACGTGGGGTGCGGTCTACGTGTCCGGGCTCAGCCGGGCCTTGCGCCGGAGGCCGAGGTGACGCGGGACTGAGGGCGGCAGCCCCCCGGCCCAACCCCGAAAACGCCGAACCAAGGTCGCGGGGAGGCAGTCGCGCGGAGCGCGGCCTTTGTTCGGGGCTGGGCCCAGGAGCCACCCCGGACCAGGACCGAGGTTGCGGTGGGGCACGGCCAAGGGCGTAGCCCCGCGGCCCAACCCTGAGAACCCCGGGCCAAGGTCGCGGGGGGTCTGTCGCGCGCAGCGCGGCCTTTGTCTCGGGCCCAGCCCCGCGCCCGAGACCGAGGTGACGCGGGACTGAGGGCGGCAGCCCCGCGGCCCAACCCCGAAAACGCCGCGCCAAGGTCGCGGGAAAGCAGTCGCGCGCAGCGCGGCCTTTGTCTCAGGCCCAGCCCCGCGCCCGGTCCTGTGCCGGGGATGAGGTGGCGCGGGAGGGCGCCGCACGGGA
Organism: Streptosporangiaceae bacterium; assembly: GCA_036502625.1. Classification (GTDB taxonomy): domain Bacteria; phylum Actinomycetota; class Actinomycetes; order Streptosporangiales; family Streptosporangiaceae; genus DASXYG01. The sequence continues at coordinate 83,826 of DASXYG010000140.1, forward strand.
GGGCGCCGCGGGAGGGTGGCGCGGGAGGGTGGCGCGGGAGGGTGGCGCGGGAGGGGTTGACCTTGAGTTGGGTTGAGGTTTTAGCGTGGAGGCATGATCTTTCGTGAGGTTGAGCGGGCTTATCTGAGTGGGCAGATGTTGGGGCGGTTGGCGACCGTGGGGGAGCATGGGGCGCCGCAGGTTCGGCCGCTGGGGTTTCGGGTGAATGCGGATGACACGATCGATATCGGGGGGCCGGCGATCACCCGTACGCAGCGCTACCGGAACGTGCAGGGCAACCCGCATGTGGCGTTCGTTGTCGATGACATGACGCCGGACACGCCGGACGCGGTCAAGCCGGGGATGGGGCGCGGGGTGGAGATCCGCGGCGAGGCGGAGACCGTGCGCGCGGACGTGCCGCCGGTGAACCCGGAGTGGTTCGCCCACGACGTCATCCGCATCCACCCCACTCGGGTCCTGAGCTGGCACATCGACCCGGCGAACCCGGACGGGGAGTCCCGCGACGTACGGTGATCCGCCCTGGACCGCGCAGGGGCGGATCACTGGTCCCCCGCCCCTGCGCACCGCCACATAAGGAACGCAGAGCAACGGAATCGACACGGTCGGTCCATAAAGTGTCCGGAAGGCCTACACCGCACCGGAATCGAGGCGGTAGGTTGCTCCCGTGACGAGTGACTCGGGCAGCTTCCGGCCGGTCGACCCCGCCGAGATGGGCATCCGCGAACGGCGTGTCGAGATCGACACCACCACCCCCCATCCGGCGCGCGTGTACGACTGGCTCCTCGGCGGCAAGGACAACTTCGGCCCCGACCGCGAGGTCGGCGAACGCCTCCTCACCGCCGTACCGGACATCCGCGATCTCGTACGCCGCAACCGCGAGTTCATCAACCGCGCCGTCAGGTACCTCGTCGAGGACGAGGGCATCGAGCAGATCATCGACGTCGGCACGGGCATCCCCACGTCACCGGCGGTGCACGAGATCGCCAGGTCGATCAACCCCGAGGCCAGGGTCGCGTACGTCGACAACGACCCCATCGTGCTCGCGCACGACACCGCGCTGCTGTCCCGCGAGGAGGGCGTCGTGACCTTCCTCGGCGACCTGACCGACCCGTCGTCGGTGCTCGACCAGCCGGAAGTGCACGAGCTGATCGACTTCACCCGGCCCGTGGCCATCCTGTTCGCCGCGGTGTTCCACTTCATCACCGACGAGCAGGACCCCGACGGCATCGTGGCCGCCTACCGCGCCCGCCTCGTACCCGGCTCCGCCCTGGTGATCTCCCACCTCACCACGAGCCACCGCGACCGCGAGGCCGTCGCGGAGTTCGTGGGGAACTACCAGACCAGCGCGCCCCTGGTGTTCCGCGCCGACCCCGACATCCGCCGCCTGTTCGACGGCTTCTCCCTCGTCGAGCCCGGCATGGTGCCCCTGCACGAATGGCGCCCCGACTCCCCCGACGCTCCGGTCGACGGCAGCACCTGGGCGTCCGCCGCCGTCGGCATCCGCGCCTCCGGCCGCGACGTCAGCGACTGAGCGCGAGCCACTCCGCCCAGGTCAGGTCGTGGCCGATGAGCCGCGGGCGGGCGAACGGCCACGCCTCGGCGATCCACCGGCGTACGAGCGCGTCCAACTCGCGTTCGAGCGGCGTGCCCACCCGGTCGTCCACCACCCACCAGGAGATCTCGGCATCCGCACCGGCCCGCTCCGGCGGGTCGATGTAGACGCACCCGAGCAGCGCCGTCTCCGCGTCGTCGAACAGCGCGTAGTTGAACGACTGGTGCGCGGCGATCTCCCTGGCGTGCCGCTCCAGGTCGGCGCGGTCCTCCTCGATCGTCATGGACGCCTTCGGCCACCCCCACGGCGGCCCGAAGATCGTCCACAGCCGCTCGCGCGAGCCCATCACGGCCGGGTAGTCCAGCTCGGTGTCCGCCCCGGTGATCGGCCGGAGGTGCCCGCCGCCGGGCACCTCCACTCGGACGGGATGCACGAAGTCCTCGGGTAGCCACGCCATCCCGGCAGGCTATGCGAGCCCCGTCACGGGGCGGTGAACAGCCCGTTCGCGTACTCCTCCGGCGCGCCCTCCGCGGCCTTGTAGTGCAGCTTCTTGCCGGTGGCGTTCAGCGGCAGCGCCTCGACGAACCGGTACGCGCGCGGCCTCTTGTACGCGCCGAGCATCGGATGGGCGCGGCAGTGCGCCTCGCAGTCGGCGGCGGTCAGCGACGGGTCGGCGGGCACGACGTACGCGACGACCAGCCGCCCCCACCGCTCGTCCGGCACGCCGACGACCAGGGAGTCGGCCACCCCCACGTGGTCGTTGAGCGCCTCCTCGACCTGCGCCGGGTGCACGTTCTCGCCGCCGGTGACGATCATGTCGTCGCGGCGGCCGACGATCGTGACGTACTCGTCGGCGTCCCAGGTGGCCAGGTCGCCGGTGTAGAGCCAGCCGTCGTGGAACTTCCGTACGTTCGTCTCCGGCGCGTGCGTGTAGTGGTAGCCGGACTTCGGCGAGCGCACGATCACCTCGCCGATCTCCGCGCCGTCGCGCGCCACCGTCTCGTGCGGCTCGGCACGCCGGTCCTCCAGCACCCGCACCACCGCGACGTCGTCGTCGGTGCAGGCGCGCCCGGCGCTCCCGGCGTGCGCGGGCAGGTCGGCCGGGCGCAGGAACGTGTTCCAGAACGTCTCGGTGGTGCCGTAGCCGTTGAAGATCAGCGGCGTCAGGACGTCCTGGTAGCGCAGGCACGCCTCGCGGGTCAGCGGCGCGCCCATCGTGACGATGCCGCGCAGGCTGGACAGGTCGCGCGGGCGCCTGAGCTGTGCGGACGTCAGCATCTCCAGGTTGGTCGGCGCGCCGATCAAGAACGTGATGCCGCGCCGCGCCACGTGGTCGAGCACGAGGTCGGCGTCGAACGCCCGTACGGGCACGACCTCGGCGCCGGCGTAGAACACCGGGTTGGGGCCGCCGGAGTACAGCCCGCCGCGGTGGAACCACGGCGTCATGTTCAGCGTGCGGTCCTCTGGCGACAGCGGGAAGTGCATGATCACGTCGTGCGCGCTCAGCACCTCGACCATGCTGTTCAGCCCGACGCCCTTCGGCATGCCGGTGGTGCCCGAGGTGTAGAGCCGCGTCGTCTCGCCGTACGCCGACCCCGCGGGCTCCGGCCGCGCCGCGCCGTCGGCGGCGAACAGGTCCGCGAACGCCACCGCGTCGGACCGCGCCAGGCCGCCGTCGCCCGGCTCGCCGACCGCGGCCACCACCTCGGGACGGTGCCCGGCCAGCTTGAGCGCGTCGCCCGCGTGACCGGCGAGCGAGGCGTCGTACACGAACACCTTCGGCGCGCTGTCGTCCAGGATGTAGGCGGTCTCGCCGGGCGCGAGCCGGAAGTTCACCGGCGCGCCGACCGCGCCGCACGCCTGCGCGGCCAGGTAGAGCAACGCGAACTCGGGGCTGTTGAAGAGCTGGTAGACCACGGTGTCGCCGGGGCGCACGCCGTACGCGGCGAGGCCGGCGGCGAGCCGGTCCACCTCGGCGCCCAGTTCGGCGTACGTCCACGACCTGCCGGTCTCCGGGTCGCTCATGGCGGTGCGCCCGGCGTAGCGGTGGGTGTTGCGCCGGAACCCGGCCAGGTAGGTGAACTCGTGCTCCAGTACCGCCCGGAACGCTGATGCGTCGTAGTCCGTCGACGCGGTCATGTGTCCCCTCCCTCTGCCCGTGACGCGGCCGCCAAGGGCGACCCGGTCATTAAGTTTGATACGCGAAATGAAACGATAGACCGGTGCGCGCTCCGAGCCCCCAATGGGGCGTTTACCTGCCCACCCTCGACTCGTACCGGCAGGGCACGCCGCCCGCGCTGGACGGCGCCCGCCGCGCGGAGGCGCTGGGCTTCGACACCCTGTGGATCGGCGATCACCTGGTGTTCCATCCGCCGCTGCTAGAGTCGGTGTGCGTGCTGGCCGCCGCGGCCGCGGTGACCACCCGCATCAGGCTAGGCGTCGGGGTCCTGATGCTGCCACTGCGAAATGTCGTGTGGACGGCGAAGCAGCTCATGACCGTGGACGCGCTGGCGCCCGGACGGCTCACGCTCGGCGTCGGCGTCGGCGGCGAGAACCCGGACGAGTACGCCGCCGCCGGGGTGCCGCACGGCGAGCGCGGACGGCGGCTCGACGAGGCGCTCGCGGTCCTCCCCGACCTGCTCACCGGCAAGCCCGTCGACCATCCGGGCCCGCTGCTCCCCGTCCACAGCCCGCCGCTTGAGCCCGCGCTCGCGGCGCCGCCGCCACTGCTCGTCGGCGGGCGCAGCGACGCCGCGATGGAGCGTGCCGCGCGGTACGGCGACGGCTGGCTGGCCATGTGGCACCGGCCGGACACGGTCGCGGCGCGGCGGGAGCGGCTCGCCGTACGCGCCGCCGAGCTCGGCCGTCCGGCGCCGTCGACCACGATGCTGGTGTTCGTGAACGTCGACGACGACGAGGAGGCCGCGCGCCGGGAGGCCGCCGAGCTGCTGTGGGGCCAGTACCGCCTGCCGTTCGCGCGGGTCGAGCGGTACACCGCGGCCGGCCCGGCGGAGCGGGTCGCCGAGCGGCTGGCCGCGTACCGGGACGCCGGGGTGGACGCGTTCGCGCTGCACCCGGCCGCGCGGGACGCGGTCGGCCAGTACGACCGGTACGCCCGGGTGCGCGACCTGCTGGGCTGACGCGGCTCAGCCGGGACCGGGGTTGCGCCGCCACATGCGGTCGACGTCGTCGCCGCTGGTGTAGGCGGTCAGCGCGCCCGCGCCGTCCACGGTGACGTCCTCGCCGGTGACGTACCGCCCGGCGTCGGACAGCAGGAACTCGATCACCGGCGCGATCTCCTCCGGCTGACCGGCGCGCCGCAGCGGCAGCCCGTGCTCGATGGCCGCGCGCACGTGCGGGCGCGACATCAGCGGCGCGGCCATCGGGGTGTCCATGTAGCCGGGCGACACCGCGTTGGCGCGCACCCCGCGCGGCCCGTACTCCAGGGCGATCGCCCGCGCGAGCGAGGCGACGCCGGCCTTGGACACGGCGTACGCCGCGCCCCCAGGCTGTGGATGGCGGCTCGCGACCGAGGCCACCAGCGCGATCGCGCCGCGCGCGGCGATCAGGTGCGGCAGGGCGGCGCGCACCACGTGGAACGCGCCCGTCACGTTGACGTCCAGGTGGGTGGCCCACGCGTCGTCGCTGAGCAGGTGCAGCGGCGTCAGGTCGTTGTGGAAGACCCCGGCGCAGCCCGCCACGGCGTCGAGCCCGCCCAGCTCGGCGGCCACCCGCGCCACGGCGTCCTCGACGGCGCGCGGGTCCCGTACGTCGGCCGCCAGGGTGAGCGCCGCGCCCTCGGCGGCGTCGGCGGACCGGTCGAGCCCGGCCACCGTCCAGCCGCGATCGGCCATGTACGCGGCCACCGCGCGCCCGAGCCCCGACGCGGCCCCGGTGACCAGCGCGACCCGCGTCATCGGGCGGCCCCGTCGGCCCCGGCGGCGTCGGCGAGCACCTGTCTGGCCACCACGAGCTGCTGGATCTCCTGGGTGCCCTCCTCGAACCAGAAGCCGCGGGCGTCGCGGTAGATCCGTTCGATCGGGGCGTCCGTGCTGTAGCCGAACCCGCCGTGGACGCGCAGCGCCAGGTCGGTGACGCGGCCGATCATGTTCAGGCAGAACAGCTTCGCGGTGGACGCGGCGGCGGTGATGTCGCCGCCCGCGTCGTGCAGCTCGGCGGCGCGGCGTACGAGCCCGCGGCCGGCGTCGATGTCCGCGCGCATGTCGGCGAGGTGCGCCTGGATCGCCTGCCGGTCGGCGATGGGCCGCCCGAACGTGGCGCGGCGCAGCGCGAACCGCGCGGCCTCGTCCAGCGCCCGCTCGCCGAGCCCGACCATGCACGCGGACAGCGAGACGCGGCTGTAGTCGAGGAAGAACAGGCCGACGTCCAGGCCCGCGCCCACCGGGCCGAGCCGGTGCGCGTCGGCGACCCGCATGCCGTCGTACCGCAGCCAGGCGTGCCCGGTGCCGTGCAGGCCCATCGTGCGCTGGGTCGCGTCGATGCCGAAGCCGGGTGTGCCGCGCGGGATGAGGAACGCGGTCAGCGAGTCCTTCGCGGCGCGGTCGTCGGTCGCGGCGACGAGCAGGAAGTGGCCGGCGCGGTCGGCGAACGTGATCAGATGCTTCTCGCCCGTCAGCACCCATTCGTCGCCGTCGCGTACGGCGCGGGACCGCAGGTCGCGGCCGGTGCCGCCGGTCGCCTCGGTCAGGCAGAACGCCACCACCTCCGCGCCGGTCGCGATGCCGGGGACGAGCGCGCGCTGCCGCTCGTCGCCGTAGTGCGCGATCGGCCGCCAGATGCCGTTGGACAGGTGCACCAGCATCCGCCCGGCGCCCGGCCCCATCGCCGCCGCCTCCAGGTAGGGAACCAGCTCCACCGTCGACAGCCCGCGCCCGCCGTGCTCGGGCGGCACGGTCAGCCCGTACGCGCCGAGCCGCGCCGCGCCGTCGAGGACCGCGCGGGGCAGCCGGTCCGTACGCTCGATCTCCGCGGCGGCGGCCTCCACCTCACCGGTGAAGAACGCGCGGAATTCGCTGACGCCACTGGCCACGCGGGCCCCCTCTCGTCACGGTTCGACGACGACCCGGACCAGGCCGTCGGGGCGGCGGGCGAGCAGGTCGAACGCCTCCGCCGCGCGGTCGAGCGGCAGCCGGTGGCTGACCAGCCCTGATACGTCGAGGTGCCCGTCGCGGACCAGCCCGGCCACCCGGCGCAGGTCGTCGATGGTCGAGGTGTACGTGCCGGAGACGGTGACCTCGCGGGTGACGAACGGCAGCAGCCGCCCGAGCCCGAGATCGCCCGGCGCCACCGACCCGGCCACCAGCCGTCCGCCCGGCCGCAGCACCTTGACCGCCTCGGACGGCGTGTCCGGCGACCCGGTGAAGTCGATCACCGCGTCCGCGGACCCGACGGCCGCGCGTACGTCGCGCGCGGTGGCGCCCGCGAACGCGGAGACGCCGAGCGCGCCGACCCGCCGCGCGGTGGCCGCGCCGCGCACGACGGCGGCCAGCCGTACGCCCGGGTCGAGCGCGCGGGCCAGCATCAGGACGGCGGTGCCGACGCCGCCCGCGCCGTACACGCACAGCAGCCCGCCGCGGGGCACGTCCGCGGTGGTCAGCGCGTGGTGCGCGGTGGCCACGGCGTCCGGCAGCACCGCGGCGGCCACCGGGTCGATGCCGGTCGCGGGCACGAGCCGGTCGACCGGCCACAGCAGTTCGTCGGCGAGCCCGCCCGGCTCGTGGATGCCCAGGATGGGCGCCGTGGGGCACAGTTGCTCGCGCCCGGACGCGCACGCCTCGCAGGTGCCGCACGGGATGATCAGGTGCGGCATGACCAGGTCGCCCACCGCGACGCCGGCCCGTACGGCGTCGGCCGGGGCGATCTCCGCGACGGTGCCCGCGACCTCGTGCCCCGGCACCACCGGGTACGCCACGCCGGGCGGCAGCGCCATGCCGTTGAGGTAGTGCGCGTCGGTGCCGCACACCCCGCAGGCGCGCACCCGGACGCGCGCCCAGCCGGGGCGCGGAGCCGGCGGCCCGGTCGTCCGCAGGCGCACCGAACCGGGCCCGGTGATCGTCATCTGCCGCACAGCACGCCACGCTATCCCCGCACCCGAACCCGCTGACAGGGCGCCCGCCGCCGGCCTTTAGTTTGCTTGGGCGTAACGTACTGCCGACTGTGTCCAGCGGAGAGGAGCAGGACGTGACAGATCCGGTGGTGGTGACCGGCCTCGGCGCGGTCACCCCGGTCGGCAACGACGCGGCCGCCACCTGGGACGCGCTCACCTCGGGCCGGTCCGGCATCGGGCCGATCACCAGGTTCGACGCCTCAGAGGACCGGGTGCGCATCGCCGGAGAGGTCACCGGGTTCGACCCGCGCGACCTGCTCGACACCAAGCGCGTACGGCGTTCGGCGCGGTTCTCCCAGTTCGCCGTGGCCGCCGCGCGGGAGGCCGTACGGGACGCCGGGCTCGCCGTCGCGGACGCCGCGTCCCGGGTCGGCGTGGTCATGAACACCGCGGTCGTGGGCTTCCCGGAGATCCAGGACGGCGTGGAGACGCTGCGCGAACGCGGCCCGGGACGGGTGAGCCCGTACTTCGTGTCCTCGGTGATCCCGAACATGCCGGCCTGCGAGGTGGCCATGGACCTCGGCGCGCACGGCCCCGTCACGGCCGGGTCGCTGGCCTGCGCGAGCGGCGTGTACGCGCTGCTCGACGCCCGCCGGCTGATCCTCTGCGGCGAGGCCGACGTGGTGATCGCCGGCGGTACGGACGCGGGCATCACGCCGGCCATGTTCGCCGGGCTGACCAACATGGGCGCGCTGTCCCGCCGCAACGACGAGCCCGAGCGGGCCAGCCGCCCGTTCGACGCCGGCCGCGACGGGTTCGTGTTCGGCGAGGGCGCCGCCGTGGTCGTCCTCGAATCCGCGGCGCACGCGCGGGCACGCGGCGCCACGCCGTACGCCGAGCTCGCCGGCGGCGCCCTGACCAGCGACGCCTTCCACGTCAGCGCCCCCGACCCGGCGGGCACATACGCGACCGAGGCCATCAGGCAGGCCCTCGACCGCACCGGCACGGCGCCCGCGGACGTCGACTACATCTGCGCGCACGGCACGTCCACCAAGATCAACGACGTTACGGAGACCCGCTCGATCCGCGACGCCCTCGGCCCGCACGCCGACCACGTGGCCGTCAGCTCCCCGAAGTCCATGACCGGCCACCTGATCGGCGCCGCCGGCTCCCTGTCCGCCCTGGTCTGCGCCCTGGCCATCCGCGACGGCCTGGTCCCCCCGACGATCAACCAGGACACCCCCGACCCCGAATGCGACCTCGACTACGTCCCGAACAAGGCCCGCCCCATGCCCGTCCGCACCGCATTGGTCAACGCCTTCGGCTTCGGCGGCCAGAACTGCGTCGCCGTCCTCCGCGAACCCTGACCCCGGACCCCAGGTACGGACCGTCACATGCGCGGGCCGAGGAAGCAGCCGCCTGTGGCGTCGAGGATCTGGCCGGTTACCCAGCGGGCGTCCTCGGAGGCCAGGAAGGCGACCACGTCGGCGACGTCCTCCGGCTGGCCGATGCGGCCGATGGCCTGGCTGGACGTGGCCATCATCTGGGCCATCTCCGGGTTGTCGCGCATCCACGGGTTCATGTCGGTCTCGGTGGGGCCCGCGGCCACCGTGTTCACCGTGATGCCGCGGTCGCCGACGGAGTTGGCCAGCGTACGGCCCATCGTGTCCACCGCGGCCTTGCTCATCGCGTACACGATCTCCGGCAGCGCCACGCGGGTGGCCGCCGAGGAGAGCGCGATGATCCGGCCGTTGTCGCGGAGCATCGGCAGCGCGCGGCGCACGATGAACAGCGGCGCGCGGACGTTGATCGCGAACATCCGGTCGAAGTCCGCCGGCGTCGCCTGCTCGATCGCGCCGCCGCCGTTGATCGCCGCGTTGTTCACCACGATGTCCAGCGCCGCGGCCCCGGTGTGCTCGCGCAGCCCGAGCTCAAGCCCGGTGAACAGCGCGTCCACGTCGCCGTCGACGCCGAGCCCGGCGCGTACGGCGAACGCGCGGCCGCCGGCGTCCGCGATCTCGGTCACCGTCTGCTTCGCCGCGGCCTCGTTGCTGCCGTAGTGCACGGCGACGAGCGCGCCGTCGGCGGCCAGCCGCTTCGCGATGGCCCGCCCGATGCCCCGCGAGGCCCCGGTCACCAGTGCCGTCTTGCCGTCCAGACCGTTCATGTCGTACTCCCGTCGATCGCCGTTGCGGTACGCACAGCCTCCGCGGCGGCGCTGACGGGACATCGACGAACGGCTGACCGGAGCGGACGGCGGGCGTCAGCGGTGACGGGTCAGGGCTTGCGGGCGACGCCGCCGAACGACGTGGTGTGCGCCGCGCCGACCTCGTGGACGGGCCGCCACTCGGTGGCGTACACCAGGCCCGGCTCGACCGGTTCGAGGCCGTCGAAGTACGCGACGATCTGGTCGACCGGACGGTAGAAGTACGGGGTGGCGCCGGTCTCGGCGTAGCGGCGGGCGGCCTCGGTCGCCTCGGGGTCGGTGTCGGCCTCGTCGAACACGACCAGGTAGCCGCCGGACGGCAGGGCGGCGACCAGCTCGCGGGCCAGCGCCCACGGGTCGTCCGCCTCCGGCACGAGGCCGAGGATCCCCGAGAGGATCAGGCCGACCGGCTGGGTGAAGTCGAGCAGCTCGCGCGCCTCGTCGAGGATGGCGCGCGGACGCCGGATGTCGGCGTGGATGTACCGGGTCGCGCCGTGCGGGCCGCTGGTCAGCAGGGCGCGGGCGTGCGCGAGCACCAGGGGGTCGTTGTCGACGTACACGATCCGGCACTCGGGGACGAGGCGCTGGGCGATCTCGTGGGTGTTGTCCACGGTCGGCAGGCCGGTGCCGATGTCGAGGAACTGGCGGATGCCGGCCTCGGCGACCAGGTAGCGCACCGCGCGGCCGAGCGCGGCGCGCGCGGCCCTGGCGTGCACCTCGATCGGCGGGTAGATCTTCTTGAACTCCTCGCCGGCGACGCGGTCGACCTCGTAGTTGTCCTTGCCGCCCAGCCAGTAGTTCCACACGCGCGCGGCGTGCGGCACGGTCGTGTCGATCACCACGGGCGCCGCGGGGCCGTCGTCGTCCGGCCGCGCGGAATCCTGCTCGGCCATAGCCGCTCCAATCCCTCGCTGAAACATCCGAATCTTATTCGTAAACGGGCCGCGATGAGTTCCGTACGGCCCAGTGGTCTGACCGTCCGGAGGCGGACGCCTTCAAGATCCGGTTGTGGAGGTTCCCATGGGAAAGCTGATCATTTCGACGCACTGCACCGTGGACGGGATCGTCGGCCCGTCGCCCGTCGACTGGGCGGTCTTCGACGGCGAGACGGAGCGGTTCAAGTACGACCAGCTCCTGGCCGCCGACGCGTTCCTGCTCGGCCGCAAGGTCTACGAGGGGCTCTCCAGCGTCTGGCCGACGATCACCGACAACACGGGGTTCGCCGACCGGACGAACAGCCTCCCGAAGTACGTCGCCTCCCGCACCCTCAGCGGGCCGCTCGAGTGGAACTCGTCGCTGCTCAAGGGCGACCTCGCCGAGAGTGTGGCCGACCTGAAGAGCCGGCACCGCGGCAACCTGATCTCCTTCGGCTGCGGCGAGCTCGCGTACGAACTGGCGTCCCAGGGGCTCGCCGACGAGATCCACTTCTGGGTCCAGCCCGCCGTGTGGGGCGAGGGCGAGCGGGCCTTCCACGGCGGCCGGGTGCGGATGCGGCTGCTTTCCACGACCGCCTTCGACTCGGGCATCACGCTGCTCAGCTACCGTCCGGTGAGCTGAGCCGTACGGCCGGTTCCTAGCGGACGGCCATCAGCACACGGTTGGAGAGCACCTGCCAGATGGTCCCCACCTCGCGGAAGCCGGCGTCGCGCAGCGCGGCCACGTGGACGTCGAAGCCGGGCGGGAAGTCCTGCCGCTGCTTGCCGGCGAAGCGGCGGGCGCGCTCGGCGAGCAGCGGCGCGAACGCCGGCTCTGCGGCCAGCGCCGCCCACCACTGCTCGGCGGTCTCGATGCCGCGCGCGGCGAACGCGGCGTCCGTCCACTGTTCGTCCAGGGTGTGCTGGCTCAGGTGCGCGAACGCCGGCAGCCGGGGGCTGAACGCCATGTTGTCGCCGTTGAGGAAGAGGCCGCCGGGACGCACCAGGCGGCAGAGCTCGCGGTAGACGCGGGTCAGCGGCGCCGGGCGCAGCCAGTGCAGCGCGGTGCTGCTGAGCACGGCGTCCACCTGCGTCTCGCCCAGGGTGTCGAGCCAGTCGGGCGACGCCAGGTCGGCCTCGACCCAGCGCAGCCGGCCGCCGACCGTGCCGACGGCGCCGCGCCCGATGGCCAGCATCACGGGATCCATGTCGACCGCGATCGCGCGCGCCTCGGGAAAGCGGTCGAGCAGCCGCTGACTGATCGAGCCCGGCCCGCACGCGAGGTCGACGGCCACGAACGACGCGGGCAGCAGCTCCTCCAGCGCGTCGAACATCACCGTGAAGCGCGCCTCGCGGTTCGGAACGTAGCCCTCCTGCTGCGCGTCCCAGCGCCGCAACCAGTAGAGCCAGTCAATCTCCGGCTGCACATCCGCTTCCACGCGAACCCCCGCCCAAGATCGTCATGCCGCAGTTCAGCGACCTTGGTACGCCACCATACGGCCGATATACCACCCGCCGTCGGCATTCGACGTCAGTGATCGGCGCCGAGAGAGTCCGAGGTGATCTGCGGCCGGCGCACCGGACCCGATCCTCCCTTACGACGGACGGACGTTGTGGTTGCCGGCGAAAAGGTCGGCCGGGTCGTAGCGGCGCTTGACCGCGGCGAGCCGCGCGTACGTCTCCGCCGGGTAGATCGCCGCGACGTCCTCCTCCGTGGCCGAGGCGAGGAAGTTGGCGTACGCGCCGGTGACGTGCGGGGCGAGCCGCGTCCAGAGCGCGTCCCACCCGGGGCGGCCGGCCTCGACGGCCGGTGCGGGGCCCATCGCGGTCGTCATGATCATCAGCTCGGCCTGGCGGTGCGCGTACGCGGTGGCGTCGCCGGGGACGCGGGCCACCGCGCCGCCGACGCTGCGCACGCTGAGGAACGGCGCGCCGTCCGCCGCCCCGGCCTCGGCCAGGATCCGCAGGACGTCGCGCACCGATTCACGGTTCACGAAGGCGTTCCTGGTCACGACGCTGATGCCCGGCGGCGGTGCCGCGCCCTCCTCCAGGACGTCCGCGTACGGCGTCGGCGCGACGTCGTCGGTGAGGACCGTGCCGAGCCGGCGGATCGGGTCGATCGCCCGCGCGGCGAGCTCCGGGTCGTCGCCGTCGAAGGCGACGCGGATCGCCACCGGCGCCTCGGGCCCGCCCGCGAACGGGTTGGCGAAGTCGGCGACCGAGGTGAGCGCCTCGGGTGCCGTACGGAGGTGGTCCGCCCAGCCCTGGAGCACGGACGCCGACTCGGCCGCGGGGAAGGCGATCGTGCCGTAGAAGACGTCGGTCGTTGGGTGCGCCGCGAACTCGAAGGCGGTCACGATCCCGAGGTTGCCGCCGCCACCGCGCACCGCCCAGAACAGGTCCGGGTTCTCCGCCGCGCTCGCCCGCACGACCGCGCCGCCGGCGGTGACCACCTCGGCGGCGACCACGTTGTCCAGGGCCAGGCCGTACCTCCTGACCTTCCAGCCGATGCCGCCGGACAGCGTCAGCCCGCCGACGCCGACGCCCTTGTTGTCGCCGGAGGAGATCGCCAGGCCGTACGGCGCCAGGGCGTCGGCGACCTCACCCCACGTCGCGCCGCCGCCGATCCGTACGCGGTGGCGCTCCCGGTCGGCGACCACCACGTCGGCGAGCATCCGGAGGTCGAGCACGACGCCGCCGTCGTTGGTGCCGAACCCCGCGAACGAGTGGCCGCCGCCGCGCACGGCCAGCGGGAGCCCCGCGTCCGCGGCGAACACGACGCCCGCCCGTACGTCCCCCACGTTCTTGGGCCGCAGGACGTACGCCGGGCTGCCCGCGGCCAGCACCGTACGGCCGGCCGACGCGTACTCGGCCCCGCCCGGCTCGATGATGTCGCCGCCGAAGTCACGGCGCAGGTTCTCCACAGATGAGTGCATGATGTTCCTTCCGCTGACGAGTCCGTCCGGCCGCGGCGGAGCGTGCCGCGGCGGACGTACACGAGATGCCGGCCGCCCGCTCGGTGTGACAGCGCGGGCGCGGTTTTCCGGCTAGCGGCTCAGGACGGTCTCCCGCTCCATGCGCGACAGCTTCGCGGGGTTCCGTACGGCGTAGAGCCCGGTGATGACGCCGTCGTCGACGCGTACCGCCACGACCGTGTTGATCGCGCCGTCGACGCGCATGATCAGCGCCGGGTAGCCGTTGACCTGCGTCGGCTCCAGCGTCACGGTCCCGCCGAACCTGCCGAGCCCCTCGGCCATCGGGCCGGCCACCTTGTCGGCGCCCACGATCGGCTCGACGGTGGCCTGCACTACGCCGCCGCCGTCGCCCATGAAGACGACGTCCGGCGCGAGGATCGTGAGCAGGCCCTTCAGGTCGCCGGTCTCGGCCGCCTTCTGGAACGCCTCGAGCGCGCCGCGGGTCTCCGCCGGGGTGACGACGCCGCGCGGCCGGCGCGCCGCGACGTGCGCACGCGCCCGGTGGGCGATCTGGCGTACCGCGGCCTGGCTCTTGCCGACGGCCTCGGCGATCTCGTCGTAGTCGACCGCGAACACGTCGCGCAGCACGAACACCGCGCGCTCGGTCGGCGCGAGCGTCTCCAGCACCAGCAGCATCGCCATCGAGACGTTCTCCGCGAGCTCGATGTCCTCGGCCACGTCCGGCGCGGTCAGCAACGGCTCGGGCAGCCAGGTCCCGACATAGGACTCCCGGCGCCGCCCGACCGCGCGCAGCCGCATCAGCGCCTGCCGCGTGGTGATCCGCACGAGGTACGCCCGCTGGTTCCGCACGGTCTCCAGGTCGACGCCCGTCCACCGCAGCCACGTCTCCTGCAGGACGTCCTCGGCGTCGGCGGCCGACCCGAGCATCTCGTACGCCACGGTGAACAGCAGGTTCCGGTGCGCGACGAACGCCTCGGTAGCCGAGTCCATCCGCCCGCCCGTCCCCGCCTCGCCGACCTCACCCATAACCGGCCCCCGTCCACTCGCACCAACGCTGTCCCACGCACCTGACGCCGCCCCTGGCCTCGGTGTGACGCCCGAGACCTGTGACGCCCGTCACACCGGACTAGCGGCGGGGCAGCCGTTCCGCGGCGCGGCGGCGCAGCTCCGTGCGGTCCGGTTTCTGGCTGCCCGTCAGGGGGAGCGCGTCGAGGACGAGGACGATCTCCGGTGCGTACGCCGCGCCGCGGTGGTCGCGCACCCAGGCGACGACGGTCTCCGCGTCGAGCCGCGCGCCCGGCGCGGGCACGACGGCGGCGCCCACGTGCTCCTCGCCGTCCGGCCCGGCGACGCCGAACACCGCGGCGGCGCCGATCGCGGGGTGCGCGTGCAGGACGTCCTCGATCGCGGACGGGTACACGTGGCCCTCCGCGGCGATGATCACGTCCGTGACGCGGCCGGCGATGGTCAGGTAGCCGGCGGAGTCGAGGAAGCCGAGGTCGCCGGTGCGGAACCAGCCGTCGCGCATCGCCTCGGCGGTGCGGTCGGGCTGGCGGTGGTACGCCACGACCACGCTCGGCCCGCGCACCCAGATCTCGCCGGTCGTCCCGGTGCCGACCGGCGCGCCCGAGGAGTCGCGGATGCTCACGGTCACGCTCCCCACCGGGCGGCCGACCGTGGACAGCAGCTCGGGGCGCAGGTGCTCCTCGGTGGACAGCCAGGTGATCTGGTTCGCCTCCAGCGTGCCGTAGCCCTGCGCGACGATCGGCCCGAACCGCTCGACGGCCTGCGCCATCCGGGACGGCGAACCGCCCGAGCCGCCGCACGCGATCGACCGCAGGCTCGACGTGTCGGTGGCCGGGAGGTCCGGGTGGTCGAGCAGTGCGTACAGCAGGCGCGGCGGCAGCCAGACGAACGTGACGCGCTCGGCGGCGATCGCGGCGAGCACCGCGCCGGCGTCGAACCGCTCGTGCAGCACCACCCGGCCGCCCGCGGCCAGCACCACCTCCGCGAGCGTCCCGCCGAGGTGGCCGATCGGTGTGCAGAGCAGTTGCGTGGCATCGCGCCAGGCCGCCAGCGCGGGCGGCGTGAGGTAGCCCGGCACCCGGAAATCGCGCGGCACGCCCTTGGGCGCGCCGGTGCTGCCGCCGGTGAGCCGGATCGAGGCGAGGTCGCCGGGGCGCGCCCGGACCTCCACCGGCTCCGCGGACTCCGCCGCCGCGCGCGCCGCGAGGTCCGGCGCGAGGTCGCTCACCCCGTACGCCAGCAGCGCCACGCCCGGCGCCTCGGCCGCGGCGGCGCGCACCAGGCCGTCGTACGGCCCGGGGTCGAAGACCAGCGTTGCCGCGCCCGTGGTGTGCAGCATCCGGGCCAGCAGCGCGGGCGCGAGCCCGTCGTAGAGGATCGTCGTGGCGCAGCCGAGCGCGTGGGCGGCGTACCGCAGCACGTACGTCTCCGGGCGGTTCCCCGTCAGCACGGCGAGCACGTCGCCGCGGCGCAGGCCGGACGCGCGCAGCGCCCGCGCCGTACGGTGGATCCGGTCGAGCAGGTCGCCGTAGGTCCAGGTGGCGCCCGCGTGGGTGATCGCCGGCCGGTCGCGGCTGCCCGCGAAGGCGGCGAGGACGACACCGACCGATGTCGCGCCGTCGCCGGTGCCCGTGGTCATGCGCGACCGCCCCCTGATCCGTTTCCGGCCGCGCACCACGATACGGCGCGGTGCCGACATACGGTCAGGCGCCGGCGACGCCGCCGAACCCGCCGCACGCGGGCGGCGGCAGCGCCGGGCCCGGCGCCCGGATGCCGGCCAGCAGCAGCGCCAGGTACCTGCGCACGTCGGCGCCGTCCGGGTCGGACGGGTGCACGGTCGCCAGCGCCATCACCACGATCGCGGCCAGGTCGCGCACGACCAGCTCGCCGCGGACCTGCCCGGCGTCCTGCGCGGCCCGCAGCACCTCGCGCAGCGGGCCGAGGAACCGTTCGGCGGTGTCGATGGTGACCGCGCCGGCCTCGTGCGCCGCGGTGAGCAGGTCGTGGTGCGCGGCCAGGCTCCGGACCGCGGCGGTCATCGCGTCGGCCAGCCCGCGCCCGGGGTCGGCGGAGCCGCGCGCGGCGACCGCGAGCGGCTCGACCTCCTCCACGAAGTACGTGTCGAAGGCGGCGCGTACCAGCCCCTCACGGCCGCCGAACAGCCGGTAGACGGTCGCGATGCCGACCCCGGCGTGCTCGGCGACCAGTTCGAGCGGGACGACCGGGCCGCGGTCGCGGAACAGCGTGATCACGGCACGGACGACGCGCTCGGAATTACGGCGCGCATCGGCCCTGCGGCGCTGTCCCTGCACGGCCCGCCCCCGTCACCAGGCGACTTGCAGCTCGGTGAGCCCGTAGACGACGTGGAACGACCGGAAGTGGACGTCGTCGTCGACCTCGCGCAGCCCCGGGAACCGCGCGAACAGCGCCGGGAACGCGGTGCGCATCTCCATGCGGGCCAGCGGGGCGCCGAGGCAGTGGTGCAGGCCGTGGCCGAACGCGGCGTGGCCGCCGGTGCCGCGGGTGATGTCGAGCCGGTCCGGGTCGTCGACCAGCTCCGGGTCGCGGTTGGCGGCCGGCAGCGCGCACATGACCAGCTCGCCCTCCGGGATCGTCCGCCCGCCGATCTCGACTTCGGCGGTGGTCACCTTGGACGTGCCGGAGTGGACGATGCTCAGCCAGCGCAGCAGCTCCTCGACGGCCGGGTCGACCAGGTCGTCGTCGCCGCGCAGCAGCGCGAGCTGCTCCGGGTGGCGCAGCATCGCCAGCGTGCCGAGGCCGAGCATGTTCGAGGTCGTCTCGTGCCCGGCGAGCAGCAGCAGGTTCGCGATGCCGATCAGCTCGTCGGTGGACAGGTCGTCGCCGTGCTCGCGGATCAGCATGCCGAGCAGGTCCTCGCCCTTGGCGGTGCGGGCGCGCGAGACGAGCTCGCTCATGTAGGCGCGCGACTCCCGCTGCGCCGCCACGCGCTCCTCCATCGGCAGCCCGACGTTCAGCAGCCGGCCGCTGCGCCGCTGGAAGTCGCGGCGGTCGGCGTACGGCACGCCGAGCAGCTCGCAGATCACCAGCGACGGCACCGGGAGCGCGAACGCCTGGACGAGGTCGGCGGGCGAGCCCGCGCGCTCCATGTCGTCGAGGTGCTGGTCGACGATCTCCTTGATGCGCGGCTGGAGCCGGCGGATGCGCCGTACGGTGAACTCCGGGGTGAGGATGCGGCGCAGCCGGGTGTGGTCGGGCGGGTCGAAGGCGAGCAGGTTCCCGGCCCGCCGCTGGGCGATCTCCTCCGGCGTGGCCTTCGCGTTCATCGGCTGGAACCGCATCATGTCGGCGTTGCTGAACCGCTCCCAGTCGCCCAGCACCGCGCGTACGTCGGCGAATCTGGTCACCAGCCAGGCGTCCACGCCGAACGGTGTGGTGATCTTGCTGACGCCCGCGCCGTCACGCAGCTCGGACAGCTCCGGGGCCGGGTCGAACCCGGTCCGGCGCATGTACAGCGGCAGTTCCGTGGTCTGCACGAAGCCTCCTCGGTCGGGTGCGCTCCGGACGAAACGATAACCCCCTATCACATAGCCGGTCACGCGCCCGCCGGGAAGGGCCGCTCAGGGGCGGCGCCAGCGCAGCCGGCCCGCGTTGTCGGTACGGCAGACGTACGTGCGCCCGGCCGAGGAGACGCCGACGTGCCCGGCCTCGCTGTGCGCGCAGAACGCTCCGGGGGTGACGGTGAGCCGGTGCGGGCGCGGCGGCGCGTGCGTCGGGCGCGGCTTCGGCTTGTGGGTCACGTGGTGGCGCGCGTGGGTGCGGACCGGCGTGGGCCGCGGGTGGTGGCGCTTCGGGCGGGCGGTGTGGCGGCGGTGATGCGCCGGGGCCGTACGGGTGGCCGCCGGGGTCGCGGACGGGGTGTCGGTGCCGGTCGCCGAGGTGGTCGCGGTCGGGGCGGCCGAGCTGGTGGGCGTGGCGCTCGGCGGATCGGTGGCGCCGCTGGGGTTGGCCACCAGCGCGGCCGTGCAGCCGCCGAACAGCAGGAGCATGACGAACCCGCCGGCGACCCCGGCGGTGATCAGGCAGCCGTTGGCCGTGCGCGGCCGTCGCGGCGGCGGCATCTGCGGGATCGGGTGCATGATCGCCTCCAGGTAATTGAACGTTGAATATGTGACGCAGGGTCATCGCCACACGTTCACCGGGAAACGGTCACGAGCTGGGGGTCATCCGATCACGAGACGGAACGACTTACCGGTAACGATCACTGTCGGTCATCTCCGGTCAAGGGACGGGTCAGCCCGCCGTGACGCAGGTCACCCGGTCCCCGGATGTCACACGGTCTCCGCACGACGTGTCAGTGAAGTGAATGCCGCACACTGACGAGGAGCACCTGATGTCCATCGCGTACGTGATCGTCACCGTCTTCGCCGCCCTCTGGGTGGCCTTCTCCGCCTTCTCGGTGCTCACCCGCGCCAAGTGGGTCGTCGAGCCGCTGGCCGCGTACGGCGTCCCCCGGTCGTGGTGGCCCTGGCTCGCCGCCGCCAAGGGCGCGGGCGCGGCCGGCCTGCTGGCCGGGCTCGCCGTCCCGCCCCTCGGCATCGCGGCCGCGGCCTGCCTGATCCTCTACTTCATCGGCGCGGTCGTCACCGTCGTACGCGCCCGTTCGTACGCGCACATCCCGTACCCGCTGCTCTACCTCGCCCCCGTCGCCGCCGCCCTGGCCCTCACCCTCGCCGCCTGACCGGCGGGGTCACGCGGCGGTGCCGGGGCGGCGGTCCGCCCACGGCCTGGCCTCTTCGAGCTGGTGGGCCACCCGCAGCAGGACGTCCTCGCGCCCGTACGCGGCGACGAGCTGGACCCCGATGGGCAGCCCGTCGGCGGACCAGTGCAGGGGCAGGCTGATGGCGGGCTGGCCGGTGACGTTGAAGAGCTGGGTGAAGGTCACGGCACGGCCGGACCGCATCGCCATCGCGAGCTGATCGTCGGCGTCTCCGGCGAACGCGCCGATGCGGGCGGGCGGCTCGCCGAGCGTGGGCGTCAGAAGCAGGTCGAAGCCGTCCGCCCACCACTGCTGGACGGCGCGCCGCAGCAGCGTCCGGTCCTCCAGCGCCTGTACGTAGTCGAGCGCGGCGACCTCGCGCGCCTGCTCGGCCAGCGCCCAGTTGACCGGTTCCACGTCGTCGGCGGTGACCGGGCGGCCGAGCACCTCGGCGAGCCGCGCCACGAAGGCGCCGATGCCGACGGCGCGCAGCATGCCGGCGCCCCGCGAGAAGCCGCGGCTGAGCGTGTCGGGGAAGCCGTGCTCCACCCGGTGGCCGAGCGACTCCAGGAGCCGCCCCGTCTCACGCGCCGCGGTCGCGCACTCCTCGTGAACCGGCTCGCCCCAGGGGAAGTGGTCGAGGAGCCCGATCCGCAGCGAGCCGGCGTCGGCGCCCAGCTCGCGTACGTAAGGCCGCTCCGGCGCGGGCGCGATCACCGTGTCGCCCACACCCGGCCCCCGCACCGCGTCGAGCATCGCGGCCGCGTCGCGCACGGAGCGCGTCAGGCAGAAATGCACGGCGGGCCCGCTCTCGTCGCCGTACGGCCCGAGCGACACCCGCCCCTGCGACGGCTTCAGGCCGACCAGCCCGCAGCACGACGCGGGGATCCGGATCGACCCGCCCCCGTCGCTGGCGTGCGCCACGGCGACCATGCCCGACGCGACCGCCGCCGCGGACCCGCCGCTGGACCCCCCGGGCGTGTGGTCGGTGTTCCACGGGTTACGCGTCGCCCCCCACGCCAGCGGTTCGGTAGCCGGGAGGCTCCCGAACTCCGCGCTGTTCGTCCGCCCCGCCGTGACCAGCCCCGCGGCCCGGAAGCGGGCGACGATGGTGGCGTCGCCCTCCGCCAGCACCCGCGCCTCCTTCAGCCGCCGGTTCCCGTTACTGACCGGCTGCCCCGCGTACGCGACCAGCAGATCCTTGATCAGGAACGGCACCCCGCGGAACACCCCGTCAGGCAGATCACCGCCCGCCGTCTCCCGCGCCTCGTCGAACCACCGCATGACCACGGCATTCAACGCAGGATCGCCCTCCACGACCCGCTCAATAGCGGCCTCGAGCAGCTCCCCCGCCGTAACCTCCCCGCCCCTGACCAACCCGGCCTGCCCGGTCGCATCCATCCACCGCGTCTCATCCGCCAGCGATCCCACACACGCCTCCCAGTCACCGCAACGGTCGCCCAAGAGTAGGCGTCACGCCGCCCGTCGGGCCGCGGATCCCGTTCTTCTGGGGCATGACAGCGTCCGTAAGTGAATTTGACCGTATTTGGCCAACTATATGGACGCGGGCGGGCTCCGGGGGTCATCTAACGGCATGGGTGGTGGGTTATGGGTGGTGGTCGTACTTGACGCGGTGACCGCGTCGATTCTGCTGATCGCCGGGATGGCCAAGGCCGTGTCGCCGGGGCAGCTCGGGCAGGCGCTCGCCGAGCTTCCGGTCGTGCGCAACGGGGTCTCCACCGGGGCCGTTCGCGGGTTAGCCGGCGTCGAGATCGCGACCGCCCTGCTCCTGCCCGTTCCCCCGGTCCGGGTCGTCGCGGCCGTGGCGGCCGGTGTGCTCGGGCTCGGCTTCGTCGGCGCGGGGCTGGCCGGGTGGCTGGGCGGCAGCACCACCGCCTGTGGATGCTTCGGGTCGCGCGGTGGGCGCCCGCTCGGGCCGGTGAACGTGGCCGCCGGTGTGCTCGTGATCGTGTCCGCCGCGGTCACCGTACGGGCCCCGGCCGCCGCCGACCCCGCCCACTACTTCCGGATCTGCGTCGTCGGGATCGCCCTGGCGACGCTCTGCCTGTGCCTGTGGACCCATCGCGGACTCATCCGCGAACTGACCCGGCCATTGTCCTCGTCGCGTTAGGAGCCGGTGGTGCTCGACATCGTCTTCGGGTGTGTGCTGCTCGCCGTCATCGCCGCATTGGTCCTGCTGTTCGCGATGTTCGGCGAACTCGCGTCCCGCATGCCCGCCGAACGCCGGCCCGAACGCAGCGCCGACGTCTACCCGCTCGAGGACGCCCGCCTCGGCGTCGAGCCGGGGCGCTGGCCGGAGTCCCTGGCCGGCGTCTCGGGCGCCACGGGCCCCTCGATCGTGCTCGTTCTCAGTACGGCCTGCACGACCTGCGACGACGTCGCGGCCCAGGTCTCCGGGGAGCTCGACCAAGGGGGCGCGGGCGACCTCGCCGTCGTGGTCTCCACGGGCGACGAGGAGCGGGCGTGGACGTTCATCGACCGGTACGGGCTGCGCCGGCTGCCGCACCACATCGACGACAAGGGCCAGTGGGTCGGCGATGAGTTCAACGTCCGCATGAGCCCCACCGCGATGGTCTTCCAGTCGGGGCGGCTGCATTCGGCGATGGTCTTCCAGGACGTCAACGCGCTCAGGGAAACGGTCTCCGTACCTAAGGGAGTGTTATGAACACGAACGTCAAACAGGCCAGAACGTGGCGGGTGGGCCGGCGCGGGTTCCTCGGGACGCTCGGTGCCGGCGGGATCGCCGCGGCGGTCGGGCTGTTCGGCCGGTCGGAGCCGGCGTACGGGATCTGCGTCAAGAACTGCTGCCACCTGGCCAACTGCCCGAACATCTCGTACTCGGCCTGTGCGGCGAGCGCGGACTACATCTGGGCCTGCACGGTGGAAGGCGGGCTGATCTGCAACTGCTGCGAGGCCGCCGGCTACTCCAAGTCCGCGTTCACCTGCTCGTACTGAACGCGGCCATGGTCACGTGGGTGGTGGTCGGGTGCGTCGGGGCGGTGCTCCACGTGCTCAGCCCTTGAGGCAAGTCGATGGCCGGAGTTGCCGGCCCCATGCTGCGCGACGACCGGCGCGGCGGGCTCCGCTTCCTCGTGGGGCTCGCGGTCGGCGGGATGGTCTCCGGCCTGCTGGTCTCGCTGGTGGTCCTGCTGCTCGGCGACCTGGCGCATGCCGTACTTCCGGCGCCGGCCCGGCTGTTCCTGCTCGCCGGCATCTGCGTGGTCCTCGGCATCGCCGACCTGCTCGACCGCACCCCGCACCCGTGGCGCCAGGTGCCGCAGAGCTTCATCCGCAGGCTGTCCCCCGGCGTACGGGGCGTGACGTGGGGCCTGGACCTCGGGCTGCTCGTCACCACCCAGAAGGTGGCGTCCCTGGTCTGGGCGGCGATCGCCGCGCTGGTGCTGCTGGCACCGCCGGCCGCGCCGCCGCTGCTGATCGGCATGGCGCTCGTCTCGTGCCTGAGCGTCGCCGCCTTCAGCCTGCGGGCCGTACCGCTCGTCATGTCCAACAGCACCAGGAGGGACCGGTTGTGGCTGCGATCGATCCGGTCGACGGCGGGCGCGGCGCTGCTGCTGATAGCGGCGATCACCGTGCTGCGGGCGTGATGGGCGCCGGTACGGCACTGGCCGGGGCGGTCGTCATCACGCGCTTCGCCTGCCCGAGCCGCTGGACGCTCCTCGTGCTGCTGGTCATGCACCGGCGGATGCGGCGGCACGTCGAGCGGCACGCCGACGGGTTCGTCGACGTCCTGTGGACGACCGACTGGCGCCGCCGCACCCTGCTGAACGTCTCGCTCTGGACCGACCAGAACAGCATCTACTCGATGGGCCGGGTCGCGCGCCACATCGACGCGGCCCGGGTCCCGGCACGGCTCGGCATCCGTACGGACGGGGCCGTCTACCCCTGCGCCGGCGACTGGCGCCGGCTGCTCTTCACCCCCGACCGGCTCACACGCCCCACGGCGCACCCGATCGACCAGTGAACGCATCACCCTCACCGACCAGGAGGTTCGGATGGCAACGCCCGATTTCACGCCGCCGACCGATCACGGCTTCGTCGTGGTCAGGAACATGGCGGACGGCACGAAGAAGGTCATGGTGTGCGACGCGGTCTCCGGCGGCGAGCCGCAGCACGTCTACGCCGCCCACTTCAAGTGCACGACGCTGACCGTGCACTCCGGGGTGGACCTGTACGACACGTCCGCCGGCTCGTACACCAAGCGGGTCGTCGAGGTGTACGCCGAGCGACCTGGCGTCGTCCACCTCCGCGCCATGCGGCGGGGGCAGAACCCGGTCATGGACGCGGTCGCCCGTAGCCGGTGACCCCAGGGCCGGGACGTGCCCGTACGACCGCTGCCGGGCTGCTCGCGGCCGGCCTGCCGCTCGGCCTGTGCGCCGCCGGGTGCGCGGCCGGTCCGCCGCCCGGTTGCGCGCGGCCGTCGCCGGTCAGCGCCGTCCGGTCGCCGCACGGCACGGGCACGGCCGGCGCCGAGGTCCGCGGCACCGGGCACGGCGCCCGGCTGTGGGGCCTCCTCATGCTGCCGTACCGCACGCCGCTGATCCGCGCCGGCGACCAGGTCAAGATCGCCTGGCGGATGACCGGCACCGGCCCGCTCCGCCTCACCGCGACCGCACCGGACGGCCGCACGCGCCCGCTCGCCCAGGGCCCGGAACGCCACGCCACCAGCAGCTACCACCGCCCCGGCGACGAATGGGGCGCGCAGTACCGCTTCGACCGCCCCGGCTGCTGGCACCTGCGCGCCGCCCGCACCCGGGTCACCGCCGACGTCTGGCTCACGGTCACCGCGTAGGGCGGCGTCAGCGGGCGTGTCAGGCCGGTGTCAGGGGGGTGTCCGGGCGGGCGATGAGCCTGTGGGCATGACGAGTTCAGCGATCATGGCCTCCGGGTTGCGGAAGGCGTACAAGGACAAGGTCGTGCTCGACGGCATCGATCTGGACGTCCCGGCGGGGACGGTCTTCTCCCTGCTCGGGCCGAACGGGGCCGGCAAGACGACGACGGTGAACGTGCTGACCACCCTGCTGCGGGCCGATGGCGGAACGGTCCGGGTGGCCGGGCACGACGTCGCGACCGAGGCCAAGGCCGTACGGGCGGCCATCGGGGTCACCGGGCAGTTCGCGGCGGTGGACGAGCTGCTGACGGGCCAGGAGAACCTGCGGCTGATGGTGGACCTGAACCCGGGTGCCGCGGGCGGCGGCAAGCGGATCGTCGCGGAGCTGCTCGACCGCTTCGATCTGGCCGAGTCGGCGCGGAAACCCGTGTCGACCTACTCCGGTGGCATGCGCAGGAAGCTCGACCTGGCGATGACGCTCGTCGGCCACCCGCGGATCATCTTCCTCGACGAGCCGACGACCGGCCTGGACCCGCGCAGCCGCCGCACCATGTGGACGATCATCCGCGAGCTGGTCGCCGAGGGCGTGACGATCTTCCTCACCACCCAGTACCTCGACGAGGCCGACCAGCTCGCCGACCGGGTCGCCGTCCTCGACCAGGGCCGCATGGTCGCCCAGGGCACCTCCGAGGAGCTCAAGCGCCGGATCCCCGGGACCCACGTACGGCTCCGGTTCACCACCGCCGCCGAGCTCGACGCGGCCGCGCGCATCATCGCCGGCTCCACGCGGGACGACGAGGCGCTGACGCTGCGGGTCCCCGGTGACGGTGGCACGAAGTCGCTGCGCGCCCTGCTCGACCGGCTCGACGAGTACTCGATGAGCGCCGAGGAGTTCTCCGTCCACACGCCGGACCTCGACGACGTCTTCCTCGCCCTGACGGGCCACACCACGGAGGTGACCGCGAAATGAGCTCCCAGTCGATGGTGATGCTGCGCCGCAACTTCAAGCACGTCGCCCGGAACCCGACCTCGGTGTTCAACGCGGTGCTGATGCCGGTCGTGGTCATGCTGATGTTCGTCTACATGCTCGGCGACGCGTTCGACGTCGGCGTCGACTACGTGGACTACGCGACGCCGGGCATGCTCCTGCTGGCCGTCTGCTACGGCCTGGGGTCGGTGGCGACGGCGGTGAACTCCGACATGACCAAGGGCATCATCAACCGGTTCAAGGTCATGGACGTCTCCCGCGGCGCGGTGCTGACCGGCCACGTCATCGCCAGCCTGCTGACCAACCTGGTCGCCATCGCGGCGATCATCGCGGCCGCGTTCCTGCTGGGGTTCCGTCCGGCGGCGGGCCTCCTCGACTGGCTCGGCGTGATCGGCCTCGTCGCGCTGCTCGGTTTCGCGGCCGGCTGGCTCACGGTCGCCCTGGGCCTGTTCGCGAAGTCGCCGGAGACCGCGGGGCTGGCCTCCGTGCCGCTGGTCATGCTCCCGTTCTTCAGCAGCGCGATCGTTCCGGCGGACAAGATGGGGCCGGGCGTACGGCAGTTCGCGGAGTACCAGCCGTTCACGCCGATCATCGAGACCCTGCGCGGCCTGCTCAACGGCTCGCCGGCCGCCGGCACCGCGATCGTCGCCCTCGCCTGGTGCGTCGGGATCGCGATCGTGGGCTACCTGTGGGCGACCGCCACGTTCAAGAAGCGAGCGTGACGCCGGCCAACTCGCGCCAGTCCGCCCGCGCCCCCTCTTCCGCCGCCTCGGTGAACCGCGGTTCGCCGAGGCGGCCTCGCGCGGCCTCCTCGATGCGGGCCACATCCGGCTGGGACCGGTCGACCAGGCCGCGCACGCCGGCGCTCGCCGCGAGCAGCCGCGCGGCCTGTTCGTCCTGTCCGCGGCGCAGCGCCAGGTCCGCGATCCCGACCATGACCTCCGCGATCGCGAACGGATGCCCCGACTCGGACGCCGCGTCGAGGGCCGCGACGCGGTGGCCGCGTGACACGTCGAGATCCTCCGCGAGGTAGCCGAGCAGGTCATGCCGGATCACGCGGTGGCTGGCCCGCTCGGCGGTCTCGCCCTGCACCGCCGTCGCGATGTCGAGCTGCCGGTACGCCTGCTCGGCGTCGCCGCTCCACCGCGCGAGCCCGGCCTTCGCCAGGGCAAGCTCGGCCAGCGCCTCCGGCCAGGCGACCCGTTCCGCGGACCGCTCCGCCTCCGCCATGGCCGCCGCGCACGCGTCGCCGTCGCCGGACAGCCAGTAGAGCTGCGCCTGCCGCGACCGCATCCGTACGAGGTCCTCGACCGCGCCGACCTCGGTGACCACCGCGACCGCCTGTTCGTAGTACGCGCACGCGCCGGCGTAGTCGCCGCGCATGGCGATCCGGTCCGCCAGCTCGGTCAGCGCGAAGGAGATCCCCCACCGCTCGCCGAGCGCGCGGAACTCGGTGAGCGCCGTTTCGAGGTAGGCGTCGGCGTCTCGGCCGCCGTGGCCGTGCATGATCCGCATCTTGCCGAGCTGCAGCCGGGCGATGGCACGCGCCCAGGGGTCCGGGTCGGCGAGCAGCGGTTCGAACACGGACTCGGACGCGTCCGGCTCGTGCAGCAGGCGTTCCAGCGCCGCGACCAGCGCCACCGCGGGATGCAGGCCCGGGGAGCGCTCGCTGATCTCGTGGACCTGGTGGATCCACTCCTCCGCCTGGCGCTCGTCGCTGCCCCGCCCGGAGGTCATGAACCCCGCGAGGAACGCGTACACGACGGCCCGGATCTCCTCGGTCACGTCGCCGGGCAGCGTGACGGCCGCCGCGATCAGCTCGTTGCCCTCGGTCTTGTGCCCGCCGAGCCACCAGTACCAGCCGACGGCCGCCGCGAGCCGCATCGCCGCCTGCGCCTCGCCGGCCGCGAGCGCGCCGCGCATCGCCGCGCCGATGTTGTCGTGCTCGGCCTCGAGCACGGCGAGCCATTCCAGTTGCTCGGCGCGGCGGAGATGCGGGTCGGCGGTCTCGCCGAGCTCGGTGACGTACGCGAGATGCGCGTGGCGCGCCAGGTCCGACTCCCCCGCCTCCGCGAGCCGCTGCCCGGCGTACTCCTTGACCGTGCCGAGCATCCGGTAGCGCGGCGTGCCCTCGCCCGGGGTGACCACCAGCGACTTCTCGGTGAGCGCGGTCAGCAGTTCGAGCACCTGGCCCGCCTCGACGGCGTCGCCCGCGCAGACCCGCTCGGCCGCTTCCAGGCTCGCGCCGCCGGAGAACACCGAGAGCCGGCGCAGCACCACGCGTTCGGCGTCGGTGAGCAGCTCCCAGCTCCAGTCGATCACCGCGCGCAGCGTCCGGTGCCGGGGCAGCGCCGTACGGCTGCCGCCGGTCAGCAGGCGGAACCGGTCGTCGAGCCGGTTGGCGAGCTGGTCGAGCGACATGGTGCGCAGCCGGGCCGCGGCGAGCTCGATCGCCAGCGGCATGCCGTCCAGCGCCCGGCAGACGCGCGCCAGGGTCGCGGACGTACGGGCGTCGGTCGCGAGGTCCGTGCGCACCGCGCCGGCCCGGTCGCGCAGCAGCCGGACGGCCGGGGCGGACGCGATCGCGCCGGGGTCGGCGTCGTCCGCGGGCAGGTCCAGCGGCACGACCGGCCACAGCGCCTCACCGGTGATGCCGAGCGGCTCCCGGCTCGTCGCGAGGATCCGCAGCCGCCGGCACTCGCCGAGCACACGATGGGCGAACGCCGCCGCGGACTCGATCACGTGCTCGCAGTTGTCCAGGACCAGCACCATCGCCCGCTCGCGCAGCGCGGCGACGACCCGGTCCACCGGCTCCGCGTCCGGCGCGTCGCCGAGCAGCGTGTCGCGCAGTTTGAGCGCGTCGAGCGTCGCCTGTGCCACGTCGCCGTCGGCGCCGATGGCCGCGAGCTCGACCAGCCAGGCCCCGTCCGGCAGGCCGCCGAGCAGCGTCTGCGCGGTCTCGGTGGCCAGCCTGGTCTTCCCCGAGCCGCCCGGCCCGATCAGCGTGGTGAGCCGGTGCTCGGCGACGAGATCGCGGACCGCGGCGACATCGGTGTCCTTGCCGACGAAGCTGGTCAGCTCGGCGCGCACGTTGGTCTTGCGGATCTCCTCGCGGCGCCCGAGCTCGCCCCGCAGCAGCGCGACGTGCAGCGCGGACAGCTCCGGCGACGGGTCGGCGCCCAGTTCGTCGGCCAGGGTCTCCCGCGTACGGTCGTACACGAGCAGGGCCTCGGTGTCGCGGCCGGTCGCGACGAGGGCGCGCATCAGCGCGGCGACGAGCCGCTCGCGCACCGGATGCGCGGCCACCAGGTCGGTCAGCTCCGTGACCAGCTCCGCGCCGTTGCCGAGGCCGATCTCCGCGTCGAACCGGTCCTCCATGGCCGTCAGGCGCAGCCCGTCCAGCCGGGTGGCCGCCGCGTCGAACGCCGCGCTGTCCCGCAGGCCGACGTCCTGCAGGGCCGGGCCGCGCCACAGCGCGAGGGCCGCGCGCAGCCGCGTGAGCCGCCGCGGGTCCTCGGTGTCGCGGGCCTGCGCGAGGAGGCGTTCGAACCGTACGGCGTCGACCGCGTCGGGGTCCGCCGTCAGCCGGTAGCCGTCGGTCCGCCCCTCGACCGACCCGTCGGGCAGCGCCTTCCGCAGCCGGGAGACCAGGCGCTGCAGGGCGTTCGCCGCCTCGGACGGCGGGTGCTCGCCCCAGATCCAGTCGACGAGCGCCGCCTTGGGGACCGTGTGCCCGGGAACGAGCGCGAGGGCGACCAGCAGCGCGCGCAGCCGGGCGCCCGGCACGTCGGCCAGGGCGCCGTCGTCCGCGCGGACCTCGAACGGTCCCAGCACCCGGATCTCCACCCGACAGATCCTGCCACGGGGCCGTTCGCGGAAGTCCGGCCCGTGTCAGCCCCGTGTCAGGGCCTCCGGCCAGCCTGGTCGTAATGAACACCACGGAAGGACATCCGATGAACCAGCCGACCGAAACGTCGCGCGGCCTGCCCACCGACCGCGACGCGGGCCCGTTCGACCCGCCCAGCGGGATCACCCGGATGCGCGAGACCCGTCCCGTCAGCCCGCTGACCTTCCCCGACGGCCACGAGGGCTGGGTCGTCACCGGCTACGAGGCCGTCCGCCAGATGCTGGCCGACACCCGGTTCAGCTCACGCCTGGACCTCGGCGTCATCCACCCGGTGTACGAGATGACCGGCATGGAGGCGCCCACCGAGCCGCAGGCGCCGGTGCCCGGCCTGTTCATCGCCATGGACCCGCCGGACCACACCCGGATGCGCCGCAAGCTCACCGGCGCCTTCACGGTCCGCCGCATGAAGCGGCTCGAGGAGCAGATCGTCGAGGTCACCGAGCGGCGGCTCGACGCGATGGCGGGCCTCACCCCGCCGGTCGACCTGGTCAAGGAGTTCGCGCTCCCGGTGCCCTCGCTGGTGATCTGCGAGCTGCTCGGCGTCCCGTACGAGGACCGGGCGGACTTCCAGGCCAACGCGGCCCAGTTTATGGTCAAGGACCAGACGCTGGAGGAGAAGGTGGGCGCGATCGTCGCGCTGAACACGTACCTGGCCGAGCTGGTCACGAAGAAGCGCGCCGAGCCCGTCGACGACATCCTGTCCGACCTGGCCCGCCACGAGGACCTCAGCGTCGAGGAGCTGACCGGCGCCGCCTTCCTGCTGCTGCTCGCCGGCCACGAGACCACCGCCAACATGCTGGGCCTCGGCACGTTCGCGCTGCTGGAGAACCCCGACCAGGCCGCCGAGCTGCGCGCCGACCCGGAGCTGATGCCCGGCGCCGTGGAGGAGCTCATGCGGTACCTGTCCGTCGCCGACATCTTCTACCGCTACGCCACCGAGGACATCGAGCTCGGCGGCGAGACGATCCCCGCGGGGTCGACGGTCGTCGTCTCGCTGCTGGCCGCCAACCGCGACCCCGCGCGCTTCGAGAACCCCGACACCCTGGACGTCCACCGCCAGGCCCGCGGCCACACCGGGTTCGGCCACGGCGTCCACCAGTGCCTCGGCCAGCAGCTCGCCCGCATCGAGATGCGCGCCGGCCTCGACGGGCTGCTGCGCCGCTTCCCCGACCTCAGGCTCGCCGTCCCGGCCGGCGACGTACGGCTCAGGACCGACATGAACATTTACGGCGTCCACGAGCTCCCGGTCACCTGGACGGAGACGGCCCGGTGAGGCCGCGGACCGGCCCGCGATACTGGTCCCGGGAGGTCCCGACATGACCAGCAAGTTCACCGAGCTCGCGATCGACTGTGCCGATCCTCAGAGCCTCGCCCGGTTCTGGTGCGCGGTCCTCGGCTACGAGGTGCGGGACGAGGACGAGGAGGACGGGCTCGTCACGATCGGCTCCCCGACGGCGGCCGACGACGAGGACCGCCGCGGCCCGGTGCCGCCGACGCTGACGTTCGCGCACGTGCCCGAGGGCAAGACCGTCAAGAACCGGCTCCACCTCGACGTCAGCCCGTCCGACCGGGGGCAGGACGACGAGGTACGCCGCCTGCTCGACCTGGGCGCCCGCCGCGCGGACGTCGGCCAGGGCGACCAGAGCTGGGTCGTCCTCACCGACCCGGAGGGCAACGAGTTCTGCGTCCTCGCGGGCCGCCGCCCCTGACCGGAGCCCTACCGCGCCCGCCGCCTCAGTAGGGTCTGTCCATTGTGGACACGACGACGAGCGCGGACGGGGCGGCGGAGCCAGCCGGGGCCGCCCGGGTCAGGGGCCTGGTGCTGTCGGCGGTGACGTCGCTGGTGGCGTTCCTGCTGGGCCTGGTGCTGTTGTACGGGGTGCTGAAGCACGGCCCGACCGGCGTGTTCCGGTGGGCGGACATCGCCGGCGGCGCGGTGGCCAGTGCCGCGCTGGTGTGGCGGCGGCGCGCCCCGGTGGTGCTCGGGATCGTGCTGGCGGTCGTCGCGGCGTTCGTGGCGTCGGCGGGCGCGGCGAACATGTTCGCCCTGTACGCGGTGGCGCGGTACCGCCGGCTGGGCGTGGCGGTGGCCGTCGGGGTCGCCGTCGTGGGCTTCGGCGTCGTGTTCTGGTGGCTGTACCCGGGCAACAACGGCCTCGACCTGACGCTCGTGGTGAACACCGCCATCGCCGCGGCGGCGATCGCGTGGGGCGCGTTCCGGCAGTCGCAGGCCGCGCTGATCGAGTCGCTGCAGGCGCGGGCGGACCGCGCCGAGCGCGAACGGGTGCTGGAGCAGGAGCGGATCCGGCTGGCGGAGCGGAGCCGCATCGCCAGGGAGATGCACGACGCGGTGGCGCACCGGGTGTCGCTGATCGCGCTGCACGCCGGCGGGTTGCAGGTCGCCCCGGACCCGTCCGCCGACGACGTGCACCACAGCGCCGGGATGATCCGTTCGGCCGCGGTGGTGGCGCTGGAGGAGCTGCGGGCCGCGCTCGGCGTGCTCCGCAGCGGGGAGTCGGGGACGCTGGAGCAGCCCGGCGTGGACCGGGTCGGCGACCTCGTCGACGAGGCGAACGCGGCCGGGCAGGCGGTCGCCCTGCGCATGGATCCCGCCGTGGCCGACGTCGCCGGGGCCGTGGGGCGGGACATCCACCGGATCGTGCAGGAGGGGCTGACGAACGCGCGCAAGCACGCGCCCGGCCGCTCCGCGCGGGTGACGATCGCCGTCGTGGACGAGGAGGTGGTCGTGACCGTACGGAACGACGCGGCCGGGGCGTCGCTGGAGCTGCCCGGCAGCGGTACGGGTCTCGTCGGGCTGGAGGAACGCGTGCACCTGGCCGGCGGGACGCTGACCCACGGGACGACACCGGCAGGGGAGTTCGAGTTGGAGGGTCGGTTGCCGTGGCGCCGTCAGTGATGATCGTCGATGACGACGCGATGGTCCGTACGGGCCTGAAGCTCGTCCTGTCCGCCGACCCGTCGCTGACGGTGGTCGGCGAGGCGAACAACGGCCGGGACGCGGTCGCCGCCGTACGGCGTGCCGGGCCAGACGACCGGCCCGACGTGGTGCTGATGGACCTGCAGATGCCGGTCATGGACGGCATCGCCGCGACCGCCGAGCTGCGCCGGCTGCCGGCGCCGCCGATGGTGCTGATCCTCACCACGTTCCAGCTCGACGAGCACATCCTCGACGCGCTGCAGTCGGGGGCGTCCGGATACCTGATGAAGGACACCGACCCGGTGGAGATCGCCCGCGCGATCCACGTCGCCGCCGGCGGCGGATCGGTCTTCTCCGCGTCGGTGACCGAGCGCCTGGTGCGCCGCGCCGGCCCGGACCCGGACACCCAGCAGGCCGCCACGGCCGCCGCGGCGCGGCTCGCCGCCTTGACGGACCGGGAGCGCGCCGTCGCCGACGCCGTCGCGGAGGGGAAGTCGAACGCCGCGATCGCCGCGGAGATGTTCATGAGCGAGGCGACGGTGAAGACCCATGTGTCGCGCGTGCTGTCCAAGCTCGACGCCGGCAACCGGGTGCAGATCGCGCTGGCCGTGTACAACGCCCGCAAACGAGCGTGACGACGGCGGCGGAGCCCGCTTGTTCTCTAGCCGAGCAGGTCGGTGAAGGCGTCGCCGGCCTCGGTCCGGGTGATGATCACGTGCTTGCCGTGGCGGCGGCGTTCCAGGAGGCCGGCCTCCACCAGCGAGCGGCAGTGGTACGTGGCGTTGGCGGGGCTGCAGGCCAGGACCCCCGCGAGCTCGCTCATGCTCAGCGGATGCCCGGCGGAGCGCAGGATCGTGGCGCGCAGCGGACCGAGGACGACGGCCAGCCGGTCGGCGGCGGGCGGTCGCGGCGCGTCGCCCCAGAGGCGGCCGACCCCGGGCAGCGGGTAGCCGATCCACACCTGGTCCGGGAGGTCGAGGGCGAACATCGACGCGCCCGCACCGGAGACGATGGGCACCAGGACCAGGCGCCGCCCCGCGAGGTCGTAGGTGTCCGACTGCGGATCGGGCAGGTGGAGGCTGGCGCCGAGCAGCCGGAAGCGCCCGCTGATGCCCTGCAGGATCGCATCCGGGCGGCCGCGCACCACCGCGACGCCGACCCGCTCGGTCTCCCGTTCGAGCAGGCCGGCCGCCCGCTTCCACACCGGCCGGAACTCCCGCCACACGGAGCTCAGCAGATCCGTGTAGGCGCCGATCCACTTCCGCGGACGGTCGATGACCGACCGCCACTGGCGCGGCACCCGCCCGCCGAACTCCGCCTCGAGCTCCCGCAACAGGGTGTCGGGCGAGAGGCCCGCGAGGTACTCGCACTGCGTGGCCACATCGCCGTCGGGCACGCACGCCGTCGGGGTCACGCAGTCGGGGATCACGGAGTACTCCGGGGTGAACAGCGGCCCGAGCACCTCGGGCGCGCTCGCCGGCGCCGCCGAGCGTACGAGGCGGCGCCACTTGACCGGCAGCCCGTGGCCGCGGCCCCCGAGGGCGTCGGCGACCAGGGACAGCAGCGTCGCCCCCTCGTACGCGGCCACCGTGATCCGCACGTCGTCGAGCGCGCCGAGCCGCAGTTCGGTATAGCCGTGCATCGTGACTCCTCGTTCGCGGCTCGGCGGCGACGTCGACTTCGACCGGGTCAGGCGATCGCCTGAGCGGACGCCCGGGGCTCGGCCGGGACGATCCGGGCACGGAGCACCGACGCCCCGAGGACGGCGAACCAGATGACGTTGATCGCGCCGATGCTGGCGACGGCGCCCCAGCCGTTCGCGGCATAGAAGTTCGCGGGGTCCATACCGAAGAACAGTGACGGGATCAGCGCGATGTTCACGATCCCGAGGATGACATTCCCGACCAGGACCGGCCGCGGCAGTGCCCGGGGTCCGGCCGCGGCCACGGTCAGGGCGATCAGGAACGTGGCCACCAGGATGCGGGCGATGGGCCCGTGCAGGAGCGTCATGCCGGCGGCCAGCGGGCCGAAGAACGTGGGGTCCTTCGAGCCGTCGGGGAACTGCAGGGACGTGCCGACCTCCAGCGAGGCCGAGACCAGGGTGACGGCGACGTAGGTCAGCAGCGCCGTCGTCGCGATCGAGCCGGCCATGCCGGGGTCGCCGCGTCCGGCCGCGCGCAGCATCCGCTGCAGGCCGACCGCGAAGATCAGGAACCCGGCGAATGTGACGACGGTGATCAGGTTGCGCGCCAGGACGTTGCTGGCCGGCGGCGGCCCGGAGTACACGAAGTAGAGCCCGACCATGAGCACCGAGAGCAGCCCGCCGAGCAGGCCGCTCAGCCCGGTCACGATGCGGTTGGAAGACGTGAACGTGATCATGATCAGCCCTTCTCGGAGTAACCGTCGTGGAGCCTGTCGGCCGCGGTCAGGCCGAGGGCGGCGACCACGCCCACGACCCCGGACCACAGCCACCACGGCCCGTCGAGATGGCTGGTGGCGATCGCGATGATCATCCAGATGATCATCTGGACCAGCGTGACCAGCGTCGCGGCGATCAGCACCGCCTGCCGCGCCAGGTGGATCCGCCGCTTGACCGAGCCGGCGGGCGCGGTCGAGGGCGCCGCGACCGCGGCGGCGACCGCCGCCAACCAGGCGATGGGGGTCTGTTCTGAACTGGTCTTCGTCATGGCCCCAGCCTTCCGCCCGGGAGCCCCCGCCACATCGACCGATCCGCTCGGCCGGAACAACGAAAGTCGTAGCCCCGCCAACGTTCGGGGCGGCGCCGTTCCCGTCCGTTTCCCCCGCCCTGGAAGGCGTTGTGGCAGATTTGGTCGACAACGCTCTCAGGGAGCCGATCATGAGCGATAGCGAGCAGGCCAAGGGGCCCCGGCACGCGCCGAGCTGGCTCAAGTACCCGAACAAGCTCATGAAGTCAATGATCAATGGCGGCATCGCGCCCGGTACGAATCACACGCTCACCGTGGCCGGGCGCCGCAGCGGCGTACCGCGGAGCACGCCGGTCGCGGTCGTGACCGTCGACGGCAGCGAGCACATCGTGGCGGGCTTCGCCGATTCGGACTGGGTCAAGAACGTCCGCCACGCCGGGTCCGGGCATCTCAGGCGCGGCCGCGTCCAGCGCCACGTCGCCCTGGTCGAGGTGCCGGAGGCGCAGAGCCCGGTGATCCTCCGGCACTTCGCCAAGGACGTACGCGGCGGCCGCGGCTTCCTCGCGGTCGGCCCGGACGGCACCGATTCGGAGTTCGCCGCGGCCGCCAAGGAGCACCCGGTCTTCCGCGTCGTCCCCGCCGAGCCGGACGGGGCGTGACCCACCGCGCCAGGCCCGCTAGATGATCACTTCGCGCCCGGTGAGCGGGTTCCGACGGCGTTCACAGTGTGCGCAGCGCCTCCGTTGGGGAGAGGCGCGCGGCGCGCAGCGCGGGCAGTAGGCCGGCGATCGCGCCGATGACGATCGCGGCGCCGATCCCGCCGACCCATGCCTCGGCCGGGATGACCACCGCCCAGCCCTTCGTGTTCGCGTAGACCGCGGTGGTCAGCGCCCCGGCCGCGACCCCGGCCACCCCGCCGAGCAGCGCGAGCATGACGGCCTCGGACAGGAACTGGGTGCGGATCTGGCCCCGGGTGGCGCCGAGCGCCCGGCGCAGCCCGATCTCCGATCGGCGTTCCAGCACCGAGATGATCATGATGTTCGCGACCCCGACCGCGCCCACGATCAGCGCCACGAGCCCGAGCCCGAGGAACAGGCTGTTGAACGTGTCGTTCGCGGCGGCGCGCGCGGTGAGCGCGTCGGACGGCTGGCTGACGTCGACGTCGCTCGGCGACTCGGGGTTCGCGGTCTGCGCGAGCACCCCCTGCACCGCGTCCACCCGGTCCGTACGGGCCCGCGCGAACACCGTGGTCGGGGGCCCGGCCACCGCCTTGCCCCTGTCGACGGTCGTGTAGCTGAGGTAGCGCTCCGCCGCCGGGTAGCCGATCAGCGCGCTGGTGTCGACGTCGATGGACAGCGTCGCGGGCTTCAGGATGCCGACGACGTAGAACCACTGGTTCTTCATCCAGATCCGCTGCCCCGGGTAGACGCGGTCGATCCCGAGGCGCTGCGCGGCGAGCGCGCCGAGCACGGTGACCGGCTCGCGCTCGGTCGCCGGGTTCAGCCAGCGGCCCTGCGCGATGCCGGTGCCGATCACGCCGGGCAGGTTGAGGCTGGCGGCCCGTACCTTCAGGGCGTTGGTGTTGACCACCGGGATCAGCGGGCTGCGGTACACGTTCGCGTTCGCGACGGCGCCGGCGTGCGCGACCTGCTCGACGTCCGGCAGGTGGGCGATCCGGAGCGGCGCGGCCACCGGGAGCTGCGCCGAGCCGCCGGTGAACGACTGGCCGGTGTTCGCGGTCAGCAGGTTCGTGCCGAGCTGGTCGATCTGGGCCAGCAGCGCGGCCTGGGAGGACGCGGACAGGCCGAGCACCGCCACGATGGCCGCGGTGCCGATCGCGATCCCCAGCGCGGACAGGGCGGCCCGCATGCGGCGGGCCCGGATTCCGATGCTGGCCACACGCATCTGGTCGGACAGCCTCATACGCCCTCCATCGAACGCGCCGCGCTGTCGGCGACGATCCGCCCGTCGAGTACGCGCAACTGGCGGGGCATCCGGGCGGCCAGCCCGCTGTCGTGGGTGATCACCAGGATGGTGGCCCCGTCGGCGTTGAGCTCGCGCAGCAGGTCGATGATGGCCGCGCCCGTCCTGCTGTCGAGGTTCCCGGTCGGTTCGTCGGCCAGCACGATGGCCGGGCGGCCGACCAGGGCGCGGGCGATCGCCACGCGCTGGCGCTCCCCGCCCGAGAGCCGGCCCGGACGGAAGCCGGCCCGGTCGGCCAGCCCGACCCGGTCGAGCGCCTCGGCGGCGCGCTCCCGCCGCTCGGCCGATCCCGCGCCGCCGTACAGCAGGCCGTCCGCCACGTTGTCCAGGACGCTGGTGTACTCCGACAGGAAGAACTGCTGGAAGACGAAGCCGATGCTGCGCGCCCGCAGCGCGGCGAGCCGGCGGTCGGTGAGCGCCGCGACGTCCTCCCCGTCGATCCGTACCGCGCCGTCGGTGGGCCGCTCCAGCGTGCCGAGGATGTGCAGCAGCGTGGACTTGCCCGATCCCGACGGGCCGACGATCGCGACCAGCTCCCCGCTGCGCACGGTGAAGCTCACGCCGCGCAGCGCGTGCACCGGGGGCTGCGTGCCGTACGTCTTGGTGACCCGCGCCAGTTCGAGGACGTTCGACTCGCTCATGTCGACGGCACCACCACTCGGTCGCCGGCCGAAAGGGCGCCGGAGACCTGCACGCGCCCATTGGCGTCGTCGAACAGGCCCGGCGTCACCGGCACGATCCGGTTCCGGCCGCCGTTCGCCGCCGCGACCTCGACCGCGTATCCGCCGCCGGCCTTTCCGATGAGCGCGGTCACCGGGACGATCAGCGCGTTCTTGACGCCGTCCGTGGTGATCTGCACCTGGACCGGCGCCTGTTCGAGGTTCCCGGCGTCCTTCGGGTGCTTCAGCGTGACGTAGACCGGGAGTGTGGCCGACCCCGACGACGCCCCCGAGTCGGAGCCGTCCGAGCCGTTCTGGCCCGACGCCGTGGCGACCGCGCCGATCCGGCTGACCACGCCGGACGTGACCCGGTTGTCCGGCAGCGTGACCTGCACCTGGTCGCCCTTCGCGACCTCCGACTGCTGGGCGGCGTCGAGCTTCACGGTCACCTCGCGCCGGTTCGACGACGCCTCCATGATCGGGTGCCCCGCGCCGGCTTTCGTGCCGTTCTTGGCCGTCACCTTGCTGATCCGCAATGGGCCGGGCAGCAGCACCGCCTGGCCGAGCTTCAGCTCGCCCGTGACGTCGGCGCCGCGTTTGTCCTGGAGCTTCTCCAGGGCGGCCACGGTCGCCGAGCCGAAATGGCGCGAATCGGGATCGAGCTCGGACTTGTCCGCGTAGCCCTCGTCGACGAGGGTCCTGTTCAGCGCCTGGACGTCCTTGCCGTCGGCGCCCTCGGCCAGGTCCCGGTACGCGGGCGTGCTCCCGCAGACGAGGATCACCGGCTTCTGGTCGACGTCGTACAGCGTCTCGCCGCAGTCGACCTGGGCGCCCGCGGCCGGCAGCCAGGTGTACGTTCCGCTGGCCTGGTCGGCCACGGAGTACGGGCTCCCGTCGGCGTCGGCCGCGTACGCGAGCGTCCCGCTCTGGCCGATCTGCGCGGAGAGCGGGCCCTCCTGGACGGGCGCCAGCGACGTGCCGTAGCCGGCGGCCGCGGCCTGCTTGCCGTCGTCGCCGTGCGCGCCCGTCACGGCGAGGATCACGCCGCCGCCCGCCACGACGACCGCGAGCGCGACGCCGCCGCCGAGCAGCCCGCGCCGGCGCCGCCACCACGGACGGGCGGGCGCCTCGGCGGACGTACCGGTGCTCGCCGTGGTCCCGAGGTCAGCCGTTGCCATTCTCCGAACCTCCTAGGTGGGCCACGTTGCGGCACGCGCTCATCGCCTTCTTGAACTGCGGCGACTTGGTGTCGATCTTGTCCCGGGGCACCAGCAGGCGGCCGTCCTGCGGGTCGGGCATGTTCGGTATGCCGTTCCTGCGCATGCACTGGGCCCATTTCAGCCATTCCTTCTGGTCCTGGGCACGCTGCGCGGAACTGGGCTCGAAACCGGGCGGCTCCTTCGACTTGCACGCCTGCCGCGCCTTCTTGAACTGCGGCGAATTCCGGTTCGGCCCGCCCGCCGCGATCACGAACTTGCCGGTCTTGTCGGGGTCGGGGAAGTCCGGTACGCCGTTCTCGCGCATGCACTGCGTGAACCGCACCGCCTTCTCCAAAGTGGAGTTCGCGTTCGCGCTGGAATTCGGGCCGGACGAGCCGGTATTCGGATCACCGGAGCCGCCGCATGCCGCGGTCGTCAGGGCCAGCGCGGCGGCCGATGCGGCCAGCAGCACAGAGACCTTGTTCATCGTTTCTCTTTCCGATGGGGTATCGCTTGCGAAAGGCCGTTTCCGCGGTCAGCCGGATTTGCCGCGCGCGATGTACAGGTTCATGTCGGTGAAGTCGAGCGTGACGTTGTACGGCTTGTAGAAGCAGTGCGCGAAGTGCGCCGGAACGTCGAATCCGTACGGCTGGGCGACCGGCATTTTCGGGTCGGTCTCGCAGTAGACCCCGTTGGCGGTGGCGGCGCCGAGGCGGAGCTCCTTCGGGTAGCACGGGTTGGTGACCGCCGGGTGGCTGTGCGCGAAGGTCTCGATCGGACGGTCGAGGTCGGTGCGCACCCCCAGCCGCTCGGCCGTGTCACCGTGCAGGCCCGCGGCGGCCTCGCCGGTTCCGCCGACGTTCACGGCCACCACCCGCGGGCCGGAGCCGGCGACGCTGCCCCTGCTGTGCAGCATGTGCTCGCGGGCCAGCCACAGCGGCAGCGGCTCGGCGCCCGCCCGTACGGCGTCGGCGCGTACTTTCGCGGCCGTTTCGGGGGTGCGGCGGCGCAAAATCAGCGACCGGCCCGCGTAGTCAAACGTGCTCAGCAGGTGGTAGAAGACCCACGTGCCGATGATCCCGTCCCTCGGCCCGCCGGGCGTGGCCGGGTCCGGCTCGTCCCACTCCACCGGGATGTTGCGCAGCTCGATGCCGCCCAGCTTGAAGGACTCCAGCACCCCGAAGTACTGCCACACGGTGCCGTCCAGGAAGTCGATCTTCTGCTTGGCCACGGGCTTCAGCCCGGCCTCCTCGGCGACCTTCGTGGACATGCCCAGCCACGGCTCGCCGGTGTAGAACGTGAAGCGCTTCGGCGGCCCGCCATTGACCGAGGCCTCGATCAGCGGTTCCGGGTCCATCTGCTGCCAGGGCAGCCGCGCGATATCGCCGTGGACCTGATACGCCTTTCCGCTGACCGCCGCGAACCATTTCGCGAAGATGTCCTCACCGGCCGCCTGCCAGCGCGGTACGGAGAGGGCGAATTTGTCCTGCCGGATGTAGCAGTCGCCCAGGAATTCGTTCGTGTCCTTGTCGTCCGGCGCCAGTTCGAGTGCCTTCTTGAGGAATTTCTCGGCCTCGGGGAACCGGTTGGACAGGAGCGCGACATAACCGCGCTGGCGGGTCGCGCGCAGGTTCGTGGGGTCCTTTTTCAGGATCTCCTCGTACGCGCGGCCGGCCCGCGCGAACTTCCCGGCCTTGAACAGCGCGTCCGCGTCGTCAATGCCGGCCCGCGCGGTGGCCGCCTCGCTCAGCAGCGGTGTGGCCGCGGCGGCGCCGGCCACCACGGCGGCGCCCCGCAATAGCGAGCGCCGATTCCATTCTCCGTCATGGTCCATGCCTCCACTGAAGACGGACGGCCGTTGCGGTGGCGTATGCGATTTTCAATACGCCCGCGATACACCGGATCGCGGCGTCAGGGGGCCGCGGGCGTGCCGGGCAGCCGGATCGTGACGACGAGGCCGCCGCCGGGGCGCGGCGCGAGGTCGAGCGTGCCGTCGTGCGCGCGGACGATGCTGTGCACGATGGCCAGCCCGAGGCCGACGCCGGCGTGCTCCTCGTCGCCGCGCGCGCGTTCCGTGCCGCGCTGGAACGGTTCGACGAGCGTCGGCACCAGTTCCGGCGGAAGCGGGCGGCCGGTGTTCTCGACCCGCAGGACGCTCGCGTCGGCCTGCTGCTCGGTGTGGACCGTGACGGTGCCGCCGGCGGGGAGGTTGTGGACGACGCCGTTCTGGACGAGGTTCGTCACCATCCGCAGGAGGAGCTCCGCCGAGCCGGGCGTCTTCGTGGCCGCGCCGGTGACGTCGAGGGTGATCCGGCGTTCCTCGGCGAGGGGGAGCAGCGTTTCGGTGGCCTGCTCGGCGACGAGCGACAGGTCGACGGTTTCGCGGGTGAGGCCGCCGCGGTCGCCGCGGGAGAGCAGGAGGAGCGCCTCGGTGAGGTCGATCGCCCGCGCGTTGACCGTACGCAGGCGTTCGATGAGCTCGTCCCGGTCCCGCTCCGGGTCGTCGCGGGCGACGTCGAGGAGGGCCTGGGAGATCGCCAGCGGCGTGCGCAGTTCGTGTGAGGCGTTCGCGGCGAACCGCTGCTGTTCGGCGACCTGGGATTCGAGCTGCTGGAGCATGGTGTCGAACCCGTCGGCGAGCTCGCGGAACTCGTCCCTGCGGCCCGGCAGCCGGATCCGGTGGGACAGCGATCCGTCCGCGGCCGTCCGCGCCGCCTCCGTGATCCGGGTGAGCGGCGCGAGCATCCGGCCGGCCAGGAACCACCCCCCGAGCAGGCCGAACACCAGCAGGAAGGCGAGCGCGACGGCCACGGCGGGCGCGAAGCCGCGCAGGAGCTCCGCGCGGCTGGGCCCGGTGATGATGATGACCCCGCCGAACGTCCTCCGGATGGACCTGGCGTCGTTGGTCGGCACCCAGCGCAGCACGAACACCCACATCACGGCCAGCAGGAGAAGGCCGGCGAGGAGCAGGAACCCGGCGTAGCTGATCGTCAGCTTCAGCCGGGCGCTGAGCCCGGGGCGCCTGTTCACGCGTCGCCGCCGGTGTCGATCCGGTAGCCGACGCCGGGCACCGTGGCGATCAGCCAGGGTTCGCCGAGGCGTTTGCGCAGGGCGGAGACGGTGATGCGGACGGCGTTGGTGAACGGGTCGGCGTTCTCGTCCCACGCCCGTTCCAGGAGCTCTTCGGCGTTGACGACCCCGCCCTCGGCGGCGACGAGCACCTCGAGCACGGCGAACTGCTTCCGGGTGAGCGCGACGTAGCGCCCGTCGCGGAAGACCTCACGGCGGAACGGGTCGAGCCGCAGCCCCGCGACCTCGCGCACCGGGGGCCGGGCGTACGCGCGCCTGCGGTCCAGCGCCCGCAACCGCATCACCAGCTCCCGGAGCTCGAACGGCTTGGTGAGGTAGTCATCGGCGCCGAGCCCGAACCCCGAGGCCTTGTCGTCCAACCGGTCGGCCGCGGTGAGCATGAGGATCGGCATGCCGCTGCCGGACGCGACGATCCGCCGGGCGATCTCGTCACCGGACGGCCCGGGTACGTCGCGGTCGAGCACCGCGAGGTCGTAGGAGTTGACGGCGAGCAGCTCAAGCGCGGTGTCGCCGTCACCGGCGACGTCGGCGGCGATCGCCGCCAGCCGCAGCCCATCACGGACCGCCTCGGCCAGGTACGGCTCGTCCTCCACGACCAGCACACGCATACCCGCAGCTTAGGCAGCACCGCATATCGCCGGCATATGCGAACCGCGGCCGCCCGCCCAATCAGGTCATCGGCGGCGTTCGACCACGACGTTCCCGCTCAGGGCGAAGCCGGTGACGGTGACGCGGGGCGCGCCGGGCGCCCCCGGGCCCTCGGCGCGGTGGTCGAAGCCGCCGACGATCCCGGTGCCGGCGATGCGCACGTCGGCGTCCTCGGGCACGACGACCGTGATGGTGCCGATGATCGCGGTGGCGTGGATCGTCGTCTCGCCGTCGGCGAACCGCGCCCGCCGGAGGTCGATCTCCCCGCTGCCGATCACCGCCAGCCCCCGGAAGGTGCGCCCGACCACCCATCGGCCGGTCCGCCGGAACCCGGCGAGGATGCCGACCTCCCGCATCGCCGCGGGCGCCGCGTCACCGGCCGCCGTAGCCAGGTCGCGCAGGACCGCGGCCAGCTCCCGCCCGGCATCGGACGCCCGCGCCTCCGGCACGACCGCCCGCCTCTCCACGTCCGCCATCACCAGGCCTCCGCCGCCGCGGTGCGGTTCAATCGCGGTGAGGGATCGGCCACCAAGGCCGTCCGCGCGGGGATGGAGCCTCATGGATCTGCGGTTGAGCGGC
The DNA here is from genome assembly GCA_036502625.1 of Streptosporangiaceae bacterium. Classification (GTDB taxonomy): domain Bacteria; phylum Actinomycetota; class Actinomycetes; order Streptosporangiales; family Streptosporangiaceae; genus DASXYG01. The sequence continues at coordinate 126,792 of DASXYG010000140.1, forward strand.
AAGACGGCGATCGTCACCGGAGCGAGCCGCGGCATCGGCTTCGCGATCGCCGACGCGCTCGCCGGCGAGGGCGCCGACGTCGTCCTGGTCGCCCGGGACACCGCCGCGCTCGACACGGCCGCCGCCCGGCTCGCGCGGCATCCCGGCCGTGCGCTGGCGGTCCAGGCGGACACCACCGACGACGACGCGGTCCGGGCGATGGTGGCGCGCGCGGCCGACGTGTTCGGCGGGGTGGACATCCTCGTCAACGCGGCCGCGCGGCCCGGTGGCGCCGGTGGCCGCGGGGGCTCGCCGAGCTGCGCGACGACGACGTACGGGTGGAGGTCGAGACCAAGGTCCTCGGCTACCTGCGCTGCGCGCGGGCGGTGGCGCCGTACATGATCGACCGCGGCTGGGGACGGATCGTCAACATCAGCGGGCTGGCCGCGCGGCAGGCGGGCAGCACCGCCGGATCGATCCGCAACGTCGCCGTGGCCGCGATGACCAAGAACCTCGCCGACGAGCTCGGGCCGGCCGGCGTCAACGTCACCGTCGTGCACCCGGGGATGACCGTCACCGAACGGACGCCCGGGATGATCGCGCGCAACGCCGCGGCCCTGGGGGTGGACGAGGCCGAGGCGGAGGCGCGCATGGCCGCGGACGTCAGCGTCGGGCGCCTGATCACCGCGGCCGAGGTGGCGGACGTCGTCTGCTTCCTCGCCTCGCCGCGCAGCGTCGCGATCAACGGTGACGCGATCGCCGCCGGCGGCGGCGCCCGCGGCGCGATCCACTACTGACGCCGGCGCGGCCCGCCGGAAGAGCACCCGCACCAAATGGCCCTTGTCCTCCCCGCGCGCCTTCCGGGGTCGCGCGAGATGATCGATCCCATGGACACAGGGACGGAAGCCCGGTGAGCCGGGGCCTGGGCGACGCGCTGCCCGCCGAGCTTGCGGCCGCGCTGGCCGCCGACGACAACGAGGGCTTCACCGTCATGCTGATGTCGGTGGGCGACGACGACTGGCCGCACCTCTCGCTGCTCAGCGTCGGCGAGGTCGTCGCGATGGACGCCCGGCGGCTCCGGATGGCGCTGTGGCCGGGGAGCACGGCGGTGCGCAACCTGACGCGCAGCGGGCGCGGCACGCTCGGCATGGTCGTGGACGAGGCGAGCTACACGGTCCGTGTCGAGGTGGACGCGCGGGGCGTGCTCGCGATCGCCGACGCGGGCCGGCGCGCCGTGTTCGAGGCCCGCGTCGTGGAGTCGCGGGCCGACGTCGCGCCGTACGCCGTGATCGACACCGGCATCCGGTTCCACCTGACCGAACGCGAGCCCGCGCTCACCCGGTGGGCGGCCACCCGGGAGGCGCTGCGCGGCCTGGACACCTCCGGCGGCGCCGCGGGCCGCTAGCCGTGTCGATCACCCGCCGAAGCTCCGCCAGGACGCCTGCTGTGCGGCGGGGGCGCACGCACGCCACGGGGATCGCCCCCCCGTCGCATGCCGCAGCCGTACCGATCCCGAGTGTGATCGGTTTGCCGGGGTGGCAACACAATTCGTGTGGGCGGTGCCGTCGGCCGCATGATCGGCATGAGGTCGGCGTACGAGGGATCACAGGCGTGGAGGTTCGATGTCGCAGTCCGGTCCGGCCGCGGAGGCCGTCCATCGTGTCGTTGTCTCCGGCGGCATCCGTATCCACCTGGTGGAGCAGGGGGACGGGCCGCTGGTGCTGCTCGTGCACGGGTTCCCCGAGTCCTGGTACTCCTGGCGCCACCAGTTGCCCGTGCTCGCGGCGGCCGGCTACCGGGCGGCCGCCATCGACGTCCGCGGCTACGGGCGTTCCTCCAAGCCCGGCGACGTGGACGCCTACCGGATGCTGGAGCTGGTCGAGGACAACGCCGCCGTGGTGCGCGCCCTGGGCGAGCGGACCGCGGTGGTCGTCGGCCACGACTGGGGCGCGACCATCGCCGCCGACTCCGCGCTCGTCCGGCCGGACGTCTTCCGCGCGGTCGGGCTGCTGAGCGTGCCGTACGCGCCGCGCGGCGGGCCGCGGCCCAGCGAGGTCTTCGCGCGGATGGGCGGCGGCGAGGAGTTCTATGTCAGCTACTTCCAGCCGCCCGGCCGCGCCGAGGCGGAGATCGAGCCCGACGTCCGCGGCTGGCTCGCCGGCTTCTTCGCCGCGCTGTCCGCTGACACCATGCCGCCGCCCGGCGCCCCGGACCCGCACTTCGTGCCGCCGCACGGGACGCTCCGCGACCGGTTCCCCACCTCCGGGCCGCCCGCCTGGCTCACCGAGGACGACCTCGACGTCTACGCCGCGGAGTTCGAGCGCACCGGCATGACCGGTGCGCTGAACCGCTACCGCAACATGGACCGCGACTGGGCGGACCTCGCGGCCTTCGACGGCGCCCCCATCGCCCAGCCGTCCGTGTTCATCGGCGGCGCGCGCGACGCCTCCACCACCTGGCTGTCCGACGCCATCGCGGCGTACCCGACCACGCTGCCCGGCCTGGCCTCCTCCCACATCCTCGACGGCTGCGGCCACTGGATCCAGCAGGAACGCCCCGACGAGGTCGCCCGGATCCTGACCGCCTGGCTCGCCTCCCTTCCCGCCTGACGCCCGGCGGCTCAGCTCGGCTGGAGCGTGTACGTGCGGAAGTTGCCGGGCAAGCGTTCGTCGGCCGGGCCCTCGGTCACCGCACGGACCAGGAGGTCGCCGCCGACGTACGCGCCGTGCCAGGACGCGCCGAGGCCGCCGAACAGCTCGTCGCGGTCGCCGCGGGAGCGCGGCACGCCGATGCCGACCTTGAACGCGCGGACCTCGCGGGCGAGGCGGTTCGCGAACGCCTCGTCGTCGCACGACAGCGTGGCGACCAGGGCGCCGTTCGAGGCGTTCATGGCGGCCAGCAGCTCGGCCTCGGTGTCGACCAGCACCACCGTGTCCACCGGGCCGAACGGCTCGGCGTGGTGCAGCGGCGAGGACGGCGGGGGCGCCAGCAGCGTGACCGGCGCCATGTACGCGGAGGTGTCCTGGCCGGGCAGGAAGCGGCCGTCGGCCGGCGTGCCCCGGTACAGCGGCACGCCGCCGCGCGCGACCGCCTCGTCGACCTGGTCGGCCAGCTCCTTGGCCTTGGCGTTGTTGATCAGCGGCCCGAAGTCGAGCTCGGGCAGCGGGTCGCCGGGGTCCTCGACCGCGAGCGGATGCCCGAACCGCACCCCCCGTACGGCGGGCAGGTACGCCTCGAGGAACCGGTCGAACAGCCCGCGCTGGACGACGAACCGCGGGTACGCCGTGCAGCGCTGCTTCGCGTAGTCGAACGTCTTGCGGATCTGCCCGGCCAGCCGGTCCCAGTCGGAGTACTCCCACACGCCCCAGCAGTTCAGCCCCTCCTGCTCCAGGACGTGCCGCTTGCCCAGGTCGGCGACGGCCGCCGCCACGTGCGCGCCCGCGTCCCGGCCCCCGACGAACGAGACGCAGCCGATCTCCGGTGCGCGGACGAGCGCCGCGGACAGCTCCCGCCCGGCGCCGCTGACCAGGGTGACCGGCAGGCCCTCGCGCGCGGCGAGCGCACAGGCGAGGGTCAGGCACGCGAGGCCGCCGTCGGTCGGCGTCTTGGCGATGACCGCGTTCCCGGCCAGCACCTGCACGAGCATGGCGTGCACGAGGACGCTCATCGGATAGTTCCAGCTCGCGATGTTGCTGACCGGGCCGTCGAGCGGCCGCCGTCCGTCGACCATCCGGTCGATCTCCTCGACGTACCAGCGCACGCCCTCGATGGCGCGGTCGACGTCGGCGGTGGCCAGCCGCCACGGCTTGCCGATCTCCCAGACCAGGAGCAGCGCCAGCAGGTCGCGGTGTTCGGTGAGCGCGTCGAGCACCGCGCCGACCCGCGCCTTGCGCTCGCCGAGCGGCGTGTGCCGCCACTCCCGGTGGCGGTCGAGCGCGGCCCGTACGGCGTCCGCCGCGCGCTCGGCGGGCAGCAGCGGCGGGCCTGCGATGGGCGTGCCGTCGACCGGCGAGCTCGCGGGCGCCGGGTCGCCGTCGCGCTGCCAGCACCCCGACCAGTAGTTGCGGACGCGGTCGTCGTCGAACGCCTCCGGTGTGGCGGCGAGGCAGCGCGCGTACGCGTCCGCCCATCGCGTTCCGGGTTTGAGGATCATGACATCCCTCCGCATACTGTATGCAATATCAGGTCAAGAGAGAGACGGGTGACGGCTCGAACTCGGTGATCGCGTCGAGGCTCGGCCCCATCGCCGCGTTCGCCTCGCGCTCCACCATGACCTCGACGAGCACGGGCAGGCGCGCGCGCTCGCTCTCGTCAGTTGCCCAACGCAGGGCGGGCGCGATGTCATCCGGACGATCAACCCGGCGCGCGGGACAGCCGAACGCCTCCATCACCTTGACGTGGTCGACGCCGCCCTCGCCGTAGTGGAGATCCACGGCGTAGTTCATGTCGTAGCCGATCTCGGCCTGGCGGATGAGCCCGAGGTACTCGTTGTTGATCATGACGATGACGAACGGCGTCCGGTACTGGGCCGCGACGGCGACCTCCTCCATGAGGAACTGGAACGAGTAGTCGCCAGCCACGGCCACGACCGTACGGCCGGGGTGCGCGCACTTGACGCCCATCGCCGCCGGCACCTCCCAGCCCAGCGGCCCCGCCTGCCCGCAGACCAGGTACCGCCGGGGCAGGTACGTGTGCTGGAACTGGCCGGACCAGATCTGGTACAGCCCGATCGCCGTGACGAACGTGGTGTCCGGCGCGAACGCCTCGTTGATCTCGCGGAAGACGCGCGGCGGCTTGATCGGCACGGCGTCGAAGTCGTCCCGCCGCGGCAGCGTCGCGCGCAGCTCCGCGACCCGCTCCGGCCACGCCCCCGCCGTACGGGCCGGGGTCAGCGCGCGCGCCTCGGTGTGCAGGGCGGCCAGCGCCGGGCGCGCGTGCCCGACGATGCCCAGGTCCGGCTCGAACACCTTGCCGATCTGCGTCGGCTCGATGTCCACGTGCACGAACCGCCGGCCCTTCCGGTACGTGTCGAGGTCGCCGGTGTGCCGGTCGCCGAACCGGGCGCCCACGGCCAGCACCGTGTCCGACTCCAGGAACGCGGCGTTGCCCCACCGGGTCTGGGTCTGGATCCCGGCCATCCCGGCGAACAGCGGATGGTCCTCGGGGAACGCGCCCTTGCCCATCAGCGTGACCTGCACGGGCATCTGGAGGTACTCGGCCAGCGCGCGCAGCTCGGCCGCCGCGTCCGCGACGATCACCCCGCCGCCGGCCAGGATCAGCGGCCGTTCGGCGGCCAGCAGCATCTCGACCGCGGCGCGCACCGGCTCCGGCCGCGGCACCGGTACGTCGACCGGCAGCGGTCCGTCCAGGCCCGGGTCGTACCGGCACATCCCGCGCTGCACGTCGAGCGGCAGGTCGACGAGCACCGGCCCGGGGCGCCCCGAGCGCGCGACGCGGAACGCCTCGCGGAACACCCACGGCGCCTGCGCCGGCTCCTTGAGCTGCACCGCCCACTTGCACACCGGCTTGGCGACCTCGACGATGTCCACCGCCTGGAACGCCTCCTGGTGCAGCTTCGCCCGCGGCGCCTGACCGGTTACGCAGACGATCGGCACCGAGTCGGCCAGCGCGGTGTACAGGCCGGTGATCATGTTCGTGCCGGCCGGGCCCGACGTGCCGACGCAGACGCCGACCTTGCCCGTGGCGCGCGCCCAGCCGTCGGCGGCGTGCGTGCCGCCCTCCTCGTGCCGTACGGTCACGTGCCGGATCGCGCTGGTGCGCAACGCCGCGTAGAACGGCAGGATCGCCGCGCCGGGGATGCCGAAGACCGTGTCGACGCCCTCCGACTCCAGCACCCGGACGGCGGCCTCCATACAGGGGATGCGGTTCACGCCGGGCTCCTCTCGGCCGGGCCTGACAGGTTCTCGACGACCTTGAGCAGGGCGGAGTGGTCGAGCGACCCGTAGCCCTGGGTACGGGCGGCCGCGACGAGCTGGGCGACGAGCCCGGTCATCGGCAGCGCCACGTCCGCCTCGCGCGCGGCGGCCAGCGCGATGCCCATGTCCTTGTGGTGCAGGTCGATGCGGAAGCCGGGGGCGAACTCGCGCGCCACCATGGACGCCCGCTTGAGCTCCAGGATGCGGCTGCCCGCGAGCCCGCCGGCCAGCACGTCGAGACCGGTACGCCCGTCGGCGCCGGACGCCTCGAGCAGCACGAGCGCCTCGGCGATCAGCGCGTACGTGCCGCCGACCACGAGCTGGTTGGCCGCCTTGACGGTCTGCCCGGAACCCGCGGGGCCGACATGCGTGACGGTCGCGCCGAGCACGTCGAGCAGCGGACGGGCCACGGTGACGTCCTCCGCGGCCCCGCCCACCATGATCGACAGGCGGCCCTCGACCGCGCCGGGCTCGCCCCCGCTGACCGGCGCGTCCAGGACCCGTACGCCCTTCGCGGCGCCGGCCTCGGCGAGCCTGCGGGCGGTCTCCGGGCGCACGGTGCTCATGTCCGCGTACAGCGTGCCCGGCGCCACCTGCTCCAGGACGCCGTCCGGGCCGAACGCGACCGCCTCGACGTCGGGTGAGTCGGGCAGCATCGTGATGACCGCGTCGGCGCCGGCCAGGGCGTCGGCCACGCTCGCCGCGGTGCGCACGCCGACGTCGGCGAGCGCCGCCATCCGGCCGGCCGCGTGGTCGTACCCGGTGACGATGTATCCGGCACGGGCCAGGTTGGCGGCCATCGGGGCGCCCATGACCCCCAGGCCGATGAAGCCGACTTTCATGGTGTCTCCTTCACGGCGAGCCAGCCGAAGGCGTCCGCGCTCGGGCCGTACGGCCGGTACTCAAGGCCGACGTAGCCGGCGTATCCGGACGCCTCCAGGGCGGGCAGCACGGTGTCGTACGGGATGCCGCCGGTGCCGGGCCGCCCGCGCCCGGGTGCGTCGGCGATCTGGACGTGCCCGAACCGGTGCGCGTGCCGCGCGATGACGTCCAGCGGGTCCTCGCCCATGCGGGCCAGGTGGTAGAGGTCGGCGAGGAAGGCCACGTTGCCGACGCCCGCCTGCTCGGTGACCCGGTCCACGACGTGCAGCGCCGCCTGCGACGAGACGATCGGGTGGTCCGGGTTCTCCGGCGCGTTCAACGCCTCGACGACGACGGTCGCACCGGCGCGGCGCGCCGCGCGTGCGGCCATGCCGATGTTGACGACCGCGAGCTCCTCCTGGACATCGGCGTCCAGGCCCGGCACGCGGTTCCCGTACAGCGCGTTCAGCACGCGGCATCCGGTCGCCTCGGCGATGCCCACGGCCGCGTCGATGTTGGCGCGGAAGCGCGCGGAGCCGTCCGGCCGCGACGCGAGCCCGCGGTCGCCGGCGGCCATGTCGCCGGCGTCGAAGTTGAGGCCGGCGAGCCGCACCCCCGCGTCGCCGATCGCCCGCAGCAGCGCGTCGGCGTCCCGGTCGTCCGGGACGGGACGGTCGAACGGCCACCACAGCTCCACCGCGTCGAACCCGGCGGCGCGCGCGGCGGCCGGCCGTTCGAGCAGCGGCAGCTCGGTGAACAGGATGGACAGGTTGACGTCGTACGACAGCATGCTCATCCCCCCTCGCGCAGCCCGGCGCCGAGCTCGTAGACGAACCCGCGGATCGCGCCGGTGTACGGGAGCCCGCTCGCGGTCCGTAGGACGCCCAGGCAGCGGGCGAGGTCCTCGTCGGGGTCGGCGACCGCCGCGCAGTGCTCGTGGTGCAGCAGGACGACCTCGCGGGTGCCGAGCTCCTGGCTCAGCGCCAGCGATCGGATCGCGTCGCCGGTCGCGCAGCCGCCCGCGTTGCGGATGACGTGCGCGTCGCCCTCGGCCAGGCCGAAGATCGAGAAGACGTTCAGCCGGCCGTCCATGCAGCTCAGGATCGCGACGCCGCTGGCCGGACGCCGCGCGCTCCGCAGTAGCGGTACGCGCCGCGCCGGGCGGGCGACGAGCGCGTCGACGCGGCTCACGCGACGGCCGGGGCGAGGACGGAACGCAGCAGCCGCGCGGTCTCGCTGGGCGTACGCCCGACCAGCACCCCGGCCTTCTCCAGGGCCTCCTTCTTCGCCTGCGCGGTGCCCGCCGAGCCGGAGACGATCGCGCCGGCGTGGCCCATCGTCTTGCCCTCGGGCGCGGTGAAGCCCGCCACGTAGCCGACGACCGGCTTGCCCACGTGCGCCTCGATGTAGTCGGCCGCGCGCTCCTCGGCGTCGCCGCCGATCTCGCCGATCATCACGACGGCGTCGGTCGCCGGGTCGGCCTCGAACGCCGCGAGCGCGTCGATGTGCGTCGTCCCGATCACCGGGTCGCCGCCGATGCCCACACATGTGGAAAACCCGATGTCGCGCAGCTCGTACATCATCTGGTAGGTCAGCGTCCCGGACTTGGAGACCAGCCCGATCCGCCCCGCCGTCGTGATGTCCGCCGGAATGATGCCCGCGTTGGACGCGCCCGGAGAGGCGATGCCGGGGCAGTTCGGCCCGATGATCCGGGTGCGGCCGCCCTGGGCGTGCGCCCAGAACCGCGTGGCGTCGTGGACGGGCACGCCCTCGGTGATCACGACGCAGAGCGGGATCTCCGCGTCGATCGCCTCCGTGACCGCGTCCCCGGTGAAGCGCGGCGGTACGAACACCACGGAGGTGTCCGCGCCGGTCTCGGCCATCGCCTCCGCGACGGTGCCGAACACCGGCGTGCCGCCGACCGTCTGCCCGGCCTTGCGCGCGTTGACCCCGCCGACCACGTCGGTGCCGGCGCGCAGCATCCGCGCGGTGTGCTTGGCGCCCTGCGACCCGGTCATGCCCTGCACGATCACCTTGCTGCGCTCCGTGAGCCAGATCGCCATCTCACACCCCTGCCGCGAGCTCGGCGGCCCTCCGGGCCGCGTCGTCCATCGTGTCCACCCGCTCCAGTGCGGGAATCGCCGCGTCGTCGAGGATGCGGCGGCCCTCCTCGGCGTTGTTGCCGTCGAGCCGTACGACGATCGGCCGGTCGACGCCGCCGAGCAGCTCGACGGCCGAGACGATGCCGCTCGCGACCGCGTCGCAGGCGGTGATGCCGCCGAAGACGTTCACGAAGAGGCTCCGTACGTCCGGGTCGCCCAGGACGGTCCGCATCGCCGCGGCCATCACCTCGGCGCTCGCGCCGCCGCCGATGTCCAGGAAGTTCGCGGGGCGCATGCCGGTCTGCGCGACCACGTCCAGGGTCGACATGACCAGGCCGGCGCCGTTGCCGATGATGCCGACCTCGCCGTCGAGCTTGACGTAGTTGAGGTCCGCGCTCGCGAGGCCGTCCGTACGCCGGAAGGCGGCGTTGTCGTCGAGGGTGACCTTGCCGTCGAGTGCGACCACCCGGCCGTCCTCGGTGAGCACCAGCGGGTTGACCTCGACCAGCGTCGCGTCCTCGGCCACGAAGACGTTCCAGAGGCGCTCGATGGCCTCGGTGGCCGCGGCCGGGAGACCGCCCGCCGCCGCGATCGCGCGCGCCTTGGCCGCGTCCACGCCCTCGGCCGCGGCGATCGGCACGCGCGCCACGGCGCCCGGCCGCGTACGGGCGACCTCCTCGATCTCCATGCCGCCCTCGGCCGAGCAGACCGACATGAACGTCCGGCCGGCCCGGTCCAGCAGGTACGAGACGTAGTACTCGCGGGCGATCGCGCTCGCCTCCTCGACGAGCACCGCGTGCACCGGGTGGCCCTTGATGTCCATCCCGAGGATCTGCCGTGCCTTCTCCGCGGCGTCGTCCGGGGAGTCGGCGAGCCGCACACCGCCGGCCTTGCCGCGTCCGCCGACCTTCACCTGCGCCTTCACCACCACGCGCGGCGCGGTGGCGGCGGCGCGCGCCTCCTCGGGGGTGCGCGCGACGGCACCGTCCGGCACCGGCACGCCGTGTCGCGCGAAGAGCTCCTTCGCCTGATGTTCGAACAGGTCCACTCGATTGCCTCCTTGCGTGAGGCCGAGCCCCCTGACCCGTTGTTCCGCGGGCACTTTCCGGCCGAGTTCCGAATCCGGCTCTGGACATCTGCTTTTCGGCTGTGTCAGTCTTCATACAGTATACGTAGACTGTATGCAATATCCCGTGATGAGCTGACGCAGCACATGGCAGCCACGTCACCCGACCCCGCCCCGGCAAAGGCCACAGGAAAAGCGCTCGACGGCGTCAAGGTCCTCGACATGACGCACGTGCAGTCCGGCCCGTCATGCACGCAGATCCTCGGCTGGCTCGGCGCCGACGTCGTCAAGCTCGAGTCGCCGAGCGGCGACATCACCCGCCGCCAGCTCCGCGACGTGCCGGACGCCGACAGCCTCTACTTCACGATGCTGAACGCCAACAAGCGCAGCATCACGCTCAACATGAAGAGCGAGCGCGGCAAGGAGATCTTCACCGAGCTGGTCAAGACCTCCGACGTCATGGTGGAGAACTTCGGCCCCGGCGCCGTCGACCGCATGGGCTTCACCTGGGAGCGGCTCCAGGAGATCAACCCGCGGCTGATCTTCGCGTCCATCAAGGGCTTCGGCGACGGCCCGTACATGAAGTTCAAGGCGTACGAGGTCGTGGCGCAGGCCATGGGCGGCTCGATGAGCACGACCGGGTTCGAGGACGGCCCGCCCACCGCGACCGGCGCCCAGATCGGCGACTCCGGCACCGGCATCCACCTGGTCGCGGCGATCCTGGCCGCGCTGTACCAGCGGGTCGGCACCGGGCGCGGCCAGCGCGTCACCGTCGCGATGCAGCACTCGGTGCTCAACCTGTGCCGCGTGAAGCTCCGCGACCAGCAGCGCCTGACGCACGGGCCGCTCGGCGAGTACCCGAACGACGACTTCGGCGACGAGGTGCCGCGCTCGGGCAACGCCTCCGGCGGCGGCCAGCCCGGCTGGGCGGTCAAGTGCGCCCCCGGCGGGCCCAACGACTACGTGTACGTGATCGTCCAGCCGCCCGGCTGGGAACCGATCGCGAACCTGATCGGCCGCCCCGAGCTGGCCACCGACCCCGACTGGGCGACGCCCGAGGCGCGGCTGCCGAAGCTCGCCAAGATGTTCCAGCTCATCGAGGAGTGGTCGGCGCGGCACCCCAAGTGGGACGTCCTGCAGAAGCTCAACGAGCACAACATCCCGTGCGGGCCGATCCTGTCCACCCGCGAGCTCATCGAGGACGAGAGCCTCGCCGCCAACGAGATGATCGTGAAGGTCGACCATCCGGAACGCGGCGAGTACCGCACCGTCGGCTGCCCGCTCAAGCTGTCGGACTCCCCCGTGGACGTCGAGCGGTCCCCGCTTCTCGGTGAGCACAACAACGAGGTCTACGGCGGCGCGCTCGGCCTGCCGGCCGACGAGCTCGCCACCCTCAAGGCCGATGGAGTGATCTGAGATGGCATACGACCGGGAAGCCGTACGCGAGGTGCTGGACGCGGTCCGCGCCGATGGGCGTACGGCGCTCACCGCACCCGAGGGCAAGAGGCTCTGCGACGCGTACGGCATCGCGACGCCCGCCGAGGAGCTGGCGACGTCCGCCGACGACGCGGTGGCGCGCGCCGTGGAGATGGGCCTGCCCGTCGTCCTGAAGATCGTGTCGCCGGACATCCTGCACAAGACCGAGGCCGGCGGCGTGCTCGTCGGGCTCGACTCGCCGCACGACGTCAAGGTCGGCTACGAGAAGATCGTCGCGAACGCGGCGGCATACGACTCGTCGGCGCGGATCGTCGGCGTGCAGGTGCAGCGGATGATGCCGGCCGGCCAGGAGGTCATCGTCGGGGCCACCACGGACCCGACGTTCGGCAAGATCGTCGTGTTCGGGCTCGGCGGCGTGCTCGTCGAGGTGCTCAAGGACGTCACGTTCCGGCTGGCGCCGGCGACGGACGACGAGGCGGCCTCGATGCTCGACGACATCAAGGCCGCCGAGGTGCTGCGCGGCGTGCGCGGCGCCGAGCCGGTGTCGCGCGACGCCCTCGCCGGGACGATCAAGCGGGTGTCCGACCTGATCGGCGACTTCCCCGAGATCGCCGAGGTGGACCTGAACCCGGTGTTCGCGACCGCGGACGAGGCCATCGCGGCCGACGTGCGCGTGCTGCTGGCCGTCGGCGAGCCGCACGAGCCGCCGAAGTACACCCGCGAGGAGATCCTCTCGGTGATGAACCGGCTGATGAAGCCGCGCGCGATCGCCGTGATCGGCGCCTCGAACGAGGCCGGCAAGATCGGCAACTCGGTGATGCGGAACCTCATCGACGGCGGGTACGCCGGGGAGATCCACCCCGTCAACCCGAAGTCCGACGAGGTCTGCGGCCGCAAGGCGTACAAGAGCGTCACCGACATCCCGGGAAGCGTGGACGTCGCGGTGTTCACCATCCCCGCGAAGTTCGTGCCGGCCGCGCTGGAGGAGACCGGCGAGAAGGGCGTGCCCACCGCGGTGCTCATCCCGTCCGGCTTCGCCGAGACCGGCAACGACGCGCTCCAGGACCAGGTGGTGGAGATCGCCCGGCGGCGCGGCGTGCGCCTGCTCGGCCCCAACATCTACGGGTACTACTACACGCCCGAGGACCTCTGCGCGACGTTCTGCACGCCGTACGACGTCAAAGGCGGCGTGGCGCTGTCGTCGCAGAGCGGCGGCATCGGCATGGCCATCCTCGGCTACAGCCGCACGACGAAGATGGGCGTCTCCGCGATCGTCGGGCTCGGCAACAAGTCGGACCTGGACGAGGACGACCTGATCACCTTCTTCGGCCAGGACGACAACACCAAGGCCGTCGCCATGCACCTCGAAGACCTCAAGGACGGCCGCGCGTTCGTCGCCGCCGCGCGCGAGGTGGTGCCGAAGAAGCCGATCATCGTGCTGAAGGCCGGTCGTACGGCCGCGGGCGCCCGCGCGGCCGGGTCGCACACCGGCGCCCTGGCCGGCGACGACAAGGTCTACGACGACATCCTCCGCCAGGCCGGCGTCGTCCGCGCGCCGGGCCTGAACGACATGCTGGAGTACGCGCGCGCGCTGCCCGCCATGCCGGCGCCCGCGGGCGAGAACGTCGTGATCATCACCGGCGCGGGCGGCTCCGGTGTGCTGCTGTCGGACGCCGTGGTCGACAACGGGCTGTCGCTGATGGAGATCCCGCCGGACCTCGACGAGGCGTTCCGGGGGTTCATCCCGCCGTTCGGCGCGTCCGGCAACCCGATCGACATCACCGGCGGCGAACCGCCCTCGACGTACGAGGCGACGATCAAGCTGGGCCTGGACGACCCGCGCGTGCACGCGCTGATCCTCGGCTACTGGCACACGATCGTCACGCCGCCGATGGTCTTCGCCGAACTCGTCGGCCGCGTGGTCGCGGACGCGCGGGCGCGCGGCATCGACAAGCCGATCGTGGCCTCGCTGGCCGGCGACGTCGAGGTGGAGCAGGCCGCGGAGTACCTGTTCGAGCGCGGCGTGCCCGCCTACCCCTACACCACCGAGAAGCCGGTCGCGGTGCTCGGCGCCAAGTACCGCTGGGCGCGCGCCGCCGGCCTGCTGCCCGGCTGACCATCGCGGGGGCGCGCGGTCTCCGCGCCCGCGCGCCCCCGACCGGACGGCCAATACGGCTAAGGAGGTACGGCACATGGACTGAGCACCATCGCGCTCCCACGCGCGACGAAAACGGGGGACAGGGGGCATCGCCAGCACTCTTACCGCAAGGAGTCGGCATGACCACGGCTTCCAATTCGACAACCTACACAGAAGTCAAAGACCAAAAGGGACGCGTTTATCGCGTCGGCGAGTCAGACCGGAGCCTGCTCGGCCATTCCCGATGGCTGATGGTGGTGCTGCCCTGGGCCGCCATGATGGCGATCAGCGTCTTCGAGTACGCGTACGGCTCGGCCGAGGAGACCCTGGCCAAGGCGCACGGCTGGACGGACACGAGCACGTTCTGGATCCTGACCGTCTGGGTCTTCTTCCAGGCGGGCATGGCCACGCCGGCCGGGATGCTGCGTGAGCGCGGCATCCTGACGGCGCGCCGGGCCATGCTGGTCGGCTCGGTCCTCGCACTGCTCGGATTCCTGTCCGTCTCCCATTTCGACAACGTCGGCCTGGCCATCATCGGCTTCGGCGTCGTCGGCGGGGCGGGCGCGGGACTCGTCTACGCGACCTGTATCAACATGGTCGGCAAGTGGTACCCCGACAACCGCGGGGCCCGTACGGGATTCGTCAACGGCGGGTTCGCGTACGGCTCGCTGCCGTTCATCGTGATCTTCAACTACTGGTTCGACACGAGCAACTACCAGATCGTGCTCGACCTCGTCGGCGTCTTCGTCCTCATCGCGATCGCCGTCTGCGGATGGTTCTTCAAGGACCCGCCCAAGAACTGGTGGCCCGCGAACGTCGACCCGCTCAAGGCCGCGGCCCACGCCAACACCACGACCGCACTGGCGAAGAACCCGCCCGCGGTCCGCCAGTTCACCCCCAAGGAGGCCTTCCGTACGGGCATGATCCCGCTGATGTGGGTCAGCCTGGCGTTCATCTCCGGCGTCTCGATCTTCGGCATCTCCTTCGAGGTGCCGTTCGCCAAGGACCTGGGCTTCGGGCCGCTCATGGCGTCGCTGTCGGCCGGCATCCTCGCGGTCGTCAACGGCGTGGGCCGTGCCGCGGTCGGCTGGGTATCCGACCTGATCGGGCGCAAGCAGACGCTCATCGTCGTGCTGATCATCGAGGCGCTGGCGCAGTTCGGCACCCTGTGGGCCGGCACCGCGCACAACGAGCCGATGTTCCTGGTCATGGCGTTCATCTCCGGGTTCGGCGCCGGCGCGTTCTACCCGTTGTTCGCGGCCCTCGTGCCCGACTACTTCGGAGAGAACTACAACGCCACCAACTACGGCATGGTGTACAGCTCGAAGCTGGTGAGCGGCCTGTTCGGCGGCGGGCTCGGCGCGGTCGTGATCGCCGCGTGGGGCTTCAGCGGCGCCTACATCCTCGCGGGGATCATGGGATTCGTCTCGGCGGCCATCGCCCTCACACTGCGGCAGCCGAGCCTCAAGATCGAGCCCAATCCCCAGCCGATCAGCCGGGAGGTCGATGCGTCCTAGTCCTTGGACCGCTGATGGTAGGACCGGCGTGTGTGCTCGGTGTGCTCGCGCATGATCTGCGCCGCCTTCTCGCCGTCGTGCGCGGCGAGGGCGCCGATCAGCGCCTCGTGCTCCGTCCACGACCGGCGCCCGCGCTGCCGGGCGACGGGCGTGTAGTACCAGCGCACACGCCGGTCCACCTGAGCGGTCAGCTCGGCGAGGACCTTGTTGCCGGCCAGCTCGACGATGGCGGCGTGCAGCTCGGCGTTCGCGGCCACCACGGCGTCGACGTCGTCGTCGTCCACCGCCCGCACACCGCGCTCGCACACCTCGCGGAGGCGTTCCACGCCCTCCTCGGTGGCGTTGGCCGCGGCGAGCCGCGCCGACTCCGCCTCCAGCAGCGACCGGACCGCGAGCAGTTGGTCGGCCTCCGCCTCGGTGGGCACGTGGACGAAGGCGCCCTGGCCGGGCCGCAGCTCGACCCAGCCGTCATTGCTCAGCCGCTGCAACGCCTCGCGTACGGGTTGCCGCGACAGGCCCAGTTGCGCGGCCAGCTCACTCTCGACCAGGTGCTGGCCGGGCTTGAGCGCTCGGGTGATGATCAGCTCCAGCAGCGTTCCGTACACGCTCTCGCGCAGCGGAGCGGGCCGGTGCAGCCGGGGCACGTCCAGACCAGTTGCGTTTTCAGAGGACAGCATCTCGCCCGTTCCCGGAAATCTCGTGGCTGTTGTATGCAGTCTACTGGCTACACGATGCCATCCGGCGTGCCGGGCTACGTGTCGTCACTCACATCATTTGACGTGTCCGAACGCACACTATTGGCGGCGGTGATGGCGATCATGGCGGTTTCACAATGGCGCGGCCAAAGGAGAACGGCGCGAAATGAGCGCGAATCAGCGCGCTTATCCGCCGCCATAACGGCGGCACAGGCAATTCCCGGCGGATCAGCCGGGGAGCGGGAGGAGCTCGACCCCGTTCGCGGCGCCGGTGGCCGGGATCACGGCGATGGCGTCGGCCACGGCCGCGCCCCAGAGGAGGGCCGGGCGTACGTGGTCGACGGGGGCGACGCCGTTCGCCGTACGGCGGACCGGGATCAGGCGCGTGTCGCCCGCGTGCGCCGCCACCTCTCCGTCCAGATGGGCGCGCTCGGACCTGCGGACCCGGCCGGTCAGCCCGGCGAGCGCGGGCACCAGGAGGGTCAGCGCGGCGACCAGCGCGGCGTACGGATTGCCGGGCAGGCCGACGACGAGCGGGCCGCCCGGCATGCGGGCGAGGAGCTGCGGGTGGCCGGGGCGGCAGGCGACGCCCTCGACGAGGAGCTCGGCCCCCGCCTCGCGGAGCACGCCGCGCAGGTGGTCCGCGGGTCCCCGGGACGAGGCGCCGCACACCGTGACCACGTCCACACCGGACGCGTCCGGCGCCCCGGCCAGCGCGGCGGTCAGCTCGTCGCGGCGGTCGGGCACCTGGATCGGCGGCGCGAGGGTGCCGCCGGCCCAGTCGACCAGGCCGGGCAGCAGCGGCCCGACCGCGTCACGGGTGCGGCCCGGACCGGACGGGCCGGACTGGACGATCTCGTCGCCGGTGATCAGCGCGGCGACGCGCGGCCGGGGCCGTACGGTCACGGCGTCGTGGCCGAGGCTCGCGGCCAGGCCGAGCGCGGCCGGCGTGAGCACGGCGCCCTCGGGGAGGACCGCGGTGCCCGCGGCGCACTCCTCGCCGCGCCTGCGGACGTGGCGCCCCGGTTCGGCGAGGCCGGCCACCTCGTCGCCCGCGCGCGCGGCACGCTCGTACGGCAGGACCGCGCCGGCGCCGGACGGAACGGCGGCGCCGGTGCCGATCTCGACGGCCTCCCCCCGGGACAGCGCCCGCGGCCCGCAGCGGCCGGGCAGGACCCGGCCGATCACGACCCACGGCCCGGGCCCGGCCACGGCGTAGCCGTCCATGGCGGCCGTGTCGCAGGCGGGCAGGTCGGAGCGGGCGTACAGGGGTGCGGCGAGGACGGTGCCGCGGGCCGCGGCGAGCGGCAGGCGCACGGGGGCGAGCGCGGGCGCCGCGGCGGCGCGATCGCGTGCGGTGCCCCATGGAACAGCGGTCTCGACCTTCGGTTGCCGAAGTCGCACGCTCGCCTCCTCGCCCCGCGAACGGCCCCTTGACCATCACGGCCGCATTCTGTATACAGAATACACTACCCACGAGACCGGAGTTCCCGTGAGAGTCGCAGTAGTCGGCGCCGGAGCGATCGGCGCGTACGTCGGAGCCGCCCTGCACCGCGCCGGGGTGGACGTCCACCTGGTCGCGCGCGGTGCCCACCTCGAGGCCATCCGCCGGGACGGCGTGCGGGTGCTCAGCCCGCGCGGCGACTTCACCGCCCGGCCACCCGCCACCGACGACCCGGCCGACGTCGGCCCCGTCGACCACGTGTTCCTCGGCCTGAAGGCCAATTCCTACGCCGCGTGCGGCCCGATGCTGCGGCCGCTGACCAAGCCCGGTACGTCCGTCATCGCCGCGCAGAACGGCATCCCGTGGTGGTACTTCCACGGCCTGCCGGGCCCGTACGAGGGGTACCGGATCGAGACGGTCGACCCCGGCGGCGTGGTCACCGCCACCCTGCCGCCCGAGCGGGCGATCGGCTGCGTCGTGTACGCGGCCACCGAGATCGTCGCGCCCGGGGTGATCCAGCACCTGGAGGGCACCCGGTTCTCCATCGGCGAGCCGGACGGCTCGATCTCCGGCCGCTGCCGCGCGTTCAGCGACGCGATGGTCGCCGGCGGGCTGAAGTGCCCGGTGGAGGCCGACCTGCGCAACGACATCTGGATCAAGCTGATGGGCAACATCGCCTTCAACCCGATCAGCGCGCTCAGCAGGGCCACGATGAGCGAGATCTGCCGCCACCGGGACACCCGTGAACTCGTGATCACGATGATGCGGGAGACGCTGGACGTTGCCGAGCGGCTCGGATGCCGGCCGCACATCTCCATCCCCCGCCGGCTGGCCGGCGCGGAGAAAGCGGGCGACCATAAGACTTCCATGCTCCAGGATCTGGAGAAGGGAAAGCCGTTGGAGCTCGACGTGATCCTCGCCGCCGTCGTGGAGCTGGCCGACCTCACCGGCACGCGCATTCCCACACTGCGGGCGATCAACGCCGTCGCCGACCTGGTCAACCGCAAGATCACCGACGCCGTACCGGCGTAAGGAGAACCCTCAGATGAAATACACCCGCCTGACCGAACCCCTCGTCCGCGACTCGGCGGGCGACCTGCGCGCCGCGAGCTGGGACGAGGCGCTCGACCGCGCCGCGGAGGGCTTCGACCGCAACCTGCGGCGCCACGGGGCCGACTCGTTCGGCATGTTCTCCTGCTCGCGCGCGTCCAACGAGATGAACTACGTGGCGCAGAAGTTCGTACGGCAGGTCATCGGCTGTAACCACATCGACTCCTGCAACCGCACTTGACACGCCCCCAGCGTCGCCGGTCTGGCGGCAGTGTTCGGTGCCGGGGGCGGCACCTCGTCGTACCGGGAGATCGAGGAGACGGACCTCATCGTCATGTGGGGGACGAACGCCCGGGAGACACACCCCATCTTCTTCCACCATCTCCTGAAGGGGGTGCACAACGGGGCGCGGCTGTTCGTCGTCGACCCGCGGCGCAGCAGCTCGGCGAAGTGGGCCGACCAGTGGCTCGGCCTCGACGTCGGCACGGACATCCCGCTGGCGAACGCGGTCGGCCGGGAGATCATCCACGCCGGGCTGGTGAACGAGGCGTTCGTCGATCGCGCGACGACCGGGTTCCAGGAGTACGCGGCGTCGGTCGAGCCGTGGACGCTGGAGGCCGCCGAGCGCGTGACGGGCGTACCGGCCGAGGCGATCAGGGACCTGGCGCACGCCTACGCCCGCGCGGAGCGGGCGCAACTGTGCTGGACGCTCGGGATCACCGAGCACCACAACGCCACGGACAACGTCCGCGCGCTGATCAACCTGACCCTGCTGACCGGCCACGTCGGCCGCTACGGCTCCGGTCTGAACCCGCTGCGCGGCCAGAACAACGTCCAGGGCGGCGGCGACATGGGCGCCATCCCGAACCGGCTCCCCGGCTTCCAGGACATCCTCGACCCGAAGCTGCGGGGGAAGTTCGAGGCCGCGTACGGACGGGAGATCACGCCGACGTACGGGCGGCACCTGACCCAGATGTTCGAGGCGATGGACACCGGCGAGATGACCATGGCGTACTGCGTCGGCGAGAACCCGGCGCAGTCCGAGGCCGACTCGGTGGCCACCGCCAAGCGGCTGAGCGGGCTCGACCACTTCGTCGTGCAGGACATCTTCTTGACCAAGACCGCGCGGCTCGCCGACGTCGTGCTGCCGGCCGCGGCGAACTGGTGCGAGTCGGAGGGCACCGTCACCAACAGCGAGCGGCGGGTGCAGCGGGTCCGCAAGGCCCTCGATCCGCCGGGCCAGGCCCGCGACGACATCGCGATCATCGTGGCGCTGGCGGCACGGCTCGGGTACGAGTGGCCGGCCGCCACCGCGGAGGAGGTGTGGGACGAGCTGCGGTCGCTGTCGCCCATGCACGCGGGCATGAGCTACCGGCGGTTGGAGGAGCTGCAGGGCATCCAGTGGCCCTGTTTCTCCGAGGACCGGCTCGAACCGCCGTACCTGCACGGACGGCTGTGGGAGACCGATCCGGAGCGGCGCGGTGCGCCGGCGCCGTTCGCGGTGGTCGGGCACGAGCCGCCGGTGGACGCCCTCGACGAGGACTATCCGCTGCGGCTCACGACCGGACGGCGGCTGGACTCCTACAACACCGGCGTCCAGTCCGGCGGGTTCGCCTCTCCCCTGCGGCGGCCCGGCTCGGTCGAGCTGTCCGTCGAGGACGCCCGGCGGTTCGACGTAGCGGTCGGCGAAACGGTGCTGGTCACGTCGCGGCGTTCCGCGGTGGAGGCCCCGGTGTACGTGGATCCGGGGCTGCGGCCGGGGCTGGCGTTCATGACACCGCACTTCCCGGATGAGGTGAACACCAATGCGCTGACCATCGAGGCGACCGACCCGATCGCCGGCACGGCCGAGTTCAAGGCCACCGCCGTGCGCATCGAGAAGGTCCCGCAGCGGGAATGACCTCTTGTCCGGCGCGGCCAGGAGGGCATACCGTAGACTGCATACAATATGCCCTCGGCCGCGCCGGACGGAGAAGGACGGACCAGATGGCCCAGAGGAACTATGTACGGCTGACGCACCCCCTCGTCCGCGAGGGCTCCGGGTTCCGGCGCGCGAGCTGGGACGAGGCGCTCGACCGCGCCGCCGCGGGCATCGCCGCCAACGTCGAGCGGCACGGCCCCGACGCGTTCGGCATGTTCTCGTGCGCCCGCGCGACCAACGAGATGAACTACGTGGCGCAGAAGTTCGTGCGCCAGGTCATCGGCACCAACAACGTCGACTCCTGCAACCGCACCTGCCACGCGCCGAGCGTCGCCGGGCTCTCGGCGGCGTTCGGCAGCGGCGGCGGCACGTCCTCCTACCAGGAGGTCGAGGACACCGACCTGATCGTGATGTGGGGGTCGAGCGCCCGCGAGGCGCATCCGATCTTCTTCCACCACGTGCTGAAGGCGATCCGCAACGGCGCCCGCGTGTTCGCCATCGACCCGCGCCGTACGGGCACGGCGCGCTGGGCCGACCGCTGGCTCGGCCTCGACGTCGGCACCGACATCGCGCTGGCGAACGCGGTCGGCCGCGAGATCATCCACGCGGGCCTGGTCAACGAGGCGTTCGTCGACCGCGCGACGACCGGGTTCCCGGAGTACGCGGCTTCCGTCGAGCCCTGGACGCTGGACGCCGCCGAACGCGTGACCGGCGTTCCCGCTGGGGCGATACGCGAGCTCGCCCATGCGTACGCGAAGGCCGAGCGCGCCCAGCTCTGCTGGACGCTGGGCATCACCGAGCACCACAACGCCACCGACAACGTCCGCGCGCTGATCAACCTCGCCCTGCTGACCGGCCACGTCGGCCGCTACGGCTCCGGGCTCAGCCCGCTGCGCGGCCAGAACAACGTCCAGGGCGGCGGCGACATGGGCGCCATCCCCGACCGCCTGCCCGGCTTCCAGGACCTCCTCGACCCCCTCGTCCGTACGAAGTTCGAGACCGCGTACGGGCGGGGGATCCAGCCGCGCAAGGGCCTCAACCTCACCGACATGCTCGCCGCGATGGGCGACGGCACGCTCACCACGGCGTACTGCATCGGCGAGAACCCCGCGCAGTCCGAGGCCGACGCGCCGCACACCATCGAGCGGCTGCGCCGCCTTGACCACCTCGTCGTGCAGGACATCTTCCTGACCAGGACGGCCGAGCTGGCGCACGTCGTGCTGCCGGCGACCGCCGCCTGGTGCGAGACCGAGGGCACCGTCACCAACAGCGAGCGCCGGGTGCAGCGGGTCCGCAAGGCGCTGGACCCGCCGGGCGAGGCGCGCGACGACATCGCGATCATGTGCGAGCTGGCGCGCCGCCTCGGCCACGACTGGCACTACGACGACGCCGAGACGATCTGGGACGAGCTGCGCGAGCTGTCCCCCATCCACGCCGGCATGACGTACAAGCGGCTGGAGGAGCTGCACGGCATCCAGTGGCCCTGCTTCTCCGAGACCGAGATCGAGCCGCCGTACATGCACGCGCGGCTGTGGGAGACCGACCCGGAGGCGCGCGGCGCGCCCGCGCCGTTCGCGGTGCTCCGGCACGACCCGCCGGTGGACCTCCTCGACGACGCCTACCCGCTGCGGCTCACCACCGGGCGGCGGCTGGACTCCTACAACACCGGCGTCCAGTCCGGCGGCTTCGCCTCGCCGCTGCGCCGCGGCGAGAACGTCGAGCTGAGCCCGGAGGACGCGCAGCGCCTCGGCCTCGCGGCGGGCGACCGGGCGCGGATCTCCTCGCGCCGCGGCGCGGTGGTCGCGCCCGTGTACGTCGATCCGGCGCTGCGGCCCGGCCTGGTCTTCATGACGATGCACTTCCCGGACGAGGTGGACACCAATAGCCTCACGATCGAGGCCACCGACCCGATCGCCGGCACCGCCGAGTACAAGGCCACCGCCGTACGCGTGGAGAAGGTAGGGAGCTGACATGGACCTGCGCTTTCGCGACGCGGAGCCGACCGACGCCGAGCGTGCCGCCGTCGACGGCCTGCTCGGGCCGCCGACCTCGGCGTGGGACGGCGGCGGCCGGGACGCCATCCGCTTCGCGGCCGGCGGGCACGGGGCCCGCGAGCGGCGCGACCTGCTGCTGCCCGCGCTGCACGCGGTCAACGACCGGGTCGGCTGGATCAGCGAGGGCGCGCTCGGCTACGTCTGCCGGCGGCTGACCGTCGCCCCGGCGGAGGCGTACGGGGTGGCCACCTTCTACGCCATGTTCTCGATGACGGCGCGGCCGGAGCGGATCGTGCACGTCTGCACCGACCTCGCCTGCCAGGCCGCCGGCGCCGACGACCTGTGCCGGTCGCTGGAGGACTCGGGCGCGCCCTGGCACCCCAGCCCGTGCCTCGGGCTGTGCGAGCGTGCGCCGGCCGCGCTCGAACTCAAGGCCGGCGACCCCCCGCGCACCGCCGTACTGGCTCCGGCCACGGCGGAGGCGGTGGCCGGCGGCGCGGCACCGGAAGAGCCGCCGGCCCAGGAGGCCGTACCGCAGGCGGGCGACCCGGGGCTGGTCCTGCTGCGGCGGATCGGCGTGGCCGACCCGGCGAGCCTGGACGCGTACCGGGCGAACGGCGGCTACCAGGCGCTGCGCCGGGCGCTCGCGCTCGGCCCGGCGGAGGTGATCCGCGAGGTGACCGACGCCGGGCTTGTCGGCCGGGGCGGCGCCGCGTTCCCCACCGGCCGCAAGTGGCAGGCCACGGCCCAGCAGCCGGACCACCCGCACTACCTGGTCTGCAACGCCGACGAGAGCGAGCCGGGCACGTTCAAGGACCGGGTGCTCATGGAGGGCGACCCGTACGCGCTGATCGAGGCCATGACGATCGCCGGGTACGCCACCGGCTGCGCACGCGGCTACGTCTACCTGCGCGGCGAGTACCCGCGGGCGCTGCGCCGGCTTGAGCACGCCATCGCGCGGGCGCGTGAACGCGGCCTGCTCGGCGACGACGTCCTCGGCCACGGCGTCGCGTTCGACATCGAGGTCAGGCGCGGCGCCGGCGCGTACATCTGCGGCGAGGAGACCGCGATCTTCAACTCGATCGAGGGCTACCGCGGCGAGCCGCGCAGCAAGCCGCCGTTCCCGGTCGAGAAGGGCCTGTTCGGCAAGCCGACCGTGGTCAACAACGTCGAGACGCTGGTCAACGTGCTGCCCATCCTCACCGGCGGCGCGCAGGCGTACGCCGGAAGCGGCACCGAGGGCTCGCCCGGCACGAAGCTGTTCTGCCTGTCCGGCACGGTCCGCAGGCCGGGCATCTACGAGCTGCCGTTCGGCGCGACGCTGCGCGAGCTGCTGACGCTGGCCGGGGGCGTGCCCGAGGGCCGTACGCTGCGCGCGGTGCTGCTCGGCGGCGCGGCCGGCTCGTTCGTCGGGCCCGACGAGCTCGACGTACCGCTGACCTTTGAGGGCACGCGGGCCGCGGGCACGACGCTCGGGTCCGGCGTGGTCCTGGCCCTCGACGACACGGTCGACCTCGGCGGCATCCTGCTGCGCATCGCGGCCTTCTTCCGCGACGAGTCGTGCGGCCAGTGCGTGCCCTGCCGGGTCGGGACCGTACGGCAGGAGGAGGCGCTGCGGCGGCTGACCGGCCGCGTGGGCGCGGCGAACGGCGCGGACGGCGCCGACGTCGCCCTGCTGCGCGAGGTCGGCACGGCCATGCGGGACGCCTCCATCTGCGGGCTCGGGCAGACCGCGTGGAACGCCGTCGAGTCCGCCATCGATCGCCTCGGAGTCTTCACTGGGGAGGGCGCATGACAACCGTTCCGCTCGCACCGCCGCGGCGGCTGGTCGACGTGACCGTCGACGGCGCGGAGGTGGTCGTGCCCGAGGGCTCGACCATCCTCGACGCCTGCGGCGACACCCCGACGCTGTGCTACGGCGACACGCTCACGCCGAAGAACGCCTGCCGGGTGTGCGTGGTGGAGCTGAAGGGCGCGCGCACGCTGGTGCCGGCCTGCTCGCGCCGGGTCGAGCCGGGCATGGAGATCCTCACCGACTCCGACCGCGTACGGCACAGCCGCAAGCTCGTCCTGGAGCTGCTCGCGTCCTCGACCGACCTGTCCACGACACCGCGCGCGGCGGAGTGGATCGCGCAGTACGGCGCCGACCCCGGCCGGTTCGGCCCGGCCGCCGAGCCGTCCGCCGACCGCGACGAGCGCGCGCCCGGCCACCACGAGGCCGGCGACGGCGCGACGGCCGCCACCGTCGCGCAGCCCGCCAAGGTCGACAACGACCTGTACGTCCGCGACTACGAGAAGTGCATCCTCTGCTACAAGTGCGTGGACGCGTGCGGCGAGCAGTGGCAGAACACCTTCGCCATCGCGGTCGCCGGGCGCGGCTTCGACGCCCGGATCTCCACCGAGCACGCGGCGCCGCTGACCGACTCGGCCTGTGTCTACTGCGGCAACTGCATCGAGGTGTGCCCGACGGGCGCGCTGTCGTTCAAGTCCGAGTTCGACATGCGCTCCGAGGGCACCTGGGACGAGTCGCAGCAGACGGAGACCACCACGATCTGCACGTACTGCGGGGTGGGCTGCAACCTGACCCTGCACGTCCAGGACAACTCGATCGTGAAGGTGACGTCGCCGCACGACAATCCCGTCACGCACGGCAACCTGTGCATCAAGGGCCGGTTCGGCTTCGCGCACGTGCAGAGCCGGGGCGAGCGCGATGGGTAGGCGTACGGTGCGGCGGCGCGTGACACGCCTGGTCGACGGCGTGCCGGACGACCGCGCCGACACGCTGGTCTCCGAGGAGCCGATGGAGATCCGGCTGGCCGGCCGCCCGCTGACGATCACCATGCGCACGCCCGGCGACGACTTCGACCTCGCGGCCGGGTTCCTGGTCGGCGAGGGCGTGGTGGCCGGGCCCGCGGACATCGTCTCGATCGTGTACTGCGCGGGCGCCGCGGACGAGGGCGGCAACACGTACAACATCGTCGACGTGCGGCTCGCGGACGGCGTACGGATGCCGGACGCCACGCTGGAGCGCAACTTCTACACGACGTCCGCGTGCGGGCTGTGCGGCAAGGCGAGCCTCGACGCCGTGCGCACGGTGGCGCGCTGGCCGGTCGCCGACGACCCGCTCCGGCTCGACCCGGCCGAGGTCATCGCGCTCCCCGACCGGCTGCGCGCGGCCCAGCGGGTGTTCGACCGCACCGGCGGGCTGCACGCCGCCGGGCTGTTCGACGCCGCGGGCGAGCTGCTGTGCCTGCGCGAGGACGTCGGGCGGCACAACGCCGTCGACAAGATCGTCGGCTGGGCCGTACGCCGCGGCGCGCTGCCGTTGCGCGGCACGACGCTGATGGTGTCCGGCCGCGCGTCGTTCGAACTGGCGCAGAAGGCCGTGATGGCCGGCATCCCCGCGATGGCGGCCGTGTCCGCCCCGTCCTCGCTCGCCGTCGAGCTGGCCGCCGAGTCGGGCCTGACGCTGATCGGCTTCCTGCGCGGCCACTCCATGAACGTCTACACCGGGGGGCATCGGCTGACGACGGTCGCGTCGGCCGCCGCCCCCGCCTGAACGTCCCGCGTGGGACGAGGAGCCCGGTCCGGCGGCAGCCCCCTGACGCCGGACCGGGCTCCGTCATCACGTGCGCGTGCTGAGGCGCAGGATCGGGTCGAGGAGGCCGGGGAAGCGGGCGGCCAGGTCGTCGGTGCGCGGGCGGATCCGCCGGTGACGGCCGTCGACGGTCATGCTGATCAGCCCGGCCTCGCGCAGGATGCGGAAGTGGTTGGACAGCGTCGACACCGGGACGCCCATGCCGTCGGCGAGGTCGGAGCAGGTAGACCCGGGCTCGGCCTCCCATGCGCGGCGCACGAGCTCCAGGCGCGCCGGGTCGCCGAGGGCGTGCAGCACCGGCGCGAGCGTCAGCGCGTCGCGCGCGGGCTCCGGTAGCGGTCGCATGCGCCGACCGTACCCGATCGTTCGACGATCCGGGATTGACGATACATAGTCGTTCGACATTTCGGGATTATGGAACTATGTTCCCCGAGAACCCGCCCATCGCCCGAGGGGAACGGCCTTGACCGCACACGAGGACATCCGTACGCCCGCACCACCCGCGACCACCGGCGCCCCGCCGGGCCGTACGGCACTGCTCGCCGCGACCTGCCTGGGCCAGTTCATGGTGCTGCTCGACAGCACGATCGTCGCCGCGGCGCTGCCGGACATGCAGCGGCGCCTGCACACCGAGCTGACCGGCCTGCAGTGGATCGTCGACGCGTACGTGCTGCTCGTCGCGATGCTGCTGCTGTCCGGCGGCGTCTTCGCCGACCGCTTCGGCCGCCGGCGGGTGTTCCTGGCCGGCGTCGCGGTGTTCACCGCCGCGTCCGTGCTCTGCGCCGTCGCGCCCTCGATCGGCTGGCTGGTCGCCGGCCGCGTGGTGCAGGGGGTCGGGGGCGCGGCGCTCAGCCCGGCCTCCCTGGCGCTGCTCGCCGCCGCGTACCCCGTTCCGGCGGAGCGGGTCAAGGCGATCGGGCTGTGGGCCGGGTTCAGCGGCATCGGCCTGGCCGCCGGGCCGCTGGCCGGCGGCGTTCTGGTGGACGCCTTCGGCTGGCCGGCCATCTTCCTGGTCAACCTGCCCATCGGCGCGCTCCTGCTGCCCCTCGGCCTGCGCGTCCTCCGCGAGTCGCGCAACCTGAACGCGCCGGCGATCGACGTCCCGGGCACGGTCCTGTCCGTCCTGGGGGTGGGCGCGCTGACGTACGGGCTGATCGAGGGCGGCTCGCTGGGTTGGGGCTCCCCGGTGATCCTCGGGAGCTTCGCCGCCGCGGTGGTGATCCTCGCCGCCTTCGTGGTCGTCGAGGGCCGCGGCCCGGCCCCGATGCTCCCGCTGCGGCTGTTCCGGCGGCGGCTGTTCACGGTGTCCAACACGGCGATGGTCGTGGTGGGCTTCGCGCTGATGGGCTCGGCCTTCTTCTTCTCCCAGTTCTTCGTGTACGTCCAGGGCAGCTCGATCCTGCGCGCGGGCCTGCAGACCCTGCCGATCTCCTTCGCCATGGTGATCGTCAGCCCGTACGCGGGCCGGCTCGCCGCCAGGTACGGCTTCCGCGTCGTGGTCACCACCGGCCTCGCGCTGGCCGGGCTGGGGCTGCTCGCGCTTGGCCTGGTGCACGCGGACACCGGCTACGGGAACGTGTGGTGGCGGCTGACGATCGCCGGCATCGGCTTCGCCCTGACCATGTCGCCGCTGACCGGCGCGGCCATCCAGGCGGTCGACCCGCGCGAGGGCGGCCTCGCGTCGGGCGTCAGCAGCACCACCCGGCAGATCGGCGCGGTGCTCGGCGTGGCGGTGCTCGGCGCCGTCGTGCGCACCCGGCAGTCCGGTGGCGCGTCGTTCGCGGCCGGCCTGGACAGCGCGTTCGTCGCGGCCGGTGCCGTGACGCTGGCCGGCGCCGTGTTCACCGGCCTGTGGCTGGCCCGGTCCACCCCCGCGCACCGGCGGTGACCGTACGGTTCACAGCGTGATCACGATCTTGCCGTGGACGTGCCGCCCGGCCTGGAGCGTCACGGCGTCGCGGAACCGCTCGATCGGGAAGGCCGCCGCGATCGGCACGGTGATGTCGCCGGCGAGGATCGCGCCGGTGATCCGCGCCATGGCGTCCGGGCCGGCCTCGCTTCCGCCGGTCGCGCGTACGCCGCCGGGAGGGTTGGGGCCCGCGGCGACCGTGGAGACCCGCTCGGGCGGCACGCCGAGCGCGAGCGCGGCCTCGGCCGTCTCGGTGCCGAACAGGTCGGTCGCCGCGGTCACGCCGTCGGGGGCCAGTGCCTGTACGCGGTCCGCCAGCCCGGGACCGTACGCCACGGGCTCGGCGCCGAACCCGCGCAGGAACGCGAACGTGCCGTCCGATGCGGTCCCGATGACCCGGGCGCCGGCGAGCTTCGCGAGCTGCACGGCGAACACGCCCACGCCGCCCGCGGCGCCGCCGACCAGGACGGTGTCGCCGGGCCGCGGGCCGATCGCCGCCAGCGCGGCGTCGGCGGTCATGGCGGCCACCGGAAGCGTGGCCGCCACCTCGTCGCCGAGCCCCTCCGGCGTATGCCAGAAGGTCCCGGACGCCGGGGCCGGCACCGCGACCACCACGAAATCGGCGACGGCCCGGCCGATCGCGCCGCCGTAGACGCGGTCGCCCACGGCGTAACCCGCGGCGCCGGCGCCGACCTCGTCGACGACGCCGGCGAGGTCGTAGCCGAAGCCGGCCGGCAGGGTGATGCCGAACTGCGCCGCCGCCTCGGGCCGCGCGGCGATCAACCAGTCCATGGGGTTCAGGCCGGCGGCCGTGACCCGGACACGGATCTCGCCCGGCCCGGCATGCGGTTCCGGAACCTCCCGCAGCTCCAGCACCTCGGGACCTCCGAACCTCTCGTAGATGACGGCTCGACTCATGACGACCTCCAACAGGCAGTGACGGGACTTGCTCCCATCACTGTACCCGAGTGACGAGACCAAGTCCCGTACACTGGTCCCATGGCCCGCTGGCAACCCGACCCGACGCGGCGACTCGTGGTCGCCGCCCTCGAGCTGTTCGAGGAACGGGGCTACGAGAACACGACGGTGATCGAGATCGCGGAGCGCGCCGGGCTCACGAAGAGCACCTTCTTCCGCCACTTCCCGGACAAGCGCGAGGTGCTCTTCGGCGGCGAGACCATGGCCGACCTGGTCGCCAAGGGGATCGCCGCGGCGCCGGAATCGGCCACCCCCCTCGAAGCCGTGGCGCACGCCCTGGACACGATCGGGCGTGCGGCCTTCCCGCCCGATCGCCGCGCGTTCGGCGCCCGGCGGCAGGCCGTGATCGCCGCCAACCCGGAACTACGGGAACGCGAGGCGCTGAAGGGGCTCCGCCTCACCGCGTCGATGATCGACGCACTCGTCCGCCGCGGCGTACCCGACCTGACCGCGCGCGTGGCCGCCGAGCTGGGCGCGCTCGCCTGGAAGATCGCCTACGAACGCTGGAGCGACACGAGCGGCGACGACGAGTTCGGCGCGGCCGCCCGGCGCGCGCTCCGCGACGTGCGGGAGGCCAGCTCCGCGTGCTGAGCCCGCTACTTCCGTACGGGCATCGTCACCGCTGACGGGTGGCCGCCGCCGGTGTAGACCGTCATCGGCCCGAGCGTCCTGATGCCGCCGGCCACCTGCGGCGCCAGGTGGGGCACGTCGAAGCCCTCGACCGCCAGCCGCAGCCGGTGCCCCGGCCTGATGGCCGCGCCGGTCGGGAAGATCTCCACGTCCACCGGCGCGATCGCGCCCGGCGCCAGATCCTTCTTCGTCGACTTCAGGAACGGGTGCCAGGGCTGGATCATCTTGCCGTCCAGGTAGCGCGACTTCTTTTTGCCCAGCGCCCGCTGGGAGATGCTCTCCCAGCCGCCGGTGATCCGGTGGACGGCGCCGTCGGGCGCGACGTCCTCGACCGCCAGCGACAGCATGCCGTCGCCGGTGCTGGTCGAGACGTACAGTCGGGCGTTGATCGGCCCCTGGAAGCGCAGCGTCCTCGTCGCGGGCGCGGAGTCGAAGGTGAGCCCCGTGGCGTCGTTGAGCCGGTTGTCGGTCCAGCACGGCAGGTCCTTGAGCACCGTGCTCGCCAGGCCGCCGGTCCACTGGTCGGTCGAGCGCGTGCACAGGCCGCTGACCGGCAGCGGCTGGAGCACCGACCGCCCCGGGGCCGCGGCGCCGGCGGTCAGGCCACCGGACTTGACGGCGGTGGCCGCGGACCCGGAGAGCCTGAAGGTCTTCGCGGACAGGTCGTTCGCGATCCACTTCCGCTTCCGCACCCATCGTCCGGTGCCCTGCTCGTAGTAGGTCACCGGCGCGATCCGGTCCAGGTCGGTGTCCTGTCCCTTGATCCAGTGGTCGAACCAGCGCAGCTCGAGCTGGGCCAGCGACCCGTAGCCGGCGCCGCCGAACCCCGCGCCCTTGCCCGACCCGGCCTGGAGGTGGTTCCACGGCCCGTCGATGAACCGCACGGGCGTCCCGGTGCGCTGGATGCCCTCGAAGAGCAGCGGCTCGCCGCGCTGGAAGATGTCGTACTCGCCGCCGACGATGAACGTCGGGACCCGCACCCTGCCGATGCGCGTGATCGGTTTGCGGTCCGCCCAGTACGGGCCGTCGTACGCCACATCACCGCCCAGCGCCCCCGAGAGCACCTCGGGAAGGGTGGTGCCGACGCCGCCGGCGAGGTGGTCGACCGCCATGGTCAGCGCCGACTTCGGGTCCCTGAGGCTGAACGCCGGGGGGATCGCGCCGGTCGCGGAGACGAGCATGAACCACTGCGGCAGGAAGCCCGCGTCGATCTGCCCGCCCGCGGCGGCGACGTCGCGGTACGGATCGGCGGCCGGCACCGTCGGGAAGATCGCCTTCAGCCCCGGGGGCCGCTGCTCGGCCGCGAAGAGCTGCTCGATGCCGAGGTAGGAACCGCCCTGCATGCCCACCTTGCCGTCGCTCCACGGCTGCCGGTGCGCCCAGGCCACGACCTCGCCGGTGTCCGCGTTCTCCCTCTTGCTGAACGCGGACCAGCGGCCCTCGGAGCTGCCCGTGCCG
Source organism: Streptosporangiaceae bacterium (assembly GCA_036502625.1). GTDB lineage: Bacteria > Actinomycetota > Actinomycetes > Streptosporangiales > Streptosporangiaceae > DASXYG01. The sequence goes on from DASXYG010000140.1 coordinate 157,504, forward strand.
CGCGCGTCGACCCAGAGCTCGGCGTAGCCGCGGTCGACGAAGTAGTCGGCAGGGACGTTGGTGCCCATGAGGGCGCCGCTGTTGGTGCCGATCGGCAGCCGCTTGTTGTACGGCGTGATCGACACCAGCACGGGCAGCTTCTGCTTCACGGCCTTGCCGTCGGTGGTCGCCGGGAGCGTGAGGTCGCCGCGCAGGATCTTGCCGTCGCTCATCCGGATCGCCAGGTCGTCGCGCTTCACGGTCGTGTGCCACTGAGCGGGCCGCGGCTTCCAGCCGGCGGCCGGCGATGCCGCGGCCGGGCGGGCGGGCACCGCGGCCGCGGACGCGAGCAGCAGCGCGAGGACGGGCAGCACGATCGACGAGCGGGCTTTCACGGTCATCGGCTCCCTGTGAGTGCATTTACTACCGCGCCGTAGTAAATTGCTACGCGATGGTAGTAATTGTCAAGGGGCACCCGTGCCGAAGGTCGCTACCCTGTCCGGCGTGACGAAGGCGGAGGGGGGCGCGCGGCGACGGCGGCGCGCGTACGCGCCACGGATGCCGCTCGAACAGCGCCGCCGGCAGTTGCTCGACGCGGCGCTCGCGCTCATCGTCCGCGAGGGGTACGCCGGCGCCACGGTCGACGCGATCGCCCGGGAGGCCGGGGTCACCAAGCCGGTCGTCTACGGCGCGTACGCCAACCTCTCGCTCCTGCTCACCGCGCTCCTCGACCGGACCCAGAGCGACGCCGTCACCCAGCTCCTGGCCGCCTTCCCGCAGGACCCGAAGCACCTGGCCTCGAAGCACCTCGCGGGGGACATCGCCCGCGCCTGGGCCCAGGCCGTACGCGAGAACCCGCAGACCTGGACCCCCGTCCTGCGGACCGGCCCGCAGACCCCGGCCCCCGTCCTCGACCGGATCGAACAGGGCCGCGAGCTCGTCCGCAAAGCCCTCGCCGACTTCATCGCCGGCGGCCGCGACCTCGACGCCGCCACCGCCCGCCACCACCTCTGGACGGCCCACGCGGTAGTAGCCGCCGCCGAGCACTTCGGCCACCTGGTCCTGACCCGGCCGGACACCATCACCGACGACGAACTCGCCACCCTCTTCGACGACCTGGTCAACGGCCTCCTCCACCGGACCTGAACCGGGTCCGGTGGCGGGGGCGCGCCGTACCGTACCGGTCAGTTGCTGCCGCAGTAGCTGACCCACTTGTGCGAGGCGATGTTGTTGTTGATCTTGTCTCGGTAGCCGCGCCGACCGACGCCCCAGGTGAAGGTGTGGCCTTCCGCGGGCAGGTTCAACCACGAGTCGCCCTGCCCCAGGCAGGCCCAGGAACCGGTGTAACCCTTCCCCCAGTAGAAGTTCACGTCGTCGTTCGTGGCCGCGTAGCCGCGGTTGGACAGGGAGCCGGCCCTGTTGAGCATGGTGTGCAGCCGGCCGTCCCGGTCCTTGCAGTCGGCCCAGTCGGGGTCGCTGCCCGACCACGCGCAATACTCTCCGTCCATTCTCGGAAGGTCCGAGGCGTAGACGTATCCGTCGGCCGCGGCGGCGGACGGCTTTGCGGACGCCGCCGGTGCCGCGGCGGCGAGGACCGCGACCGTGCTCGCCGCGACGGCCAGGGCCGTCGCGGTCCTGCTGACGATGTTCATCGGTTCTCCTCCTCGATCGTCACCGCGGCGGGTGCCGCGGAGTCAGTGGCCGGCGACGACGCGCTCCGCCGTCGGCAGGGCCTGGCGTTGCCGCTTGTCGCGTTCGGCCAGGAGGACGCGGTACCGCCGCGCCTGCCGCGCGGCGTGTTCCCGGTCCAGCCGTCCGGCCAGCGCGCCCAGCCCGGTGGCCACGGCGCACCGGGCCTCGGCGACGGCCTGCCGCCTCTCGCCGCCGGCCGGCGGCGCGGCGGACACGGCGGCATGTGCCTCGTCGGGCGTGGCGAACGGGTATCCCGCGCGGCGCATGCAGGCCGACCAGGCGGGCGTCGCGGCGCGCCAGCGCGGATCCGAGACGACGAGTCCGTACCGCTGGCCGGGCAGGTTCTCGGTGATCTTGGTCGACGCGTACCAGCGTGGGAGGTTGCCGTACAGCGTGCGCTGCGCCCGCACGTCGCAGCCCCGGTCGCTGTGCCGGACGACGAGGCCGTTGGGGAGCGTCGCGGTGAGGCCGGCCGGCCGCGTCCCGTCGAGGGCGCGGACCGCCGCCGCCTGCCGGGCGGGCGGGAGCGAGGTGAAGTAGCGGCGGTTCGGGTCCGCCGCGGCGCGCACCTCCGCGGCACGCCGCAGGGCCGTGCCGTAGCCGTAGCGGCCGGCCCAGGCCACATCGTCGACGACGTAGCGGAACGGCACCGGATCCGCGGGGTGGCCGACCGGCCAGTACCGGAACCCGGCCCGCGCCATGCAACGCCGGATCAGCTCCTGCTCGGCCCGCTCCAGCAGGCCCGCCTGCGCCGCGGTGACGGGTGACTGTACGTGTGTCCCCGCGCCGGCTCGTGAAGGCGGCGAGGGGGCGCCGGCCGCCACCGCGATGGCCGCCGCGACGGTGAACGCGGCCAGGCCCGTTACGACGACTCTCGTCGTGAGCGGCATGCCCGGACCCCCTGACTGCCGAGTACGAGTTCCTCAGGTGCCGTCATGGGGCCAAGAATCGCGCCGGCGCCGGCGCCGCGTCGTCACCGCGGTTCCGGCACCGGCGTACGCGGGATCGCGTAGGCGCGGTACGCCGAGAAGGCAATTGATGCGCGGCGTACCGCGCCTATCGTCGGGTTCGTGAAGGAGCGCTTACGCCGATGGCTGCTGCGGTGCTGGCCGTGCCTGCCGTTCCTCGCCGTCGGCCTGATGGGAACGGGGCCGGCCGCGGCGCTCCAGCCGGACGCGGCACGCCCGCCCGAGGTGCTCGCGTACGCGCTGGTCGTCGTCGCGATACTGGCGCTGACCGTACGGCCCCCTGAGACGGTGCTCGCCATCGGCACGGCCGCGGTCGCCGCCTACCTCGCGGCCGGATACCCGTACGGGCCGATCCTGCTGACCATCCCCGTCGCCGGATACCTGATGGCCGCGTGGCGTCCGCCGCGGCGCGCGGGCGCGGCGACCACGGTGGCGCTCGCGGTGCTGTTCGTCGCGGCGTTCGCGAAACGGGTGCGCGAACCGCTCGGCCTCGACGGCGGCGCGATGTTCTGGCAGGCGGCGGGGTGGACGGCGATCGTGGCCGCCGCGTTCGCGATCGGCGCGGCCGTGCGGGTCCGGCGCGTGTCGGCCGCGGGGATGCGCGCCGAGCAGGCCCGCCGGGTCGCCTCGGAGGAACGGCTCCGCATGGCCCAGGACCTGCACGACACCATCGGCCACGGGCTCGCGGCGATCGCCATGCAGGCCGGCGTCGCCCTGTACGTACTGGATCGCGACCCGGCCGCGGTACGGCGGGCGCTTGAGGCCGTGCGCTCGACCAGCCGCGACTCCCTGGAGAGCCTGCGGGCGCAGGTCGAGGCGCTGCGCAGCCCGGACTCCGCCGACCGGCGGCCCGCGTACGGCCTCGCGGAACTGGAGCCGCTCGCCGAACGGGTCCGGGCCGGCGGCGTGACCGTGCTCCTCGACATCGATCCCGCGCTACCGGACCCGCCGCCGGCGGCGGACGCCGCCGCGTACCGGATCGTGCAGGAGGCGCTGACGAACGTCCTGCGGCACGCGCACGCGGACACCGTACGGATCGCGCTCGACCACGATGGCGACGCCCTGCTCATCGACGTCACCGACACGGGACGGGCCCGGCGCCCGGCCGGCGAGGGCTCGGGAATCCGCGGCATGCGCGGCCGCGCCGAGGCGCTCGGCGGCGCGCTCACGGCAGGACCGGCGCCCCACGGCGGCTTCACCGTGGCGGCGCGGCTGCCGTTACGACCGGGACGGCCGTGATGATCCGCGTGGCGATCGTCGACGACCAGGCGCTGATCCGGGTCGGCGTGCGCACGCTGCTGGCCGCCGAACCGGACACCGAGCTCGTGGGCGAGGCCGCCAACGGCCGCGCCGGCCTGGAGCTGGTGCGTGCGCGGACGCCCGACGTGGTGCTGCTCGACATCCGGATGCCCGGCGGCGACGGCCTGGACATGCTCCGCCGGATCACCGCCGACCCCGGCCTGGCGGCGACGCGGGTGGTGATGCTGACGACGTTCGGACTCGACGAGTACGTGTTCGAGGCGCTGCGCGGCGGCGCGAGCGGGTTCGTGCTGAAGGACGCCGAGCCCGACGAGCTGCTCCGCGCGATCCGTACGGTCGCCGACGGCGGCTCGCTGCTCTCCCCGGAGATCACCCGCCGGGTGATCGCCCGGTTCGCCCGGCCGGGCCCGGCCGCGGCGCCGGCGGGCGTCGACCGGCTGACCGGCCGCGAGCGCGAGGTCGTGGGCTGGGTGGCCACCGGCATGTCGAACGACGAGATCGCCGTGCGGCTCGTCGTCAGCGCCGAGACCATCCGCACCCACGTCGGGCGGGCGATGCTCAAGCTCGGCGCCCGCGACCGTGCCCAGCTCGTCGTGTTCGCCATGCACGCGGGCCTCGGCCCGCCGCCGTGAGCGCGGCCGGGGGTCAGTGCTTGACCGTGTAGTGCAGGTGCAGGACGCGGTCGCCGTGGACGATCTGGTCGGGGTCGTCGAGGAGCGCCGTGTCGGTGTGGGCGCCGAAGAAGCGCACCCCCTGGCCGAGGACGACCGGGGCGACGTCCATGGCGACCTCGTCGACGAGACCGGCCGAGAACGCCTGGCCGCCGAGATCGCCTGCGGTCACGCAGACGAGTCCGTCGCCGGCGAGGTCCTTGGCGAGCGCGATGCCCGCCTCGACGGAGCCGGCGGTGTGGAACGGGGCGTCCGGGTGGTCGGCGAGCCACTCCTCCGGCAGGGGCCGGTGGGTGACGACGACCAGTTCGTCCCCGGCGGCCGGCTTGCCGTCCCAGCCGTTCGTGGTGTCGAAGAGGTGCCGGCCGATCACCGTGACCTTGACGGCGTCCCAGAACGGCCGGACGTAGTCCGCGGACGCCCGCGAGACCTGGAACGTCCAGCCGCTCGCGCCGGGGGTCACCTCGGTGTCGCCGTTGAAGTACCAGTCGAACAGCGGCCCGACGGAGTCGTCGGGGCGCGCGATGAAGCCGTCCACCGACACCACCGCCTGCATCACAACCCTGGCCATCTCCGCTCCTCAGCCGAACGTCGGGACGATCACGTGCAGCGGTTCGACGAGGTACGCCTCGCGCTCGTCGCCGCGGGGGTACGGGCCGCCGGTGTACTTGGCGAAGACGCGGTCGACGATCTCCCAGCCCGCGTCGCCGCCGATCCGCTCCACGACGCGGCCGCGGACGAGCGCGCTGCGGACCAGGTTCTCCCGGTCGGTCACCGAGATCGCGACGCGGTCGTCCGCCGCCAGGTTACGGCCCTTGCGGGAACGGGGTGAGGTGAAGAACACCAGGTGGTCGCCCTCGATGTCGATCATCACGGGAACCGAGTGCGGCCCTCCGTCGGGCAGGAGCGTGGCGATGTGGGCGATGTTCGGTCCGGCGAACAGGTCGCGGGCCGCGGCGTCGAGTGTGGTCATGATCCGCTCTCTCGGGTGCGTGATGGGCTAGCGGTCGTGTCCGCGCAGCCAGTCGACGTAGTCGGGGACGGCGCGGTCGACGTCGTACTCCGGCCGGAAACCGGTGTCGTCCCGCAGCCGGGTGATGTCGAGGTGGCCATCGGTGGGCCGGTCGGGATTGCGGCCGTACGGCAGGACGATGTCCGCGCCCGGCACCGCCGCGTTGATCGCCGCGACCACCTCGCCGTACGGGACCAGCCGGCCGGAGGAGACGTTGTAGACGCGGTGGTTCAGGTGTTCCGCGCGCATGAGCAGCGCGATCGCCCGGCCGCAGTCCTTGACGTAGCAGAGGTCCGTGGCGTCCTCGGCGTACGCGGGCGGGCGCGGCGGCGTGAGGTCGGCGTCCTCGCCCCGGACCGCCGCGCTGAGCAGGCGGGGAAGCGCGAAGAACGGGTTGTCGGGCAGCCCCAGGGGTCCCCAGATGGTGCCGATCCGTACGCTCACCGCCTCGAACGCGGCGCCGTCGCCGGCCAGCGCGGCGAACAGCTCCGCGGCCCGCTTGAACACCGGGATCTGGTGCGGCGCCACCACCGGCAGCGCGGCGTCCTCGCGCCACGGGACCTCGGCCACCCCCGCGTACACGGCGATCGTGCTGGCGACCACGCATCGCCGCACCCCCCACGCCCGCGCCGCCTCGAGGACGTTCAGCAGGCCGGCGGTGTCGGCGCGCAGGTACGCGATCGGGTCGGGCAGATCGTGCGGGGCGGCCGCGAGGTGCACGATGCCGGTGATCTCGTGCCGCTTGCCGATGTCGAGGACGGCGTCCCGGTCGGTGACGTCCAGGGGCTCGACCACGATCCGGCCGTCCGGCTCCCCGGCCAGGAACTCCGGCAGCCCGGTCGACCGGTGCGCGGTGACGGCGACGGATTCGCCCATGTCGAGCAGAGCGCGCGCGGTGTGCGACCCGATCGATCCCAGGCCGCCGATGACGAGGATCACGCCGGACCTCCCCCCGTACGAGGCGCGGAGCTGGGAGGACGCGGGATCGGAAGGCTCGGTTGCATGATCACGAGGCTAGGCCGGGACCAGGCGCCCCGCTTGTACGAAACGGCCGTCTCCGCGGAGCATCGGGAGGTAGGACGCGGCGTGGTCGTGCCCGCAGGCGCACGCGGAGCCGTACTGGGCCAGCAGTTCGCCGGGCGTCGCCGCCGCGAGCCGCCGGCACTCCCGGCTGAGATGGGACTGGTCGTGGTAGCCGGCCTCGACCGCCCACCGGGCGAGATCGACGTCCGCGCCCGCCTCGTCGACCGAGGCCTGCACCCGGGCGATGAAGCCCTGGAAACGCAGGATGCGGTGCAGCTCCTTGGGCCCGACGCCGACCGCGGCCCGGCAACGCCGCCGAAGCTGGCGCTCGGAGATCGACAGCAGCTCCGGCAGGGCGGCGACCCCGCGGCCGGACCCCGGCATGAGCCGCCCGACGGCCTCGGTCACCACCGGGTCCGGTCCGCCGGCGGACCGGGCGAGGAACGACTGGAGGGCCGCGAGCGCGGCGTACGGCGTGGCCGCCTCCCCGAGGACGTCCGTCAGGCGGGCCTGGTCGCGCCAGAGCTCGGTCCCCGCGACGTCCTGGTCGACGAGCTCCTCGGCCGGCACACCGGCCAGGCCGCCGAGCACCCCCGGACGCAGCCGTATGCCGATGACCGTGCCGCCCGCAGGTATGTCGTGATAGGTCGACGCGGTCAGCGGTCCGAGGAGCCGCGGCGCCGCACCGAGCACGCACCGCACTTCGGCCCCGCCGTGCGGCACGTGCCGCTGCGCCAGCGCCTCGCCCCCGACCTGCTGGACCCAGACGGACGAGGCGAGCCGGCCGAACCCGGCCATCGGCGCGCGCTCCACATAGGACGATTCCCCGGCCATCCCCCCATCCTGCCAAAACACCGCACACGGGACCGGCGTAGTACGGGTGATTACGGCTCGGGCGGGGTCGCTGGCGGGCAGCCGACCGCGGTAGGCGGCGGCGAGTGTCGTTGAGCGCCGAGCCCATCCCGGCGGCGATGACCGCGTACGGGCTGGTCGGGGTGAGCAGCGCAAGCGTCGCCAGCCCGGCGGCGGTGAGGGTGAAGCCGCCCGCGATGCTCCAGCGCGCCCCGATCCAGGACGGGGTCCGCCCGCCGAGTTCCTGCTGGCCGGCCTCGCCGCCACACCCGCCTAAAGAGGACTTTAAGGTCCGTAAATGGGCCGGCTCGGGTGCGTTCGATCTAGGCTGGATCACGTGGCGGACCAGGCGCGCGACAGCGGCGGTGCTCGGCTGACCGAGCGCGGGCGGGCCACGCGCGAACGCATCCTGAAAGCGGCGGCGGACCTGATGTACGTCCGCGGCGTGGCCGCGACGACCCTTGACGACGTCCGGACGGCCAGCGGAACCAGCAAGTCGCAGTTGTACCGCCACTATCCCGACAAGGACGCCCTGATGCGCGACGTCGTCGGGTCGCGGGCCGCCGAGGTCCTGGAGTGGAACCGGCAGCACCTCACGCGGTTGAAGTCCGTACGGGGCCTGCGGCGCTGGGCCGACGCGCTCGCCGAGCGGGTCGCGCTGCACGGGGGTGCGTACGGTTGCCCCCTGGGCTCGCTGGCCAGTGAGCTCGCCGATCAGGACGAGGAGCTCCGCGTGTCGCTCGCCCGGCATTTCGCCGAGTGGGAGGGCCTGCTCCGGGCCGGGTTCGCGCGGATGCGGGACGCCGGCGCCCTGAGGCCGGACGCGGATCCCGCGGCGCTGGCCACGGGGCTGATGGCCGCGGTGCAGGGCGGCTACCTGCTGGCGCAGACGGCGCATGACCCGGCGCCGATGCGGGTCGCCTTGGACATGGCGATCGACCACGTCCGCGCGTACGCCGCCGGCAAGGATTGCTGACGCCCCAAAGTGGACTCTATAGTCCTCAATAAGGGATACGACGAGGGCTGGACACAGAGAGGTGTGCCCGATGAAGGCGATCGTGGTGACGGACGAGGCCGCCGGAACGGCCGGGATGGCGCTGGCGGAGCGGCCGGAGCCGCCGGCGGCGATAAACGACGTGATCGTTCGGGTGCACGCGTCGGGATTCGTCCCGACTGAGCTGACGTGGCCCTCGACCTGGAAGGATCGCGCCGACCGTGACCGAACACCGTCGGTCCCTGGGCACGAGCTGGCCGGAGTGGTCACCGCCCTCGGCTATGGCACGACGGGGCTGTCGGTGGGGCAGCGGGTGTTCGGCCTCGCGGACTGGCATCGCGACGGAACCCTGGCGGAGTATGTGGCGATCGAGGCGCGCAACCTCGCGCCGCTGCCGGGCGACGTCGACTTCACCGTGGGCGCGAGCCTGCCGATCTCGGGGCTGACCGCATGGCAAGGGCTGTTCCAGCACGGCCGCCTTCAGGCTGGGCAGAGCGTCCTCGCGCACGGCGCGGCCGGTGCGGTCGGGGCGATGGTGACCCAACTCGCACGAGAGGCCGGCGCGTACGTCATAGGGACCGGACGCGCGGCCGACCGGCAGAAGGCGCTCGACTTCGGCGCGCACGAGTTCGCCGATCTCGACAACGACGCCCTGGAAGACGTCGGCGGTGTCGACCTGGTGTTCGACGTCATCGGCGGCGACATCCAGAGGCGGTCCGCGGGCCTGATCCGATCCGGCGGAACACTGGTGTCCGTCGTCGGGCCGCCCGAGGCACGGCCCGCCGACGGCCTGGCGGTCGACTTCGTCGTCGAGGCCGACCGCGCCCAACTGAGCGAGGTCGTCCAGCGGGTGCGGGACGGCCGGCTGCGGACGAACATCGGCAACGTGGCGGCGCTCGACGACGCCGTCGCCGCCTTCAACCCGGCCGAGCGGGCCAGGGGAAAGACGATCATCCGCGTCCGTCCGTAAGACTCCCCGGCGTCCCGATCAGGCCTCCAGCGCGCCCGGGGCGGCCCAGTCGGCGAGCGTGCCCGGGGACAGTTCGAGCTCGCGTTCGGCGACCTCGACGGCCATCTCCAGCACCGCGGCGGGGAGTTTCGGGTCGGCGTTGAGGTCGGCGCTCAGCCCGTCGATCACCGCGAGGATCTTCAGGGCGACGACCTCGGGCTGCGCCGTACGGAACTCGCCGGCCCGCGCGCCGGCCTCGATGAGCGCGGTGAGCCGGTCGCGCCAGTGGTCGCCCTGGAGGATCACCCGCCGGCGCAGGGTCGGCCGGTAGCGCGCCAGGTGGCGGGCGTTGAGCCAGAGCCTGTTCACGTCGTGGAACTGCTCGGACAGCGCCGAGGCCAGGAACCGCGCGAGCCGCGCAGTGGGTGGCTCGTCGCTGCCGGCGGGGATCAGCGTGGACAGCTCGGCCTCGGCGGCGGCGCCGAACGTCTCGGCCACGAGGTCCTCCACCGCGGGGAAGTAGTGGCCGACGAGGCCGGGCCGGACGTCGAGCATCTCACCGATGCGGCGCAGGGTGATGCACTCGAGCCCCTCGGTGAGCGCCACCTGCGCGGCCGCGTCGAGGATCTCGGCCCGTCGTTCGGCGGGCTGTTTGCGCAAGCGCGTGCCGGGCGGTCTTGACGACATGCCACCGATGCTATTGGATGACTGCCCAACAGCTTATTGGTGCTTTGACCAATAAGCGTGCTGGCAGGTCAAGGAGGCTCCGATGGCGATGGACCGCAGGCGGTTCCTGAAACAGGCAACCGTCGCCGGCGCCACCGCCTTCGCCCTGCCGGGCCTCGCGGCGTGTTCGCGCACGGCCGTCGGCGGCCACTTCGCACCCGCGGGCGTCCTGCGCCCGCCGGCGGCGCGGCAGGGCGGCCGCCTCACCGTCGGCCCGATGGGCGACGGCGGCAACTACGACCCGACGACGAACGTGTTCGACTACCCGCAGATGCCGCTGAGCTCGATCTTCGAAGGCCTCACCGCCTATCCCGCCGGCGGGTCGTCGTGGTCCGCGCGCAACCTGCTGGCGCGGTCGATCGAGAAGAGCCCCGACGGGCGCACCCACCGATTCGTCCTGCGCGAAGGCGTCCAGTTCCACCACGGCTTCGGCGAGATGACCGCGGCGGACGTGAAGTACTCCTTCGAACGCGCCGCCGGGCTCGTCCCGCTGTACCCCGGCGCGCCGAAGGACAGCGTCTCGTACTACGCCGGCGACTTCTCCGGCCTCACCGGCGTCACCGTCACCGGGCGGTACTCCGGGGAGATCCACTTCAAGACGCCGTTCGTCCCGTTCGAGGCGATCACCCTGCCGTTCGCCACCAGCGGCTACATCACCTCGCGCAAGGCCATCCGCACCTACGGCGCCGACGCCGGCCAGCACCCGGTCGGCACCGGGCCGTACGAGGTCGTGAGCTACACCCCCAACTCGCACATGACGCTGCGCCGCTTCGCCGCCTACCGGGGCCACAACGAGGCGCTGGGCGCGCACAACGCGTTCGACGAGATCCAGATCGTGCTGACCCCCGACAACGCGCGCTCGAACGGTCAGGCGCTCACCGTGCCGATCGAGAGCGGCGAGGTGGACTTCACCGACACCCTCGGCGCGCTGGACGTGCAACTGCTCGCCGGCGACCCCCGGTTCACCGCGTACCGGCCACGGATGGCGCTGGACTACTTCTTCCTCGCCATCGACGTCAAGCATCCCGACCTGCGGGACATCCGGGTCCGGCAGGCGATCCGCAGCGCGGTCGACATCGAGGAGATCAACCTCGCCAATCGCGTGCCGTCGTCGAACCGGCAGAAGGCGGCGGTGTCGTCCGGGCTCGACGTCGGGCACTGGCCCGGCGCCCCCGCGTACGGACGCGACGTGGCGAAGGCGAAACGCCTGCTCGCCGAGGCGGGCGTACGGGACCTCTCACTCACGATCGCGACGCCGAACCTCTCCATCACCTCGGGCGACCCGAACGCGGTGATGCAGGTGATCCAGTCGAACCTCAAGGACGCCGGCATCGACGTCGAGATCGTCACGACCGCACCCGAGAGCTTCGTGACCGAGCCGGGCAAGGCGGGCCTGCTGTGGGCCAACTTCGCCGGCGCCCCTGACCCCTACTACCAGTTGGAGTGGTTCACGTGCGCGCAGATCGGCGTCTGGAACTTCGCCTTCTGGTGCGAGCCAAGGTACGGCAGGCTGCTCGACCGGCTCGGCACGACGACACAGCGGCACCGGCGCCAGGCCATCGCCGTCGAGATGCAGCGGCTCATGGACGCGTCGGCGGCGTACGTCTTCATGTCGGAGGCGCTGAACTTCGGGCTCAGCAAGTCCGGCATCCAGGCGGTGTTCGACGGCAACGGCAACGCCCAACTCCACTACTTCTACCGGGTGTAACGCCGTGGTGATCGGCTATCTGCTCAAGCGCCTGGGCCTCGCGGTCCTGGTCCTGCTCATCGTCATGGTGCTGCTGGTCCTGCTCATCCAGTTCATCCCCGGCGACCCGGCCCGCACCATCCTCGGCAACCACGCCACGCCCGAGCTGATCGCGCAGGTACGGCACAACCTCGGGCTCGACCAGTCGGTGGCCCACCAGATCCTGCGGTTCCTCGGCGACGCGCTCCACGGCGACCTCGGGGACGACTACATCACCGGGCAGCCCGTGGCCGGCGAGCTCGGCCCCGCGCTCGCCAACACCGCGATCCTCAGCGTCGCCGGCATCGGGCTGGCCCTCCTGGTCGGCATCCCGACGGGCATCCTGGCCGCCGTACGCCAGGGCGGCATCGTGGACACGCTCATCCGGGCCGCCTCGGTGCTGCTGCTCAGCATGCCGTCCTACGTGGTCGCCCTGCTCCTGCTGCTGTGGTTCGCCGTCGACAACCACGTCCTTCCGGCCCTCGGCGCGGGCCACCCGTCCGCGCCGGCGGACTACCTGGCGCACCTGGTGCTGCCGGCCGTCTCCCTGTCGGTGTTCTGGTGGGCGTACCTGGCGCGGCTGGTGCGCGGCAGCATGCTGGAGGTGCTCGGGCAGCCGTACGTCCGCACCGCACGCGCGTACGGCCTCACCGAGCGCACCACGCTCTACCGCGTCGCGCTGAAGAACGCGCTCGTGCCGATCACCGCGCTCAGCGGGCTGTTGATCGGCTACGTGCTCACCGGCACCGTCTACGCCGAGGTCATCTTCAACCGGCCGGGTATCGGCAGCCTCGCGATCTCCGCGGTCGGCAACCACGACTGGCCGGTCGTACGGGCGATCGTGCTGATCTACGCGGCCGCGTTCATCCTCGGCAGCCTGCTGGCCGACCTCCTCTACCAGTTCGTCGATCCGCGGATGCGCCTCGACGGCCGAGCGAGCGTGTTCACCTGATGGCCCTCATCCAGCGCTCCACCGTCCCCGACGCGGTGGCGCCGAGCACGGGCCGGATGCGGGACCTGGCGCGGCTGATCCGGGACCGGCCCAGCGCCGCCGCCGCGGCGATCGTCATCCTCGCCATGATCGCCGTCGCGGTCCTCGCGCCGCTGATCACGCCGTACGACCCCACGCACATCGACGTCTTCACCCGGCTGCGCGGTCCCTCGCCCGGCCACTGGCTCGGCACCGACTCGCTCGGGCGGGACAACCTCTCCCGCACGATGTACGGAACGCGGGTCGCGCTGGGGATCGCCCTGCCCTCGGTGTTCGGCGGGTTCCTCGTCGGCGGATCCCTCGGCCTGGTCAGCGGGTACCTGGGCGGGTGGCTCGACCGCGTGCTCGTCGTCGTCTTCGACGCGCTGATCTCCTTCCCCGCGGTCATCCTCGGGCTGGCGCTGCTGACCCTGCTCGGGCCGTCGGTCGGCAGCGTCATCTTCGTGATCGCCGTCGCGCTCGTGCCGTACTACGGGCGGCTGGTGCGCGCCCAGACGCTCGCCGAGCGCGAGGTCGGCTACGCGAAGACCGAGCGCGCCCTCGGGGCGTCCCGCGTCCGCGTGCTCCTCCGCCACCTGTTCCCCAACGTCGTGCCCGCGCTGCTGACCGTCGTGGCCATGGACGTGCCGGGCGCCGTCGTCGACGAAGCCGGCCTCGCCTTCCTCGGCCTCGGCGTGCAGGCGCCGACCCCGGACTGGGGCGTGATGCTCAACGACGGCTTCACCAACATCGCCGGATCCCCCTGGGGCGTCGTCGGCCCGATCCTCGCGCTGATCGTGATGACCGCCGCCTTCCTCGTGCTCGGCGAGTCCGTACGCGACGCGCTCGACCCGTCGCGGACGACCACGGGGCGACGCGGCCTGTTCCGTATGAGGAGGAGAGCCCGGTGAGCACGGAAGCGACCCTGCGCGTCCGCGACCTCTCGGTGGCCTACACCGGCGGCGGCACCCAGCGCCTGGCGCTCGACCGGGTCGATCTCGACGTCGCGGAGGGCGAGATCCTCGGTGTCGTCGGCGAGTCCGGCAGCGGCAAGTCGACGCTCACCACCACGATCCTGGGGCTGCTGCCCGCGAACGGGCGCCTCCTCGGCGGGACGGTCGGCCTGCGCGGCCGCGGCGACCTCGCCGGGCTCGGCGACGAGGAGATGCGCGCGGTACGCGGCGGAGAGATCTCGGTGATCTTCCAGGACCCGGCCACCAGCCTCAACCCGCGGCTGCCGGTGGGTGCGCAGATGCTGCAGGTCCTGCGGGCGCACCGGCGGCAGCAGGACGCGGGCGGCGCGACGCGCGACCGGCTCGTCGCCGCGCTCACCGAGGTCGGCATCCCGAACCCCGAGCAGGCGCTGAACCGGTACCCGCACGCGTTCTCCGGCGGCATGCGGCAACGCGTGATGATCGCGATGGCGCTGCTGCTCCGGCCCAAGCTGATCATCGCCGACGAGGCCACGTCCGCGCTCGACCTCACCCTCGAAGCCCAGATCCTCGAGCTGCTGCTGCGGCTGCGCGACGAGCACGGCACGTCGCTGCTGTTCATCTCCCACGATCTCGGCGTGGTCGCCCAGCTCTGCGACCGCGTGTCGGTCATGTACGCCGGACGCGTCATCGAGGAGACCGCCGGAACCGCGGTGCTGACGGAGCCGGCGCATCCGTACACCCAGGCGCTCAACGCCGCGGTGCCCATGCCCGGCACGCGAGGCCGGCGGCTGGCCACCGTGGACGGGCGCATGCCCGACATCGCGGAACCGCTCGCCGCCTGCGGTTTCGCGCCGCGCTGCCGGCACGCCACCGACCTGTGCACGACCGAGTCCCCGGACATGTACCCCACCCCGTCCGGCGCCGCCCGGTGCTTCGCCGTGCGGCCCGAGCACGCCGCGCTCTGGCCCCGGCGGCCGTCGACCGACGACTGGCGCGTCCCGTCCGCGCGGGCCGACGGCGACGCGGTGACCGGGGACGGCGGCCCCGATGCTGAGGCGCCGCTGATGGTCGTCGACGACCTGGCCGTGCACTTCGGCGGCGGCCGGCGCCGCGCGCCCGTACGGGCCGTCGACGGCGTGTCGCTCACGCTGCGCCGCGGCCAGGTGCTGGGCATCGTCGGCGAGTCGGGGTCGGGCAAGACGACGCTCGGCGAGGCGCTGGTGAAGCTGCTCCGCCCCACCCGCGGGACGATCGTCTTCAACGGCGCCGACATCACGAAGCTGTCCGCCGCCGACACCCACCGGTTCCGCCGCCGCGTCCAGATGATCTTCCAGAACGTCTACACGAGCCTGTCGCCGCGCGTACGCGTCGGTGAGCAGGTCACCGAGCCGTACCGCATCCATCGGATCGAGCCCGGGAAACGCCGCTCGGCCGGGCATCTGATGGCCGCGGTGAACCTGCCCGAGTCCCTGGCCCGCGCGTACCCGTCGCAGTTGTCCGGCGGCCAGGCGCGCCGCATCGGCATCGCCCGCGCCCTGGCCGGCGAGCCCGACCTGGTCGTCGCCGACGAGCCGACGGCCGGGCTCGACCAGTCCGCCGCGGCCGCGACGATCAACCTGCTGGGCGACCTGCGGGACCGCACAGGGCTGGCCGTCGTGCTGGTCAGCCACAGCCTGCCGCAGGTGGTCGCCGTGGCGGACGAGATCTGCGTGATGTACTTCGGGCAGGTCGTCGAGCGCGGCACCACGGAGTCGATCACGACGCGGCCGGCGCATCCGTACACCAAGGCGCTGCTGGCGCTGGCGCCCGACCCGGAACCCGGGCACCGGCTCGCCCGCCGCCGGCTGCTCGTCGGCGGCGAGGTCCCGTCGCCGGACTCCCCTCCGCAGGGGTGCCGCTTCCATCCGCGGTGCTCGTTCGCGCGCGACGTGTGCCGCACGACCGCACCGCCCCAGGTGCCCGTCCACGACGCCGACGGGCCGGAACACCTCGCCGCCTGCCATTTCGCCCACGAGATCGCGGCGGGAACGCGCACGCCGAACCGCGACCCCGCCGACGCCTGAAGGAGCCGTTCCATTGTCCGCACATCACGTCTGGTCGAGCAGGATCCGTCACGGGGCGCGCATCCCGATGCGTGACGGCGCGCAGTTGTCCGCCGACCTGTACCTGCCCGACGGCGACGGCCCGTGGCCGGTGGTGGTCGAGTACCAGCCGTACCGCAAGGACGAGGTCGACTCGGAGAAGCGCTTCTACACGTACCTGCCGCGGCACGGGTACGTCGTGGCACGGGTGGACGTCCGGGGCACCGGCGCGTCGGCCGGAACCGTCGCCGACGAGTACGTGGGGCAGGAGCAGGACGACGGCTACGACGCCATCGAATGGCTCGCCGGGCAGCCGTTCTGCGACGGCAGCGTCAACATGATGGGCATCTCCTACGGCGGGTTCACCGCGTTGCAGGTGGCCGCCACGAGGCCGCCGCACCTCCGGTCGGTGATCCCGATGTACTTCACCGACGACCGCTACCGCGACGACTGCCACTACGTCGGCGGCCACCCGCGGCTGTACTACGACATCGGCTTCTACGGGAACTTCATGGTCGCCTACAACGCCCTGCCGGCCGATCCGGAGTGGTCGGACGACTGGGCCGAGGTGTGGCGGCAGCACCAGGCCGGCAACGAGCCCTTCCTGCTGACCTGGATGCGCAACCAGACCGACGGCCCGTACTGGCGGCACGGTTCGGTCGGCGACATCGCCCCGCAGATCCGGTGCCCGGTCTTCATGATCGGCGGCTGGGCCGACGGCTACCGGAACGTGCCGCTGCGCCTGTACGAGAAGCTCACCGTTCCGAAGCGCGTCCTCATCGGCCCGTGGAACCACGCCGTACCCGACTCGGCCGTGCCCGGCCCGCGGATCGACCACCTGCGGGAAGTGGTGCGCTGGCTCGACCACTGGTGCGGCCGCGACGACGACGCCGACCCGGGCGTCGACACCATGCCCGTCGCCGTCTACGAACAGCACTTCGAGCCGCCCGTCGACCCCGACCGCGTGCACCAGCCGGGCCGCTGGCGGGCCGAACGGTCCTGGCCGCCGGCCGGCGCCGCCGACGCGACGTACTTCCTCGGCGACGCGACCCTCGACCTCGCGCCGACCGCCGAGGGCACCGACACGCTCGAGTACGACGCGACCGTGGGCACCGCCGGCGGGCTGTGGTCGGGCGGCGTCGCGTTCGGGCTGCCCGGCGACCAGCGCGGCGACCAGGCGATGGGCCTCGCCTACACCTCGCCGCCGCTCGCCG